>NZ_JBGOSE010000001.1:0-820187 GCF_041538045.1 Aliiglaciecola sp. SL4 | reverse complement strand
ACTAGTTTGTTGAATTTAGCAGGAGCCAATTAAGTTACATTCTAAATTGAAAAATCACGGTATAAGTCATTTGCAGACTATCACTTAATCAATTGTTCAATCGCGGTTTAGTATATTAACTCTAGTGCTTCCATTAATTTAATAACGTTAGGTTTTCAATTTTTTTAGCCATTAAACTCTACGTAAAAAATAAGCAATAAGACTTTAACATCAAACCAGTTTATGGCTGTCTTAGAATTATTCTACTTTTATGGCTGTTCAAAACTATCTATTTACCTAATTTCTTTTGTTGTACATCCGTTAACACTTGCCAATACTTTTCTTCGATTTCGATCAAAGGATCAGACATTCTAAGTAGTGATAAATAATCATAAATATTCGTCTGCAATTGACTTACCTTCTGTTTTTTATCGTGATTTTGGTTAGTTGAACCAGACTGCTCTTCAAGTTTTTTTAATAAGCTATCTAGATATTCCGTGTTGACTTGTGTCATCGAATTTAAGTTTTGAGTATCGCTAGATTTTCCCGCTACATCAATTAAAGATAGTCTTCGCTGAGCTTGTGACTCTCGTTTGGCCGACTGCTCAACTTTATGTTTAACAAGTAAATTGGCTTTTTCATATGCTTGTTGAACTGCATCTTCCTGATTTAAAGCAATATCTGCAGGTATTTGCTGCTCAACATCAACTTCCCGAGGTAATTCTAGGTCCAATGCAAGAGGCTCAATTTCCACATTGTCCATTGCTTTTGCAGCTAACGTTAATGCTTCTTTTTCAGCGTATTGAGCCCGCTCAGGCTCATCCATCAGTTGCTCAGTAAATTCATCTTTCTCGGGCAAAGGCTCACTCGCCATTCTTGATGCTACTAAGGGTTCACTTAACTCTTTAGTTTGTAGTTTAGATTTTCTTGCTCGCTGATTCTCATCCAAAGTCGCCTGTTCTGCGATACCATAGGTGTCTACTGCCGCCTGTGGAGCTTGATCCAAACGTGGATCAAACTGCTCGTATTGAGTGTAAACCACTAAGCTTATGAACATTACTGAAGCCGCAATTGAAGCTGGCCATTGCCATTGACGCCAATTAGATGATTCTTTTTTAGTGTCAGTAGGTTGCTTGGCTAAGCCCAGTTTGTGGCTGTCCACTGACTCAATCTTAAGGCTGTCCAGTAATTTTTCAGAGCGCTGATTAGCTAAGTCCAAAATGTGGCTGTCCAATAATTCAGAGGGGGTGGGTTTGTCTTGAGATTGATATAAATTACTTACACCTTTATCGACTATATCGTCATCAGAGGAGGGTTGATTATCATTCATGAGAGGCAGCCTCCGATCTCCAGTCGGGTATTCTTTTAGATAAACAGTCTTTTAATTGAGCATAGGCATAACGCAATCGGCTTTTGGTTGCTTCATGGGACGAGTCGACAACCTCAGAAATTTGTTTTACCGTTAGTGTCGATTCTTCTTTAAGTAAAAACACTTCCAATAACTTCACCGGTAACCTTTGCATACAATCGTTTAAAAAGGCCCTTTGTTTATCCGCTATCAACGTTTTCTCCAATACCGTTTGATGAGCTTCATCATCAGTAGCTTGACCATCCACATCATCAGCAGAATCATCAATCACTTTTTCAACAACTCGTAAATGTCTAACTTGATCAACCACTCGATTACGCGCCATCGCATATAACCATGTAGAAAATTTAGCGTTTGATTCAAATGACTCAGCATTGTCAATAACCTTACTCCAAGTATCCTGAAATAAGTCTTCAGCTAATGGCTGATCTTTCAATTGTCGCAATAAATAGCGATACAAACCGCCTTTATGTCGCTCATATAAAAGCTTAAACGATGCTGCGTCTCCACCAGCAAATCGTTTAAGCAATTCTTCATCTACTACTTGATTCAAACGAGTTTATCTTCCCTAAAATTAATAAGAGGTCACCAAACTTAATCTTTGTGCCTTATTTTCTTTATTTAGCTTTTGTTTTTCAATGCTAATCGAGCCCTTGTTGTCTGTTGGCTCTGCATTGCTTACGTTCTCTGCATTTTCTGAGCGCAAGGTTTTGGCCATTCTCACTAAAGAAACAAATTCAGCACGGTACCCATAATCATCCTTACCTTTGTTGTCATTGGCAAGCGCTATCACCTTTTCTAAATCCAAATTGCCAGTGTATTTACTATTTCTTAATAATTGTGCAAAACCCACAACCGAAGTAGCAAATTTAAAATCAACAGATTGTGCATCAAAATCAGTAATAGTTTGTTTTTCAATTACTTGGTCAATAAGAATACTGTTGTCGTCGTCCAAAGGCTTATAACGTAGTTTGACATGCGCCAGCTCGTTACCCAAGTTAGCATTGCTATTTTGATTACGTTGTTGATAACGTAGCTCATCGTTGAACTTAGCACCATCTTGCAATACCACCTCATAAAATGCAGTTACCGTATGGCCATCACCTATTTCTCCAGCATCCACCTTATCGTTATTAAAGTCTTCGTTATTCAACCTACGGTTCTCATAACCTATTAAACGATATTCCGCCACCGCATTAGGATTAAACTCCACCTGAATTTTTACGTCACGGGCAACAGATTGCAAAGTTGCATTTAATTCTTCCACCAGCACTTTTCGCGCTTCCTGCAAGGTATCAATATAGGCGTAATTGCCATTACCTTTATCAGCCAATTGCTCCATCAAATGATCATTGTAATTGCCTTGACCAAAACCTAAGGTGGTTAGTTCAATCCCCTGCTCTTTTTGTTGTTCCACTAATTCGATTAATTGTTGATGATTCACCCTGCCAACATTGAAATCGCCGTCAGTGGCAAGGATCACCCGATTCACGCCATTATCCTTGAAGGCCTGCTTTGCCAACTTATACGCAAGCTCAATTCCCTCTCCACCATTGGTAGATCCACCAGCTGATAAACGATTCAAAGCCTGCTCTATTTTTATACTCTGATTCGCCTCGGTAGGCTCTAGTACTACACCAGAGGCACCAGCATAAACCACAATAGCAACACTATCCTTTGCCGTTAATTGTTTGCTCAGCATAGTCAGTGCTCGTTTAACCAAAGGTAACTTATTGGCCGAGTTCATAGAGCCAGATACATCCAACAAAAACACCAAATTTTTATCCATCGATTGAGCCTGTTCATCAAGTTCAGTCGACTTACTGCTTTGCTGTTCATTTACAGAATGCGCCTTTAAACCAATCCGCATCAACAAACGTCCTTCATTCCAAGGAGAGTTCGCTACCTGCGTATCAATAACAAAAGGATGACTAGATTCACTAGCCACTGGATACTGATAATCAAAGTAATTCACAAACTCTTCAATTCGTATGGCATCTGCAGGAGGCAGCCACCCTTGATTCAACATTCGTCTAGCGTTGCTGTAACTACCTGTATCCACATCGATTGAAAATGTAGAAACAGGCACATCTCGGGTCATAAACACCTGGTTTTCTTCGTGCTGCTGATAGTTTTCAGTAAAAGTCGGATTCTGAGGCTCCTGTGGTGGGTAGTGGCCAGGTGAAGTTGCCGCTAAATCAGCCATCGTAAATAACTGAGACTCAAGTCGATGCCGAGCTTGTAACTTACCTTGGGATCTCACATGAGCTTCTGCTCGATGAGCAGCCGCAGCGATTCGCTCCGCTTCAGCCATTTGTTCAGCTTGATTGCTTTGCTTATCACTTTCGTACGATGAGCAAGCCGCAAGACTAAAAGCCAGCCCAGTGGCGACAAAAAAATAGCTGAGTTTACCAAGGTTAAATCTATTTTTAATTGCTATATCCAGAGATGACTCAGTTGTTGAATTGACTGATTTAGTAGTGTTCATTTTTATTCCTTTTATATGTCGTTATCTGTACCAACGAATGAATATTAAAAAGGGGTTATTTATTTTTTAGTATTCAACAAAATTAGCTCTAGTTTCTTTTTCATTCAGCTATTAGCAAATCAACTAAGTATTAGTAAATTTCACCAAAAACAATTAATCAAATTCACAAAAAAATTAAACAACAAGCATATCTATATGATTTTTATATATTTTTCTCTATGGCACGGTGAGTGCTTAGTAAAAGAATAAAGACCCTCTTTCGAGTAGTCATTAACAACGACGTTATGCAGATTGTCGTTACAAATAAATTTAAAATGTTTGGTTAACTTTGGAAAATACAATGGACGCTAATAATTATCACAACCATGTTGCAATTTCACGCTCTTCTCTCAAGCAGTTATCACTGGCGGCTTTGCTTTGTTCCAGTTTCTTATTAACCGCCTGTGGACAGGCAGAAGCCAATAAGAATGAACAAGCCGAAACGGAAAAAGTGGCGGTTATTCCAATTCCGGTTGAAGTGAAGGCTTTAGCCCGTGGTGATATATCGTCCAACTATGCAACAACGGCAGTGCTGGAAGCGAAAGAAGAAGCTTTTGTTGTTGCCAGAGCATCGGGGATCATTGATCAAATATTAGTTGAAGAAGGTGATTACGTTGAAAAAGGTCAAGTTCTCGCGAAATTAGATCCCGAACGTTACGAGTTAAACTTGTTACGTGCAGCTGCGGATTTACAAGGTATTGAAAAAGAGCTCGCCAAAGTAAACAAGGTGTACCACAAAAAACTCATTAGTGATGATACCTACGACAAACTAACTGCCCAGTATGAATCTGCAAAAGCAACCTTAGCCCTAGCCAAACTCGATTTGAAAGAAGCAACCATAGTCGCGCCTATCAGTGGATATATAGCCGAACGCAATGCAAAAGTGGGTAATCTTACCGAGTCGTTCCAGCGCGAGCGCATGTTTCATATAGTTCAACAAAAACAGCTTTACGGCATTGTTTATTTACCAGAAAAAGAATTGTCTCGTGTACACAAAGATCAACAAGCGAGCCTACTTCTATCAGCGCTGGACAATACAACCATCAACGCTTTTGTAGAACGAATCAGTCCTGTCATCGATGCCAAAACCGGAACCTTTAAAGTAACCCTTAGAGTGCCAAACGAAGATAACCAGTTAAAAGCAGGTATGTTCTCGCAGGTCAGTTTAAATTATGACACCCATCAAAATGCAACGTTGTTACCTCGCAAAGCATTACTCGCCATCGACGATAAAACCAATGTGTTTGTAGTTGACGCAGACGGCATTGCTAACAAAGTCGCCATTAAGGTTGGTTACCAAGAAGGCAACTTTATAGAAGTAGTGGAAGGTCTTACAGGTGTTGAAAAAGTGGTGGTAACCGGCCATCAAAACCTCAAAGACAAAGCCGTTGTTGAAATCGTTAACAGCTAATTGAGGAATACATTATGAATCTAATTGAAATTGCGGTGAGACGTCCGGTTACCGTGTGGATGTTCACCTTAGCGGTACTTTTATTCGGGTTTGTTTCTCTATCACGTTTATCCTTGAACCTGTTACCTGAATTATCTTATCCCACCCTCACGATCCGCACAGATTATGTTGGCGCCGCCCCTGGTGAAATAGAGCAATTGGTTAGCAAACCCATTGAAGAAGCGGTTGGCGTGGTTAAGGGGGTTCGCAAAGTGACCTCGGCGTCAAAAGCAGGACAGTCAGATGTCGTTTTAGAGTTTGACTGGGGTACCGAAATGGACATGGCCAGCTTAGAGGTTAGGGAAAAACTCGATGTGTTGTTATTGCCCTTAGATGTCAAACGCCCTTTATTGCTGCGCTTTAATCCAAGTTTAGATCCCGTCATGCGCTTCGGACTGGGCGCTAACACAACCACTTCAGAAACCTCGTCCCCTTCAAGTTCATCTCCATCCCAATTGGCTTCGTTGAACGAAACGAGCATGGATGAAGCAAGCATGAAGCGTATCCGTAATTATGCTGAAGAAGATATTAAACGTAAACTGGAGTCCGCTGAAGGCGTTGCCTCGGTGCGTGTTGGCGGTGGTCTGGAAAACGAAATCCATGTGCTCATTAATCAGCACCGCACCAGCCAATTAAACATCCCATTAGCAGACATCATAAAACGCTTAAAAGAAGAAAACATCAATGCATCTGGCGGCCGCGTTGAAGATGGTTCACAAGAATACATCGTTAGAACCTTGAATCAATTTCAATCGTTAGACGATATGCGCAATTTGTATATTGCCACCCGCGATGGTAAACACATTCGTTTAAGCGATGTCGCAGAGGTGAATAACGCCTATAAAGAGCGTTCGTCTGTCACTCGATTTGATGGATTCGAAGGAGTTGAAATTGCCATTTATAAAGAGGGTGATGCCAATACCGTTAATGTGGCTAACGCAGTTAAAGCTAGACTCGATACCTTAAATCAATCACTGCCAGCAAACTACCAAATCCAAATGGTTTACGACCAATCTTTATTTATCGCCAGTGCTTTAGATGAAGTCAAATCAGCGGCCATTATAGGTGGCATATTAGCCATGTTTGTGTTGTATTTTTTCCTGAAAAATATCTGGCCAACCTTAATCATCTCCATATCTATTCCTGTATCCATCATTGCCACCTTTAATTTAATGTATAGCTACGATATTAGTTTAAACATTATGAGCCTTGGCGGCATAGCTTTGGCAATTGGTTTATTGGTTGATAACAGTATTGTGGTATTAGAAAACATCGATAGGCATAAAAAACACAATGCCAATACTCTAGAGGCTGCCGCGAAAGGCACCAAAGAAGTATCAATGGCCATAGTCGCCTCCACCCTCACCACAATGGCGGTGTTTTTTCCATTAGTCTTTGTTGAAGGTATTGCAGGACAACTATTTAGCGACCAAGCACTGACTGTGACCTTTGCATTAGCGGCATCCCTAGTGGTCGCGTTAACCCTTATCCCAATGTTAGCGGCAAGAGAAAAATCTCAACACTCAGGTAAAGAATTAGACCTTGGCCCTCGACCGGTTAAACAAAAACCCACAGGTTGGTTAAAACTAACGGGCTACTATTTGCTGTTACCACTGACACTTTTGGTAAAGTTGATTTTTTATGTGATCCCCGTGTTACTAACCAGCATTACATTGAGCCTGTTTAAGGGTCTATCGAAAATACTAGCATTGATATTTAAACCTATATTATGGGTATTTGATAGATGCTACAAAGCTATAGCAACAACTTATTATCATAGTCTCAACTTGGCTATGCAGGCACGCCTTGCCGTCATTGGAATTGTACTCACCTGCTCGGCTTTATCCTTAATACTTATGCCTAAAATCGGTTTAGAGTTGATCCCACCATTGGCCCAAGGGGAGTTCGATGTTGAAATTACCTTACCCACAGGCTCTAAATTAGACAATACCGATGCCGCGCTTGCAGCCTTAGCTGCCTTTACCCAACAGCAACCGCAGGTAGAGCGAACCTATTCATTGGCAGGCACTGGCAGTTTAATGAATGCTTCCCCCTCACAAGGTGGTGACCATTGGGGTAAATTAAACGTGGTAATGGCAGCTGAAGCTTCAGCTGCTGATGAACAACAAGTGATTGCAGCCATGCGCGAATATTTAAGCTCGCAAGCCGGTGTACAAAGTAAGTTTGGTACACCTGAGCTATTTAGTTTTTCCACCCCACTTGTGGTAGAAATTTCCGGATACGATTTACAAATGTTAAAACGTTACGGTGACAAGCTAGCCCAAGAATTGTCTGACAATGATCGATTTGCCGATATCAAAAGTTCATTGCAAAACGGTAATCCAGAATTAAAAGTGTTGTTTGACCATGCCAAGCTCGCGCAATTAGGCTTAAATGCACCTGATGTTTCCAAATTAATTGCGGCCAAGATTGGCGGTGAAGTGGCGAGTCAATTCAGTATTGACGATCGTAAAGTCGATATTTTAGTTAGAAACCAAATTACCCAGCGAGATTCAATTCAAGATATTTCGCAAATCGTAGTTAACCCAAACAGTGACAATGCTATCCCGTTGGCTGCGGTTGCCTCTATTGAAATGTCAGTAGGTCCCAGTGAAATCACCCGAGTAGGTCAACAACGAGTAGTATTAGTCAGTGCTAACCTGAATTACGGTGATTTAGGCGCGGCGGTAATTGATGCGCACTCAGCCATAGAAGCCGTTAATTTACCGGTCAGTTTACAAGCGAGAGTCACCGGTCAAAGTGAAGAAATGGAAGCAAGCTTTAATTCTTTATACCTGGCATTAGCGTTGGCGATTTTTATGGTGTATTTAGTTATGGCCTCACAATTTGAGTCCCTACTTCACCCATTCTTGATTTTATTTACTGTGCCCATGGCCTGCGCAGGATCAATATACGGGTTATATTTAACCAGCACCAATATCAGTGTGGTGGTATTTATTGGTCTTATTATGTTAGCAGGCATAGTCGTCAATAATGCCATTGTATTGATTGATCGCATTAATCAACTTCGTGCCAAAGGCGAAGACAAAATGACAGCCATTAAACAAGCTGCTCATAGTCGTTTACGACCTATTCTTATGACCACACTCACCACTATTTTGGGGCTGCTTCCCATGGCGATTGGTTTAGGTGAAGGTTCGGAGATTCGCACCCCTATGGCTATCACGGTGATTTTTGGTTTGTTGTTTGCAACCTTTTTAACCTTATTTATGATCCCCGTGTTGTACAGCCTATTTGACCGTAAGTCATATGTGCCAGAACACAACAAAACCTCAACACAACAAGTTACAAGTGAGGTGGTATATGGATAAGTTTGCTCACGCAGGCGCAGCATTGGCAAGTTTTGCCATACGACGTCCAGTCACCATCTCCATGTTATTCTTTTCGTTGTTAATAATGGGATTAGCCGCGAGTAAAATGTTGCCATTGGAAAAATTTCCAGGCATCGACTTTCCAGAAATTTTTGTTCAAGTGCCATACAAAGATGCGACTCCTGCGGAAATCGATAAAATGATCACCCAACCGGTGGAGGAAGCCTTAGCGACTATGTCGGGGATTAAACGTCTACGCTCCCGCTCTACGGAGAATAATGCCGAAATTCAAATTCGTTTTGATTGGGATACCAATATTAAAGCTAAAAGCATTGAAGCTCGCGAGAAAATCGATGCCATTCGGCACCTATTGCCAGAAGATGTAGAACGGGTATTGGTATTTAAATTTAATTTAAACGATATGCCGGTTTTTCAACTGCGATTATCTAGTGACCGCGATATATCCAATTCCTATGACTTACTAGAACGCAATCTTAAGATGCCCATTGAGCGCATTAAGGGAGTGTCAAAAGTCGAATTGTACGGCGTTCAGAAAAAACAAATTTCTATTCGATTGGATCCCCAACGTATTGCAGCGCTGCACATTGATACCGGTAAACTAACAAAAACCCTGAGAGACGCCAACTTTTCCATGACTGCCGGCCAGTTTTTTGATCTCGAGCAAAAAATCACCGTCAACCCGGTGGGTGAATACCGTAGTAAACAGGAAATTGCAGATCTTATTATTCAACCCAATGTGCGTTTAATGGATATTGCCACGGTGAAATATGAAACCCCTAGAGCCGAAGAAGGACGCCACTTAGATCGCACCCATGCCATTGGTCTAAATATCTTTCGTGAATCTGGTGCCAATTTAGTGGAAGTATCCGATGCTGTTATGCAAGAAATTGAAAAAGCACGGAACAGCACTGCCTTTAATGGTATCAACTTATTTATCATGGATGATGAAGCCGACTCAGTCACCACATCCCTACAAGACTTGTTGAATTCAGGGCTAATTGGCGCGGCGCTATCGATTATTGTGTTGTATTTATTTTTACGTAATCTCGCCACCACTCTTGTGGTGGTATTGTCTGTGCCTTTTGCAATTTGTATCACTCTAGCCTGCATGTATTTCTTAGGTTACACCCTCAACATATTGTCGTTAATGGGCTTGATGTTAGCAGTGGGCATGTTGGTAGATAATGCGGTGGTCGTTACAGAAAGTATTTTTCTGGCCCGTGAAGACGAGCCTGATCCAGTAGAAGCCACTAAAAAAGGCGTCGGCTTGGTAAGTTTGGCGGTAATTGCAGGTACAGCCACCACTGCCATTGTGTTTTTACCGAATATTGTTGGTGCCAAAGAAGAAATCACGGTGTTTCTGGAGCATGTTGCCGTGTCCATTTGTATATCATTATTTGCCTCACTCATTTTGGCACAAACTCTGATCCCGCTGTTGACTACAAAGTTAAAAATAAAACCCAAAGCCAAACAACAAAAACCGTCAAAAATGAAAGACTTGTATGAGTCAATCTTAACCTGGACCTTAAAAAACCAAGGGAAAACGGCTTTGATTGCAGTACTAATCCTAGTAAGCACTATGATCCCCATGTCCCTGTTAAAAAGCGACGAACAAAACAATGGCAACAATGGCCGTATTTGGTTGAATTATAATGTGCAAGCAAACTACAACCTCAAAGAAGTGGAAAAGACAGTAGCTAAAATGGAGGAGTATTTATATGCCAATAAAGAACGATTTTATATTAAACAGGTGTATAGCTATTTCACCACAGGAGAAGCCGTTTCTGGCCTAACCTTAGAAGATGATATCCCGATGAAAATTGCTGATCTTAAAACCTTAATCAAAGATGAGTTTCCTGCATTTGCACGGGCAAAACCCTCTTTTCAATGGGACCAAGGCAGTGGTGGCGGAGTCAAAATATCACTATTTGGACAGTCATCTGAAACCTTAATGGAAATCGCCAATGATATCGTGCCTGTATTAACAAGCGTTGAAGGCTTAACCGACGTTAAGGCAGACATAGATGGCCAAAATTTTGAGCTACAAATAAAAATAGATCGAGACAAAGCCTTTCGTTTTGGATTAAACACTCAGGATGTGGCAAACACTATTAGTACGGCGTTACGAGGCTCAAACCTACGTACATTTAGAAATGCCAGTAATGGCGAAATCGATATACGTTTGCTCTACGATGAAACCCTGCAAACCTCCATTGACGCATTACGTAACTTAATTGTGTTTAGAAACCTTGAGCAAAACGTGACTTTGGATATGTTGGCTGATTTAACAGTGAAACCAAGAATGTCCCATATTCAACGCGACGGCAGACAAACCGCTTTAAGTATTGGTGCAAACCTAGAAAGTGATCTCACCATTGAAGAAGCACAAGAGCGTATCGAAGCAATCATGGCTAATGTGCAACTCCCCAATGGTTATTCTTGGGCGTTAGACGGCAGTTTTCAGCGCCAAGATGAAGATGAAGGAGTGATGATTACAAATATGATCTTAGCCGTGTGTATGATTTATATTGTCATGGCAGCTCTTTTTGAGTCCTTACTGTTACCTACTTCGGTACTAACGTCGTTGATATTCTCGTTTACCGGAGTATTTTGGGCATTCTTAATTACTGGTAATCCCATGACCGTAATGGGCATGATCGGCATGTTAATTTTAATGGGCATAGTGGTGAACAATGGCATTGTGCTGGTTGACCGAATTAATCAGTTAGTGAATCAAGGCATCGCTGTGCAACAAGCGATTATTGAAGGTTGCCTGACTCGCGTTCGGCCAATCTTGATGACCGTTTCTACCACAGTGCTAGGCTTAGTTCCTTTAGCCCTAGGTGACGTTAGCATCGGTGGAGACGGGCCGTCTTATTCTCCTATGGCGATTGCCATAATCGGCGGTTTGATATTCAGTACCGTTACCAGTTTGTTCTTAGTCCCGTTAACTTATCTATTGTTACTCAAACTGCGTCGCAATGCTTTAGAGATGATCGCGGATAGTAAACAACTGGTGGCTAAGGTAACTGGTGCTTAACAGCTCTGCCTGTTAATCGGTGCCCTAAGAGCTAATTACTGCTCGCGGGGCTAAGGGCTGTTAACGGGGCTAAGGGCTATATACCAGCTAAAAGCTTTAGCCCATAGCAGTTAGCGTTTATCGGCTAATTTATCCATTAGAAAGTCGATGGCTGCTTTTTCAGATGCAACCAATTCACCATCGGCTTGGGCGATATCCTCGGCCAATTTTAAAGCTTGTAATTTCATTCCAGTATCTGACAATAGATTGGCGCGGTGAGCTAAAAAGTTTTCAATTTCATCCTCCGCAATCGCATCGATAACTTTCTTCTCAAGGGTCACATAATAATCCAGTTTATCGATTTCGCTAGACCACTCCAGTTTTGCTAACCAATCTTGCATATACCGTCTTTCTTGTTCATCAATGACACCGTCAATCATCACAAACATAAGTGCTATATCAAATAACGCCTGACGTTGAATTTGATCTGTACACTGACCTAAGTCTAAAGCTTGAATAAATATAGTAAACCTCATCAACTTGCTCCATGGTGTTTTATAATCCAATCTAAAGTATCCTAGCCCAAACTATCATAATCTGCTAATCAAACATGGCCAAATCTGCACAACAACATCAATCGAATCATTGCATTGTCGGACTCATTAATCCTAAAAGCCCAACAAATGTAGGGGCGGTATTGCGCGCTTCAGGCTGTTATGCTGGCGAAGCAATTGTCTATACTGGAAAGCGCTATGAGCGCGCTAAACAGTTTGCGACAGATACCAAAAATGCCCAGACACACATTCCGTTAACGGCCAAAGAAAACATATTTGACGACTTACCCGATGGTTATCAAAAAATTGCCTTCGAATTGGTAGAGGGAGCGACACCACTACCCCACTTCCAACATCCAGAAAAGGCAATTTATGTATTTGGGCCTGAAGACGGCTCAATTCCCCAACCAATCCTTAACCAGTGTGACGATATTGTATATGTGCCCACCATAGGCTGTATGAATTTAGCCGCCTCAGTGAACGTGCTTTTATATGACCGAATGGCAAAACAGCAAGATACAGTTTATTCCGATGAAATTATTCGTCACAGTCGAGATACTAATAACAAACTAAAACGAAAAACAAATTCTGCTAATAAAAAAACACCTAATGCATCGACAGAACTAAAAAATTAACAAATAAATAACATGGTAGCTTTCTAAATAGACATATTTATGTATTAATTGAAGCATGGTTTCACGCTGTTTACATCACATCGATAAAAAAGGAACGCTACTATGTCTGAAGATACTCGGATTCCCCGTGACCCAGAGAATGATCACACTGTTGAAATGGCAAAAATTCGTCGGCAGTTTTTAAAACAAAAAACTGGTGCCGATATGAAATACACAGGTGAGTTCAGTATTGACCCTGGGGTTCTACCGGGCAATGTAGAAAACTTTATTGGTATCGTGCAAATGCCAGTGGGCATAGCCGGCCCCGTGCAAATTAATGGTGAAAATGCCAAAGGGTTATTTTATGTTCCCCTTGCCACCACTGAAGGTACCTTAGTAGCCAGTTACAGTCGTGGGATGCGAGTAATTAATGAGTGTGGCGGAGTAAAAACCACAGTAGTAGAGGGCTGGATGCAGCGAGCCCCAGCCTTTATCTTTGAAGATGCCAGACAAGCCCGTGATTTTGGACAATGGGTGGAGCAAAATTTCGAACACATAAAAGCGGTGTCCGAGTCCACAACCAGTGTTGGTAAATTAGAACATATTCAACAATGGTCGGTAGCAAAAACTCAGTATTTACGGTTTAACTACACAACGGGTGATGCTGCGGGTCAAAACATGGTGGGTAAAGCCACCCTTGTTGCCTGCGAATGGATTAAAGCCAACTCTCCAATCCCGTGTATGTATCTACTTTCTGGCAACATGGATACAGATAAAAAGCACTCCCACTTAAATATGCTGCACTCCAGAGGAAAACGGGTCATAGCCGAGATTGTATTGAAAAAAGAGGTATTAGCGCGGGTAATGAACGTGGATACAAAAGTGTTAGCTGGAGCAACCACACTGGCCAATAACGGCGCTCAATTAGCCGGTGCAGCTTATAATGGCCCTCACTCGGCCAATGGTATTGCGTCATTATATATTGCCACGGGTCAAGATGAAGCCAATGTGGTTGAATCCCATGCTGGTATGCTATCCCATGAATTACTTGATAACGGTGATTTTTATTTAGCCGTCACCCTCCCCTCGTTAATAGTGGCCACCTTTGGTGGTGGTACCGGGTTGCCCACCCAACACGAGTGTTTACAATTATTGGATTGCGTTGGCAAAGACAAAGCCAATAAATTCGCCGAAATCGTTGCTGCAACTGTGTTAGCTGGCGACATCTCATTAGCCTGCGCGGTCATTGCCGGTCATTGGGTTAGCAGCCATGACAAAATGGGCCGTAATCGTTAAATTTTATTAGGTTATTCATAAACTCAGATACGGGCTCGTGAAACACGAACCCGTATTTATTCAACTGAGCTTCGAAATTTGCCCATAGTTTTTTATGCTATTTACCTTAGTTATCTATTCTCGCATTACTTGTTTAAAAATATTTTTTAAAATCATTTAAACCTTTTCAGCTAAGCCCTCGACTTACTCTCTGATTGTTCCAATAATTTCAGAGAAAAAAACATGAAAATTGAAGATACCAGTGGACAAGATGTCGTACTGGCAAATAAGAAAAATAAAAAGCCCCTCGTTATCATCATTGTTATTAGCATTGTCTTGCTTGTTAGCTATTTCACTTTAGCTCCAGCGTTAAGTAACTGGTCCAGCTCCGACTACTCCATTTCAGCTCAGCGCTTACGTCTTGGCACAGTTAAAAAAGGCGACCTAGTAAGAGATTTGTCGGTGCAAGGGCGAGTTGTCGCCTCGGTTAGCCCTAGACTCTATAGTCCTGCTCAAGGAACGATTACCTTCAAAGTAGATGCTGGAGATTCAGTTGAAATTAATCAGGTATTGGCTTTAATCGACAGCCCAGCGTTGACCAATGAACTAAAACAAGAAGAGTCCAGCTTGCAACGTTCGCAAATGGAGTTAGACAGGGAAAAAATACAGGCCAAAAAACAAGCCTTGGAAAATCAAAAGGCGGTGGATCTGGCACTAGTTGCACTGACTGCCGCTGATCGGGAAAAACGTCGCGCAGATAAAGCCTATGCCACCCACTCGATTAGTCAAATCGATTTCGAAAAAGCCCAAGATGACTTACAAAATGCAAAACTCGTCCACCAACATGCAGTACGAGATGCGCAACTAAATCAAGAAAGCCTAGCCTTTGAAATTCAAACTAAACAACTGCAATTGGCAAGACAGAGCTTGTTGGTGGAAGAATTAACTCGCAAGGTTGATGAATTAACCATGCGTTCCCCGGTCAATGGCATCGTCGGTAACTTAGCCGTACAACAGAAAAACCAAGTAACCCAAAATCAGCCTATTTTAAGCGTTGTGGACTTATCAGAATTCGAACTGGAGGTTGATATTCCAGAAAGCTACGCAGATGACTTGGCAATAGGAATGCCAGCACATGTCAGTTTCAATGGCGAGACGCATTTAGCCACCCTAGTCACTATCTCACCTGAAATTGAGAACAATCAAGTGAACGGGAGAGTGCGTTTCGCCGCCCATAATGCAGCCGGAGAAGCTCTAACACAGCCCCAAGGATTGCGCCAAAATCAGCGCTTAACCACGCGTATATTAATGGAAAGCAAAGCCGATGTATTAATGGTGCAACGGGGACAATTTTTAGACAGTGGTAGTGGCCGAATTGCCTACCGTGTCAAAAATGGTATGGCTGAAAAAACCACTATTACCACAGGTATTCGCAGCTTATCTAACGTCGAAATAATGCAGGGGCTCGATGCCGGAGACACCATCATCATATCAGGCACAGAACAATTTAACGGTGCCCAGCGAATACTCATCACCAATTAATTGGTTCGGTAGTGAATAGCGAGAACAAGCTCACAAACTACCGCCCCTAAAAATTTAAAAGAAAATTAGAACAAGAATAAGGAAAGCACATGTTAACCATGACAGATGTAAAAAAAGTATTTCGAACCGATCTAGTTGAAACTCATGCACTTCGTGATTTTAATTTACAAGTAGACGAGGGAGAATTCGTCGCCGTTACAGGCCCTTCTGGCTCAGGAAAAACCACGTTTTTAAACATCGCCGGTTTATTAGAAACCTTTGAAGGAGGCACGTATCAATTAGACGGTCAAAATGTAAGCCATCTTAATGATAAACAGCGTAGCCAACTTAGAAATGAAAAAATTGGTTTTATCTTTCAAAGTTTTAACCTGATTCCAGATTTAAATTTGTTTGACAACGTCGATGTACCCCTACGCTATCGAGGGTTTAAGAGTGCTCAACGGAAAAAACGCATCGAAGAAAGTCTTGAGTTAGTGGGGTTGGCTAATCGTATGAAACACCTCCCCTCTCAGCTTTCAGGGGGTCAACAACAACGTGTGGCTATTGCCCGTGCATTGGCCGGAAACCCACGGTTTTTACTTGCCGATGAACCCACAGGTAATTTAGATACCAAGATGGCACTGAGTGTTTTGGAATTACTGAAAGAAATTAATCAGCAAGGCACCACCATCGTCATGGTGACCCATGATCAGCATTTAGCTTCACAGGCTAAACGCAATATATATGTCCGCGATGGTCAAGTAAGTGAACTAACCGGCACGCCTGACTCCAGCATTGTTGCAATCAATCAAACTGCCATTGGTTAAGGACAAATGATGTTTACTTATTATCTTCGTTTGGCGTTAAAAAGTATCAAACGTAATCCTATTTTGAGTGCCTTGATGATCACCGCTATTGGCCTTGGTATTGGTGCAAGTATGACAACGGTAACCGTCAATTACCTAATGTCGGCCAATCCTATTCCCCACAAAAGTGAACAACTTTTTTATGTGCAATTAGACAGTTGGTCTCAGTTTGAACCGGCCCAGGAACCGAATGAGCCACCAGATCAAATTACTTGGACAGAGGCCACCAACTTAATGCAAGCCAAAAAAGCTTATCGACAATCGGCGATGGCTTCCACCGGCGGTGTCATTGAGCCTAAGGGTCAAGATGAAAAACCCTTTATGGCCAGTATTCGTTTAGCTTTTGCAGATTTTTTCCCGATGTTTGATGTACCTTTTTTGTATGGTAGTGGCTGGCCAGACAGCAGCGATGACAACAGAGATTATGTGGTTGTGATCAGCAAAGCCACCAATGAACGGGTATTTGGAGGTGAAAACTCCGTTGGCCGCACTATCCGTATTGTCGGTGAAAATTTTCGGGTTGTGGGAGTTCTCGACGATTGGCTGCTAGTGCCGCGTTTCTATGATGTCACCACCGGGGCTTTTGACGAAACGGAAGAAGTCTTTATGCCGTTTTACATGAAACAGGAATTAGAGTTAACCAACGGTGGCAATACCAATTGTTGGAAAACCCCTGAAGGAGAAGGTTTTACTGCATTTTTGCAATCCGAATGTGTTAACTATCAAATGTGGGTTGAACTAAGAAACGACAATGAAAAAGCCCAATATATGGACTTTTTAAACAACTATGTTAATGAGCAAAAATCACTTGGCCGATTTGCGCGACCACTAAACAACCGCCTCTCTAACGTGATGCAGTGGATGGAAAATCAACAAGTCGTTGCCGACGATGCACAGATCATGATGTGGGTGTCCTTTATGTTTTTGTTAGTTTGTTTACTCAACACCATAGGTTTACTACTGGCTAAATTTACCGGAAAAGCCTCTGAAATAGGCTTACGCAGAGCAGTAGGCGCATCTAAAACCGATTTGTTTATTCAACATTTAGTGGAAACTGCTTGTATTGGCGTAGCCGGTGGGATCTTGGGGTTAGGCTTAGCTTACCTTGGATTAGAAGGGATTAAATCCTTGTATGGCGAATTTGTACAACACTTAGTTGGATTGGACTTAACGATGATGATCAGCGCTATTTTACTGGCACTAATATCAAGTATTTTAGCGGGTATGTATCCCACATGGCGAGCCTGCAATATTGCCCCTGCCAGCCAGTTAAAAAGTCAATAAGGAGAAGACCATGAGCTCTAATCAATGGGAAATCGGTCCAATATTTCGTGCCTTGATGCGTAATAAAGTAGGGGCAATTTTAATTGCCATACAAATAGCGGTCACTATGACAATAGTGGTGAATTCAATTTTTATTATTCTTGAACGGGCACAGCGTATCGAACGAGATAGTGGTATCGACGAGATCAATAGTTTCTACCTAACTACCACGGGGTTTGGTGATGGTTTTGATCCTAAAAGCACAGCGTTTAATGATTTAGAACTAATAAGAAATACCCCTGGGGTGTTAGATGCAATACAAATTAATGCCATTCCCGTTAGTGGCGGTGGCTGGTCGATGAGTTTTCAAACTGAACCTGGGGAAGAAAAAGAAACCCAAGGTGCGGCTATTTACATGGTGGATGAACACGCTACCGAGGCTTTAGATCTGGAAGTAATTGCCGGAGAAAACTTTCTCCCCATAGACGTTCGATGGCGACAACCTGGACTTAGAGATTGGCCAGACAATGTATTGATCACCAAAGTGCTGGCAGAGTCGTTGTTTCCAGATATCCCTTATCAAAATGTGGTAGGAAAAACCATTTATATTAGTCAAACAGAGCCCATGATCGTTAAAGGGATAGTAGATAAAATTCAAGCACCTTGGGTAGGTTGGGATGATTTAGAACACACAGTGTTAACCCCTGAAATAACCGGATTCGAATCTAACCGCTACTATATCCGCGCCCAAGCTGGGCAGCGCGATCGAATCATGCCGATTATCGAAGAGGCCTTAGCCTCATCAAATAAACAACGGATTATTCGCGGTATGCGCACAGTACAGGAAACCCGAGAACGCAGTTATCGCGGTGACACTGCCATGATAAAAATACTATCGACGACCATGGTTATACTGACTATAGTAACCGGTTTGGGGATTGTTGGTTTAGCCAGTTTTAGCGTAAATCGTCGTAAAAAACAAATTGGTACCCGCCGCGCACTAGGAGCAAGCCAAGGTTTAATTGTTCGTTACTTTATGATTGAAAACTTTTTAATCAGCACTGTGGGTGTCATCTTAGGTGCAGTGCTAACAGTTGCGTTAAATATGCTGTTAGTGGAAATGTTTAGCTTAAATGCATTGGATTGGTATTTCATACCCGCGGGGATGATAGTCCTGTGGATGGTAGGCCAAATTGCGGTGTTCGGTCCAGCCCAAAAAGCAGCTAAGATCCCGCCAGCACTTGCCACGAGAACCGTTTAAAAACTCAAATCATGGGGAGCTTCGAATGGCGAAGCTCCCCATATTAGGCGTTTCCAGCCATGCTCACATGCATAAGAACCCGCTAACTTTTTAAAGGTTTATTTCAACACCACACCTTTAATCTGCGCGAACACGTTAAGAGCTTTAACCAACTTTAGTTGCGAAAAAGATCGTTGTGTAATCTGACTTAGTATCACCGCATTTCGAACCTGCAGTTTCAAAATTACACTGCCATTTTCGATATGTTTAAAATCCACTATTTGTGCAGGCAGAACATTGAGAATACTGGTATCTGTTGCTCGAGACAAAGACACACTCACATCTTTTGCATGTATCACTACTTTCATTGTCTGACCAATAAATTTGGCACTGCTTCTGTCAAAAGTATTCACCCAAATTTGACCCGCAGGTGTATCTAATGCACTGACATGTTGTTGTTCATCAATGGATTCAACGTTAGCGCTAAGCACACTTTGCAGATCTGACCCTAAGGTCAAAGGTTGATGCAGATCTGTAAGTAAATCAGCACTGTCACCCTGCCCTACAACTCCGCTTTTATCAATTAACACCACATGGTTAGCAAGTCGTGCCAACTCCGATTTAGAATGGGTAACATAGATAACAGGTATGGATATTTGTTCGAGTAAAGGTGCTAAATAATCTAGAAACAGGCTCTTCAGTTCATCATCCAAAGCACTTAAGGGTTCATCCAATAGTAAAAGATCAGGCTGTGTCGCTAGCGCCCTTGCAATTGCCACTCGTTGCTGTTCACCACCGGATAGTGAATTTGGCAAACGCGTTAACAAAGGTGTTAACTGCAACAGCTCAATCAACTGGGGAACATTAAAGCGTTCTTCTCTACCTTTATGGGCCTTTAACCCCTGATAGAAATAAATATTTTGTTTTACTGTTAAATGCTCAAACAGGCTTGCTTGTTGAAACACCATACCAATATGACGATGTTGGGGTGGCACAAATGTGTGCTGATCTTGCCACACTTGTGATTTAAAGGTGACCTGTGCATTCTCAACGTTTTCCAAGCCTGCGATCACTCTGAGGATGGTAGTCTTTCCTGCACCTGACGGACCAAACATTGCGGTTACGCCAGTAGATTTAAGCGTTAATTTAACCTCAACCTTTCCGCTGTGTAGCGGTTTCGAAAAACTTAGCTGCAAACTCATTTATTCACCATTTTGAAACCTTTATTGGTGCCGTAAACGATTAGCAGTAAAACAAACGAAAACACTAATAACCCGGCAGCTAACCAATGAGCCTGTTGATACTCTAATGACTCCACATGTTCGTAAATGGCGATGGAGACAACTTGAGTTTGGCCAGGAATATTGCCACCAATCATAAGCACCACGCCAAACTCACCAAGGGTATGGGCAAAGCCTAATACGGCTGCACTGATCACCCCAGGTTTCAACAGCGGAATAATAATCCGGAAAAAGCGCTCGGATTTAGAAGCACCTAAAGTGGCAGCAACCTCTAAAGGCCGTTGCTGTAAATTCGCAAATGCAGTTTGCAATGGCTGGATCACAAAAGGTAGTGAATAAATACAAGATCCGATAACTAACCCTGTAAAACTAAAGGCTAAATTGCCTGCCCCTAAGGCATTTGATAGTTGCCCCAAAGTCCCATTTGGACTCATCAGAATCAACAGGTAAAAACCAAGCACCGTAGGCGGCAGTACAAGAGGAAGAGCAACTAAAGCTTCAAATATAAATTTATATCGCCATTTCGATTTAGCTAACCAAAAGCTTAAGGGAAAACCAATGATTAATAACAGCAAAGTAGAAATTACAGCTAACTTGATGGTCAACCAGAAGGCTATTAAATCAGCTGAACCTAACATTATGGTATGCCATATCCGTGCTGGTCGATAATAGATTGCGCGGCTTTGGAGGATAAAAAATCCACAAATTCCTCGGCAATTGGCTTATTAGTTAGCAGAACTCCTTGCTGTCGAATAGGCTGATAATCGTTTGCGTCTAATTCAGTGAAGCCACTAATCGGCTCCTGTTGCACCATCGACAAGGCAACGATGGCAATTTGCGCATTCCCAGATTTCACATACTGCATCGCCTGATTAATATTTTCTCCCATTACGATTTTACGGCTAATTGCAGGCCATATACCTTTATCAAGCAACCAATTTTTGGCCGCTAATCCATAAGGTGCTAGTTTAGGATTAGCAATTGCAATATGTTCAACATCTTTATTGGTTAGCTCCCCTACGGAAAATTGGGACGATGTCATATTGGGATGAAACACCACCAACTTTCCGTAGGCGTAAGTAAAGGCTTTGTTTTGATGAGTTAAACCTAAGCTTTGTAACTGTTGTGGACGGACATCATCGGCGGAGAGAAATATATCGTAAGGCGCACCATGGGAGATCTGCGCAAACAACTTACCGGTGGACCCAGAACTGACTAATATTTCCTTGTTATAGGCTTGTTCAAACTCTGACTTTAACTGTTTTAAAGTCGATAAAAAATTGCTGGCCACAGCCACATGTATCACTTGATTAGCCCCAGCACTGCCCAGATGAAAAAGTGCTATGAGTCCACACAGCACCCCAAACAATTTAGTAATTAACGTCTGTTTTGGTTTTTTCATCTCTTGAATATGGCGTTGTTTACCAAGGTAAAATTTCACCATTTGAATGCCAAAAGCTACCGGTATTATCTAAATTTAACTCATCAATACGAGTTAATAAGCGTGCTGCTGCATCTTGAGCTGAGATATCACCGCCATAACTCACCATTTCAGTTTGCACATAACCTGGATGCAGGAGTGCTACGGCAATGCCCCGCTCTTTTAAGTCACTAGCCATAGATACCCCCACCGCATTTAAAGCAGCTTTAGACATGCGATACCCGTAATAGCCGCCGGAGCTGTTGTCTGTCAAAGAACCCATGCGACTTGTGATGTGTGCCACTTTGGCACCTTTTCTAAGCTGCTCGAGTAACGTTTGCGTAACCAGTAGTGGTCCTAATGCATTAACCCTAAACTGATGCTCGATAGTATGAGGGTCCCATTCAGTAATGGAATCGCGACCTAATACACCCGCATTATTAATAAGTAAGTCTATTTTTACGTCTTTTAATTTGCTTAATGCACTAGGTAAGGAGTCTGGGTTTCCCACATCTACCTTTGTCATAACCTTTGCGCCACTTTTGTCTAATTCGTCGGAGCTATTACGACATACCCCATACACGTCCCAACCTTGGGCTAAAAGCTGCTTTGTAAGTTCTAATCCAATACCGCGATTTGCACCCGTTATAACTGCATTTGGCATTATCCCTCTCCATTATTTAAGGTTTGAATGAGTTTTTCTAAGTCTTCTGGGGTATCTATGCCTGTGGGCGGCGCTTTTTGCGCATGGTCCACATGGATCTTTTCACCATGCCATAACACCCGCAGTTGCTCTAAAGATTCTATTTGTTCAAGACCAGACGGCGCCATGTTCACATACTGCTTTATAAAACCCGCTCGATAAGCATAAATACCGATGTGGCGTAAATAAAAGTCACCAATTTCATCAATACTGTCGGCATCCATAAAACGCGAACGGTCATAAGGTATGGCAGCGCGAGAAAAGTACAAAGCATATCCCATCTTATCAGTAACGACCTTAACAGTATTGGGATTAAATACATCTTCAACATCAGTGATTTTAACACCTAAGGTGGCCATCTCGGCATCTTTAAATTGAAATAGGTTTTCTGCTACTTGGCGTATATTTGCCGCAGGAATAAAGGGCTCATCTCCTTGCACATTGACCACTATCTCATGGGCTAATAGCCCTTCCACATCCACCACTTCAGCCAATCTTTCAGTACCTGACTCATGATGGGCTGCTGTCATACAGTAATTACCACCAAAATCCGTCACAGTTTTCGCGATGCGAGCATCATCAGTGGCGACAATAACTCGAGTAGCACCGGCTTCTAATGCTCTTTCATAAACATGTTGCACCATGGGTTTACCATTAATTTCAACTAATGGCTTGCCAGGAAAACGGGTAGATGCATAACGAGCGGGAATAATGACAGTGAATTTCATTGTTAACCTTTATCTAAATTTTCAATATCAGTGGATGTTAATTCCCTAGCTTCATTTTCTAACATCACCGGAATATTATCTTTAATTGGAAAAGCTAAACGGTCGAAACGACATATCAACTCAGAGTCTTTAGCCTGATATTGCAGCTTACCTTTACACACCGGACATGCCAGTATTTCCAGAAGTTTTTTATCAAATGCCATATGTATTATGTATCCTTTTTAATGGAGTCTAGTTTCTGTTTTAATTGTAAAGTAAAA
Source organism: Aliiglaciecola sp. SL4 (assembly GCF_041538045.1). NCBI lineage: Bacteria > Pseudomonadati > Pseudomonadota > Gammaproteobacteria > Alteromonadales > Alteromonadaceae > Aliiglaciecola > Aliiglaciecola sp. SL4. The sequence goes on along the minus strand of NZ_JBGOSE010000001.1, from coordinate 796,805 downwards.
CTTTGCGGTAATGTTGCAAAAATCGGTAAATACCACCACTGTTCTTTTGCAATGTTGCGACATTTTACCGCATCTTTTTCGGTCATGACTATACTTCCGTCTGGAAAGTCTAAAGGTTTAAATTGGTAATGATCGATAAAAGAAAGATGTTGTTTAACCGGCACCTGTAAATCATCTAATAAGTCATAAAACCGCTGAGGATTACCAATTGCCGCTACGGCTGTAACTGGCTCGTCAAAATCACTGACGGTTTTTATTAGACTATCATCTTTTAGGTTAATAAAGTCCCCTGGTTTTATGCCCATTGGTATTTCAGGAGGTGAAGGCGCACCACTGTTATTAATTACGAAATCGACAGTTTGTAACCGTTTTTGTTTTTCCCTTAGTGGTCCCATGGGGAGCAACCAACCGTTACCGTGTTTTCGAGCTCCATCAATCACCACAATCTCAATATCACGATGCAAGGCATAGTGTTGCAGACCATCGTCACAAATCACCACATCACATTGATGTTTATCCACTAAATACTTAGCCCCTCTTGGGCGTTTAGGATCAATAACCACCGGACACTTGGCCCGTTGTTTTATTAATAAGGGTTCATCACCAACAAGGTTAACATCACTATTTAAATCCACACTGGTGGGGTAGAACGAGGTTTTACCACCATAACCACGGCTCAATATGCCAGGTTTGTATCCTTGCTGGCTTAGCCAATCTGCTAGAAAAACGACGACTGGCGTTTTACCATTTCCGCCCACTGAAATATTCCCCACAACAATCACAGGCACAGAAATTTTATGGGATTTGAGCCATCCAATCTTATAGCCTAATCGCCGCAATCCTGACAACAACCAAAACAGGCAAGTAACAGGAAAAAGTAGCCACTTAACTAACTGATGCTGGGGTGCTGGGTTAAACCAAACTTTTTCAATAAAGGTCACTTAGTGTTTATTCCCATCACTAAATTGCAACTTGTGAAGTTGCGAATACGCCCCTTGTTGCTGTAACAAAGTATTGTGGTCGCCTTGCTCAATAATTTTACCTTGTTCTATAACCATAATTTGGTCTGCATTTTCAATGGTAGATAAACGGTGAGCTACCACAATGCTAGTTCTATCCTGTTGTAATTTGTCTAAGGCATCTTGAATTAAGCGCTCTGATTCGGTATCTAGCGCAGAGGTCGCTTCATCTAAAATTAAAATGGGTGCATCTAGCAAAATTGCCCGAGCAATGGCAATACGTTGACGTTGCCCTCCCGATAATTTCAAGCCGTTTTCCCCCACCATAGTCTCGTAACCTTCTGGTAATTGATCTACAAATTCCTGAACATGGGCAATTTTAGCCGCTTCTAGAACTCGTGAGCTATCGACGTTCTCAGTGGCGTAGGCAATATTATTAAAAATAGTGTCATTAAAAAGGGTGACATGTTGAGAAACTAACGCAAATTGTTTACGCAGATCCGTTAATTTAATCTCTTCAATGGGAATATCATCTAAACGGATTTGGCCCTTCTGAATATTATAAAATCGAGTTAATAAACTTGAAATAGTCGACTTACCGCTACCCGAACGGCCCACTAACGCAAAGGTTTGCCCGACTTCAACCTTAAATGAAATATTACTCAAAGCCGCCGTGGGCGTCCCTGGATAACTGAACGTGACGTTATCAAACTCAATTTTACCTTTAAGTCGACTTATGTGCTTTTTCCCAGAGTCAATTTCAACCTCCTGATCAAGCACATCAAAGATACTGGCACAAGCCGCCATTCCCTTTTGGAACTCACTGTTCACGGTGGTCAATTGCTTTAAGGGTTTTAGCAACATGGTCATACAAACCACAACTGTCGTAAAAATACCTGGGGTTAGTCCTTCCACCATACTCGGCAAACTAGAAATATATAACACCACAGCTAAAGCAATGGATGCCAGAATCTGAATCGATGAAACACTCAACACGCGGGCAACCACTAATTTCATATTTTGCTGGCGATTGTGGTTATTACGTTCATTGAAGTTTTGTTTTTCTTGTTTTTGACCACCAAACATCAATACCACTTTATGGCCTTTAATAACTTGTTCTACAGACGAAGTTAAATTACCCATGGTTTGTTGAATGGTTTTACTGACCTGGCGAAAACGCTTGCTGACCACAGAGACGATTACCGCTACCACAGGCCCTATCAGAATAAAAACTAATGATAATTGCCATGAATAATAAAACATTACCGCCAACAACCCAATAACAAAGGCACCCTCGCGAATTAAGGTTAATAAAGCTTTACTGCCGGCCCCTGAAACTTGTTCTGTATCATAAATAACTTTTGATATAAGGCCACCAGAAGCATTGTCGTCATGGAAAGACACCGGTAAGTACATATATTTTTCGAACAATTGTTGGCGCATTTTCATGACGATTTTGCTGCCTATCCATGCCAGTGTATAAGTTCCCATAAAATTAAATAAACCACGAGCGATAAAAATAGGCACGACGAAATAAGCGGCAATACGCAATGTTTCAAAGTTCTGATTCCCCAAACTATTATCAATAATGGGTTGTAACTGAGAGAATATCCAAGAGTCGATAGCGGCATATCCGATCATGCCAATAATCGCCATCAAAAATGCCAATTTGAATTCCTTCAAATAGACTAGAAAACGTTTGAACAGAGATTGTGTAGGAAGCGTTGAATTCATTTATGGGCTACTTTTACGTTAGATAACTTGTTGATTATAGCTGTAATTCCAAGCTATTAAAAATTGATATTAGGTTTAATCTATTGTTTATTGAAAATCGAGTTGTGCCTAGCCAAATTGACTACTTTTAGAACAAAAACACAGCCTTTAATGCCATAAATAGCGATTAAACCAGCTTTGCAGTGGGTGGTCTCGAAAACCAATGACCTCAATGGGTTTACCACTTAAAGATAACTCGAAGCTAATTTGCCCTGACTGTGCGGTAGATAACAAAGCTATGTTTTGTGTTACATAACGATTTACCACCTGCTGCTTAGGAAATCCCCAACGATTTAAATAACCTTGACTGAAAATAACATATTGGGGCGAGGTTGCTCGAATAAAAGACATGGCTGAGGAAGTATCGCTGCCATGATGAGCGGCAACAAGAATGTCCACGTTCAACAGTTTTTGATATTTTTCTATGAGTTTGTGCTCAATATGTTTACTTATGTCACCCGGTAGCAAAACCGCCTGACGACCATCGGATATTAGTAAAACACAGGAATGGTCATTCCCTTCCCCACTGGTTTCGGCCTCTGGCCAAAGCCCTGTAACCGTCAAATTCAGCCATTGGAATGATAAGCTGCTGTTACACCTATCTTGATTCGACATAAAACCGTTAACTTCTACGCCTGCAAACAACTGTTTTAGACTGCCCCCGTGATCATTATCAAAGTGGCTTACAATGACCCAGTCAAGTTGATTGATATTGTGACGTTTCAACACAGGTAACACCACAGCATCCGCCATATTAAATCCACTGGGATATGCCGCTCCAGTATCGTATAAAAACCCACGCTCATCTTGTTCAATCAAAACTGAAAGTCCCTGCCCCACATCCAATATATGGATCTTCCAAGTTTGTGTATTAGCGGCGAAGAAGTAACTTAACAACGGAAAAACAGCAATAAAACTAACCAGTTTGAAGCTGCGCTTAATTGGCATGCATAACAAAATTAACATCAAGAATACCAACACCCATACGCTAATTGGAATGCCGGGAAGGGCAAAACGCGACCAACTTAGTTGTGCAAACCTCTGCAACCCCTCAAGGCTAAAGTCTAAAATCCAGTCGACCCAAGAAAATACCCATGCAGCCAAATATGCATTACACAGCAGCAACAAACAGCCGATTAAACACAAAGGCACGATAATAAGAGTCACCAAGGGTACCGCAATTAAATTAACTAACGGGGAGATAACCGAAACCATGGAAAAATAGACCGCCACAATGGGCATCATTAAGCAGCAAAGTAAAAGTTGTAGTCGCAGAACTACAGTACAAGTTTGCTTAATACGAGAAAGCAGACTTAGAGACTTAGGATCCTGCGGGGAAGCTGGCCATAGCCAAGTGACGATACCGATAAATAGGATTGCCCCAAAACTTAACCAAAAGCTTGCACTCAACAAACTCATGGGAGAAATCAGTATAAAAATAAAAAGATTGCCTAACAGAAACCAACCAAAAGTAATAAAACGAGCAGACATAAGCAGAATTGCCCAAGCGCATAACATTATCCAAGCACGCAGAGTGGGTAACGAAAATCCAGCCAAATACCCGTAACCGAATGTCAAAATTAATGTCGCCAACAAGATTAAGTGTTGGTAATTACGACCTTGGGGTAAATCAATGTAATGACTTATTGGACGAATAAGCATATTGAATAACAGATAACATAGGGAAGCCACAACACCTAAATGCAAACCAGAAATGGCCACCAAATGAGCCACGCCGGTTGACTGAATTGTTCGCCAATCGTTGACGTCCAATCCTGAACGGTCACCGAAGGTAATGGCTGCTATCCATCCACTGTGTTGCAAATTGAGGCTGTGAAATTTATCAATTAACTGCTGTCGAAAACTTACCCTATCATCAATTAATAATGCGCCTTGGTTAAGAACATAACCCGTGGCAACTATGTTTTGTGAGAGCAACCATTTTTGATAGGAGAATCCTCCTTCATTGGCTAGACCATGAATAGGCTTTACTTTTATGGGCAATGCCACGATTTGTCCCTGTTTAAGAGACCAGGTCGGAGATTTCCAATTAAGCCGTATACGAGACTTTCCATAATGGGCTTGCCCATTAATGCTAGTAACGATCAAATTGAATCTTGTAGGCGTTTTTGCACTGATGATAGTTTCGATTGAACCTGTTACTTGCCTAATTTGTCGAATATCTTGCTCTGGGAGTTGCCAATTAACCCGCCAATGGCCTACACTCGCCATCCACACAATTGCAATTAGCGCCCCTGAAACAAATATTGCGCTCGAAAAATAGTTACCTAGGGGATTTCGTGTGAATAGCCAGGCAATGAGAAGTAACACTGGCAACCAGTAAGCATTTGGTAAATGGGTCTATAAGATACTGGACACTGAGATTGTCACAAAACTGACAAGCCAAAGTTGTTTATAACGTTGTATAGTAGTTAGCAAATCCTTTGCCTCAACAGTGGTTTGAAATTCGGTTAACTATGCCTAAAAAGATTATTAAACGCTTTTTACCAGATCATCAGACAATCAAGAACCAAAAAGCGTTAAAAATGTTCGGAACTGTACTTCATGACCCCAATTTGTGGCATTTGAACAGAAAATCAGCTTCAGGAGCTTTCGGTATTGGGTTATTTTTCGCATGGTGGCCGGTGCCGTTTCAAATGTGGTTAGCAGCAGCGTCAGCTATTCCCTTGCGAGTAAATCTCCCCCTTTCAATGGCAACAGTTTGGATTACCAATCCATTCACTATGCCCCCCATGTTTTACCTTGCCTACCTATTGGGTACGAAAGTATTGGGCACACCAGAACGGCATTTTAAATTTCAATTGAGTTGGGATTGGGTGGTACAAAGCATGGAAACCATAGGCCCAGCGTTTTTGGTCGGCTGTGGTATCTGCTCAATTGTATGCGGTATTGTTGGATATTTTGGTCTTGATGCCATTTGGCGTTATTCGGTGAATAAAGCATGGAATAAACGCAAGTTACGAAAGCACAATAAGCAGTAAAATATCACTTTATTTTATTAGTTTGGAATGGGCTTCTATCTGCGTATTTATGCGGGGTAACGCGTATCCATGATGGTCAAATCTTGGTCAATTATTTGTTTCAATATATTCAAATCTACGTCAGCTAACCTATTGATATACAGACAGGCTTTACTCTTTTTGTGTTTACCAAGGGAGTCTAATAAAATGCTGTTTTCTGACAGGAATGCTGCGACATAAATGGATAGATTTTGTTTGCGAGGCGAAAACCCGCTGCGTAAAAACTGTTCTTGTTTACCACTTGCCAAGGTGTACGTGTAGCGACCAAAACCAATAATACTACTACCCCACATTTTGGGCTGCTGGCCAGTCACTTGCTTATAAATCTCTAATAATGCTAAACCATCCTCTCGACGACGTGTATTCTCAATACGATTAATAAATGAGATCACATCAGCATCATTTGCTTGGGTCTTATTTTTACTGGCCATAATATCAATGCCTGATTGTTTTATTTTTAAGTTAGTGGTTGCCCACTATACTAGCCTATTTTTAACAAGCAGCCAGCGATCAAACTTTGAACTTTCGGCCTAACAGTGAATGGATTGAATATAGTCGCAGATGGCAGTCTCAATTAGCACCACCTCCCCTTACCTAGCATCGGCGTAAACACATTTCTAACAGCAATTTGAAAAGGCTAAGGGCTGTTAGAACCGTTTGATTGACACACACTCAGGACTATCCTGAATGTTTTTCAAACAAATCAATTAAGCCTTGTTCCGTCAACACCTCTATTCCTAAGTCTTGTGCTTTAGTGAGTTTAGAGCCCGCTTTTTCACCGGCAACAAGGTAATCGGTTTTAGCCGAAACACTACCGGACACTTTCGCTCCCAAAGCTTGCAGTCTAGCCTTAGCATCACTTCGTCCCATGCTCTCCATGGTGCCAGTCAAAACAAAGGTTTTATCCTTTAAAGGCATTTCGTCTTCAGATTTAGGGATAATCTCTGGCCAAGTGATCCCCACTTCCAATAAATCATCGATAACTTGAATGTTGTGAGGTTCACGCAAAAAGTGATACACATGAGCCGCAACAATGACACCCACATCACTGACTTCTTGCAGAGATTCTTGATCCGCTGCTTTTAATGCGTCTAAATTGCAATAGTGATTAGCCAGATTAGCGGCAGTGGCTTCACCCACTTCTCGAATACCCAAGGAGTACAAAAATTTCGGAAACGTTGTGTGTTTAGCATCCAATAATGCATTCACCAAATTTGCAGCCGACTTGTCTCCCATACGCTCCATATTAGATAGTTGCGCCAGGTCTAATTTAAAAAAGTCTGCGGGGCTTTTTACTAACTCTTGCTCGACCAATTGTTCAATTAGTTTATCACCTAAACCATCTACATCTAGCGCTTTACGCGATGCAAAGTGTTTCATGGCTTCTTTGCGCTGAGCAGGACAAAACAAACCACCACTGCATCTGGCGACAGCTTCGCCTTCTATTTTTTCAACTGCTGATGAACATATTGGACACTGGGTTGGAAACACGATTTCTGAGGCATCTTCTGGACGCATTTTACTGACAACAGACACCACTTGCGGGATCACATCACCAGCTCGGCGAATAATCACCATATCGCCTTTTTTAACCCCTAAGCGCTGAATTTCATCCTGGTTGTGTAAGGTGGCATTGGATACCGTTACTCCACCGACAAAAACCGGCTCTAAGCGAGCAACAGGGGTTATGGCCCCGGTACGACCGACCTGAAATTCAACGTCAAGGAGTTTTGTCATTTGCTCTTGGGCTGGAAACTTTTGGGCAATGGCCCAGCGCGGCGCTCGTGACACAAAACCTAACTGCTGTTGCTGGTCAATGTCATTTACCTTGAAGACTACACCGTCAATTTCATAACTTAAGCCTTCTCGCATTTCCCCAATTTTTGCAAAATAAGCGTGACATTCTGCTGAGCCTTTGGCCACACTAATTTCATTACATACCGGTAATCCCCAGCTCACTAATTGACTCAAGCGTTGACTATGTTTATTCGCCATCGCTTCCACTTCGCCCTCTACCAAACCCATTGAATAGGCATAGAACAATAACGGACGACTGGCTGTAATTTTGGGATCGAGTTGTCGCAGACTTCCTGCTGCGGCATTACGGGGATTGGCAAATACTTTTTTATCGGCGCTGCGCTGCCTGTCATTTAGTTGCTCAAAGCCCTTTTTAGGCATAAACACCTCACCGCGTACTTCTAATCGCGCAGGAAAATCCTCGCCACGTAACATTAGCGGAACATTTTTAATGGTTTTGACGTTACTGGTTATGTTTTCCCCAACACGCCCGTCACCTCGGGTGGCAGCTCTAACTAGGATCCCATTTTCATACAAAATACTCACTGCCAGACCATCTAATTTGGGCTCGCAACTGTACTCTAAGGTAACATCGTGTTTAAGCCTATCGACGATACGTTTATCAAATGCATTCAACTCCTCATCATTAAATGCATTGTCCAAAGACAGCATAGGCACTTCATGTTCAACCTGTGTAAAAGCAGATAAAGCCTCTCCCCCAACCTTTTGACTCGGCGAGTCGGCACTAATTAATTCAGGGTGCTGTTTTTCGATAGCGTTGAGCTCTCGCATCAAACGATCGTATTCTGCGTCGGGAACTGACGGGTCATCGAGTACATAATATTGATAGTTATATTCGTTAATTTGTGTACGAATATCGTTTAACTGCTGCAATAAATCGGCAGATGAGCTCATGTATTTACCTACTAAACGGAATAGATGGGAGGCTAAAAATTTAGGGACAGTTTAATCACTGTCCCATTAATTGTTTAATTTTGTTAAGAATTTAAGTTTAGCGCGCGATCATGCGTTTTCTTTCAAATTCTCTGATTTTTTCAACATATTGTTGCAAGCTTTGTTTGGTCAAAGCACTGCGTCTACCGTCGAGTACTTGGGCGGAAAATTCATCCGCTATTTTACGCGCGGCATTGTGCATCATATTGAATACTTGATGAGGGTCCCCTTCAATGGGCAACATCATAAATAATGACACACCTAAAGTGGTAAAGTTTTCTAAGTTATCAATATCAAACACGCCAGGTTTGAACATATTCGCCAAGCTAAATAACACTGGACCTTTGCCGTTGCTATTCACATGACGATGGAAAATATCTTGGTCACCAAACTTAAACCCAAGGGTTAACAGCATCGGCAACAACGCTGCTCCCTGGATAGGGTTATCGTCATTAGCTCGCACATTCAACACTAAAACTTGCTGTTCTGGTGGTTGGCTGTCACTTTCTGTATTGGTTGGCGCCTTTTCTTGCGTACCTTGGGCATCAAGTTTTGATTCAGGTTCATCAAAGTCTATCTTCATCTGATCTTCACGGATTTTTGGCTCTTTACGTTTTCGTGATTTTGGTTCAGCTTTACTGCGCTTCACAAAATTTCGAGCCTGGTCAGCGAGGCTAACCTTATTCTCAGCACTTGATTGACCATTGCTTTGAGCTTCCACTTTAGGCTCTGGAGCTGTCTCTACATCAGCTTTTGCCGTTGGCGGAGTCTGTGCTTTTGGCTTTTCTGTGACCTCGGCTGTCGCAGTTACTTCATCGACGGCAGAAAAATCCATTGTTGAGTTGGTCGTAGTTTCAGGTTCATTCGGCTGCTCACCAGACTCAAGTTCGTTAGTTCTTAACAAAAATGGCGGAGGCTCTGGAATATCGCCGGTTTCAGCATTATCGATTGCACTCATTCGAGAACGCATAGCATGGACTTGCTGAGCCGCATATTCAGGCTTTGGCTGGGTCACTACAGAAGAATAAATTTTGGGTTTAGCCTGCTCTGAATCATTTGCCTGTGCATTGGTGTCTTCTTTGATGACATCACTGGCATCTTCAGACAAGTCAGTTTCAGAAACGTCTTTTGCTCCGGTTTTACCGTCTGCACCATCTTCTGTATTTTGCGAATCATCTGCAGTTTGTTTTTTAGGCGCTTGGCTGACCACGCGAACGGCACCAATCCCGAGTTCATCGAAATTATCGCCACCTAAACTCGGCTCAACTTTATTGCGGGATTTTTCAGCAGAGTCCATAACAATAACATCGGAATCTACATCGACGTCTTCTATATCATCGTCGTATTCGTCATCCCAATCTTGAGTTTCAAGGTTAGCATGCCCTTTTTCTTGTGAGTTTTTACGCACACTCCACATGCCATGCGCCAAAATACCTATGATGGCTACCCCACCAATGACTAAAAATGCTAGTCGTAATTCTTCCATATGAGCTTTATACCCTATTTTTATGCTTGAGCAATTGCCACAGCTTCTTCAACATCCACAGCTACCATACGAGAAACGCCTGGTTCCGCCATAGTCACACCAGTCAAATGTTTAGCCATTTCCATCGCAATTTTATTGTGGGTGATATAAATAAATTGTACACTTTTTGACATTTCAGACACCAGCTTACAAAAACGCCCCACGTTGGCATCATCCAAGGGTGCATCAACTTCATCAAGCAAACAAAACGGTGCTGGATTTAATCTAAAAATCGCAAACACCAATGATAAAGCGGTTAACGCTTTTTCTCCACCAGAAAGAAGGTGAATTGTACTATTTTTCTTTCCTGGGGGTCTTGCCATAATTGTCACCCCAGTTTCGAGTAAATCTTCGCCAGTAAGTTCCAAATAAGCAGAGCCGCCACCAAAGACCTTAGGAAACAGTTCTTTGAGACCATTATTTACATTTTCAAAGGTCTCTTTGAAACGGGTTCGTGTTTCCCGATCAATTTTACGTATGGCACTTTCCAAGGTTTCCAGTGCAGCCATTAAATCATCATTTTGATCATCAAGATGCTTTTTACGCTCAAATTGAATTTCATACTCTTCTACTGCGGCTAAATTTACCGCACCTAGACGAGAGACAGCCGCAACTGTGCTCTCCAAATGCTGCTGCCAACGGTTTTCTTCTGCTTCCTCTGGCATATTTTCTAGCAGACTTTTTAAGTTTTGGTTGAGCTCTTCTAAATGCTCTAAGGTACTGTTAGCGCGCACACGATAACCTTCACATTCAAGCTTTTTACTTTCTAAAAGGCTGCGCATTTGTTGAATTTTATCAACAATTCCTTGCTGTCCTTTTTCTGCTTCGGACAATAAGTTTTCAACCTCGGCCAAGTTATCGCTAATTTGAGTTTGCTGTAATTCAACCTCCACCCGCTGCTCTAATAGAATTGCCAGAGTATGTTCTTGTTCATCAGCAGGCTTAGCTAACTGTGCAAGTTCGTCAGAAAGTTGCTGTTTTCGGGTCTGCATTGATGCAACTAATTGTTTAGTCCGTTGATTCGCATCCCTAAAACCTTGCATTTGGCTAGTTAGTTGCTGCAGCGATAAGGCGAGTTGATGTGAAGTATTGGTTAAGGTTTCAACCTGATGTCGGGCTTGCTGTTCCCGCTCGTGTAATTGAGATTTTTGTTGCTCGAAGTCGAGTTGTTTAACTGACATCTCTTCAAGTTGCAGCTCTAACTCTTGGACTTGTTCAGAGAATTGCTCAGATTGCATTTTTTCATCTTCTAATAATTGCAATTGGCGGTTAAGTTCTAAATCCAATTTATTCTGTCTTTGTGAGGCTTGCTGTTGCTGCATTTCTAGCAAGTTAAGTTGGTTTTGGGTTTGAATCATTCCTTGCTCGGCTTGTACAAAGTCGGCTTGGTGTTGTTCAACCTGTGATTCAAGCTGCTCAGTGGTTTGCGCTAACTGCAAAGATACTTCTTCAATGTGCCGCAACTTTTCATCAATTAGTTGCTGGCGGTTGGCGGTTAATTCAGATATTTTTGCGGATCTTTCAATCAATCCAGATTGAGTATCCGTATCCCCTAAGTCTAACCAGCCTTTACCAAAACGCAGACCTTTTTTAGTGACAATACTTTGTCCCGGTTTTAAGGTAGCCAATAGTGCCAATGCCTGTTCGTTGCTATCTACCGCTAACACTTGGGCAAACCAATCGGGCAATTGTGAATTGCTGATTTTGCTTGCCAAAGTGCCTTCAGGTTTTATCTGACTCAATTGCTCTGAAAAGATAAGCTTGCCAGTTTCCAACTGCACATAATCGTCAATATGAGTTCCTTCTTCTAACCAAAACCCTTGTTGCCATTCAGTAGTCACAGCCTCGACGGCTTTTTCCCATCCAGCTTCAACCTCTAACACTTTCCATAAAGGCTGGTAATTTTGTTGTTTGGATTCTAATAGTTGTTCCAGAGTTTGATGTTCACTCGCGGCGCTTTGCAAACTTTTCAACGCGGATATTTGCGCATCCAATTGTTGCACTTGTCCTTTAATTTCAAACAACTCATTTTGATGTGCTTTTTCTTTTTCACGGGAACTAAGCAAGCTGGCTTTGCTGTGCTCTAACTGATGTTTAGCATTATCAAAATCTTCTTTGGCTTGCCCAACCAGCAACTGTAAGCTGTCGATTTGTTCGGCCACAACATCCTGTTCTAATTCACTTTGTTCTTGTTTTAACTCTCCAATGCGTTGTTGCGTTCGCATTTGCATATTCATGGTAGATTGAATTTGACTATGGCAACTTTGTACTTGCTGTTTACAGTGTTGATAGGCCTTTTCATGATCATGAAAATCATTGTTCAGCAATCGCAGTTCTTCTTGATGTTGAATTAACGTTTCTTGAGCATGTTCTAATTGAGCTTGTACCGCTTCTGACTCCGGTTCAGACTCCGCAATCTTGATTTCGAGGTTTTCAAGTTTAGTCGTTTCTTCAGCCGCAATTAATTCAGACTCTTCAATTGATTGAAGAATTTGCTGTAGTTCGTTTTCAATTTGGCTGGTCCGTTGTTTGGCATGCAAACGATTTTGCTCCAACTTAGTAATATCAGTACCTAATTGGAAATTCTGTTTTTGTAAGTCGGTTAATTGTTGCTTAAAGTTTTGTTGCTGTTCCCGATAAACGGTAATTCCTCGTTCATCCCCCCGCTGCTTAGCCACAAAGGCTTCAACCTCATTTTGCTGTCGCTCTATTTCACCTTCTAGTGCGGCTATATGTTCACTGTGCTTTAACCACCGTAATGCAGCGAGTTCACCTTTTAAGGTACGTTCTTTGGCTTTTAATTCTTTGTATTTTCGCGCAGCACTTGCTTGACGTTGTAGTTTGTCAATTTGCTGCCCTAACTCGGAGCGCACGTCTTCTAAACGCTCTAAGTTTTCTTTGGTATGGCGAATACGATTTTCTGTTTCACGTCGGCGTTCTTTGTATTTGGATATACCGGCCGCTTCTTCGATGAACACACGCAGTTCTTGGGGTTTAGATTCGATTAAACGGGATATGGTGCCCTGTTCAATGATTGCATAACTTCTTGGGCCTAAGCCCGTACCAAGAAATAAGTCGGTAACATCTCGGCGTCGGCATTTTGTGGCATTCAAGTAATAGGTTGATTGGGCTTCTCGGGTAACTACTCGTTTAACTGATAGTTCGGCATAGTTAGCAAATTCGCCTTGTATTCGTCCTGAAGAATTATCGAAAACTAACTCAACACTGCCTTGAGACACAGGCTTGCGGGCATTAGAGCCATTAAAAATGACATCGGTCATGGCATCGCCGCGTAAATTTTTGGCGGAACTCTCCCCTAACACCCATCGTACCGCATCGATAACATTAGACTTGCCACAACCGTTGGGACCAACAATTGCTGTCATATCATCAGGAAACGGAATATTGGTAGGATCAACAAAAGACTTGAACCCAGCCAACCGGATTTTTTTTAAGCGCATTCGGGATAGAGGATCTTTATTATAGTTTGTAGTGAATGTATCAAATGTCATCAAGTGTAACAATTGAGGATTTGTATTGATTCAGTACAAAGTTATACTAAATGCCTATTTTTGAACGTAATCCGCGAGAATGAGTAAAAATATGCAAAGTAATAGTGGTGCAGGATATTTTCTGCAAGGCTTTTCATTAATTAAAACAAAAGGATTAAAACGTTTTGTGTTTGTTCCTTTGGCAGTCAATTTAATTCTTTTTTCAGTGGCCTTGTACTTTTTAGTGGGCCAAATTGAGTCTTCAATCATTTATATAGTTAACATTATTCCTGATTGGGAATGGTTGAGTTGGTTAAAACAAGGATTAGCTTACATTCTTTGGCCCCTAGCCGTGATCACAGTGCTATTGGTGTTTGCCCTTTTATTTGGAACCTTAGCCAACTGGATAGCTGCGCCTTTTAATGGTTTATTGGCTGAAAAAGTGGAATTACATCTTACCGGAAAAAGCTTAGGCGACACGGGGTTGCTCGATGTATTCAAAGATATTCCGCGCACTCTGGGACGCGAGATGGCCAAACTTGCTTATTACATTCCTCGAGCCATAGGCTTTCTTATACTGTTTTTCCTATTGCCCGTTGCTGGTCAAGTTTTGTGGTTTTTATTTTCTGCCTGGATGATGGCGATCCAATATTGTGATTACCCATTTGATAATCATAAAGTTGGTTTTAAAACCATGCGCAGCACCCTAAATGAAAGCCGCACCCACTGCTTTTCATTTGGCATATTAGTAAGTGTGTTTTCGATGATCCCCATCATTAATTTTTTAGTGATGCCAGTGGCAATTTGTGGTGCTACGTCTATGTGGGTTCATGAATTACGAGATAAAGTGCCTCATCATCAATAATAGGTTGGGAAGTGACTAATCATCCTTAGATTGGTCGCTTTTATATACTTTTCACTGGTGTTAACCGATGTAAATTCAAACCTGATAAGGTCATTCAGTCAGAGATGATTTTGTCTTCATAAAAGTTTCAAAATCGTCGCTGCTCAAGGGTTGACTAAATAAATAACCCTGCATAATAAAACACTTATTTTGCACCAAAAAATCTGATTGTAGTTTGGACTCAACCCCCTCAGCAACTACAGCGATTCCAAGCGTTTCAGCTAGTTGAATAATAGCCTTCACAATAATTTTATCATGGGGGTTATTATCTAAATTACGCACAAAGGACCGGTCAACTTTAAGAGTATCGACAGGTAGTTGTTGTAAATAACGCAATGATGAATAACCGGTGCCAAAGTCATCCAGCGTAATACTAAATCCCGAGGTTTTAATTCGAGTCAAATGCTCCAACAAATCGGTTTCGGCTTCTTGTAAGGTGCTTTCAGTGACTTCAATGCGAATAGCATCGGCAGGCACCTGATATTGTTTGATTAAGCTATCAATTAAGTCAAAAGTATTGTGATGGTAAAACTGTCGGTTCGAAATGTTGATGGAAAGGGGGATCCGCTCATTTAATGACAAAGTCCAATGATCTAACTGCTCAAATGCTTTGGTTAAAACTTGGTTAAAAACCTCGCGTATCACATCTTGTTTTTCCGCAATACTTATGAATTCTGAGGCAGCTAAGACGCCTCGTGTTGGGTGTTGCCAACGCGCTAAACATTCAACTCCGACTACACGATTAGTGCGCAGATCAAACACAGGTTGGAAATACGGAACAAACTGGTTTTCCTGCAGACCTAGTTGTAATTCTTGTTCAACCACACGAATATCATTTAATTCTTGATTTAACGCGTCACTGAAAAATTGAAAACGATTACCGCCATCATGTTTGGCTCGGTACATTGCAGCGTCGGCGTGTTGCAACAAAGATTCAGCAGTATCAGCGTTATCCGGATAGATACTCACGCCGATGCTGCATCCCACTTCCATAACATTAGTGCCACTTCGTAATGGTTTTTTAACTTCTCGAATGAGCTTTTCACAGACTTTTGATACTGTTTCAGTGTCTTTGATATTACTCATGATCACCGCAAACTCATCACCTCCCATACGGGCGATTAAATCGCTTTTGCGTAATGACTTTTGTAACCTTTCTGCAACAGCACACAACAACGCATCCCCCGCATCGTGGCCCATGCTGTCATTTACCAACTTAAACTTATCTAAATCCAGAAACAAAACTGCAAAGCGTTTTGCAAGTCTTTGCGATTGACTAATTTCATGATCGAATAATTGGCTAAATAAATATCTATTTGCCAACCCGGTTAAACTATCGCGATACGCTAAGGTTGTTAAACTTTCATCAGGCAGTGAATCGACGGATTTGTCAGTCAGGCGCGCTAAAAAACAAATAAAACGTCCCTCATCGACTATGGGAGTGAGGTGCAGACTGCAGCACACAAGTTGTTTAGACTTACTTGCGATCATCACTTCAACGGTGCAAGCCTGGGCAAGGGCTTCATTTAAAACACCTTGCCACTTATTCGTAGTAGATTGCCGCAGTAGGAAAATATCGTGTAACGAGCCAGTTGATTGACTTGTTTGATTGTCGCCAATGATCTGTAAAAATGCCGTATTGGAGAACAATAAATTTCCAGATTCGTCCACCAATCCTGTGGGATCAGACAAAAATTCATAGGCTTTACTTAGGGTGGTAACATCAATTGGCATTTTTAAAACATCTCATTTTTAATTGTTCACAGTCATTGTAGTTAAGCATTTCAAAAAATGTAGACGACTTTTTGTGAGGTACTAGATAATAATCATTATGAACGATAATCATTATATTTATACCACCAATACCCAGCCTGTTTATGATCTCCTGTTGATTCGTACCATTGTGCAAAATTAACATATATAGGTATTAAGCTAAGTTTGTCATTTAACGAATCACGCCAGATTTGCAAATACAAATCGGGGATCACACCAACATCATGATGCTCCATAAAGGTAGTTTGCTTAACGGGCTTATAGGCGTTAGCAGGGGTTTGGTTACAAGTAGCCGTTTTAGTGAATTCGATTTTTTCGAATTTACGATGATATTGGGCATACTCGGTATCAACTATTTGTGGTTTGTTGTCAGCATACACCAAGTTCGGCGCTTGACCTGATGTACATAGCTTTTCAGCCATCCCTTGGTCAATTTCATACTCATCAATAAATCCCGCAAAATGGGCCAATTCATGTAAAAATACCTTATAATCATCTTCCTTATCCAGAAACATTACACCGTTATGCACATTAGCAATGCCCTTGTCGGATATAACAATTGCGTGGGTAAAATCAGTGGTACTTGCCAATTCAGATAGGGCTTGCAATGAGCAAGTTAGAGTTGTTTGTGTTTTATTGCTACAGCCTAATTCATTGGGCGCTAGCCACACAGGATGGTTGAAGCAAATAGGGAAAGAGCTAAAACGAGGATCAGATTGAAAATGCATTGCTAACTCACCTACTTGTTCTATCGCTCGCAAAGAGCCGGCTATAAATTGTATATTGAGGGCGCATTGGGGTTGCCTTAAATCATTGTTTATAGATTGCATTTGGTCTGATGCTTGCCAACGCATGCTTTCAATATCTGCAAGTAAAGCTTGGGTTTGTTTTTGCACATTAATATCTTGATTGTCAGCTTGTGTAAGCAACCATTGGATACTGTCCTCAGGACTCTGATTTAACCAAAGATGATCGGCATAAGCCCGACTTAGGCTAGGGTTGAGTTCAGCAGCCTGACCTAACCAGTTATTTTCTGCATCGGATGTGCCTAACTGCTTAAACCAATAGTACAAAGAGACAATGGCTTCTTTATGGCCAGAGGACGCCGCATTTTCTAACAACCTGACCTTTGTAGAACCAGTAGATGATAACAAAGCGAGTTGGAATTGACTTTCAGCATCGCCTAGTTTTGCGGCTAGGGACAGGTAATGCTTTTTGCTAGGTATGTCAGAACTGTTATTTGCAAGGTACGAGAGTGCGTTTAGAGAGCCTATTTCTGCACTTTTGTGGATCCAATAAAGGTGTTCATGCTCAATGGACATGCTCGATAATAAGGTTAAAGCATCACCATGTTTTTGTTCGGCGGCAATATACAGTGGACTGTATTGCTGGGCTTTTCGGCTACCTAAATCATATAAAAAGTTCGGCGAAAATACGCTATCGGCCCGTAACAATAGGGAAATCAGGGTAAATAGCAGAAAACGAAGTATCATTATTTACGCATTTGACTTAACTTTTTAAGTCTTCAGATGCCTGTTTACGTAACTTATCTATCTCCAGCCTTGCGTAACGATGTTCAACGTAATCATAAATGTTAGTGCTCAACACCATTTTAAAATAATTTAGAGCTAAGCCTCGCTCACCACGACTTTCGTAAAACTTACCCATGTAAAAATACACTTCGCACATACGCTGGTTTAGTTCAACGGTATTTTTAGGACCGATAACAAATCCATTTAATAGTCTATTGCGGCTAACCTTGCCTAAGTAAAAATCAACAATTATTGTCCCCCAATTATCATCGGAAAGGTTTTCACGGTGTTGTTTTAATTCCACCAATGCGGCTTCACCGTTCACTTCTTTATGAGCTAAATAAAGCCATAGAGCAGAAAAAGGATTTTCTTTGTCTTTATTATAAAACCGATAGAGGTCTTCCATTGCTAGTTCATTACGCTTGCCGTAATAAAGTGCGATCCCTCTATTTAATAACGCAAAATCTAACTCTGGGTTAATTTCTAAAGCAGAATCAAACGACTCATAGGCCTCGTTAAAGTCCATTTGTTGGGTAAAGTGAATGCCAATAGAATTATATGCTTCGGCCATATCTGGCTTTAATTGTTTAGCGCGACCAAAATCGTATTGTGCCAACCCAGCTAATCCCACGGTATCGTAATGGGTACCGCGTAAAAATAACAATTCGGCTTTTTCTTCATTACTCAATGATGTTTGAGTCAGTATTTGATTGTATCTAGCAATGGCTAGCTGCGATCTAAAGTTTAAAGGTTGCGGCTCTGGAATGAGAATACTTTCGACTTTTGAATGCAGCGCTGAACCCGAATTGATACTGCACCCAGTAAGGCCTGAAGAAATAAGAAATAAAGATAGCAAAAGGTGTTTATTCATATTGAATTGTAATGGCACTTGAAAGTTGGACAAATGTAACAGAAATTAAATCTATCTAGATTTAAAGGTTAAGAAAATAACGCCCAAAAGAGCAAGATAAGACTCGCCTATTTAGCCCTGAAAGTAAAGCCTAGCACTGCACAAATACGTATTATTCAGACCTAAACTAGCGCTTTTTATTATAGTAATTAACACTCTATTTTGATAAATACTTGTCAACACCTTAGGTTTTATCGCAAACTGTGTGGCCGTTTTAAAAATGTAAGATAAAAAACTTGGAAAAAGACACGCAAAAACTAATCCAGGCTGCTAGACAAGCACAATTAAACTCCTACGCCCCTTATTCAAATTTTAGAGTAGGCTCGGCAATTTTAGCGGATAACGGCAAAGTATATGCTGGATGTAATGTTGAGAATGCAGCTTACCCACTCGGGCAATGTGCCGAGGCCGGTGCAATAGCGTCCATGATTCTGGATGGTGGCCAAAAAATCGTTAAAATTTTAGTCGCCAGTCCAAATGAAAAAATCTGTCCTCCTTGCGGTGGTTGTCGCCAAAAAATCAAAGAATTTGCTGACAAAAATACCGAAATATTAATGTGTGACAACCAAGGTAATATTCAAACGGTTGATATAGCTGGCCTATTACCCTTTGCATTTGAACTCGACTAACAAGCCCAGTGATATAACAAACGAAGGGTTAGGAAACCGAGAACGCATCACAGCGAATTTAATTAATAATTACTTTCGACTAAAACTAGACTTGCTTGATATGGGAAGAATGCAATTTTGTTGCTAAGTTTAAAGATATAGGAATTAATTCGGCAAGGATTGCCAAATGATAAAAGATCTATTTCGGCAAATTGCCTTTCTTGGTATCAATGAAAACGATTTAGACAACCTTAGCCATATAAAAATAGTTAATACAATCTCGTTAATGGTTTTGACTTTTTTAGTTATACAACTGCCATTTATTGTAGGCTTTTGGCAGTATGGTGGTTTTCCAGTACTTGTATTATGCGTTCTACACATTGTTATTTTTATTCAAATACTTCGTTTCAATTGGCGCCATCATTTCGTTTCTGCCAGAGCCCTACTCATGTACGGATTCGTTTCCTACATTGGCATATCCAGTGTTATTTGGAGCATAAACTTACAGTTTCACTTTTTCTTTTTAATTGGCTTATTTGTTAGTCCTTTTCTGTATCGAGACTGGGAAAAGCGCCAATACATTCCTAATTTGGTTATTTATGTTGTGTGTTTTTGTGGAATTGAAGCATTTTGGCAATTTCCTCGTCATACATTGCAACCCAATGAAATCGAAAAGTTTTGGCTAACTATGGGAACATGTCTGATGATATCTGGCGCGGCGATCACCTCAAGCCTGTTGGTTTTCCAAAATACTCGCAGAGCACACTTGAGAATGAGTAGAGACAAAGCGCGCATATCTCATTTATTACAGAAAACCTTACCTAAACCGTTAATTAAACGTCTACTGACAAACTTTACAAACTGCCATTCAGCTATTCCGTTAGAGCAACACTCTTGCTCGGTATTATTTGCTGATATTCAAGGCTACACCCAGCTTTGCAGTAGTTCTAACACCCAACAAACAATGCAGTTACTAAATGCATTTTACTGTGAATTTGATTTAATTAGTCGTCAAAACCAACTGCAAAAAATAAAGACCAACGGTGATCAATATATGGCTGTATGCGGTATTTACGAAAAACGTCTTAATCCCGCTATACAAGCTTGTCAAGCCGCAAGAACAATGCTGCACAGCTTTAATAATCTTTGTCACCAGCTAAATCTAAATCTACAAATAAGAATTGGTATTGCTAGCGGACCTTTAACCGCTGGCTGTGTTGGGGTGGACAATATGCTTTTTGATGTGTGGGGAGAAACCGTCAACCTAGCCTCCCGCTTAGAAAGTAATGGGCAAGCAAGTAAAATTTTAGTGTGTCAAAATACGTATTTACATAGCCGAGCAGCGATTAAATTTGAGCGCGAACAGAAGCTTAATATCAAAGGACTTGGTACACTGACAGCTTATTTTATGAGTGAGATCCAATAACCTACAATAGAGGAAATTGTTAATCTAAATGTATACTTTAAACCTTCCCAGTAAACAGCGTTTTCTAGAGGATTATTGGCAGAAAAAACCGGTAGTTATCCGCCAAGCTTTTGCTAACTTCAGTGATCCTTTGGACGAACATGAACTTGCGGGTCTTGCTCAAGAAGAAGATATCGACTCACGGATCATCTCCAAGAAAAAAGGGGTTTGGGCAAATTCCCAAGGACCTTTTTCAGACTTTACGCCCCATTGCATCGGCGATTGGTCGCTATTGGTACAATCTGTTGATCACTATATTCCCGAAGCTAAAATGTTGTTAGACAGTTTCGATTTTATTCCTAATTGGCGAGTCGATGATTTGATGGTCAGTTACTCTGAAAGAAATGGTGGCGTTGGACCTCATATTGATCAATATGATGTATTTATTATTCAAGGCCGAGGTTCAAGACGCTGGCAAGTTGGCGAAAATAAACACTACAACTCTATCCAGCCAGCTAAAAACCTAAAACAAATTACCGGCTTCGATCCCATCATTGACGAAATCCTTGAGCCTGGTGATTTAATTTATATTCCACCAGGCTTTCCACATAATGGCGTTGCGTTAACACCATGTTTGAACTATTCCGTAGGCTTTAGAGCCCCGACTCAAAGAGAGTTGCTTGATGGTTTTGTTGACTATGCACAAGCCAAAAATTTGTTTAATCACCGTTATAGCGATCCTGATATCTCGTCGCGAGACTCGCGTTTTGAAATCAAATCGTCTGAGATTGAAAAAATTAGAAACATGTTTAAGGATATGATCCATTCTGTTCATTTTGATGATTTTATCGCGACTTATTTTACAGAAACCAAAGACATAGATATGTATTCGGCTGATTTAACAGAAAATTATACCCTTAATGAAATCATTAATATGCTCGACGATGGGGTGATGTTTCAGCGCAAACTCGACACCAGAATAATCCAGCAAAAAATGAGATTTAACGATAAATATCAAATAGTTACTTGGGTAAACCAACATCGTATAAACGTTGAGCCTGAACATGAAGATATGCTGTCGGCTATGCTAAATTCTACTATTTTGGATAGCGAAGAGAAAAATAATTACGCTAACGGCTTAATTTTTAATCAATTATTGGCTAGACTCGTTAATTCAGGGGGGTGGTACCCTGATATTTAACGAACTTTAAGGAGACTGCTTCAGTGACGTTAACTGTCCAAAACGTTGACTGGGAAAAAGCAAAACATACATTAAGTAGGTTAAGAGAAAAGGTTTTTGTTTACGAATGGCGCATTCCTAGAGAATGTGAATTTGATCAACAGGACATGCATGCTGTACATGTACTCGTACTTGACAATGAAAAACAAGAAATCGCAACAGGCAGACTAACCACTCGCGGAGAAATTGGTCGTGTTGCAGTTGTTCCAAAGTTTCGTGGGCCAGAAGTCTACCGCACACTGTTCGCGGCACTAGTTGATAATGCTAATCGATTAGGCTTGCAACAAGTATACGTACAGTGTGACATGGAAGGTGTAGAATACTATAAAAACCAAGGATTCAACCCAGTCGGTCCAGTTTATATGGATGCAGGAATAGCCAGACAAAAAATGGCATGTTCTACTGCAGAATTTTCACTCAACCGAGTGGAATTGACTCACTAATACAGCACCTTCATTTCTAACTTTAGGCTTTACCGCCCTTTATTTCTTTCCACAGCTCTTCTTGATTATAAAGTGCATAAAGTCCTTCAGCCCGCATAACTAACATTTCGGCAAACTGTTTCTGAGTGGCGTCAGTGTTGCTACTCTCTTCAATATCCTGTGCCTTTAACTGCCATTGGAAAGAAAATCGACGAAGTACATCTCTAGCACTTTTCTCACTTTCATAAGGCATAAAATCACAAGGTAAGTCGCCACTTATCACCCAATAATATTTGTTATCTAATGCTTTTATTTTCCAAACGGCTACATAAGGAGCTAAATATCGACATTCTTCAGTCACCACTGAATCGAAAATAACGCCATTTTCTGCCAAATGTTTATTTGCTCGTTGAAACTGTGAACGTACCCATTGAGTCATTTGCTCCTGACTCATTTTTTGAGGTTCTGTCATAACTATCCTTATCTATTTCTGTAATACTGCTAACAGTGCCTGTACTGGATGCTTAGGTTTGAAACCTTCGTATCTGTTCACTTGAGTACGGCATGAATATCCTGTTGCCAAAAGTGTTTGCTGAGGGGTTGAGTCCACCACCTGCTTCCAACTTAAGTCATAAATTCCTTTTGATTCTTGTTGATGAATTAGCTCATGACCAAAGGAGCCTGCCATGCCGCAACATCCAGTTGCGATAGGTGTCAAGTTTAAACCAAACCAAGAAAAAATTGCTTTCCAATGGTTATCATTTCCTGCAATGCTGGTTTTTTCTGTGCAATGTGAAATGAGTTTAAAATCGACATCAGGTGTACCATGAACTTGCATTTTGTCTAACAGCTCTCTTTCAAGAGTTTGACTAGCAAGCCACTCATTCACCAACTGAACATTAAAATTACCACGCTGACTACCTAGAATACGACTATATTCATCTCGATAACATAATACTAAAGAACCATCGATGCCTATCATAGGTAAGTTTAATCTTGCTATCTGATTTAAGAAATCAGCTGTGTTTTTCGCTGTTTTAGCAAATTTCCCTAAAAAGCCTTTAACATGTTGAGGTTTGCCGTTGGGCTTAAATGGCAGAATCACTGGATTAAAATTAAGTTTTTGCAATAATTGAATTAACGCTTCTACCACCTCAGCTTCGTAAAAGCTTGTGAAAGGGTCTTGCACTATCAACACTGTTGCAGCCTTTTCCCTTTCACTTAAGCCAGATAAAGTCTGCAAGTTAAAAGGCATGATTTGTTTTTGTTGAAGCCGCTTATCAAGTGACGGTTCAGACAATAACGGGGCATCTACATAACCTATATAGCGCTTTATTATATTTTTGAGCCAAGCTTGGCGTTGAAAGAAATTAACCATCGCAGGTGCTTTGGCCATCCAAGGCGCCATTGACTCAATATTGGCAGTTAATACGTCCTTAGCAGGACGCAAATAACGTTGATAATAAATTGCTAAAAATCGCGAACGGAAAGACGGTACATCTACGTTCACTGGACATTGGCTTGCACAGGCCTTACAAGCTAAACACCCTTCCATGACTTCTAGCACTTCGTGAGAGAAATCCGGTTTTTTCGATTTATATCGAGTGTTTTGCAGACGTTCAAACCAAGATGGGCGATCTTCGCCTTTTTCCAATTCAATTATATCCACCTTATTTTGACTAAGCAGACGTAACCATTCTCTGATCATCCCAGCCCGACCTTTAGGTGTATGACGACGATCACGGGTAATTTTACTCGACGGACACATAGTTGATGTGGTGTCGTAATTATAACAAAGTGCATTACCATTACAGCTCATTGCAGCCTCAAACGAATCGCGAACGGCAATGGGGATTTGTCTATCAAGATCACCACGTTTTAAATCGGAGACTTTGACCAACTGTTCTGTTGACTCAATGGGAGTGCATATTTTTCCCGGATTCATTTTATTTAGTGGATCAAAAACACTCTTAATTTTTCGCAATTCAAGAAATAATTCTTCACCGAAAAACTCTGGCCCATACTCACTGCGAAAACCTTTACCATGCTCCCCCCACATCAAACCACCATACTTGGAAACGAGGGAAACCACTTGATCGGAAACCTCTTGCATGATTTTTTGCTGATTTGGATCGCTCATATCTAAGGCTGGCCGAACATGCAAGACGCCCGCATCAACGTGACCAAACATGCCATAAAAAAGGCCTTTGCTATCTAAAAGGGCGCGAAATTCCATAATGAAATCGGCTAGATTTTCAGGAGGGACAGCGGTATCTTCAGTAAAGGCAATGGGCTTCTTCCAGCCATCCGCTTTACCTAATAAGCCAACAGACTTTTTACGCATTGCGTAAATACGATTAATATCAGCCACATCATAGGTTAGCTGATAACCAATTATGCCATCTATGCCTTGCTTTTGAGCGTTCTCTAACCTTTCACAAAGCTGCGCTATTTTGCTTTCTATTTGTGTTTTGTCTTCACTATTGTATTCAACCATATTCAAGCCGAGAACTTCTTTACCGGGAACGTCTTGAATAAGGTCTTTCACTGAATGCCAAATAATATCTTGTTTGGCCAAATTAAGGACTTTGCTATCAACAGTTTCGACAGAAGTCGCATTAGCGACAACCATATGAGGGGCATGTCGCAGGGCTGATTCAAACGAATCATATTTGATATTCACAAGGGCTTTGCATTTTGCAATTGGGGTAATATTCAGTTTTGCCTCAGAAACAAAAACCAGTGAGCCTTCTGAGCCAGTAATAACTCGACTAATATCCAGCTGGGTTAAATCATCGGATACAGTGTGCTCTAAATCGTAGCCTGTCAAAAAACGATTCATGCGCGGAAATTTAGCTAAGATTTGTTGTCGTTTATCCACACAGGTTTCAATTAGCTGTGCGGCAATATCAGTTAAACGACGATTTTGAGATTCTGCATTTTGTGCACGCTCAATGGCCATAGGAGCAGTTTCTAAAATAGTTCCATCCACCAAAACAGAGGTTAGTGCTAAAACGTGATCACTAGTTTTACCGTAAACTAGAGAGCCCTGCCCTGATGCATCAGTATTGATCATGCCGCCGATAGTGGCGCGATTACTAGTGGACAAGTCTGGAGCAAAGAAAAACCCAAGTGGGCGTAAGGCATCGTTTAATTGATCTTTCACAACGCCAGCTTGCACTCTCACCCAAGATTCTTCTGCGTTTATTTCAAGGATTGCATTCATATGACGTGATACGTCTACAATAATCCCACTTGTAAGAGACTGTCCGTTGGTACCCGTACCGCCACCCCTAGCACTAAATTTGACTTGCTCATATTGATTTGAAGTGCGACCAATTAAAGTCAGATCAGCAGTAGATTTAGGAAATATCACTGCTTGGGGTAATTTTTGATAAATCGAATTATCCGTGGCTACAGCTAAACGGCTTGCGTAACTGTATTCAATATCACCAGAGAAACCAGAAGCTGATAACGCTTCTAAATACATTTGGTAATGATTTTCTAACGCAGATTGTGGATCAATACTCGGTAACATTGTCACTGTTTTAAACGTCCAAAAAAGATAGGCATATTATAACCTGTTGCTTTGTGCTTTACCTAAATACATTCGATATAATTTATAAGTTGATTTCATCATACAAGATCAACTATCTAATTGATTTATATGAAACTAAAAATACATTGGTGTTAGGGTTGGTTCATTACATTTAGCCATAAAGGTGTAATTTTGTGATAATACTCAACGGTTTTATCGAACAATCTATTGCGCGCCGGTAAATCAATCAACTCTCTAGGTAACCAAGGATCTTTCGACAAATATTCAACAACTAAACGACCAAGGGCGAAACTGCGTACCAAAATATCTTGATCTGATTGACTTTCCATTGAATTGCATTCATTGGCAATCAACTCATTGGCATCAACATAAAATTGGTTTAATTCGTTTGTCGGCCAACTATGCTTAAACAAATTAGCAGTTTCAGGGTCAATATCGGTTAAATTGCCAATTAAAAGTTTTGGTTCTGCAATAATCGAATGAAAATGATAGACCGTCTCTTCAGCTAAGTCGCTTAAGTTATTAGGCCTTACCCAACCTAGATTTTGAAAAAACTTAAAACCAAGTAACTCTGCTTTACTATGTAACCGTCGCATAATAGTAGGCGTAAACTTATGCTGGAGTTGATTCACCAACAACCATTGCCCATTCCACTTTATGCTGCGTGGTTTTATGTCTAACCAAAATCGCGGCAGCACAAAAGGGTTCTTCCCCTTTGCCAAGGCATATTTTCCATTGTCTCGAATCAATTTTCCCTGTTTTGTCTGGCGTGACAATGCCATCCGCATAGACGCTTCACTAATCTCCAGTTTATCCGCAATCACCAATAATTGTTTTGCAGAAAGACCTGTCAATTCAGATATTTGAAACCCTTTGATAGCACTGAGCAATTCCAGCACTTTTTTATCGGCGCTGTCCGCGTCGAGTCGTTCAATAGCAATTTGATAATTCAACTTCATAACAAATTATTTGCAACTTCCCTATTTCTTGTTATACCTATACTTAGGTGATACTACTTGGATATACGACCTTGCTAAAACTTTCAGATCATATTTCTTCTGACGAATTAAAAGCCCTTTGTCAATCTTCTGATTTGGTGGGATGGTATCGTGTTTTAGTTAACTATGCATTGATTTCTGCTGCTGGCATAATTTTACTAATTTTCCCTTATTGGTACACATTTATTTGTTGTAGTTGGATTGTGGGGGGCAGGATATTAGGTATCGCCGTACTCAACCATGACGCTGGACACGGTACCTTATTTCGTAGTCACCGTCTGAATCATATTGTAGGTCGTTGGTTATTAGGTAGTTTGGTATTAGTTGATTACCATGCCTTTAAAACTGGTCATGGACTGCATCATCGTTATGCTGGTAGCAAACAAGATCCAGATAAATTATTTGTGATTGGCTACCCTGCAACACCTAGTAGTATGGTTCGAAAATTTGCCCGTGATTTCAGTGGCATTAATGGGTTTAAAGAAATTGCCTACCAAATAAGCGTTTCCAGTTGGCAAAAACGGCTACCAAACATAGTGGTTCATAGCGTTATTATCGTTAGCTTATTATTTTTCAATGCTCTGTGGATTTATAGCGTATTTTGGGCAGGCTATATTTTCATCTATCCAGCTCTTAGTAGAATTAGAATCATGGGCGAACATGGCGCGGTGACCAACATAAATGCTTTGGATCCACGCTTAAATACGCGCACCACCTTAACCAATCCATTCGTTTCCTTATTGATTTGCCCGAATAATGTTAACTACCATTTAGAACATCACATTCATCAAAAAATACCGGCGCAAAATTTAAAAAAAGCCCACGTATTATTTAAACAAAGAGGAATGTATGAGGGTTTTGATTGTATCGAAAGCAACTATTGGCAGGTGCTAAAAAAGTGTATTTCTAAGCGTCATGGTATATCAAACCTTACTCACCATGCCCCTTCTTCCGTCAACAATATGAGTTAATCAGTGATAGTTTGTCGTTGATAAACACAGAAAAAAGCTTAGTGAAAACGCACACAACACAACTTGTTACATGAAGAAACACATTTAAACTGAATTAAACGCTACACTAATTTAGTAGTCTAGGCGTGTTATCAACTTCGAAGTTGTATCTAACTAAGTCATTATTCAAATTAGTGAATGGTAACCAATAAAAAAGGAAGCATATGAAAAAGACAATACGAATTACCCTTGGCGCATTGTTATCAGCTGTAGGAATTGTGTTTGCCATCTTACCAGGCTCTATTCTATTTTTAATAAGCGGCTTAGTATTATTAAGTTATGATATCCCGTTTGCACGAAAATGTTTGCAGAAGTGCCAAAACTCATTGGCTATTAATGCTCGACGCTTAGATAGATACCTTCTCAACCGTAAATATCGTTAACAACAAACAGTAACTATCTTAAAAAAATAAAGGCAGGGTTAAACCTGCCTTTAGTGTATTTGCGTTCTTGCTATAGGAACTAAGCGTGTTTTTCGCCTAAGTACAACCAAGTTTCTACTACAGTATCAGGATTTAAAGAAACACTATCGATTCCTTGTTCCACCAACCAAGCAGCAAGATCTTCATGATCTGAAGGTCCTTGTCCGCATATACCAACGTATTTACCGCGTTTCTTAGCCGCTTTAATTGCCATACTCAACAAGACTTTAACTGCTTCATCGCGTTCATCGAATAAATGAGCAATTACCCCTGAATCACGATCTAATCCTAACGTTAACTGGGTTAAGTCATTAGAACCGATTGAGAAGCCATCAAAGATGTCCAAGAATTGATCTGCAAGTAATGCGTTTGATGGTAGTTCACACATCATAATGACTCGTAAACCATTTTCACCTTGCACTAAACCTTGCTCGGCTAGTAATTCGATCACTTTTTTACCTTCATCCACGGTGCGTACAAAGGGGATCATCACTTCTACATTGGTTAGACCCATAGTGTTACGAACACGTTTAATCGCTTCACATTCTAATGCGAAACAATCACGGAAGTCTTCAGAGATGTAGCGGCTCGCACCACGGAATCCAAGCATTGGGTTCTCTTCATCTGGTTCGTACTGGTAGCCACCTACCAAGTTGAAATACTCGTTTGATTTGAAATCTGACATGCGTACGATAACTTTCTCAGGTGAGAATGCTGCCGCAATAGTCGAAACACCTTCCACAAGTTTTTGAATATAGAACTCTACTGGTGATTCATAACCCGCCATCATTTCAGAAATTTCTTCTTTCAACTCTTCAGGTTGGTTTTCAAAGTCTAATAGCGCTTTAGGATGCACACCAATCATACGATTAATTATGAACTCTAAACGGGCTAAACCTACCCCTTTATGAGGTAATCTGGCGAAATCAAAGGCACGGTCTGGGTTACCTACGTTCATCATCACCTTTAATGGAATATCAGGCATAGAATCAATACGCGAGGTCACAACATCAAATTCTAATTCAGCATCATAAACATAGCCTGTATCACCTTCGGCACATGACACTGTGATTTTATCGCCATTTTCGATGGAGTCAGTGGCATTACCACAACCAACAACCGCTGGAATACCTAATTCACGGGCAATGATAGCAGCATGACAGGTTCTGCCACCGCGGTTAGTCACAATAGCTGACGCCTTTTTCATGATAGGTTCCCAATCGGGATCCGTCATATCCGTCACCAGTACATCACCTGGCTGAATTTTACCCATTTCATCAATTGAGCTTAATACTTTGGCTTCGCCTGCACCGATTTTATGGCCGATAGCACGACCTTCAGTGACAACTTTTGCTTTGCCTTTCAATTGGAAGTTTTCAATAACCTGAATATCTTCACGAGAACGCACTGTTTCAGGGCGAGCTTGTACAATGTAAAGTTTACCGTCAGTGCCGTCTTTAGCCCATTCGATATCCATCGGACGTTTATAATGTTTTTCAATGATTTGAGCTTGCTTAGCTAATTCCATGATCTCTTGGTCATTAATTGAAAACTCTAAACTTTGAGATTTGTCGACATCCACAATTTCAACTTGTTTACCATGGGACAAATCTGGTGAGTAAATCATTTTAATTAACTTACTGCCCATGTTGCGACGAACAATAGCAGGTAGGCCTTTGTCTAAGGTTGGTTTGTGCACATAAAATTCATCAGGGTTTACCGCCCCTTGCACAACCATTTCACCCAAGCCGTAAGATGAGGTAATAAATACTACGTCTTCGAAGCCAGACTCAGTATCGATGGTGAACATAACGCCAGAAGAGCTTACGTCACTTCTAACCATACGCTGGATACCAGCAGATAAAGCAACACCCTTGTGGTCATAACCTTGGTGAACACGATAAGAAATAGCACGGTCATTAAACAGCGAAGCAAAAACATGCTTAATCGCTACAAGAACTGACTCGTATCCTTTCACATTTAGAAAAGTTTCTTGCTGACCTGCAAAAGAAGCATCTGGCATATCTTCAGCCGTTGCAGATGAACGCACTGCAAACGAAGCCTCTTCACCAGCATCCCCTTGTAACTTTTCAAATGCGGTTTTAATTTCGCTTTCAAGTTTCGGTAAAAATGGGGTTTCAATTACCCAATTACGAATATTTTCACCGGCTTTGGCTAGCGCGTCCACATCGTCAACATCTAAACTATTTAGCACTTCATGGATACGCTCTTCGAGTCCACTTTGTTCTAAAAATTCGTTAAATGCATATGCGGTTGTAGCAAAGCCCCCCGGAACTTGAACACCTGCATTAGACAGGTTTGAAATCATTTCACCCAATGATGCATTTTTACCGCCTACGCGATTTACATCATTCATTCCCAACTGCTCATACCAAAGTACATATTCTTGCACTGCTAACACCTCAAAGTTTTTTGTCCTGGGCTCGAATGCTAAGGCGCAAACGAAATAAGTTTTGTTGCAAAATAGTGTTCAGATTGGTGCGTACGAATTTATTTTGTTCACCTTCTGGCTTTTTGCGTCAGGGATTTTAGAATGGTGTTAAGATGAAAGTAAAATTTAATTTCTTTCTGTAATAAAATTACAACATTGTTAAGGAATTGTAGTGAGATCAGCTTTTTACATATCTGATGGCACAGCCATTACCGCAGAAGTGTTTGGCCATGCTTTGCTATCGCTTTTCACGGTAGAATTTAAACATTACACCGAACCATTCGTAGAAACTGAACAACAAGCTAAAAAAGTACTAAATAAGATTTCAGAGGAATTTAAGGAAACAGGCTTACGCCCATTGGTGTTTTACACCATCGTAAATACTGATATTCGAAAAATGATATCAAAGTCTGTGGGGATTAATTATAACTTCCTCGACCAATTTGTCGCTCCCCTAGAAAAAGCGCTTGGTGTTCCCTCCATGCCGGAAAAACATAGAACCCATAGTATTCATGAAAAAACCTATGACAATAGAATTGATGCGGTAAATTATGCTTTAGCAAACGATGATGGTTCGAATGTTAAAGACTACAACGAGGCTGATATTATTCTTTGTGGTGTGTCCCGATCGGGCAAAACCCCAACCAGTTTATACTTGGCATTACAGTTTGGTATTAAAGCAGCCAATTACCCTTTCACCGAAGAAGATATGGGCGATATTTTAAAACTTCCCCCAGCACTGAGGCGCTTCAAAGATAAGTTGTTTGGTTTAACCATCGCACCCGAAAGATTGCATTCCATCCGCTCAGAAAGGCGTGCAAATAGCCGTTATGCATCAATGAAGCAGTGTCGAATGGAATTACGAGAAGTAGAAAACCTTTATCGCAAAGAAAAAATACCATTTTTGAACAGCACTAAGTTTTCCATAGAAGAAATGTCAGCTAAAATTTTGGCGGAAACCGGTATACAAAGACGTAAATATTAGGAAGTTATCGTATGTTTACTCATTTTGATCCAAGCTTGATGACTTTTCTGAGGCAACTGACTAGTAATAATGATAAAAATTGGTTTGCCGATCATAAACAGGAATATGAAGACAAAGTTCGTAGCCCTACCCTTAAATTTATTGACGGTATGGATAGCTGGATCAAGATGATTTCGCCCCATTACGAAGCCATTCCCAAAAAGATAGGTGGTTCAATGATGCGGCCCTATCGAGATGTTCGTTTTAGCAAAGATAAATCTCCCTATAAAACGAATGTAGGGATTCAATTTCGTCATGAAATAGGCAAAAATGTCCATGCACCGGGATTCTATTTACACATCGAGCCGGACAATGTATTTCTAGGTGTGGGGACTTGGCGACCAGAACCTGAAGCCTTAAAGTCCATACGCGAATACATTGCTTTAAAACCAGACAGTTACGAAGACGCAATTCAACACGCACCGTTTAACGAAATATATGAAATGTCGGGGGAAAAGTTAAAACGTCCGCCTAAAGGATTCAGTGCAGATCATGCACTTATTGAAGAGATAAAACGCAAAGATTTTATTGCCATATGTCGACTTCCTGAAGCCTTCTTGTTTGGAGGTGATTTATGTGAAGAAGTTGCTAGGCGCTATGGCAGAGCTCAACCTCTTCAGAAGTTTTTATGTGATGCATTGGCCCTAAGGTTTTAAGCTAAGCTTTTAGCTTTAAAAACCGCTATCTAAGACCAATCCTGAGCAGAACTTATTATGAGTTAGAGACATCCCAACGGCTAATTTTACTATATTTTAACTTCAAGACATGTTGCGAAAAACGAATAATAATGACCTTAAGCCCATTCAAGTAAACAGGCTTAATCAATATAATTCATGACTTCGTCTGTCCATTTTAATGCATCAGAGTAGCACTTTTTAAACAGTTCAAGTTCTTGTTTAGATAGGCGTTCAAATACTTCGTCGTCCAAACGTTCAATACCAATGGTGTTTTGCAGTAATTTACCCAAGTCATTGTCATGAAAAAGCAAGGCTGATTTAATCGAATCACTAAGGGTTAAGCTATCTAGTAGATCTTTGATTTCAACTTGAAATACTGCATCAATTCCAGACAGTAAACCAACCAAAAAACTTTCAGAAGAATCCGTTTTTACCCCACCCGTTAATGGATTATCAGAAAATAAAGATAAGGTTTTAGCTCTTACTAATAAGGTTCTAAATAGTTCGCTCGGTTGAGATGACTTTGATGCTAAGGTTAAGATCATTGCCCACTGTTTTACTACTTGTAAGCCAAGCCTTACCACAGCATCTTTAACCGAGGTTACTTCTCTAACCAATTGATAAATAGGACAATTAATCAAAGCTAAAATTTTAACAGTGAGTACAGGATCGCGAGAAATCAATTCAGCTACTTCATTGGCTTCAATATCATTTCGACTCAATTGAGAAACCAACTGCAACGCAGAATTTTTATTAGCATCAATTTTTTGACCGCTAATTAACGATGGTTTTTCCAAAAAATAACCTTGGAATAAATCGAAACCTAATTCCATGCATTCATCGAAGCTTGCTTGGTCTTCAACTTTTTCTGCCAGTAATTGAAAACCAATTTTTTTTAATTTCGGAAAAACCGCTTTTAATTTATTGAAATTAATATCAAGGATATCAATTTTTAATATCTTAATATGTTTGAAAAAAGGAAATTTAGAGGGTTCGAGAATGTAGTCATCTAAAGCGAATTCATACCCAAGACGCCTTAATTCAGCGATTCTTTCTAACACTTTCTCACTAGGTTCAACGGTTTCTAATATTTCAAAAATAAGATTATGAGGGGGTAGAGGGAAAAAATAATCTGAGTCTAAAAATTCCATATCAACGTTAACTAACATAGGAAGATCTAGGTTTACATTACTGTTAAAAACTGAGGTACACACGTTAACCAAAAGATCTCGAGTAGCGATAAGATTTTTGTCATCGCTATCAGAGTTGAATATATCTCCTCGATAAAGAATCTCACTGGCGACCATTTTACAATTTCGATCAAAAATAGGTTGTCTAGCAAATAAGATAGTCTCTTCCACAGGCTTCCTAAAAATACAACAAGTGTATAATTTAATAGTAGTCTTTTAACTATGAATTATAAACAGATGTTTAACATTTTTATATTCCACTTTAAGCTAATACGCGCATTCAGGGTTCACACTCACCGGTAAATATTCTTGGCGTAAAAATTTTACGTTTTAAAGGTGATGGCAGCGGGCGCAAAATATGTCACGCTTCATCTATGCTCAAAGGTGATTTTAACTTGATTCTTGCCCTCTCCTTTTGATTGATAAAGTGTGACGTCGGCATCTTTTAACCCTTTTTCTAAATCGAGTTCTTCTGAGGGCAAAGATACTTGCATTCCCATACTCACAGTTACCGATATCTGGGTGGTAGCGTTAATATCTATCTTAAGGTTACGAATTCCGTCCAAAAGGCGATCCGCCAAACTAGCTGCATCATCAGCTTCTTTAATTGCAGCGACAAAGGCAAACTCTTCTCCTCCGTATCGACAAAAAGCGTCATCTACTCGAAAGAAACCATTTAAGAACTTAGCGGTATCAACTAGGACAATATCACCAGCATCATGACCATAGGTATCATTAAATACCTTAAAATCATCAATATCTAATAAACCAAAAGCAACCAATGCCCCTCGCCTATTACACGACTTAATTAATCGGTGTGCATGATCAATAAAAAAACGTCGATTAGGGATATTGGTCAAAGGATCGTAGTACGCTATTTTTTCCAGTTTAGCATTGGCTAATTGAAGCTCTTTGGTTCTTTCATCAATTAAGTTTTCTAGTTCCGTCTTTAACTTTTTGAATTCATCGTTTTTGTTTTTTAATTGCTCGAGATAAAATTTACGTTCTGAAATGTCGCGCTCTATGGCAGCAAAATGCGTCACTTCATCATATTTATTTTTAAGGGGAATGATGTTCATATCAACCCAATAAGGTCTACCATTGGCATCATAGTTTAACAAGGTTTCACTGACCTCTTGGCAATTCTCCAGCGCACGATGAATACGATTAGTAGTTTGTTTATCTGTTAAAGGGCCTTGTAAAATTCTTGGCGTTTCACCAATTACACTGTCTTTACTGTAACCGGTCATTTTCTCGAAGGCTTTATTGACGTAAATAATTTTCGGACTGAGTGGGTAGTTAACATCTGTCGCGTCTGTGACGATGACCATGTCCTGAGTGTTTTCAACAATGGCTTTAAAGGAAAACAATTGTTTAGAATCTGAAATGTCAGTAAAGGTCACCACAATGAAGGCTTCTGGGCTACTAGGTTCCCCTTCAAAATAGGCGTTAATAAAAAACCAACTAATAGTATCCACAGAGCTGTCTAACACACCAATCACCTCGTTTTTGAGGCGTTCACGGGTTCGTTTTACTTTATTAACTGGATAATCTTCAATCAGCAGTTTTTTGCCTGACTCATCTAAAAATCGCCACTGAGGATCGATGGAACATTTACCGATTATTTGTTTATAGCTCAATCTTAATAAACGTAATGACGTCGGGTTTGCGTATATAATGGAGGTATCCCAGCGATGGATAACGACGCCAATGTGGGCGTTTTCGAGAAGCTTTTTGGTATTTAGCTCAATAAAGTCAGTCATCAAGATCATCTACAAAATGAATACGTATTAAGTATAGATCAAAAACCCGCTCCGTCTAATTACTTGGAAACATAAACCAATGGTAATATTTTTACCTAAATATTTGAATGGTCAGTAAAATTAGGCTAATTACTTCAACGCTTACGTCGTTTATTTTTAGTTTTTCCCTCCATTTTTATGGCTTTAGCATCGCGCTTATTTGGGGTTGCAGAACCGTCTTTAAATCGCTGTTTTTTAGCCTCTTTTTCGGCTATCTTTTGTGCCGCTAATTCAGCTACCAGTTTTTCTTCCTGGACTACCATATCTGGAGTTTCTAAGGTAATACGGCCCAACTTACCCGAACGCAACTCATTGATCAGAACCTCACAGATTTTATGTAAATTAACTCTTCCGCCGGCGCGTAAAGCACCACGTTTGCTTGCGGCAGCCTCTAGAAACTCAATTTCAGTATCGGGGATAACATCTAGACTAAATCTTTCCTGCATTAAGTCAGGATAGGCTTTGATCAGGTAATCCGCTGCATAGAACCCCACATCTTCATAGTCCATTGCGGTGTCTTTTATGGCTCCTGATGCTGCAAGACGATAACTACTGTTTTCGTTTTCGATTTTTGGCCACAAGATGCCAGGGGTATCAAACAGCACTATGCCACTTCCCAAATTTATCCGCTGTTGGGTTTTAGTCACAGCAGGGACATTACCAGTTTGCGCAATGATTCGATCGGCTAAGGTGTTAATCAGTGTGGATTTCCCCACGTTAGGGATACCAACAATCATTGTATTTATGGACTTAATACCTGCATCTTTCTCAGGTAACATTTTTCGACACAAATCAACGATTTGCTTAATTTTTGCTGGCTGCTCGGTGGTTGTAGGAAAGGTTTTTACGCCTTTTTCTTGCTCTAAATAGTCTTGCCATTTGAGCGTCAGTTCAGGGTCAGCTAAATCTGTTTTACTTAACACTTTTATACAAGGTTTTTCTCCTCGCAAGTGTTTAATAGCTGGATTTTCACTTGAATAAGGTATCCGCGCATCCAGCACTTCAATAACCAGATCCACACTAGGTAGAACATCTTTAATCTCTTTTTGGGCCTTATGCATATGCCCGGGATACCACTGAATTGCCATTATTATATTCTTATCATGTAATTGCTAAATCGAATTCATTACACGATAAGAATTCAAATTTGCATAAAAATTTTCAATTAAACTAAGAAGTAGATGATCCACGCTTGTTTAAATTTTCAGGTAATCAAACTAGATTAACGAGAGTGTGAACAACAGATTTATCTTCCAAATAACCGTCTACTTCCAAGTAATACGACCTTTAAGATTTAACTCTGCCACCCGTTACTTTATCAGCTCGCCCTTCTAGTTTAGCTTTTTCAGCACGGATACGGCGAACCTCTTTAGGATCAGCGATGAGAGGTCGATAAATCTCGATTCTATCACCGTCCTTGGGAATATCTGTTAGCTTGCATGTCCGATTCCAAATACCAATCTTCAATTTTGACAAATCAATCTCTGGAAAGCGCCGTAAAACACCCGACGCCTGTATAGCTTGCTCTGCGGTTTTATCTTTTTCGATGGTGACGCTAATCAGAGCTTGCTCTGTTGGTGTACCGTAAACTACCTCAACTGTAATTTGCGAATCGCTCATAGGTAAACCTCTTTCGCCCTGGCTGTAAACGCATTTACCATGTTAGTCGCCAGAGCATTGAATACTTTACCAAAAGCCATTTCCGCCAAACGACTCGAAAACGCAAAATCCAATTTTAATTCTATTTTGCAGGCATCATCGGCTAAAGCGGTAAACGACCAGCCACCACTTAAATGGGAAAAAGGTCCTTCAACAAGATTCATTTCAATGGTTTTACCTCTGTCTAAGGCATTTAATGTAGTAAACCATTGTTTTACCCCCGCTTTGGCGATCAACACTGCCGCTTTCATTGAATCGTTGTCGTGTTCAAGCACTTTAGTTTCTGCACAACCAGGCAAAAATTCAGGATATGAAGCTACGTCATTGACTAAATCAAACATCGATTCGGCACTAAATGCTACTAGCGCACTGCGATGAACACTTGCCATCCATTTTCCTCTTAATAACCTTGCAATTTCTCGTGGAAGTTTACCACGAAATACTCGATTGCATAGTTTATCCATGTAAATTCAACTATTTTTCAACTCATCTACAGACAAATTAAATCGGCCTGATATAATTCGCCACTATGAAGAAAAAGAACGCTAAATCAAATAAAAGCAATACGATAGCTTTAAACAAAAAAGCCCGTCATGACTATCACCTGCAAGATAAAATCGAAGCGGGTATAGAATTGCAAGGCTGGGAAGTAAAAGGCATTCGTGCAGGAAAAGTTAACTTAACAGATAGTTTTGTGAATATTCACAATGGCGAAGCTTATTTGCAAGGATGTAAAATCACTCCACTAAACCAAGCTTCTAGCCATGTTGTGTGTGATCCGGACCGTCAAAAAAAGCTGCTAATTCATCGCCGGGAAATTGATCGTTTAATGGGCGCGAGGGAACGACAAGGTTACTCGATTATTGCTACGGCTATGTACTGGAAACAGTGCTGGGTGAAAGTAGAAATACACCTTGCCAAAGGTAAAGACGCCCATGATAAACGCGATACGGTTAAAGATCGTGATTGGGCCCGCCAAAAAGAGCGCATGATGAAACACAGTGCTTAATTAAAGCCTTTAGCCAGCTAGGTTTAAGCCTTTAGCCAGCTAGGTTTAAGCCTTTAGCTAACTAGGTTTAACCCTTTAGCTAACTAGGTTTGACCCTTTAGCTAATTAGCCCAAATCGCTAGTAAGCTATTGGGCTAGGCTGTTTTCCCCTTGCCCCTATCTTCGTGCAATTATTACTTGCCCGGGTGCGGCTTATTTTGGCGATAACGCTTGGTTAATTTAGCGGCTATCACTTGGTCCAACACTAAGCTAAAGATGGCGGAAGCATCGATTTTAGCATCTTTACCAGTGCCGATACGCCGCAGTTGACGCTTAACAAGGGCCATATTTGCCAAGCCACTCAACGTTTTATTTTTCCATTGCACATGAGGTGTGATACTGACCATGCCAGGTACTTGTTGCCAATGATTGGGTAAGTCAGGATTGTAAGCAAGTGCGGTGGCCATTCCCACTAGATCAACCCCAGACTCCAGTACCTTCTGAGCTACCGGTAAGCGTTTAATACCCCCTGTTGTCATTATCGGAATTTGACTTTGTTGGGCGATATTACTGGCAAATTCAAGAAAGTATGCCTCCCTTGCCAATGTTCTATCATCAGCAGTACGTCCTTGCATAGCCGGCGCTTCATAACTACCACCGGAGAGTTCAACCACATCGATATTAGAGGGCTCAAGCATTTTCACAACAGCTAATGCATCATCCACATCAAAACCGCCACGCTGAAAATCAGCGGAATTAAGCTTCACCGCCACGGCAAAATCAGTAGCACAGGCAGCTCTTATGGCACTGACTATTTTTAGCAATAAACGGGCTCGGTTTTCTAAACTTCCTCCCCACTCATCAGTGCGCTGATTAACTAACGGAGATAAAAATTGCGCTAATAAATAACCGTGTGCCGCATGAATCTCAACGCCATCAAAGCCAGCTTTTTCAGCTAGTAAAGCGGTTGTGGTAAATCGTTGAATAACATCTTCTATTTCGTCTTCAGTCATCGCTTTGGGTTGACTAAATAGGGTTGAATGTTTACCAAGATCCAGTGCCACATTCGATGGTGACAAGACTTTGCCGCCCATTTTCTTAAACACCTGTCGCCCTGGATGATTAATTTGCATCCAAACCTGTGTATTATTCTTTTTAGCTTTTTGCGCTAATGTTGCAAACGGAGCTAGATCCGTACTTTGTTCTAACGCCATACCACCAGGGCCCGTCATGGCCATGGCATCCACCATGACGTTACCAGTAATGATTAGGCCCACTCCACCTTCTGCCCACTTTTGATATAAATTAAATAAGGTTTCATCGGGCAATTGTTTGGCGTTGGCTAAGTTTTCTTCCATCGCCCCCTTTACCAATCTATTTTTCAGGGTTTTACCACAAGGCAGCGAAAATTTTTCAAATATAGTGTTAAACATTACACCCTTCTTACTCAACAAAAATTCAACGTTACTTTTTCAATGCAAAATTGCTATTTGCACACCAACTAGGCCCATTAATTGAAACCCCCAAAAGGGGTATCGATGGTTGGCATCTACCTTAAGGAAATCTTATCATCTTCATACACTGGGTTGTCAAAATGCGTTTTTTTCATCAGCAAAAACAAGCAAAATGTCAACGTGGTCGCGGTTTTCATCCGTAAACCTGTACAATAAAACCGCAAGAACACAAAATCCTCTGATAAACGATTAAAACCCAACCACTTGAAACAAAATTTACTGCCCCCACATATTGTTTTATAGAAGGATGTGTTATCCTATCTGCTACTTGAAAAAGTACTACATCGGGGCTGATTTTGGATTCGACAGGAATCGGGATGCCTTAGGTGCATGCAGAGGTGCGGTTTGCCTCTTTAAACAGCCGCAAAAAAATAGTCGCAAACGACGAAAACTACGCACTAGCAGCTTAATAACCTGTATAGGCCCTTCCACTTCAGCCGTCTTCTATTCGTGAAGGTTAGGAAGGTCATACTAATAGAATAGCGAGGGAAACTTGTCCGAGGTTGAACCGCGAAATAGTATCGGAACAGCTACGAGGAATCCTGTTTGTCGGAGTCCAAAATAGTTAAATAAAAGACAAAATAAGCATGTAGTACCGACGGTTGAAGCTTTCTGGACGCGGGTTCAAGTCCCGCCAGCTCCACCAAATTTACGTTCGACGAACGACGAAAACCCTGCCAAAGCCACTAAAAACGGTGATTAACAGGGTTTTTTTATGCTTTAATGTTCGGTGAGGGTCGTTGACATTCGGAATTAATAGGGTGCATTTAGGGGTACAAATTAGCTATACGGAATTTTGTCCCCCTAAAATGCCTAAAGTTGCCACACCCCTTACAAATACAAAAATACAAAGCGCTAAGTCCCGTGACAAAGATTATATGATCGCCGATGGTAAGGGCTTGCGTATACGTATTCGCAAGAATGGAACTAAAGATTGGATATTTCTCTTTCAACTACCTTTTACTAATAAAGGTGCAGATGTGTGTTTCGGGTTATATCCAACGGTTTCATTAGCGGAAGCACGAGAGCGCAGAGCGCGTACTTTAGAGCCCCCCATGGACCATTGATACTTGACTTTAAGTAATGTGTCTATAAACGTCAGTGGATCAAGTCAATTGAAGTAATGTTAGGCTGTTTTTTAAAGGCGAATTAACGAAATTTAAATACCTAACATCCTAGATGTTCGTTGCTCAACCTCTGTTCAATTGCTGTTTGAAGCGCAACCGAAACCGGCATCGTATTCTTAATATAATAAAGTGATTCAATGTACATATTTGGGAGTAAGGAATGGACATGAGCTTCGCTACGATTATTAAATAACCACACTGTGGCACTGCGACGCCACGCCATATAATAGGAACAAAAAAATGGGACCGGATATTCTATTACAGGGATAAGATCATGAACTAGATTGCTAGGCTGCGTCCGTTCTAATAACCATTTTGTCAAAAAAACAGTGATGGGGCATTGAGTTAAAATACTATCAACAGCACCGTCTGTTACCCCGTTATCCGTCTCTGTATAGATTTCTACTTGATATTCGTCTAGTAGTTCTAGGTAATTTCCACACAGTGTCTTTAAAAAGGTTTCGGCTTCTGCAACGGCTAAGTTTAATTCGGGTTGTAAAAGAAGCTGTTTAAAAAGACCATCGACTTCAGATGCCGAAGCTATCGGCAGCGTTTCTAATAATAAAAATAGGTTTGAAAATGAAAATTTTAACTCTGCACTGATAACAGCCAATTCCTTTTGCAAAGACCGGTGATAGATGTCAGAAATTGTTTCTAACTGTTTAGGAGTAAGAGCGATTGACTGATTATGATGGAGTAAGTACCAAACTAAAGTGGGACTGTTTGTATATTGAGTAAAAAGCTTACCGGCATATTGTGGTTCGCCCAAAGCCAACTCTGTCAAACCATGAGGATCAAGAAAAGCAGGAGCGTTTTCTTCTCCAATAAGGTCATGAAACATCTCCAAATCTACACCTTTGTTGTTCAAACAACCAAGCAGAGTGGCTTCTATACACATTCCACACATTTATTAGATTTCCTATTTTAAAGATTGCCGATATCCGAACTAAATTGCTGATGAGTAATGTACTATTTTTTCACACATATGTATTTGTTTGTAATGGTCAACTTTTCTTGGACACTTTGTTAAGCACTTATCATTAATTTTATCTCATATTCGACTGGTGAGATGCTTCCCCGTTTTTGATATCGCCGCTACTGATTATAATATGGTTAGATATAATCAATAATATCCGCAATTGGCACATTTCTAACTGTCAGATCAAGTCGCAAGCATTTGAGCTAAATGTTAGATCGACAGAATCCCTTGGTAATCATACTACTACACCTAATCATGTTAACACCAAGCGACTTTGTCGTATCTTTATTACCAAGCGATTCTAAATTTGACGCCATATTCGCATATAACGAAGTCATGGAAATTGGTGCTATTTCCACTTTAGAAGGCAATGGCTGTAAAGTACCACAAGATATTTCAATCATTGGAATTGATGATGTGTTGTTATTACGTAGACGTGTAAAGCGTGAATCAAGCTCGCTAAAAAGTTAATCCACCAGCCATTTAGCGATATATTATTTATCCACAAACACATCAAAGAACCCACTTACATCAACAATATTGTTATAGCCGAATATCCAGCACATTTCTGCGGTATCCGAGAAGTCTATTCCACCTTTTTCAACTGCAGGATTGTTGTAACGTTCTTCGACACCATTGTATTTTTCAGCAATACTTTTTGCCAACTGCCATAAATGTCCTACTTTCTTGTCAGCCAAAGGACGTACCCAAAGGGTACGATCATCGTTGCGCAAACCAGGTGTTCCATTGCCCGTGGCATTGCCATCTGCAATTTTGGTATAATCTGTATGTTGCTTAACAAAGGCTAAGTCTTCAGGTGTTGCAGACTTTTGATTCCATTTACTATGTTGCACTAGATGAATACGGGTATTGGTATTGATTGTAGGAAGTATGTGTTGAACCTCTCGTACCATTGCCGCTGAAAAATCTGACTGCCCCGCTTCAGCAATCCAAATATCGCCACCATTTTTTAAGGTATTCTGCACTAGCACCATGACTTCTTGTAACGCTTGCTCTCTAGCGATGTGAGCATTGGACCAATGCTCAGCAAAAGCAGCATTAAACAATTCAGGCGCAGGCACATACAATCCTTCCTGAATTCCATAGGCCCCCGCAACGGCATGATATTTTACCTGAGCAAATCTAGGATGCCGTAACATTGTCGCCACGGCAGCAATAGTATGAATATCATCTACATCAGTTTTACTATCAAACTGGGCTAACAATAAATCTTTTGAGGTATCAAATTTACCGATAATAGTTGACGGTTCAACAGGTGTATTGGCTTGTGCCTGCAGGCTGGTCGCGCAAAAACCGAAAGCTAAAACTATAAGGGCGAGTATATTTTTAAGCATGATGCTGTCTCTTCTTTTAGGGCTGTTGATTTTTGTTGTATACACATATTAAATCTTCATCTAGTTTAGATTATCAATTGTTTTATATGGTATGAGTCTTATTTTGTATGTCGCCCACGGTACTTTTTCGGAGTAATGTGAGATTTTTTTAAATTGTGCGATTAGATATGATGGGCTAGAGAAATTAGTTTCGTAGCTAATTCTCTGGCCACGCTTTCCTTACCGACCCCAGATGGACCATACATCATCGTAAAATAAAAAATTTAACTGCTTTTTTAACTGTTATAGACAACCCTACACAACTGTGCGTAAAAACAGTATAAGAACATTCTCATTTAACCAGTTATTAGAAGCATATCGCTTCACCTTGTTGTTAACATATTATGTAATTCTTCGGGATGAAAGAATTCGGGTGAACTAATGTATGGATTTATCCCCAAATCGTCACCTAAAGTAGTCATTAATAGTGACTAAGTTTTTGTCCCGCGCTAACTAAATTTGACGTCTCATTAGACCATGTTAGGATAATGTAGTTTTTTTGTTAACAAAACGCACCCTAATTATGAAACTAAAATCCGCCTATTTGTTATTGCTTTTGATTTCACTATTACCATTTTCTGCCATGAGTTCTAGTTACACCAAAACCAAGTACCCCATTGTGTTGGTGCATGGTTTGTTTGGTTATGATGATATTTTCGGAATGGATTATTTTTATCGTATTCCTGATTCCTTGAGTAGAGATGGAGCGCAGGTGTTTGTTGTGTCAGTCTCTGCAGCCAATAGTTCTGAAGTCCGCGGTGAACAATTATTACTGCAAGTTGAAGACATATTGGCACTTACCGGGGCTGAAAAAGTTAATTTAATAGGACATAGCCACGGCGGTCCAACAACCCGCTATGCAGCCTCTGTTATGCCTGAGTTAATTGCCTCCGTAACCAGTGTGGGCGGCGTTAACTGGGGTTCACCTGTGGCTGACTTGCTGAGAAACCAAATTCCACCAGGAGCGTTACCGGAATATCTAGTGGGTTCAGCGGCCAATAGCTTTGCAAGCCTAATCGGCATAATCTCTGGGAATAGTGGCTTACCGCAAAATTCAATTGATAGCCTGGATTCTCTTACCACCGCAGGTGCAATGGAGTTTAATCAAAAATATCCTGAAGGCATGCCGCAAAACTATTGTGGCCAAGGCACCATGTTGGAAAGCAATGGCGTGGCGTATTTTTCGTGGAGTGGCACCCGTCCTTACACAAACTTTTTTGACCCTGTGGATGGGCCTTTGTCTATTGTTAGTTTACTCATTAACGAGCCAAATGATGGATTAGTATCAGCCTGTAGTAGTCATTTGGGGTATGTGATTAAAGATAATTATAAAATGAATCACCTAGATGAAGTGAATCAAACATTAGGTATACATCACTTATTTGAGACCGATCCCATCACAGTTTATCGCAAACACGCTAATCGATTAAAAAATATGGGGTTATAACTAAGGATGGGGAAAGCCCTTAGTTTGCTTATCGGCCTTGTCGTCATAACCGCAGTTTTTAGCCTGTTTTCAAACCAGGTTAAAAACTCGTCAAGCTCAACTATCGATAATAACAGCACCTTAAATGTGGCAGAAACGTCGATTAACCAAAATAAACAGATTAGCAACCATG
Organism: Aliiglaciecola sp. SL4; assembly: GCF_041538045.1. Classification (NCBI taxonomy): domain Bacteria; kingdom Pseudomonadati; phylum Pseudomonadota; class Gammaproteobacteria; order Alteromonadales; family Alteromonadaceae; genus Aliiglaciecola; species Aliiglaciecola sp. SL4. The sequence goes on along the minus strand of NZ_JBGOSE010000001.1, from coordinate 752,057 downwards.
GCAGCAAGCTCAAACTCTCTTGGTTTAATCTGGCCCTAAAAGATCGACTTGATCGTTTTACCGCAATGTTTGAACAAAGCGAACAGAAAATGTGGCAAGTGTTCAACCAAGAATGTGCTCTTTTTGAGAACTGCCAAGGGTTAACTGAGCTTTTTTCACGTTATTTAGAATATAAAAATTCACTCATTAATATAGACGGAGCTTCGCCAACAGATACCCAGACTTTTCGGGCTAGAATGGATGATCTAGTGATGCTGCGTGAGCAATTTTTCAGCCAAGCTGAAGTTGAAATGTTATTTGCTCGCGAGCAAGCATGGGATGAAGCGGCGTTGCAACGATTAGCAATTAGGCAAGATGAAAACTTATCAGCAGAGCAAAAACGGATGTTACTTGAGGCCCATATTGAAGCACTACCTGATTCATTAAAAAAATCCTTAACTCCAACTTTACAACTAGCAAAATTAACCTCACTGCATCAACAATCCCCTGCTCAAACTAGCACGTACAATGACTATGCCGCTGAATTTGGTGACGAGGCAGCACAGCGATTAATGGCGTTGCAACAAAAACGCGCAAATTGGCAGCAAAAACTAGCTGATTACCAATCTGAGGTAAATAAGTTATCTGCTCAATATTCTTCTGCGCAACTAACAAACAAAGTTCAAACCCTCAGAGACAAGATGTTTACTAAAAATGAACAAAAACGTCTTCAAGTACTCATTCATTGATAAATAATCATTGGCTGACTTTTTTGTCTATATCAGTATAAAAGTAAGGGTTATTACTAATAGCGTAATCACCCCACAGTGGTAAAGTCTTGAATAGACTTCTCCCCAATATGAATACATTGCAATTATAAATTAAAACGTAGGAAGCATAATAATGCGGATTGGGATTCTTACTGGCGGTGGTGATTGTCAGGGATTAAATGCTGCTATTCGAGCTGTAGCTAAATCATTAATGTTAAATAACAATGCCGAAATTATAGGTATTGAAGATGGGTTTGACGGCTTATTGAAACGTAAGGTCCGTCAGCTTAGCTATGCAGATTGCAGCGGGATTCTTTCCCTTGGCGGTACTATTTTAGGAACCAGTAATAAGGCTAATCCTTTTGACTATCAGGGCAAAGATTGCTCGGCTGACGTTATGTCTTATTATCATGAACTAGGTTTAGATGCAGTGGTGATGATTGGCGGTGACGGCACAATGTCAATTGCTTATGAGCTATCTAAGTTAGGAATGAACATTGTTGGTGTGCCAAAAACCATTGATAACGATTTGATGTGTACTGAGCGTACATTTGGTTTTCAAACCGCAGTGTCTATTGTTACCGAAGCTATTGACCGACTGCGCACCACTGGACATTCTCATAAACGAGTTATGATCCTTGAAACCATGGGCCGTTATGCAGGTTGGATAGCGCTGCATGCTGGCGTGGCCGGAGGCGCAGATGTGATCTTGATCCCAGAGTACCCATACAACATTGATGAAATTGTTTCAGCTTGCGAACTGAGAGCCAGTGAGCAACATTACTCTATTATTGTTGTCGCTGAGGGCGCTAAACCTGAAGATGGCACTATGGCAGTGCAGGAAACCATTGCAGATAGTCCAGATCCCATCCGCTTGGGTGGTATCTCAGATGTATTAAAAAGCCAGTTGGAAACACGCTTAAATGGCGAAGTTAGAGCAACATCTTTAGGTCACATCCAGCGTGGTGGCTCCCCCACGGCTAATGACAGAATTTTTGCAACGAACGTAGGCGCATTTGCCGCGAAACTCATTTCCGAAAATTTATTTGGTCGAGTTGTTGTGCAACAAAAAAATCAGTTAACCAGCGTACCTTTAGAGCAAGTTGCTAATCAAACTAAAGGGGTAGCTAGGGACAACATCACCTTACAAAGTGCCCTTTCTTTAGGGATAAGTTTTGGTGTCGCAAATTTAGACGCGATGGGGTAATCCTAGGATCAAACCAAAATATAGATAAGCGATAACCTTTAGGAAATTTATAAACCTTTAACGGCGAAAAGTCTGATCCCTACCAATCTAGTGTTGGCGGTGAAAGTTATAACCATCTTATAGACTAAGGCAAAACGTTAATGTCACGAATAGATCCCACGAATATGGCAGTCGAAGCTGAGCCACTCGCACCTATGCAAGTCGGGGTTGTGAGTGCTGTGCGTGGAAGTATTGTTGAAATCAAATTCGAACATAAACCGCCTGCTATTCACAATATCATCTACGCTAATAATCGCGCTATCGTTCTAGAAGTCCTAACCCAATTACCGGACAATAAAGTGCGTACTATTGCCTTAACCCCTACATAAGGTTTAGCAAGAGGCATGCAAGCAGAAGATTCTGGCCAACCTCTTACTGTTCCCATTGGCAAACAAAATGTATCTCGCATGTTTAATGTCTTTGGCACCCCTATTGATGGTAAAGATTTCAACCACCAATGTCAGCGCCGAAGTGTCCATCAAGCGCCTCCACTGCTTTCAAACTTATCTAGCCAACAACAAATATTTGAAACCGGTATCAAAATTGTCGACGTACTTTGTCCACTTGAGCGTGGTGGTAAAGCTGGACTGTTTGGGGGAGCTGGAGTAGGTAAAACCGTGCTGCTAACAGAAATGATCCACAATATGGTAAGTCATCAACAAGGAGTCAGTATTTTTTGTGGTATTGGCGAGCGCTGCCGTGAAGGTGAAGAGCTATACCGTGAAATGAAACAGGCTGGTGTTTTAGATAATATGGTGATGCTGTTTGGACAAATGAACGAACCACCAGGAAGTCGATTTCGCATAGGCCATAGTGCATTAACCATGGCGGAGTATTTTCGTGATGACGAACATAAGGACGTTTTACTTCTTATCGACAATATATTTCGCTTTATTCAAGCCGGATCTGAGGTATCTGGTTTAATGGGCCAAATGCCATCAAGAATGGGCTATCAACCAACTTTAGGAACTGAGCTATCTGGTCTCGAAGAGCGCATCGCAAACACCCAAAATGGTGCTATAACATCAATTCAGGCAGTGTATGTGCCGGCTGATGATTTTACCGATCCTGCAGCCACCCACACATTTTCACACCTTTCAGCAACCTTGGTGCTTTCTCGAAAACGAGCCAGCGAAGGGCTCTACCCATCAATCGACCCGTTGCAATCCAGCTCTAGTTTAGCCACCGCAAATATCGTTGGCCAACGCCACTACGAATTAGCCCAAGAAGTAAGAGAAATTCTAGCTCAATATGATGAACTTAAAGACATTATAGCCATGCTCGGATTAGAGCAGCTTGCAAACAAAGATCGTAAAATTGTTATTCGAGCTCGTCGTTTAGAACGCTTTTTCACTCAGCCTTTTTTTACCACAGAACAATTCACTGGAATGGAAGGACAATTTGTCAGTTTAGAAAATGCTTTGAATGGTTGCGAGCAAATTTTGCGAGGTGATTTTGATGACTACCCAGAAAGCGCGCTATACATGATTGGTGATATTAGCCAAGCAGTAAAATCTAACACTGAGAATGTCGAGCCAAACCAACAGGAAAATCAACATGCTAGTTAAAATTTTACTGCCCAACCAAATATTTTTGGAGTTAAAAGGCGTGAATAGTGTTGTTGTTGAAACGCCAGAAGGCAGCTTTGGCGTTTTACCCAATAGACTTGACTGTGTAACTCCTGTTGTCCCGGGAATATTGACCTATCAACTCGCAGCTAACGAGCATTCATATATTGCCATTGATGAGGGAATATTAATTAAAACCGGAAAACAGTTACTCATTTCCGTGCGCAGAGCAATTGTTGGAGGCTCTTTGCAGAAATTACACAAAACCGTTGAGCAAGAATTTTTAAAAGCAGATCAGGAACAGTTGGAATTACGCAGTGTCTTGGCCAAATTAGAAACCACATTCTTAAAGCAGTTTTCATCGATATCGAAAGATTAACTTACCATGAGTAAAACAGGCGGCACACAACAATCCCAAAAACAAGCAACGCAAGCGTTGGTTAAACAAGTAGCAACAAAAGCACAATTAAAACTAAACGCAAAACGCCGCTCCTCACCTGGAGTATGGTCAGGTTTAGGGATGATGGGAATTATTGGTTGGTCTGTGGCTGTACCTACTTTTCTTGGGGTAATGTTAGGCATTTGGATTGATAACAACTTCGAGCAACAACGTTCATGGACCCTAGCATTATTGCTTGCGGGGTTGGCCATTGGATGTTTCACCGCTTGGGGCTGGGTAAGTAAAGAGCACCAAGCGATCCATGATGCCGACGCTGATACTCAACATAACAATATAACAGACGAGGAAGACTAACTATGAGCGATCATTACAGTATGCTAATAGCGTTATTCGCAGGTGTTGTTTTGGGCATTAGTTTTTTCTATAGCTTATGGTTTACGGTACAAAAAGGGTTGCAGTCTAATCGCCCAGAATACTGGTTTATTGGTGGTTTTGTACTTCGCATGGGAGTCAGTGTGGCGGGCTTTTATTTTATTTCAAACCAGCAGTTTTGGCTGCTGATTTTGAGTCTCGTTGGCTTCTTAATTGGTCGAGTGATTACCAATAAAGTGCTAACTATTACGCCCAAACCCCAGATTCAGTGATTAAAAACAAAAAGCTTTAGTCGAATATTAGATAAAACAATAAAGGCTTAGAACCATGCATATTACGCCCGATGAAATTATTTATTGGCAATACGGCTTTTTTAAACTTAATGCCACTATCGTTTTTACCTGGTTAATTATGTTTATTTTAGTTTTGGGCGCGTACCTTATTACTCGTAATCTAAATGATCAATTGCGCCCGACCCGCTGGCAAAATGGTTTAGAAGTTTTGGTAGTGACAATTTTACAACAAATAAACGACGTGGGTTTACGCTCACCAGCAAAATATATCGGTTTATTGGGTACCTTGTTTTTGTTTATTGCCATGGCTAATTTGCTCACTATATATCCAAATTATGAGCCTCCAACCGGTTCGCTTTCCACCACAATCGCGTTATCACTTTGTGTATTTATTTCGGTTCCGTTATACGGAATAAAAAGCCAAGGGCCAATAAGGTACTTACAATCATACGCTCAACCTAACTTTTTTATGCTGCCATTTAATATTATAGGTGAGCTTTCTCGTACCTTAGCATTAGCGGTGCGTTTATTTGGGAACATGATGAGTGGTGCCATGATCCTTGCCATTCTATTAGTTATATCACCTTTTGTATTCCCAATAATTATGTCTTTGTTAGGGTTATTAACAGGTATGGTGCAAGCCTATATTTTCTTTATTCTCGCCGCTGTGTATATCGCCGCAGCCACTGCACAAGATCAGCAAACTATTCAAAAATACACTTCAATATCCATTTCTGCAAAGGAGAAAAATAATGGATAACCTCACCCTAATTGCAATTTGTTCAATCATTACTGCTGGGCTAACAATTGGTATAGGGGTATTGGGCCCTTCGTTAGCAGAAGGAACGGCAGTAGCAAATGCGTTAAAAGCACTTGCACAACAACCCGATGCCTCATCCACCATAACCCGAACATTATTTGTTGGCTTAGCCATGATTGAATCAACAGCTATTTATTGTTTTGTAGTGTCGATGATTATGCTTTTTAGCAATCCATTTTGGAATTATTTTATAGATAAAGCAGGAAGCTAAGCAATGCCTATAGATTGGTTTACCGTAATCGCTCAAACCGTCAATTTTCTAATACTATTGTGGTTGTTAAAGCGCTTTTTGTACCACCCAATTATTAACGGTCTGAATAAACGAGAAACCAAAATTGCGCAAATTCTAAGTGATGCAAAGGCAAAAAATGAACAAGCGAAAGTGTTGCAAACGGAGTATCAACTTAAATTAAGTCAAATAGAAAAACAACGCAGCGAGATCATTCATACAGCCAATCAAGAAGCGAAAGCTAAACGTCAAGAACTACTCGATATCGCACAACAAGAGGCGGCTGAAATTCTGGAAACTCGATTACATTCTATCGAACAAGAAATCCAAGCCTTGCAACAGCAAGTTGTGCAAAGAAGCATGCAGGAAGTCTTTAGTACGAGTCAAAAAATACAGAATGAACTTGCCGATAGTGAATTGCAAACATTGATGTTCAATAAGTTGTTGCTGCAACTTAACACCTTGAATAGAGAACAACACGCTCAGTTTAGTAAAGCGTTAAACGCCACTACAGCGCCTATTCATATTCACAGCACCTTCGAGTTAACTTCAGCACAAAAAAGCCGGTTACAACAATGGTTTGAAGAAACGTATTCATCAGACAAATTGGAAGCACTTGAGTTTAATTACACAATAAACCGAGAATTAATTTGTGGCGTAGAAGTTATTTTTGATGGCTGGAAAATTCCTTGGAGTACACAAAATTACTTGAATTCAATGAAAGAAAACCTGCAACACCAGTTGCCTAAAAAAGTGTCTACTCACATTAGCACCATAAAGACAGTTAATAAGCCAGATCTGGCGCAATCAAACATACGTTAAACCAAAAAAGTGAAGAGATAGAATGAAACAGGATCCTCGGGCAAGTTTACAGCAAAATTATGATTCACTATTTGAACAGCTAAACCAATCAAATAACGATGTGACGAGTAACTGTTTGCTTGAAGAAGTTGGTATTGTTAACAGTGTGTCTCAGGGTATTGCCACTGTAAGGGGCTTACCAGGTGTAGGTTTTGAAGAACTGGTGCTTTTCCCAAATAATATTTACGGAATTGCCTTTAATCTAGATGAAAATGAAGTTGGCGTAGTGTTGTTAGGTGACTATTGTCAGCTAAGTGTAGGTGACCAAGTAAAGCGAACTGGACGAGTGATGGACATTGTTGTGGGCGAACACCTATTGGGCCGTGTTATTAATCCTTTAGGCCATCCAAAAGATAGCAAAGGTCACCTTTCACAGGCACCTCGCTTACCCATTGAGCGCCCTGCTCCAGAAATTATGTCACGTTTACCAGTGACCGAACCATTGCAAACAGGCATTAAGGTGTTAGATGCCCTACTCCCCATTGGACGCGGGCAACGGGAATTAATCATGGGCGACCGACAGACCGGGAAAACCTCAATCGCCATTGACACCATTTTAAATCAGCGCGACAAAAACGTCCTATGTATTTATTGTGCTATCGCCCAAAAATCATCTTCAATTGCGAAAACCATTGGCATATTACAGCAGCACAATGCCCTTGAATACACAGTTGTTATGGTAACCGAAGGCAATGATCCGCCAGGATTGGATTATATCGCGCCCTATGCTGCAACCAGTATTGGCGAATACTTTATGCACGCAGGAAAAGATGTACTTATCGTTTACGATGATTTAACTCGTCATGCCCGTTCATATAGAGAGTTATCTTTATTACTTCGTCGTCCGCCTGGAAGAGAAGCATTTCCAGGAGATATATTTTATTTGCACTCGCGGTTATTGGAACGTTCAACTCACTTAAATGAAGAACATGGGGGCGGTTCCCTGACGGCCTTACCTATCATTGAAACCGAAGAACAAAATATGTCGGCTTACATTCCAACCAACCTAATTTCCATTACCGATGGGCAAATTTACTTGTCTCCCAAATTATTTGATTTGGGGGTATTGCCAGCAGTTGATGTGGGAAAATCCGTATCCAGAGTAGGCGGAAAAGCGCAAAGAGAGGGATTTAAAGCCGTTTCGGGCACATTAAAATTAGAATATGCACAATTCGAAGAACTGGAATCATTTGCGCGTTTTGGCGCTCGTTTAGATGACAGCAGTTTAGCAACAATCGAACATGGTAAGCGTATTAGGGGCCTGCTTAAAACAACCAGAGTCGTCCCCGTTGTCAGTACCTGCTCAAATTATTGTATTGTTAGCCCTAACACATCATTTCTTTGATGGGATTTCTCTTCAGTATATTCAACAGGCGCAAGATGCCGTAGTCGATGAAATTGATAACCTTCATGAGGATATTCAACACAAATTAGCCCTAGCGAATACCTTAACAGAACAAGAGCTCAAGGATATTCTAACTATGTTTAAACAAGTTTTAGCACCTTTGCAAAGCGGTTCTGATAGCCTTCCTCACGCTAATACGGAAAGCGGCGAATCATAATATGAGTGAATCGAACAGCGATTTACAACGTAAAATTGTCAGTGCAACTGATTTGAAATCAGTTGTTAGAACCATGAAAGCCATGGCTGCGGCAAATATAAATCAATATGAAAATGCAGTACTTTCACTGGAAGATTATTACCGAACCGTACAATTAGGACTAACCGCTTATTTTATCAATACTGACAAAAGTGACTATCCCGCTACAGAAAAGATATCCTCCCCATCAGATCATAAATCCAAAGTAGGAATTATTGTTATTGGCTCTGATCAGGGCTTGGTGGGGCAATTTAATGATATTTTAGTCGATTTTTTAAATGTGAAGCGGCAACAGTTCGGCGCGGCGCAACTGATATGGACAGCGGGTGAGCGAATACAGTCGTTACTCGAAGGACAAAAAGTTCTATTAGGAAGACAGTTTCCATTGCCTAATTCAATAGAAAGCATTACCTCTTTTGTTTCTGAGATTTTGATAGAAATCGAGCAACAACAAACAAAAAATCAGTTAAAAGAAGTTTATCTTTTTTTCAATCGTACTTTAGACAAACCTAACTATGGCCCTTGCTTTAAGCGGATATTACCTTTTGACCAAAAGTGGAAACACGAATTTGTATCACTAACTTGGCCTAATCAATGTATTCCAGAGTTGCTTGTTAATAATGCGACGACCTTTAGCACGCTAATAAAAGAATATATTTTCACATCCATTTTTAAAGGTTGCATAGAGTCACTAGCAAGTGAAAATGCAAGTCGACTTATAGCAATGCAGCGAGCTGAAAAAAATATAGAAGAGTTACAAGAGCAAATGCAAAAGTCATTCAATAAACTCAGACAAAGTGCCATTGATGAAGAGCTTGCTGATTTAGTGAATGGGTTTGAAGCCCTTACTGCCTTTGAAAAATGAAAATTATAGTAGGTATAAGGGAATCATTAGGTTTGCCTAAACATATTCGACTAAACTGTTTATTCACCAATATTGATCGACATCAAGTAGTGATTGAATAATCGGTGTATGGTCAAAGTGTATCGGCTTGATTCATTAATGGAGATTACTATGCAAACACCGCAAAAAATTCTAGTTGTCATCAGTGGCAAGCGTAAGCAGCATGAAGCCTTACTTCGGGCTTTAAAATTTGCCGAATTGAATGAAGTACATATTCATCTTCTGAATGTAATTTACGAGCCTATTTTAGATCTAACCGATGTGCTTTCAAGCGATCACCGTAAAGAAATGAAAAAAGAATATCTTGCAGATCGTTATCTCTATCTCAATACCATTGCTGAAGATCTGGAGAAAAAGAACATCCGTTGTACTACCCATGTCCAATGGTGTCGAGAGGTACACGAAGGTATCGAAGATGCCGTTAGCAAGATCCAACCGGATCTGGTGATCAAACGCATAACCGCAGACTCCATGAGTATAAATCCCTTTGCTATGCCAATCGACCGGCACTTGCTACGTTACTGCAAAGCACCATTGTTATTGGTAAAACACGCCACTTGGACAAACGCGCCTATATTGGCTGCGGTTGATGTGTTAGCCAAAGACGATAAACACGTTGCGTTGAATCAAGACATTTTGGAAGCGGCCCGACTTTTTGCACAGTTAGGAGAAAACGAAATACACACTGTGAGCGCGTATTTAGTGCATAACATGAGTGCCGCCATTGATTTCCCTACCATTAATTTTGAAAAACTCAGTGCCAATAGTGCTCAATTTCACAGTGATAAACTCGATAGCATGGAAAAAGCCCATGAAATTCCCATGGCCAAAAAGCATGTTGTAGCAGGCATGCCAGAAAAAGTAATCCCAAATGTAGTTAAACAAATCGACGCAGGACTGGTGATTTTAGGCACAGTGGCTCGTAAAGGCATTTCCGCAGCATTTTTGGGAAATACCGCTGAATCCATTTTGGCAGAACTCAATTGTGAGGTATTGGCTCTGAATATCGATGAGAGTGAGACGGAGTGATTTCAAAAAGCAAGAAGCCTAAAGCTCGTCAATAAAAAAAGATACCAAAAGGTACCCTTTACCTGGTTGATTTTTGTTCGAGTAACGAAAATAGCGTGTTCGCGATCTCAGTATTAAGGCCCTCCATAGGTTCTCATTACAAACATTTATCTGTTGTATGGGAGGAAGAAGCGACCAAAGAAAAAGTGGTTGTGACGGGTCCATCATATTGCGACGTGTATGCCCCACACCTAGAATTCATCTAGCCGATGGTACAGATATTTAAGAAAAGGGGTAACCACCATACTGGCGTTTTACTTTTTCAATCGGGATTAATTTATAATTAGGGTGATTCAAATCACAAATCGACTTGTTTAGTTTCGCCCCTTATTCTACTCTTAGAGTAAGAGCATCATCATTAACTCCGTATCCAGCGCTTATGGTGATGATTTGAGTGATTGTTAAACTCGACAAAGTACACGGGGTCCAATGAAATTATGGGAACATGGTAATTACGTTGTAGGTAAATGCCGACAAGTTATACTTTATAGTGGTCGAGGCCCTTGGAATGACGAAGCTCTTGAGAAAGGGATTAAAAATACCGGGGATGCTACAGAACTGGTTGATAAATCTCGCCCGTGGGGACAGATAACTTGTTTGTATGGAGAGAGTTTATTTCCCCCCTCAACCTATGAGATTTTTTTAGAACAAAATAGAATTCGTAAAAATAATGGTATAACTTGTATTGCCGTAGTGATCTTGAATTCGGATATTAGTAACACAATTAAGCAGCAACGCTCTATAGGTTATGAAGCGACAGGTATTGATTATGCTTTCTTTGACTCAGTCGATAACTCAATTCCTTGGTTAGAATCTAAAAAGATTGAATTGGATGTCACTGAAATTAAAACGTTTTTTGAAAACAGCATATTATAATATTACACCTACACAAAGTCCCAAAATCCGCACATTAAACCCCTAAACACATATAATGGCACCTAAAAGGAACTTTAAAACAATTCTTGATAAAGTTACAATTTAGGTACATTATCTAGGTATTAATCAAATAATGTTCCAAAATAGTAACTTTAAGGCCGTTATGCTAATTAAAGAAATTGTCTCAAATTTAGGCGAGCGTCTCAAACAAGCGCGATTAAATGCAGATTTAACGCAGCAAGACATTGCGGATAAAACAGGCCTTTCCAGAAAGGTAATTATGCGCGCAGAAAAAGGTCATGCTCAGTTAGAAACTGTGGTTGCAATTTTAGTCGCATTGGGGCTAAGTAAACAACTGGATCTGTTTATCCCTATTGCAACCGAATCCCCAGTTCAATTAGCCAAACGACAAGGACAAAAAAGACAACGTGCATCAGGCAATAATCCCCAACTGAAAAAAGGTGACCCAGCATGGTAAATGAAGTTGTCATGGTGAATTATCAGGATCAACAAGTTGGCGCTGTAAGTTACGATCCAGATAAACAGTTAGGCGCATTCGAATATACAACCGCATTTATTAACAGCGGAATACAGTTATCACCACTTAAAATGCCATTGTCGAAACAAATTTATACCTTCCCTGAAGCTGATTTTGCTGCCTTTAAAGGTTTGCCAGGATTAGTAGCTGACTCCCTACCCGATGACTTTGGTAATGCTGTTATTAATGCATGGGTTGCATCTCAGGGTAAGTCCCCCAAGGACATCACGCCCCTACAACGCCTAAAATATACCGGTACTCGCGGAATGGGCGCGTTAACTTTTGCCCCCGCTACCCGTCATAAGAACCTCAATGCTTCGCAACAATTGGAGGTTGAGAATCTTGTGGAAATTGCACAAGACATAGTCAATCAACGCTCAGAATTTAATGTGTCTTTAAACCAACAGGGGTATGAGGACAAAGAAGCCATGATGGCGCTCATGTCAGTGGGTATGAGTGCTGGTGGCGCAAGGCCCAAAGCGGTTTTAGCATTTAATCAAGATTTTACCCAAGTACGCTCTGGGCAAACTAATGCACCAGAAGGGTTTAGTCATTATTTAATGAAGTTTGACGGGGTAAGTGAGCACAACAAGGATCAGGAAACATTTGGTGATCCTATGGGTTATGGTGCCATGGAGTATGTATACTACCTTATGGCAACTGCATGCCAAATTGAAATGATGCCTTGCCATTTGCTCAACGAGGGAAAACGGCGACACTTTATCACCCAAAGATTTGATCGAATAGGCAATGAAAAAGTACATGTACAAACTTTAAATGGACTTGCTCATGTTAGCTTTAAACAAGTGGGTATCTATTCCTACGCAGAGTTATTTGATGTTGCTCGTGATCTAAGGTTATCGGCTAAAGAAGCAGAACAAATATTCAGAAGGATGGTATTTAATGTTGTGGCTCGAAATCATGACGATCATGCAAAGAATATTGCGTTTATGTTTAATCAAGAACAACAATGGACGTTAGCCCCAGCCTATGACCTCGCCTACAGTTACAAACCCGGCAGCAAATGGGTAAATAGCCATTGGATGTCAATAAATGGTAAGCGCGATAACTTTGCTAGGGAGGATTTTTACGCCTTTGCTCAACTCAGTCCCATATTCAACAAGCGAAAAGTTGATCGGATAATAGATGAGGTTGTAGAACAAGTGTCACAGTGGCAATATTTGGCTGTTGAACATCATGTGCCCAAGACACTCATTGAAGAAGTGCAGTCTAATCTTAGATTATCAATATAAAATAATTCACTGAATATTGTACTAATCTAACTAATGATTTAGTAATAAATGGGGAAAGTCATGCGTCTAGCATTTTATGTTTTTTGTGTATTCGGTTGGGGACTCTTAATTTTAGCCAGCAGTTTGTGGTCGGCCTCCATGTGGGGATTAGTGATTCTTATCCCCTTAACTATCGTTGGTTTTTACGATATTTTTCAAAGCAAACACGCGTTGCTTCGAAACTTCCCTATCGTTGGTCACGGACGATGGTTAATGGAAGATATCAGACCCTTCTTACGCCAATACTTTTTTGAATCAGAAACAGATGGTGTTCCAGTTAACCGTATGTTTCGCTCTGTCATATATCAGCGCGCAAAAGGCCAACTTGACTCCCTTCCCTACGGAACCAAACTACATACACAAAATGTCGGTTATGAATGGATCAGCCATTCTATTAGCGCCATTCATTACGACGAAACCCAGTCTGAACCTAGAGTAAAAGTCGGTGGACCGGATTGTAAACAGCCATATCAAGCTAGTGTCTTTAATATCTCAGCCATGAGTTTTGGGGCATTAAGTTCCAACGCTATTCGTGCCTTAAATAAAGGCGCAAAATTAGGTAACTTTTATCACAATACTGGAGAAGGAAGCGTAAGCCCCTACCACCTAGAAAATGGCGGAGATCTTGTTTGGCAAGTGGGTACAGGCTACTTTGGATGTCGTGATAATAAGGGCAAATTTGATCCTGAAGCTTTTCAACGGGTGGCTGAGCAAGAATCCATTAAGATGATAGAAATTAAGCTATCACAGGGAGCTAAACCAGGCCATGGTGGTATTCTTCCTGCGGATAAAAATACCGCTGAAATAGCACGAATAAGATTAGTCGAACCAGGTACCCGCGTCGACTCACCTCCCGGACATAGTGCCTTTTCTTCGCCCCTTGAAATGATTGAATTCATTAAGAAGTTACGGGATTTATCTGGCGGGAAACCCATTGGGTTTAAGCTTTGTATTGGTCAAAAAAGTGAATTTGTAGCCATCTGTAAAGCCATGATCCAGACTGGGATCAAACCTGACTTCATCACTGTTGATGGTGCCGAAGGGGGTACCGGCGCTGCCCCATTAGAATACTCCAACTCAGTGGGCATGCCGCTACGGGAAGCACTTGTCTATGTGTGCGATATTTTACAAGGGTTCGATCTTAAAAAAGATATTAAAGTCATCGCTAGTGGTAAGGCATTTACCGGTTTTCACGTGGTACGGAATATCGCCGTTGGTGCAGACATTTGTAATAGTGCCCGCGGCATGATGATCGCCTTAGGTTGCGTGCAAAGCTTAGTTTGTAATACCAATCAATGCCCCACCGGCATTGCCACGCAGAATAAAAATTTAGCCAACGGAATTGTGGTCGAAGACAAAGCCCAAAGAGTCGCCAGATATCACCAAGAAACGGTCCACGCAACCTTGGATATTGTCTCATCTGCTGGCCTATCGGATTACAACTCCATCCATCGCGGCCATATCTATCGACGCACCAGTCAAACAGAAATAAAACGCTATGATGAAATTTATCCTAGCCTAGTGACAGGCTGTTTATTAACAGATAATTATCCAGAGCAGTTTAAAAAAGAAATGCAGGAGTCGTCGGTCGATTGCTTCATGCCTAAAAGTTATGTTTTAGAATCCACTAGCGGCCTAAAAACAAAAACGGCTGAAGAAACATTGATTAGCGCTCAGCGCGCCTAAATTTAAAAGGAATTGCAATGCCGAATCAAGAACACTCAATTAACATCGCCTTTATTGGCTTAGGTGTCATGGGCTTCCCTATGGCAGGATTTTTAGCTAATGCTGGCCATAACGTGACCGTTTACAACCGTACTGCCAGCAAAGCTGACCTTTGGTTAGCGGAGTATAAAGGTGAAAAAGCGGCTACGCCTGCCGCTGCAGCAAAGGGCAAAGATGTGGTATTTGCCTGTGTCGGTAACGATAACGACTTGCGGGAAGTGACGATCGGTCCCGAAGGTGTGTTTAACACCATGAATAAAGAAAGCATCTTTGTTGACCATACCACCACCTCTGCTGCAGTGGCACAAGAGTTATCAGAAATAGCAAAATCCGAAAGTATTGGTTATGCCGATGCCCCAGTTTCCGGCGGTCAAGCAGGTGCGCAAAATGGTGCCCTTACGGTGATGATAGGTGCAGAACCACAAGAATATCAAAAAATAGAGTCACTCATTCGCTGTTACGCCAAAATGCAAAAGCTGTTAGGCCCCGTTGGCAGTGGACAAATGGCTAAGATGGTCAATCAGATCTGCATAGCCGGTGTGGTTCAAGGTTTATCTGAAGCATTGCATTTTGCTAAACAAAATGGTTTAGATGCAGAAGCTGTAGTAGAGGTCATTTCCAAAGGCGCTGCGCAATCTTGGCAAATGGATAATCGTGCAAGCACCATGTTAGATAACCAGTTTGATTTTGGCTTTGCCGTCGATTGGATGCGTAAAGATCTCGGTATCGTTTTAGACCAAGCTCGGGTATCTAATGCACACTTGCCATTAACCGCATTGGTCGATCAATTTTATAGTCAAGTACAAGCTAACGGTGGTGGCCGGTTTGACACATCTAGCTTAATCACCTTGCTAGAGAAAAACTAACTATTAGCAATACAAAAGATAAAACTCCCTTTTGTTTTCGGGGTGCTGTCATTCAACTATCAAGTTTTTGATAGTTGAATGATGACACTAGCCAACCCAACTCATTTTTACCTTTCGCGAAAATCACTAAGCTCTTTAGTTATTTAACTAATATATTGTTATTTTGCCTAACAAAATGAGTTTCCTTGTTTTAAGAAATTAAATAATCCAATACAATCAATACGTTAAAAACATGGTGTAAATTCTGCTTATTCTATTAAAAATAACACTCAATCTATCAAAATTATAATCACTAGGAATTTTATGTTAATCGCCAAACCACTAAAAACACTTTCACAAGCAATAATCGCCAGCTCAGCAGTAGTACTTTTGTCAGGTTGTATTATTCATGTTGGAGGCGGAAGTAACGATACCTCAAGTGGCAATAGCGTAAGTAGCGTATTTGGTGGTTTAGAAGTCTCACAAGGTAAGCATGTTTCTAATGTAACCTCCGTAAATGGCAGCATCCAATTACACGATAACGTTACAGCGCGCACGGTTGACACGGTCAATGGCAGTATTGAAATGGGCGAGTACGTATCTGTTCAAAATGCCACAACAGTGAATGGTGACATTTCTGCTCAACAACACTTTAGCAGTGCAGGTGTTGTCAAAACCGTTAACGGCGATATTAGTTTACAAGCTTTTTCAAACGTGGCTGAAGATGTTGAAACGATCAACGGCGAGATAAAATTAAATGGTGTTTTAGTAGAGGGCTCTGTTCACACCCATACTGGTGATATTCTGTTGACCAATAATACCCAGGTACTTGGCGACATTATCTTTCATAAAAACCGTGGCAACAATAGCTACCATTCGGTTCCCACATTGAGTATAAAACACAGTGCTACCGTAACCGGACAAATCATACTGTATCGTGAAGTTGAACTAAACATTGATGATGCTCAATTACTGAACAAAATTGAATTTCAATTCGACGACGATAAATAAGTTAATTTTATAACTGTACCAAATGTCATTCCCGACTATTCGGCCGCTCTATATTTCTATGTGTGAGCGGCCTTTTTTTTATTTATCGTTTAAGTGTATGTATAGCTACAGGCACTTAAAAGAGAATGAATATCAGTTTGTTTGTTCGAAGACGATAATGTTAATGTAAGAACCGATACAACATTATCAGTTAATTGAGAACCTTATGAATACCATAATAATCTGTTTAATTATTGCCACTGTATTGCCTATTTTATTTAAAGCGCCTTTAGCGTTTGCACAAAATAAAATGGGGGGATACGACAACCGAAACCCGAGAGAACAACAAAGTAAACTCACAGGTTTTGGCGCAAGAGCACGGGCAGTCCATGAAAATAGCTTTGAAGCACTGATGATGTTTATTCCTGGCGCCTTAATTGCCCTGATCACTCGAAATGTGGGTGACATTCCTCAATATTTAGCCATTGGGTTTGTTGTTTCACGTTTGATCTATGCTATTTGTTATTGGTTAGATATTCATGTACTTAGAAGTGTGGTGTGGTCAATAGGCTTGGCTTGTTCGATTGGTCTACTGATTATTTGTTTGTAAATTACCCTGCTCCATAAAAAAGCACCTACGACTTGAATCTATAGGTGCTTCATCGTTTTTAAAAGACTACTTTCGTCTTTTTAAATTTTTATTCAGTTTATGCTTTTTAACTGAGCGGCGCATACGACTGATGCGGACGTGGTCAAGTTTGTTGCGTTTTTCATTGATCAAACTTTCAGTTTCATTAGGTAACTGTACGGATTGACGCAAAGGGTTCAAATCTTCTAAGGGTAATTCAATCCACCCACCTTGAGGTAGACGTTTTTGCAGCTCTAAACCGCCGTAGTTTACTCTGATCAAACGGCTTACTTGCATACCCTGGGATTCCCATAAGCGTCGTACTTCGCGATTTCGGCCTTCTGACAATGTTACGCTAAACCATGAGTTTAGACTTTCATCATCGCCAGGACGTCGTCTTATGGTGGTAAATTTAGCCACACCATCTTCAAGCTCTACGCCTTTTTTAAGCTGTGCTATGATTTTCTCATCCACTTCACCGAATACTCGAACAGCGTACTCTCGTTCAATTTCATGTTTAGGGTGCATTAAACGGTTAGCCAACTCACCATCATTAGTAAATAATAACAAGCCACTGGTATTGATATCTAATCTACCCACCGCTATCCAGCGGCCGTTGGCAATTTTAGGTAAGCGATCAAATACCGTTGCACGTCCCTCAGGATCCTTGCGACTACACAATTCTCCTTCAGGTTTATTGTACATAAGTACACGGCAAACGGGCTTTTCTTGAGCCACGGTTAATATCTGGCCATCCACTCTAATCTGATCGGTAACTTCAACACGATCCCCCAAAGTAGCGACATTGCCGTTTACCGAAATACGCCCCTGCTCTATCCATTTTTCCATCTCACGACGGGAACCTTGACCAGCGTTAGCTAGTACTTTTTGCAGTTTTTCACTCATTAATGTAATTGCTCTTTATTGGGTCCTAGGTCAGCCAAATTTGGTGCTGAATCTTGAGACACTGTATCTGATTTCATTTGTTCAGCCACCGCTTTTAGTCGCTGTTCATCTTGTTGTTTCTGCTCCAATTCAGGAAGCACGTCAATACTTTTCATGGGAGGCAAATCAGCTAAGCTTTTCACCCCAAAATAATCTAAAAATTCTTTTGTGGTCGCATAGAGCGAAGGTCGACCTGGCACTTCTTTATGACCAACCACTTTAATCCACTCCCTTTCAGTTAAGGTCTTAATAATATGACTACTCACTGACACCCCACGCACATCTTCTATCTCCCCTCGGGTGATAGGTTGTCGATAGGCAATTAAAGACAGTGTTTCCAAAAGCGCACGTGAATATCGAGGGGCTTGTTCTTGCCATAATTTACTCAGCCATGGACTCAAACTATCCAGCGATTGAAAGCGAAAACCCGATGCCACTTCAATCAGTTGAATACCGCGAGGCGCATAATCCAAGGTTAACTCAGCAAGGGCAGCATCTAGCTTTTTGTTAGACACTCTCAAACCATCCAGTACCGTGGTTTGCAACTTTTCCTTGCTCAATGGCTGGTCGGCAACAAAAATGGCTGCTTCAACAATTTGTTTCAATTGTTCGTCGGTTAACCTTGCCATGCATCCTCTTCTGTTTCTCGTAGCTTTAGATGTATCTGACTATAGGGTTGTGCTTGCACCAATTCTACCAAACTTTCTTTTACCAGCTCTAAAATAGCTAAGAAAGTCACCACCACTCCAGCTTTACCTTCGGAGACTAAGAATAAGGTCTCGAAACCAAGAAAATTGTTTTTATTTAACAATTCTAAAATTCTGCTCATACGCTCCCGGGTCGACAACACTTCTCGTTCAATTTGATGATGCTCAAAGGCTTTCGCTCTTTTCATCACCGATTGAAACGCCAGTGCTAGTTCTTGCAGACTGACTTCTGGCTGTATTTTAATCGGTGCTATTTGCTCGTTGGGCTCGGCACTGGCACTAAATAGATCCCTTTCCATTCGCGGTAACGCATCCATTTCTTGCGCTGCTAATTTTATCGCTTCATATTCCTGCAAACGCCGTATCAATTCTGCTCTGGGATCGTCTTCATCCTCATCAGCATCCGCTCGCTTAGGTAATAATAGTCTCGATTTCACTTCAGCTAAAATGGCCGCCATCAATAAATATTCTGCGGCTAGCTCTAACCTAATTTCTTTCATTACCTCAACATAGTCCATGTATTGTTGGGTAATTTGTAATATCGGCAAATTAACGATATCGAATTTTTGTTTGCGTATTAAATACAAGAGTAAGTCGAGTGGCCCTTCAAATGCCTCTAAAATAACCTCTAACGCATCTGGTGGAATATACAAATCTTCCGGTTTTTCAATCATCGCCTCGCCATTCACAAAGGCAAGTGGCAATGGTTGTTGAATGGGACGCTTGTTTGGTGTTGACTCTTGGGTCATGGGTTAATTCGACTTAACCAAACACGCTAGTGTCGCCACTGCCTTCACGAATAATATCAATTCCGCCTTCAGACATGTCGATGACACTGGTAGGTTGCTCACCTAAGTAACCACCATTAATAATTAACTCCACCTGACGTTCTAATTTGTCTCTAATATCATCGGGATCAAATTCAGCTTGGGTTTCGCCAGGTAAAATTAAAGTGGTCGACATCAAGGGTTCGTCTAACTCTTCCAGCAATTGTAACGCGATAATGTTATCGGGCACCCGAATACCGATGGTTTTTCGTTTTGGATTCTGTAAGCGCTTCGGCACTTCTTTTGTCGCTTTTAGGATAAAAGTATAGGGCCCAGGGGTGTTATTTTTAATTAATCGAAAGGCGGTATTGTCTACCCGAGCATAATTCGACAGCTCAGACATATCACGACACATGAGTGTGAAATTATGTTGTTTGCCAATTTGCCGTATACGACAAATTTGCTCAAGGGCAGACTTGTCTTCCATTTGGCAACCAATGGCATAACCAGAATCAGTGGGATAAACTATCACTCCACCGGAACGAATAATTTCACAGGCTTGGCGTAATAACCGTTGCTGAGGATTATCGGGATGTACATAAAAATACTGGCTCATAAGTTTCCGTTACTCTACTAATTTACGACTATCTTTCTGGAATATTTTTCCAGTCATGCCACACAGGGGTTAAACGCTCTGAAATGGCTAAACTTTTACCTAACTCGGACCAACGGCTTGGATAATGGAAATCTGAACCGGTAGACGCTAATAGTTGATGCTCAATAGCTAGTTCCACCAGCAATTCTCTTTTAGCCGCAGCTAAATGCATATGATTGGCTTCAATTCCGTCACCGCCAGCTTCACTAAATTCTGCCACTAACCGACGTAACCACTTTGCGGTCATATCGTAATGACCAGGATGGGCTAAAACAGCTTGTCCTCCGGCTTCTTGAATCCAGGTCACTGCTTCAGGAATAGTTATCCACTCTGGTTTAACATGGGCTTTTTTACCCTTACCTAAATACTTTTTAAAGGCATCATCCAGGCTCGATACAGCATTTAGTTTAACTAATGCTTGGGCAAAGTGGGCTCGGGTGATTTGTCCCACTCCAGCAAGACGTTTCGCAACTTCGTATACACCTGGTACACCCGCCTTGTCTAATTTATGGGCGATTTTTTGTCCTCGCAGCTCTCGGCGTTGACTTTGATTGTTTAATCGCGATAGAAACACCGCGTCTTTATCATTCACATTCAAACCAACTATATGAATGTCAAAACCATGCCAGCTAGTTGACAACTCAACACCAGCAATCACAGTTAGTTGCCGTTTACATTGTTGTTGATAATGTTTTAGTTCTTGAATACCTGCAACGGTATCATGATCAGTTAATGCCAACACATCCACTTGCATGTTGTGAGCTCGATCTAACAGCTCTTGGGGAGTCAGTCGACCATCTGAATAACTACTGTGGCAGTGCAAATCTATTTTCATGGCTTCTATCTTATAACGCTTTAATTGGGCAATTTAAAACTTTTTATCGTTCGATGTATTGACACAACGAGCGAATTGTTTTCTTCTATAAGGGTACTGACGTTATTATATGTTAAACGTCAAAAAATATTCAGGTTAAATCCCTTGGGAGTTGATTAAATCCCTAAAAAAGACCCATAATAGCCTTAATTCAGGCGAAATGATTGTTTACAGAGTGAAATAAGACAAATGACACATACAACTTTTTCCACAAATAGTAAAATCTGGTGGTGGCACATCCCTAACTAGCGGGCTGTGAGTGTTTGTGTGTAACAAATAATTATTAAGAGGCCCGTTTATCGGGCCTTTTTCGTATCTGCCCGCAAACGCGTTAACATTAAAATCAAACTTGAGACGTAAAACATGAGTTTAACTCAACTAAGTGAAAAACCTGGAATTGCCGAAACCATTGTTAAACATGGTCCTTATGTAGCCGATCCACTCAGCGCCTATAAGCAACTATGTAAAACTAAAACAAATACGTTATTACTTGAGTCTGCGGAAATTGACAGCAAGGATAATTTAAAGAGTTTAATCTTGCTCGATGCAGCCCTAAAGTTAACTTGTCATGGTCATACCGTACTCATTCAAGGGCTAAACGACAATGGGGCCTCTGTGTTGCCATTGTTTGAAGAACACCTTCCTGATGGTGTAATCGCCACGCCAGACGCCAAAAATAACGCTCTTACATTGATCTTTTCCATACCCGATGCAAATCTTGATGAAGATGCCCGATTAAAAGCACCAGCGGTGTTTGATGCGCTGCGCTTAATCGTCAAAAATATTCAATGTTTGCGCCAACACCCACAAAATTTGTTCCTAGGTGGCGTGTTTGCTTACGACTTATTGGCCAGCTTTGAAACCTTACCGGATGTGCCTGATAGCGAAAACACCTGTCCCAACTTCGTGTTTTATCTAGCCCAATCTTTATTGGTTATCGACCATCAACTGCAAACCACAGAAGTTGTCAGTACCGTTTTTAGTGGCAAAAATGTAAGCAGTAGCTACTTTTCTGTCAGTCAACAATTAGAAGAAACCATTAGCCATTTAAAACAACTCGACCCGCAGTCGGTTCAAGCAGCCCCCACAGTTGCTGACATGCAGTTGGAAGTGGATAAATCAGATGAAGAATACAAACAAGATGTATTGAATCTTAAAGAACATATATTGGCTGGAGATATTTTCCAAGTTGTTCCTTCGCGCACCTTCAAATTACCCTGCACTGCCCCCTACGCTGCCTATGCAAATTTAAAGATACAAAATCCAAGTCCCTATATGTTTTTCTTGCAAGATGATGATTTTTGTATGTTTGGAGCCTCACCAGAGTCCGCTTTAAAATACGATAAACACAGCAATCAGATTGAGATTTATCCCATAGCGGGCACTCGCCCAAGGGGCAAACATGCCGATGGTAGTATTAATGTGGATTTAGATAGTCGCATTGAACTTAATCTGCGTGAAGACCAAAAAGAAAAAGCCGAACATTTGATGCTTGTGGACTTAGCGCGAAATGACGTAGCCAAAGTTTCCAAACCCGGTACGCGCTTTGTAAAAGACTTGCTTAAAGTTGACCGATATTCCCATGTTATGCATTTAGTTAGTCGTGTGGTAGGCCAATTAAGAGACGACTTAGATGCCCTGCACGCCTATGCAGCCTGCATGAATATGGGCACGCTTGTTGGTGCGCCTAAAGTCAGTGCCGCTTCACTAATACGCAAAGTAGAGAAAAAGCGCAGGGGCAGCTACGGCGGTGCAGTCGGTTATATCAATGGCAATGGCGACATGGATACCTGTATCGTCATTCGTTCAGCATTTGTTGAAAATGACATTGCCTACATTCAGGCCGGAGCTGGCGTGGTTTACGACTCAGATCCTCAATCTGAGGCTGACGAAACCCGAGGCAAAGCACAAGCGGTGATTACTGCGATTGTAAGTGCCCATGCTAAGGAGAAGAATTTATGAGCCGTCCAATAAGTGTGTTCCTACTCGATAATTATGATTCTTTTACCTACAACCTAGTTGATGAACTTCGATGTATGGGAATGGATTTAATAATTTATCGAAACTCAGTTTCGGCACAAATGATCTATTCACAAATACAGCAAAAAAACCAAGATTCAGAAGTACTATTACTGTTGTCGCCAGGGCCAGGTGAACCATCACAAGCTGGCTGTTTGCTGGAGCTGATTGAGCTGATAAAAGGCCAATTCCCAGTGTTAGGTATTTGTTTGGGCCACCAAGCCATTGTGAAATCCTACGGCGGAAACGTTATTCGTGCCGAACAAGTGATGCATGGCAAAGCCTCTTATATTGAGCATGACAATAGTGCCCTGTTTTCAGGCTTATCTAACCCATTGCCAGTGGCGCGTTATCATTCTTTAGTGGTGAGTGATATTCCTAGTGAATTAAATGTCATTGCCAACTTTGAAGGTATTCCCATGTGTGTGTATCATCCTGCCGATAGAATGTTGGGGTTTCAATTTCATCCTGAATCCATTTTGACATCCCATGGCAGCCAACTTCTTGAACAAAGCATTCGTTATTTAACGCAAAAGGCATAAACATGACTATCAATACTCTTTCCCATTTGGAATCGTTATACCTAGGTCAGGATTTATCACAGCAAGATTGCGAAGCCTTATTTTCAATGGTGGTGAAAGGTGAATTAAATGACATCGTCATCTCATCCATGTTAACTGCCCTGAAGATAAAAGGTGAAAAACCTGCGGAAATTGCAGGTGCAGCAGCGGCGTTAATCAATAATGCAGCGCCCTTCCCTCGTCCCGATTATCCCTTTGCAGATATTGTGGGAACCGGAGGAGATGGCCACAACACCATCAACATTTCCTCGGCAGCAGCCATAGTCGCCGCGAGTTGTGGTGTCAAAGTGGCAAAACATGGCAATCGCAGTGTCTCGAGCAAATCAGGTTCCGCTGACTTGTTTCGAGAATTTGGTATGGATCTCAGCATGAGTGCGCAAACAGCAAGAAACTGCCTAGATGAAGCAAATTTATGTTTCTTGTTTGCCCCCAATTACCATGCTGGAATTAAATTCGCGATGCCAGTCAGAACCACCTTAAAAACTCGGACTTTGTTTAATTTACTTGGCCCCTTAGCAAATCCTGGCAAA
This sequence comes from Aliiglaciecola sp. SL4, assembly GCF_041538045.1. Taxonomy (NCBI): domain Bacteria; kingdom Pseudomonadati; phylum Pseudomonadota; class Gammaproteobacteria; order Alteromonadales; family Alteromonadaceae; genus Aliiglaciecola; species Aliiglaciecola sp. SL4. The sequence continues at coordinate 727,974 of NZ_JBGOSE010000001.1, read as the reverse complement.
CCAACTCATATGATGATTGGAGTGTACGCCCCAGAATGGGTAATGCCATTTGCTAAAACCTTAAAATTATTGGGTTACGAACACGCCCTTGTGGTCCATGGCAGTGGCTTAGACGAATTAGCTTTGCACGGTCCGTCGCAAGTAGCAGAGCTCAAAAATGGGGAAATTAATCAATATACGCTAACCCCAGCTGATTTTGGTCTGCAACAACACTCCCTGGAAAGTATTAAAGGCGGTGAGCCGGAAGAGAATAAGGCATTGATTGAAGCGGTATTAACTGGCAAGGGTCAGATTGCCCATCAATCGGCCGTTGCCATGAATGCGGGCGCACTGTTGAAATTAACCGGTTTAGCATCCACTTATGAACAAGGTGCGGAGATGGCAATCGAGGCCATGCAATCCAAACAGTCATTAAATACCATTTTAACGGCCGCCGAGATCAGTCAACAAGGAGTCCAGTAAGTGGCAAATGTACTAGAAAAAATAGTCGCCAATAAACGAGAAGAATTGGTGCAACGAAAATTAGATCTGCCACTGTCATCCTTTAAAGATTCGTTGACGCCTTCAGAACGCAGCTTTTATCAAGCCCTATCGAAACCGAATGCCGGTTATGTACTTGAATGCAAAAAAGCCTCTCCTTCAAAAGGGTTGATCCGAGACGATTTCAATCTCGATGAGATAATTGCCGCCTACGGCCCCTACGCTGCATGTATTTCAGTATTAACCGATGAAAAGTATTTTCAAGGTAAGTTTGAGTACCTAGAGTATGTCCGTGCGCGGGTCAGCCAACCAGTATTAAACAAAGATTTTTTTGTCGACCCTTATCAAATATATTTAGCTCGCCATCATAATGCTGATGCGGTATTGCTGATGTTATCGGTGCTCAATGATCAAGAATATGCTCAACTTGCTGCCCTAGCCGAACAATATCAACTCGATGTTCTAACCGAAGTCAGTAATGAGGAAGAAGTACATAGAGCCCTAGCCCTAGGCGCGAAAATCATTGGCATTAATAATCGTGATTTACGGGACCTAAGCACCAACTTAGCCACAACTGAACGTTTAGTCCCGCTGATTAAACAGAGTCAGCACCAATGTGTAGTAATATCTGAGTCGGGAATTTATACCACTAAAGATGTACGCAGACTTGCCCCACTAGTCGATGGCTTTTTGGTGGGCAGTTCTGTGATGGAAGAAGACGATGTTACCAACGCTGTTAAAAAGCTGGTTTATGGCGATGTCAAAATTTGCGGGATAACCAAGGTGGAAGATGCCCAAGTTATCGCCAGCAGTGGTGCAACCTTTGGTGGTTTAATTTTCGCTGAAAAATCCCCACGGGCTATCTCCCTTGAGCAAGCAAAGGCAATTGTAGAGGCTATCCCTTTCCATTATGTCGGGGTATTCGTAAATGAAAGCATCGACACTATTGTGGAATATGCCAATCAATTGAGTTTTGCTGCGGTACAATTGCACGGCGACGAGGATCAAACCTTTATTGATAACTTACGTACTCAATTGGACAGCAAATGTGAAATTTGGAAAGCATTTGGTGTGACTGATACTTTACCTGCGCTAGATTTAGCACAAGTCGATAGATTTTTACTTGATTGTAAAGTGGGCGAGCAATCTGGCGGCACGGGACAACAATTTGATTGGCAACTGTTATCCCAATTACCAGATAACAATAATGTGATGTTAGCTGGCGGGCTGAGTCCTCAAAACATTCAACAAGCCCGAGCAACTAAGGTTTTAGGGCTTGATGCTAACTCAAGGGTGGAAACTGCCCCAGGCATTAAAGATCAACAAAAGATTAGCCAATTATTTGAGCTATTGCGGCGCTATTAAAGTTTAATTCAACACCAGTTGAACACTAGCCCAAAGACAAATAATCGTTAAACAAATATTATAGATAAGAGAGCAACATGAATCACTTAGACAGTAAATTTGGCGAGTACGGGGGTATGTATGTACCAGAATTGCTCATACCCGCATTAGATCAACTCGAGCAAGCCTTTATCGACGCACAAAATGATCCTAGTTTTGTGGAAGAGTTTAATGGTCTGTTAAAAGACTATGCTGGTCGTCCAACCTCCATGACCTTGACCAAGAATTTGGTGAGTAATCCTAAGGTCAAACTGTACTTGAAGCGCGAAGACTTATTACACGGCGGAGCCCATAAAACCAATCAAGTGTTGGGACAAGCGATTTTAACTAAACGTATGGGCAAAACCGAAGTGATTGCGGAAACTGGCGCAGGTCAGCACGGCGTAGCTACGGCCTTAGCCTGTGCACTAATGGGCTTAAAAGCACGGATTTACATGGGTGCCAAAGACGTAGAACGTCAAGCCCCAAATGTGTTTCGTATGCGTTTAATGGGTGCAGAAGTCATTCCCGTAAATGCCGGTTCAGGTACCTTGAAGGATGCCGTTAATGAAGCCATGCGCGACTGGTCAGCCACTTACGACAAAGCCCATTATTTGCTCGGCACTGCTGCCGGACCTCACCCTTTCCCTACCATAGTACGTGAATTTCACCGTATGATTGGCGAAGAAACCCGTGCTCAAATTATGGAAAAAGAGGGTCGTTTACCCGATGCAGTAGTGGCTTGTGTTGGCGGTGGCTCCAATGCCATAGGTATGTTTGCTGATTTCATTGATGAGCCTAGTGTACGTTTAGTGGGTGTAGAGCCTGCTGGTAAAGGGATCCACACACCGGATCACGGCGCGGCCATCTGTACAGGTAGCAAAGGTGTATTACACGGTGCTTACAGCTATATCATGCAAGATAGCGACGGACAGATTGAAGAGTCCTATTCGGTTTCTGCAGGTTTAGATTACCCAGCAGTGGGTCCGCAACATGCTCATTTACATGATATTGGTCGCGCAGAGTACGCAGCTGTAACCGATGATGAAGCCTTAAATGCATTTCAATTGCTTGCCCGTAAAGAAGGGATTATTCCCGCCCTTGAGTCTTCCCATGCCCTCGCCCATGCCTTGAATATGGCAGATGAAGCAGAAGAGGAAACAATTATAGTGGTGAACCTATCTGGCCGAGGTGACAAAGATTTAGCCCACGTTTACAACATTTTGGGAGAACAAGAATGAGCCGTTATGACAACATGTTTGAACGCCTAAACAAGGATAATCAAGGATCCTTCGTCCCCTTCGTGATGTTAGGTGATCCAGACAAAGAAACCTCATTTAATATTATTAAGACCTTGGTAGAAAGTGGAGCCGACGCCCTAGAGTTAGGTATTCCTTACTCTGATCCTATTGCCGATGGTCCCACTATTCAAAAAGCAAGTATTCGTGCCCTAGACAATAAAATCACCCCAGCAGATTGTTTTGCTGTGATTAAACAAATTCGCGATATATTTCCAGAGATTCCCATTGGGCTGTTGTTATATAGCAACCTTGTGATCAAAAAAGGGTTACCTGAGTTTTATCAAGCGGCGAACGCTGCCGGTGTTGACTCCATTCTAATTGCAGATGTGCCTCTTCGCGAAGCACAACGATTTATCGACGTCGCTGAAGCCAACAATATCAATCAAATATTGATCGCGCCGCCCAATGCCAGTGATGAAACCCTTGCAGAGATTGGTCAAAAGTCCACGGGTTACACTTATTTACTCGGCCGAGCTGGTGTTACAGGGGCAGAAACGGCCGCCACTATTCCTGCCGATGAATTAATTGCTAAGCTAACTCAATATAAAGTAGCTCCGCCATTATTGGGCTTTGGCATATCAAAACCGGCACAAGTTACTGAAGCGATAAGCGCTGGCGCAGCTGGTGCCATTTCCGGTTCTGCCACGGTAAACATAATCGAACAAAACCTCGATAACCCGAGTAAAATGCTCGAACAACTGGCAAGCTTTGTCTCTGATATGAAAGCGGCTACCCATAAATAACTGATTTGATAAGAAGGATAATTCAATGTTGTATGTCATTTACGCTGAAGACGTAGCCAATAGTTTGCCATTGAGACTAAGCGTCCGCCCGGCCCATTTGGAAAGATTAGAGTCGCTCAAACAGCAAGGTCGTTTAGTGGTCGCAGGTCCTTGCCCGGCAATTGATAGCGCAACCCCAGGTGAAGCTGGATTTACCGGTTCAGTGATCATCGCTGAATTTGATAGTTTAAGCGCCGCACAACAGTGGGCTGATAACGACCCGTACATAGGTGCTGGAGTATTCAAAAGTGTAGTGGTTAAACCATTTTCACAAACATTACCCTAGGTAGCAAAACATGGCACGAATAGAGATAACAGAACACTTGAGCATATCAGACGATCAGTTTGATATGAGTGCTATTCGTGCCCAAGGTGCTGGCGGCCAAAATGTGAATAAAGTCTCCAGCGCCATCCACCTACGATTTGATGTTAACGCCTCTACTTTGCCCGAGTTTTACAAAACCAGCTTACTCAACAGCAAAGACAGCCGTATTACCAATGACGGTATTCTAGTTATCAAGGCGCAAAACTATCGTACTCAGGAACAAAACCGTGAAGATGCCATCACTCGATTAGTTGAGATTATTAAAAAAGCCGGTGAAAAACCCAAGCCTAGGCGCGCTACCAAACCCACCAAATCATCTCAAATTCGACGAGTGGAAAGTAAGAAAAAAGCTGGAAAAACCAAATCCCTGCGAAAAAAAGTCGACTTCGATTAAGAGGTTTACCCTAATCTTCCTCGCTTAGTTAACGATTCACATATACACACAATTACCACATCTAGTTGACGGAATGTCACCTTTAATTAAACAGTACCTCGTAAGGTTAGCCATTCAAGATTTTTAATTGCAAGCCGATATCCTGTGTAATAACGGGAGTTTAGCCAATGAAAAACACACACAAATTTACGCTTAAATTAATTAAAAGAGCTACTTTGCTTTGTGTGATCATGTTGAGCATTTCTGCCTGTAATCAATTGTTCTCGATGAAAATTGTACAATTTGCCGATAAAGATAGCTACCAAGCAGACCCTCAAACCTTGGAAACCGTGGATAGAACCTTCTACTCAGCTTTACATTTAGGTGATTGGCATTATCAAGGTTCGAACACCTCTTTTGGTGAAGTAAGAGCTTTTATTAAAATTCCTCAGAAACTGGATTTAGCCAAAAATGTGCAAGAGCAGTATTTACAGCAAATTATTTGTCCAGGTGAGGATAATCTAGATCTGTGGTACAAACTGAGAAATATGGATTTAGAAATACACATTTACACCAAAAATAAAAATAGTACGATTTCAGCTACCTGCGTAAATCCGTTACAGCAAGAGTCCATTCAATCAGTTTAACCCGGCCAACCTTAACTTACCGATAAGGTTCAGTTCAGTTATAGTTCAGTTAGTCTCGCCTATTATGATCCTAAGATTTCAAAGGAGAGACACAATGTTAAATCTAAAAAACATTTCAATCGCTACCTTATTGTTTGGTTTTTCAACGACTCAAGCCTTAGCCCATTATCATTATCATTATGCAAAAGTGATTAAAGTTGATCCTGTTTATCAATATACCGCGGTTAAACAGCCCGTGCAGCAGTGTTACCCAGTTCAACGAACGATCAGCTATAATAACTCTCACCAACGTGCTCAATCTACCATTGCTGGCGCGGTAATTGGCGGCGTGATCGGTAATGTAATCGGTGATAATCGCGGCAGCACAATAACAGGTGCGGTGATTGGTGGCGCAATTGGAAGTCAGGCCCAAGGGCCACAGTACAGTACTTCTGTCATTCAACATTGTGAGACTGTTTATCAAACATCAAAAAAAGTAAGAAAAATCAAAGGTTATAACGTAAAATATCGTTATCAAGGTGCAGCTTATGAAACCTTTATGCAGTCCCATCCTGGTAATACAGTGAAGGTCAAGGTTAAGGTTTCACCCAGAAGACATTAAACTTTTTGTTATTATTTAAACGCCAACGAGTCAGGAACCCATTTTGATTGTGCTCAGTAGACGTAAATTGATTTTGTTGTTGATGGCATTTGCCCTTAGCTTCGGCGGGCAAGTGTTAGCTCAAGAAAAATCAAACAGCAGCATTGATAAAGCCCAAGCCGCAGAAAAAGTGCTGAAGAAGGTTAGAGGCCGAGTATTGCGTGTTAACCAAAGCAAAAATACCTACAAGGTAAAAGTGTTACAAAAAACCGGACGTGTGGTCACGGTTGATGTCGATAAACGCTCAGGTAAAATAACCAAACAACGTAGTAGAGATAAATAATGCGCATTCTTGTAGTCGAAGATGATAGTAGGTTGTTAACCCAATTAGATCAGTTACTTCAGCAGCATGGTTATAGCGTAGATTTAGCCGATGATGGCGCTAAAGCCAGTTATTTGTTAGCTGAACACCCTTATGACTTAGCCATAGTAGATATAGGACTGCCTATTATCGATGGCTTTGATGTGATAAAAAATGCTCGTAAAAACAACGTCACCTGCCCGATTCTGATATTAACCGCGCGGGATCGTTGGCAAGAGAAGGTAGAGGGATTAGATGCTGGTGCTGATGATTACCTTACCAAACCTTTTCACAACGAAGAGCTCTTAGCTCGGGCAAAAGCTCTTATTCGTCGCTCATCAGGACAGGCTAACCCGTTAATTGAAAAAGGCCCCATAACCTTAGACACAACAGCTGAAGAAGTGACCGTAGATGGGCAATCTCTTGAACTCACTGCCTATGAATATAAGGTGCTAGAGTACCTTTTCTTGAATCCGCAAAAAGTAGTATCTAAAACTGAATTAACTGAACATATCTATGACCAAGATTTTGATTTAGATAGTAATGTTATTGAAGTGTTTGTAGGGCGACTGCGCAAAAAACTCGATCCGAAAAATGACTACAAGCCCATAGAAACCCTGCGCGGACGTGGTTACCGAATTAATCGAGAGCTATGATCCGATTATCCCTGCGCCTAAGAAGTTTTGCTGCAGCCCTGCTGGCATTGCTGCTTTTCATTCCCCTAGGCGCAATGACCCTAGAACAAGCCTATACGGATAGTTTGAGTCAATCTATGCTCGAACAACTGCGTATTCAAAGTCTCACTCTGATTTCTGAATTTGAAATGGTAGAGGCTGAGCCAGAAATGCCAGAACAGTTGTTTAACGATAAACTCAACATTCCAGGTTCTGGTTTATACGCATTTATTAAAATAAACGATGACATAGTATGGCAATCCTTATCCACTTTAAACTGGCCTGAACAACCTCGGTTAGATGCGCCTATTATCGGTAAAGAAATATTTTTAACTGATTTTGCTATGGGTAAAGATTATTTTTTGTACTCCTACACTGCTGAATTCGAAGGGGATGTCGACTTTGTACCAGTGAGTTTTTTCATCGTCCAAGATCAACTCACTTTTGAAAAAGAACGCGACGCTTTTTCAAATACGCTTTGGTATTGGCTCGGCTTTTTAGCTTTGTTACTTTTAATTGTGCTTATTGCCAGTTTGAACATGGCATTGAGTCCAATAAATACCTTAATTACGCAAATTAAAAAAACCGAAGAAGGCGATATTCAGCGATTACAACAAACTTATCCCCCTGAATTGGAAAAGCTAAAGCGTAGTATTAATCACCTACTGGATACCGAACAACAACAACGTAGTCGCTACAAAAATAGTCTTAGTGACCTTGCCCACAGCCTAAAAACACCTTTGGCCGTGCTGACCGGTAACCCTAACTTACCCCACTCTGCCAACGAGCCTCTTTCGCAAATAGACAATATTATTCAACGCCAATTGAAGCGCGCTGTTGCCGGTGCTGGCAGTGGTTGGGAACAAGGGATATGTGTATTGACCATAGTGCAAAAACTGCAGTCAGCGATGGCTAAAGTGCATGCGGATAAGCATTTAACCATCATCCTACAGGTTGATGAAAAATGCCAATTTAAAGGCGACCAAACGGATTTAATGGAATTACTTGGAAATTTAATGGATAACGCCTGCAAAGCCGCAAAATCCCAAGTCAAAGTAGCCGCACAGCAGAACAATAATCGTTTATTGATTACCGTAGAAGATGATGGTAAAGGTATTGAGCCTCAGCATCGTCAGGAGTTACTGCACCGAGGAAAACGCTTAGATAGCTATCAAGAAGGCCAAGGCATTGGTATGGCAGTGGTCAGCGATCTCATCACGGCTTACCACGGTAAGATGGAAATTACTGACTCCACTCTAGGTGGAGCCAGAATTGAAATGACCTTTACTCAGGCACCTGATTAACATCAGCCGATTCTTGTTCTTGTTGCTCTTCGGGAATATCTTCACTGTCTAACAAGACCGCAATCCAACGACTGTCCTCATTCGACTCTAGTGCTATTTTTACGATCATAGTGAGCGGCACAGACAATAGCATCCCTACCGTACCCAATAACCATCCCCAAAAAATCAATGATAAAAACACCACTAAGGTAGATAAACCCAGTCCTCTACCCAAAAATTTAGGCTCAACCACATTTCCCATCACAGTATTGGTGACCACATAACCAATAGCGGTAAGTCCAGCAATACCAGGGCCCAATTGCACAAACGCAAGAAGAACAGCTGGCACTGCGGCAATAATAGATCCTATATTTGGAATATAATTTAATAAAAATGCTAACACTGCCCACAACATAAAGTGGTCTAGTCCTAGGAAATACAACCAAAGACCAATCACGGTTCCCGTACCAATACTGACGATGGTTTTGATCACCAAATAATTTTTAACCGAGACTAAAAATTTGTCGATCTGCTGAATTTTCATAGATGGATCATCAAGGGCGATATGCACTTTTTTAGGCACAGAGTCGGCTTCAAATAACATAAACACAACGGTTAGAATGATCAGTAGAAAATTGGTTAATACACTACCAAAGCTAGTAAGTATATTGGTTGCCATACTCATGGCGATGCCCGGATCTAAATAAGAAACTAATAAATCACTATTAACTTCAATGCTAAACAAACTCTCAAGCCTAGTTGTTACCCAAACCAGCTCATCACTTAATTGTTGTTTGTATTGAGGAATATTTTCACGAAATTCGGCCATGGAGTTACCCACTAAACCTGCTAACATAAATCCAAATATCACAATTAATAGTATAACCAGGATGACCGATAACCACCGGGGTACCTTATATCTCGATGCCCAATGGATGATTGGATGACATGCCATCGCTATAAAAATTGATAATAAAAAAGGAACTACGATTGTGCTGGCAGCTTTAATTCCAGCTAAAATAACGACAACACAGGCTAACACGAGTATTGCTTTAATCGCAGTGGGCGACTTAGTTTCCATACAGATTCACATTGGATTATTTGATGTTGGCTGACAAACTAGCAGATAATAGCGCCATTGAAAACACAACGATTAGACAACATTTCGCGATTTTTAAGGAAGTAACAATAAATGAAGCTGAATCCAGCCACTATTAGAATTAAAAACCTTAGGTTACGCACTTACATTGGTATTAATGAAGATGAAATAGTGAACAAACAAGACGTTATCGTAAATGTGAAGATTCATTATAATGCCGAGCAAGCCACTGACTCAGACGATATGGAAGATGCGTTAAATTATAAAATCATTACTAAACGCATTATTAAGTTAGTCGAAGATAACCGTTTTTCTTTATTGGAAAAGCTAACCTCTGACGTTCTTGAAATTGCCGCCGAGCACCCTTGGGTGATTTACGCCGAAGCTGAAGTAGACAAGCCCCATGCTTTGCGATTTTCTGATTCTGTTTCCCTGTGTTTGTCCTGTACCAAAGAATAAAACCTGTTTTTCGTTATTCTGAATACTAAAAAAGGGCAAATTGCCCTTTTTTAGTTTGTGGTTTTAGATAATCGATTAAACCATCTTTCGCAATAATTGACTGGTATTCAACGCCAACAAGCGCCAACACCCAGCAGCCCCTAACAATCCTACCGTTATCGCACCAACAAGGGGGGCAATAATCCAGTATTCAAAATGCAACTTACCCTGCATTTCAAAAATTTGTGACTGCAATAGATACAGAGTGAGCTCATTGGCAAACGCCGCCATGAGACCCGCCACTGAGCCGATGATTAAGAACTCGTAAATCACGCTGGCACGTATTAAGCTACCTTTTGCCCCTAAGGTACGTAAAATCGCTAATTCTTGCTGTCGTTCGTCCATGCTAGCCTGAACTTGTGCGATTAATACCAAAGAACCGGCGATTAACACTAGAACTAAAATAAACTCAACGGCAACTGAGACCTGATCGACTATGTCCCGTAATTGATTAATTCTTGCATCCACATCAAATAGGGTGACACTGGAAAATGGCTGCATCAGTTGCGCAATCTTCGCCTTGTCATCGGTAGGAACATAAAAACTAGTTATGTAAGTGGGTAAATATTCTTGCATTGCTTCTGGTTGCAACACAAAAAAGAAATTAGGCTGCATGGTCTGCCAATTCACACTACGCAGGCTGGTTACGGTAACCGTAATCACCTCACTACCAATATTAAAGGTAAGCTTGTCATCTAACTTAATGTTTAACCTTGCCGCTAGTCGTTCTTCAACAGACACCCCATATTCGTCCCCGGTTTGCCATTCGTCTAACCATTTTCCAGCGACAATTTCATTTTCATTTTGAAGTGTGTTACTCCAAGTTAAGTTTGCCTCTCGACCCAAACCGTTACGACCACTATCTTGCTTGGCTTCATCTTCTTTAGTGATTTCGGTACGTATTTTTTCGTCATTAATAGATACAAACCTTGCCCGTACAACCGGATAAAACACATCCGTCTCAACCCCTAATTGGTTAAAATGTTGTTCCAATGCAGGCCGTTGTTGTTCGGTAATATTTGACATGAAATAGTTAGGCGTGCCTTGTGGTAACTGGTCGCGCCATTGTGAAACCATATCGTTACGCATAACCAAAACCACAAGTAACAGCATAATAGTCACCGAGAAACTAATTAACTGAACACTGTTATCCATAGCCCGTCTTTTAATTCTGGCCCAAGCTAATTGCCACGCTCCCATTTTACCCTGTCCGAGCTTTCGCCCCACAGCGATAAGACCATAGGTAATAGCCAATAATGCACAGACCAAAACAATACCTGAGACAAACAGGATTAAACTAATTTTCAAGTTCTGACTGTACGCCCACATCAACAATAAAATAGCAGAACCGGTGGCCGCAAACTGCAATACCCGTGAACTCATCCCCGCTCCGAGATCCCGTCTAAGAACTCGCAGTGGTGGCACCGAAAATAGTTTTAACAATGGGTACAGTGAAAATAAAACCGCACAAATCATTCCAGTGAAAACCGCAATAATTAAAGGTCGCCAGTGCCAGACGTCAATGGACACATTCACTTTATCGGCAATGGCTAACACCACCAGTTGTTGAATAATAAATCCAGCGACAGTGCCTAACACAATGCCTAACACAGTGATAAAAGATATTTGGTACAGATAAATTCGTTGTACCAATTGTTTACTGGCCCCTAGGGTTTTCATAATTGCCACAGGATCATAATGTCGTTGGCTGTAGCGCTGTGCAGCAACAGCAATGGACACAGCGGCTAAAACGATAGCCAACAAACTAGCCAGTAAAAAATACTGCTCGGCCCTACCCACAGAGCGACCAAGTTGCGAGTCATCATCTTCTACAGATTGCCAAGAATGAATTTCCCGATTTAATTGGGGTCGCAACCAATCATAATAATCATCTAAATCACTGCTATTGCCCACAAAAAAGTAGGTATAGTCAATTCTGCTGCCCGGGCCCGTTATATGAGTGGCAGCTAAGTCTTGAAGGCCAATGAGCACTTTGGGGTTTCCGCCAAAGACACTAAAGCCAGAATCGGGTACATCGGTTATCACCCGCGTTAAACTAAATTCTTTGTCTCCCACCTCAATTTTGTCACCGAGTTTTAAACCGAGTTTTTGTAATAACAGTGACTCAGCCCAGGCTTCTCCTGCGGCAGGTAATTCAGCGGTAAGCTCACCTAAGCCAAAGGCCTCTGTGGAAGTTTTTAACTCGCCTTTTAATGGATAACCATCAGCGGCGGCGCGCAGACTGGTTAAGGTCATTTGCTCGTTACCAAACACCATGGAGCGGGCATACACTTGTTGTGTGGTTTCTAAGCCTAACTCTTTAGCTTTCGCTATCCATGCTGGGTCAACCGGCTTATCCGACTCCAAACGTCGATCTGCGGCGATAAACTCGGCAGACTTTGCGGTTAGTGCACCTTGCAGACGCTCACTGAACAATGATAGAGACAATACTGCTGCAACAGACAAAATAATCGCAAACAGAATTATCGTCAGCTCGCCTCGCTTTGCTTCGTGCTTAAACAATCGCCAAGCTAAATTAAATCCATATTTCATGATTAACTAGCCTGTTGTTGCTGGTCTGGTTGAGTGTCCTGAGGATCAGAGGTCACCTCGGTTAACACGCCCCCTTGCATATTAAGTTGACGCTGGCACTGTTTTGCCAGTACCGGATCATGGGTCACTAGCACTAAGGTTGTGTCCGAATCGCGATTTAATTCGAACAACAATGATTCCACCTTTTCACTGTTAGCAGCATCTAAGTTACCCGTTGGTTCGTCAGCAAATAAAATCTTCGGTTTAGTAATAAAGGCACGAGCAATGGCCACACGTTGTTGCTCACCACCAGATAACTGATTGGGATAATGATTACCACGGTGAGCCAAGCCCACTTGTTCAAGAATCTCTTGACCAAGTTGTTTAGCGTTATCTAAGCCGGCAATTTCAGCTGGTAGCATAATGTTTTCTAACGCAGTTAGACTCTGAACTAACATAAAACTTTGAAAAATAAATCCGACTTTTTCACCACGCAATCTAGCTCGCTGTTCTTCATCCAAAGAATGCAAAGGTGAGCCCGCTAAGTAAATTTCGCCATCAGTCACTTGATCCAGACCAGCCAATAAACTCAACAATGTTGATTTACCGGAACCTGACGCACCAATAATGGCAACTGACTCACCAGCCTTGACTTTAAAACTAATTGGTTGAAGGATCTGAAGTTCACCTTCGCTCGTACTTACTACTTTGGTGATTTGTTTAGTTTCTATCATTACATTTGGAGTTGATGTCATAGTGCACTTATGGTTTAAAAGAGACAGAATTCGTCTGTTCAATGTTGGGTTAATAGTTATACTTTTACTGAGTATTTCAGATCACTTACAAGCTCAACAAGTTGACAATCCGCAAGCGGTAAAAATACTGATCTTGGGCGATAGCTTAAGCGCGGCTTATGGACTAACGCAAGAGCAAGGTTGGGTTAGTTTGTTACAAAATGCGTGGCAAAACCATGGCATAAACGTTGTAAACGCTGCAATTAGCGGTGAAACCACAGATGGCGCTCTAGCGCGACTGCCTAGACTACTCGAACAACACACCCCAACCCATTTATATATTGAATTGGGCGGAAATGACGGATTACAAGGTCATCCCGTAAAAAAGATGCGTGACAATATTCAAGGGATGATCGATATTGCTCAGCAGCAAGGGATAACAATAATCTTACAGCAAATGCAGATCCCCACGAATTACGGTCGCAGATATAATCAGATGTTTACCGGAATGTTCACTGATTTATCCGAACAAAATGATATTCCATTGATTCCGTTCTTTTTGCAGGACATTGCCTTAGATAAATCGTTAATGCAAAAAGATGGCATCCACCCCAATTTGCAAGCTCAGCCAATGATCGCTGATTATATGCAGCAACAATTAGAGCCGTGGATTCAGTAACAAAAAAACTAACGAATGTGCATGCTGTTATTTTTTGTACTATATTTATAGATAAATTTTAGCAACGAGGATGACAAAAATGGAAGTAGGTTCTTCAACTAGCAATTCTGCTGCTCAGGCAGCACCGCAACAGCAGGCGCGACAGGTTGACACTCAACAGCGACAAGCCGAGCTTGAATCTCCGGCACCGACATCGTCAGCAGAAAACAACCCTACACCTAATTCTCGTGTAGGCTCTTTGATTAATACTCAGGCTTAGTTGGTTTACAAGACAACCCTGATAACCAAAACAAAAAACCGAGCTAGTTAAGCTCGGTTTTTTGTTACTGACAACCGTTAAGGTCGAGTGTAATGCACACTCTTACCACTAACAGGTTGTAAATAGCGGTCACGGAGTTTTGTTTGACGAGAGGTCATGTCCACTAACTCACCGTTAATGATAACAACCTCAGCGCCCTCAGCCACTTCCATGGGATCACCAGACCAAACCACTACATCCGCTTGTTTACCTGCACTCAAACTACCCACTCTATCATCAATACCGAATATTTTAGCTGGGTTGATGGTTAACGCAGCAAGACCAGCATTGTAGGGTAAACCATGAGAAACCGCATTACCGGCATGCTGGGTAGCTAACCGAATGTTGTGAGTGTTCATGCCAATGGCAATTGTCACGCCGGCTTTTTGTAAACGTCCTGCATTTTCCATTGTGGCCGCTAATTGATCGAATTCGTAAGGCAAATTCGATTCAGGGTTCAGAATGACCGAAATATTTGCTTCAGCTAATTGGCTCGCCACCTTCCAACCTTCAGTGGCATATAACACCACAATATCTAGCGCAGGATGGCGTTGTTTTAATGCGATCACTTGAAGTAGGTCAGCTTCACGATGTGCAGCAATCATCAACGGTGTATCACCTTTGATAACCGGCACTAGGGCCATTGCATCATCTAGACTGCTCATACCGTACCATGGCGATTGTGGATTGAGTGTTTTACCGTTTACATAACTCGCTTCATCTAGAGCACGCTCCAAGGCAACCCAAAGTGCCGCGCGGCTACCACCACTGTGGTCTGCAGCGTCATTATCAACACCGGTAGTCACAAAAGCAGCTTTTTTCATCAGCGGGCCCATGCTTTGAGCAAGAGTAATTATAGCTCCTTGTCCTTGGAACAACTGACCGGTTCTATTCATGCTAGTCGCCGCCGAGGTCACCCCTTCTATGCGCGAAATTGCTAATAACGAAGAATTTGGATTAATTGCGTAAGATACGTCATATGCAGCGCCAGTGCTGCTGATTGCATTAGCAGAGGCACTGCTGTCTACGGTACCTGCAGACGAGCTAACTTCGACTAGTCCTAAAGAGGTAAACGCGCCGATCAAACCTGGGGTCACGACTTTACCTTTGCCATCGATAATTTCGTATCCGGTTAAGGCAGGCGTTTCCGTTAGGATAGTTTGAATTTTGCCATCTCTAATTAGCACAGTGGCATTATTAAGTGTGCCCTGCTCGGTCATGGTGTGAACAGTGGCATCGACGATTGCAATATTTTGCGCCAGGGCTACACCGCTAAATACACTACTTAACGAAACCGCTAATACAGCCAATGAACGTAATTTAGGTAAGTTAATCATTTGCTATCTCCTTCACCTGGTTGTCCCAACTCAAAGTCACTAACTGGCCAGCTACTGGGATCATTACGATCAAAGGCAAGGGCTCCATCAATATAGACGTTGACGGTTTTTGCATAAGTAGAAAACGGATCCGCACTCCAAAGCACTAAATCGGCATTTTTACCCACTTCCAAAGAACCGGTTTGTTCAAAAATCCCCAAGGATTTCGCCGGATTAGCAGATAACCACTGCCATGCATCCGCTTGCGATATGTTGATCCCAGCACGTTTACCATTGCCCCAAGCTTTCGCGGCTTCTTGGTTTAAACGTTGGATCCCCTTATCGTCATCAGAATGCACAATGGCACAAGCTCCTGCGGCATGAACCATAGGAATATTCTCTTGAATGCCGTCATAGGCTTCCATTTTAAAGCCCCACCAGTCTGCCCACATTGAAGAACAAACATTGTTTTCTTTTAATCTATCAGCAATTTTGTAGGACTCAACAGCATGGTGGAAAGAGCCAATTTGATAGTTAAACTCTTTCATTACATCGAGCATTGTGCCCATATCATCAGCACGGTAACAATGCATGTGAACGATAATTTCACCGTCTAGCACAGCTGCTAAGGTTTCTAATTTCAAATCCCGTTTAGGCACTTTAGGATCTTTACCTTGATCGTACTCGGCATAATAACGATCCCATTTGTTTTTGTAGTCTTGGGCATCAGCCCAGGCTTGGCGGTAGCCAGCAACGTTACCCATACGCGTTCCTGGGCCGCCTCGTTTACCGTATACTCGTTTAGGGTTTTCACCACACGCCATCTTCATACCGTAAGGCGCCCCTGGAAATTTCATATCTTGAATTACTCGGTTTGGCACGTTTTTAACCGTAACCGCTCGACCACCCACTAAGTTGGCTGACCCTGGGAGAATTTGTAAACTAGTTACCCCTCCCATCAGAGCGCGGTGAAACCCGGGATCCTGTGGCCAAATTGAATGCTCGGCCCAAGCTTGTGCAGTAACGGGATCCGTCATTTCATTGCCATCGGAATGGGATGCGGTATCGGGTGTGGCATAAACACCAAGATGGCTATGCACATCTATAATTCCGGGGGTAACCCACTGGCCTTTTCCATCAATAGTTTTAGTTCCATCTGGCACACTCACAGATTTTCCGATAGCTTGGATTTTGCCGTCACTGATAAAAACAGCACCAGACTCAATATAACCGCCAATTCCATCAAGAATGTGTACATTGGTAATTAACGTTGGTTCACTTTCCATCGCTTGATAGGTACTGGGGAACGGGTTTTTGTTGAGGGTGACTGGTGGCTCTTTTTCGGGTTGTTCTGCATCACAACCAGCCAATAACAGGCTAGCCAAAACGCTGAGGGACATCCCTGCGTAGGTAGATAGTAGTTTCATGATTTCCTGCCGTAAGTAAGTTCGTTTTTTTGTTTTTGTTTTCTAATGTATATCAATAACGAATGGTCAAACCCGCCTACCAATGTTTAATTCGCTCTGTTAAAGCCACAGAAAAAAGAAAGCTAGGTGGGTTTTGATAGAATTAAATATATCAGTTGTTGAAGATACTGCAATTAACTGTCTTAGAGTTCATCCCAAGGAACTTCGCATTCACCTAAGTTGGTGGCGATAAACGCAGATTGATCAGAAATCGTCACTGTCATATCCATGGTTCGTTCGATTAATTCACTTAGTTGGCAAATGTGCTGCCAATGGAATCGATAAAATTTTGCGTTTAACTGCTTAAATTTTGCTGCTGATTGTTGCCACCACACATCCGACTTAGTATTGAAGCTATATACCAAGACTTCAGAGGCTAAACGAGCCGCTTTTTTGATTCTTTCAACTTCAGGCTCACCTATTTCGATCCATAGGCTGATATCGTCGTTTGCTTCCTTTAACCAAATGTCCGGCTCTGCGGTTTCACTTAATCCTTTGGTTAATTCGAGACGATCTTGTGCATTAATACAAAACGCCACTATTCTCGCCATCATTCGTTGTGTTGTTTCTGATGGATGTTGTGCGACGATTAGGTTTAAATTGTCATAATGATGTCTGTCCATATCCGCTAACGAAATACGAAATTTATAAATTGTAGGCTTCAATGCCATCTCAAATCACCTTGATTGTTGCCCCCTATTAACGAGGGTTTTTGATTATTATGGTTGCTGCAGAACCGCGACAATGTCTGCAGATTTAGTCAAAGCACGAATACGTAAAAATAAATTTTCCGCCTGTGGATATTGTACTTTTAAATAGCCTAACCATTGTTTTATTCGATTTGGATAATATCGACCTTTATCACCAAAAATTTCATATCCTGAATAGGTCAACAGCAAGGCTTTAACCTGTTCCCAAGTCATTTCTTGAGCGTCTTGTCGTATCACTTGGGCTAGATTTGGCATCGCTAATGCGCCGCGACCTAACATTATGTCATCACACTGAGAGCGTTGTTGACAGAGAGTTGCATCTGTCTTTGACCAAATTTCACCGTTAGCAATTATGGGAATGTGTGTTTGCTGACGTATTTTGCCGATCCACTCCCAATACGCTGGCGGTTTATAACCTTCGGTTTTTGTTCGTGCATGTATTGCTAGACTATTAGCCCCAGCAGATTCAATAGCCTGGGCATTTTCAATGGCCAATGACTTGTCTTCAAAGCCTAAGCGCATTTTGGCGGTGACCTGGTGCTCTAATGGAACGGCTTTACGGACGGCCGATACGATTTTGTAAAGAGCTTCAGTCTCCTTTAGAAGAACTGCTCCGCCTTTACTTTTGTTTACGGTTTTAGCAGGACAGCCAAAATTCAAATCTACGCCATGGGAGCCTAATTCAATAGCTCTGACTGCATTTTCGGCTAACCAATCAGGTTCTTGCCCTAACAATTGCACTTTTACCGGCACACCTGAGGGTGTGAGTCCTTGCTGGTGCAACTCTGGGCATAAACGGTAGAACACTTTACTAGGTAACAGCTGATCCACCACACGCACAAATTCAGTCACGCAGGAATCAAAACCGCCAACTTGCGTAAGCATATCGCGCATTAGATGATCAACCACGCCTTCCATAGGCGCTAACACTATTTTCATTTCAAATAATTAAACTAAAGGGCTTCAGAAAGTCGCGGATTGTAGCAAGAATGGCAGTTTTATGATCTGTTATTTGAAATTTTGTTTCGTTGCCCTTTACGTTTTTCTACCTCAAGCAGTATGCTAGCTTTTTGTTGCTCGTTAGCACTACCCCACGCTAATATCTCTTCTATGCTGCGACAACAGCCCACGCAAACATCATTTTGGTCTAAGCAGCAATTGCGAATACAAGGTGAGTCAATATTTTGGGAGTTCAATTTCATCTGCTTTTTTAAGCCTATTTTATTTAGCCAGCACGGATTGACGAAAAGCTCGAATTTCATCGATGCTATAAGGACTGAGCACCCGTTTGTTTGATGCTGGCTGATGTTGCAAGCTAACACCCGACCGAAAATCAGTAGCTGGTCTTATGGGTCTGGCACTAAAGCCACCACCACAGTTAGGGCAAACATTCAAAAGTACAGTTTCAACACAGTCTTGGCAAAAGGTGCACTCGTAAGTACAGATAAACGCTTCTTCACTCTCAGGCGGTAAATCTTTGTCGCACCATTCACAATTTGGTTTCAGTTCAAGCACTTCAATCTCCAGCTAATCACTTGCAACAGCAGGTGGTTGGTTTTCTGTCTCTATCTTAGTTTCAGAATCCCAGTTAAAGGTATAGGGATCGAAGTGTTGTTCGATAGTGGGTTTTATAATGGCGAAATAAGGCGAGATGTCAAAGTCTCTTGGGACAAACAAAGTGTGGTGTCTAGATTGGAAAAAATGTTTAAGTTTAGATTGATAACCGCTGTTATTAGTAGGCTTTACTTTTTGCGGCAAAATAGGATAGCCAATGGACTGAAATCCTTGAGCTAACAAAGAAGAACAAATGGCTCGTGTCGGATCACCGCTCCCTAAAGACAGCATATTCCGTCTCCAACCCACAGGTACAGGAGGCGTTTGAATCAAGTATCGGGCTAAATCGAGAATATTTTTAGTGTCATACTGATGCCCTATTCGCTGTTTCCCGTAGGCTATTACTTTTTCAATATCCTCTTGATTGAGACTAACAGGTCGACAGATTCGAGTACCTTGTTCCACATACTCTTGTAAATTTATCACCCTAACCCCTTCCACTACATCAGCCTCAAGAAGCTGTACTTTAGCAATATCCGGTTTTTCAACACCATATTGGTCACTAATACACAAGGTGGCGTGTGACCAGCTGGATTGGGTTAAATATTTAATTGCAGTACTTACCCGACTAATACCGTCAATAAGCAATACGTCGCCCTTTTTTAAGGTTTTAATTAAAGCTTCAGGTTGGCAAGTGGTTTCACTTTGGTATGTTGGGCTAGGCTTTTGTAAAAAGTGCGCTATTTTATCGCCTATCCACGTCAATGGACTCAATGCTATTTACCGATAAGTTCGAATAGCACCTAATATGCAACAGCTACGCTATTTGTGCAAACTAGGGATTCAGATGAAATTAGAAACAAAGCTTTTAGAGCAAGCTCTCATATCAGTGAACAAGCTTATTGTGGACAGGCATAGATAATGCGATAGAAAAGCTCATTGAGGACAGGCATGGATAATATGATAGAAACGGTTCTATTTTCTTCTGGCATAAAAAACAGACATAAAAAAACCGCACTAAAAAGTGCGGTTTTTCTAATTGGCGTCCCCAAGGGGATTCGAACCCCTGTTACCGCCGTGAAAGGGCGGTGTCCTAGGCCTCTAGACGATGGGGACAGAAATTTTGCCTATCGAAGCAAGCTTCGATAAATTTCTGTAAGGCGAGTCGAGCCTGCGAGAGGAGCGACATTATTGGATGGTGAACCACCCTACAACTTTAAACGACTTACAAAAACCAATTTTCTATCTCTACTATTTACTTAATTCGCCCAGGAGTGTGAATTAAGCATTCCTTGTTGCCGTTGCCGGCCACCGAATACGTCCTGTATTCTGTTTAAAATGGCGTCCCCAAGGGGATTCGAACCCCTGTTACCGCCGTGAAAGGGCGGTGTCCTAGGCCTCTAGACGATGGGGACAGAAATTTTGCCTATCGAAGCAAGCTTCGATAAATTTCTGTAAGACGAGTCGAGCCTGCGAGAGGAGCGACATTATCGGATGATGAACCACCCTACAACTTAAAACGCCTTACAAAATCAAATTCTTGTCATATCTAATGTTTACTGGCCTAGGTGGTAGTAAACAATCCTTGATATTGGTGGAGCTAGGCGGGATCGAACCGCCGACCTCTTGCATGCCATGCAAGCGCTCTCCCAGCTGAGCTATAGCCCCGTGCTATATGTCACTAGTGGCTAAGCTGTTTTAGCTAGCTACCATTCCTTGACAGCGGGGCGCATTCTAGGCATCAGACCTTTTTATGTCAACGACTTTTTTAAGATTTTTTTATGTTTTTTCTCTGTTTGCTATATAAATGAGCGCTTTGTCGATTCGTTGTGCAATTTGTTCAGATTTTAACAGGTGTAACGTAACATCTAGAGAAGGCGAGTTCCCCGCCCCTGTCACAGCCACTCGTAACGGCATACCCACTTTACCCATACCAATCTCTAGTTCTTCTGCAGTTTCATTAATAGCGTTCTGAATTAACTCCGGGCTCCAATCAGTAATATTCGATAATTTTTCTTTAACTAACACTAACGCTTCTTTAGCAACAGGACGTAAATGTTTTTTCGCGGCCTTAGCATCAAACTCTTCGTACTCTTCATAAAAGTATCGACTAATCTGGGCTAACTCAACCAAGGTTTTCACACGATCAGCCTGTGCTTCAATAACCGCTTCAAGACTAGGTCCGTTATTTACATCGATGTTCTGTTGCTGAAAATGCCATTTGGCATGCTCTGCAACTTCAGCTGCCGGTAACGTTTTAATATAATGCTGATTTAACCAAATAAGTTTATCGGTGTTAAATGCCGAAGCTGACTGACCAATGGAATCTAAATCAAACAAATCAATCATTTCTTGTTTGGAGAAAATTTCTTGGTCGCCATGGGACCAACCCAAACGAACCAGGTAATTCAACAATGCTTGGGGAAGGTAACCATCATCTCTATACTGCATGACACCCACCGCACCATGCCGTTTAGACAGTTTTTTACCATCATCACCTAAAATCATCGATACGTGAGCATATTCTGGAACAGGCGCTCCTAGCGCTTTTAATATGTTTATTTGACGAGGAGTATTATTAATATGGTCTTCCCCTCTAACCACATGAGAGATTCCCATATCCCAATCATCAACGACAACGCAGAAATTATAAGTAGGGGTACCGTCACTGCGCTGAATGATCAAATCATCTAATTCAGCATTGGCGATTTCTATCTTACCTCGTATATGGTCATTGATTACGACTGTGCCTTCTAACGGGTTTTTAAAGCGAATAGCAAAAGGCTGATCTTCTGGATGATCTGTTCTGTCGCGCCAAGTTCCTGGATAACGAGGTTTTTCACCGGCAGTCATTTGCTTTTCACGAATATCATCTAATTCTGCAGAGCTCATAAAACACTTATAGGCTTTTCCTTCACTGAGCAGTTGGTCGATCAACTCTTTATAACGGTCGAAACGTTTAGTCTGATAGTAAGGTCCATCATCATAATCCAAACCCAACCAATCCATTCCTTCCAAAATGGCATCTATTGCCGCTTGGGTGGAACGCTCAATATCAGTATCTTCAATCCGCAATACAAACTTACCTCCTTTACTCTTGGCATATAACCATGAATAAAGTGCTGTTCTTGCACCTCCTACATGTAAATAACCGGTGGGACTGGGAGCAAAACGGGTGATCACGGACATTATTGTTTCCTTTTTAATTAAGTGCGCGAAGTTTACCAGTCTACGTAGGCTAAAAAAAACCAATTTTAAAAACTAATCCACGATAAGCGACTTTTTTAAGGCCATTTGTACATAAATCACTCGGCAAAATAGCCAAATGGATAGAAAATCAGCATTTAAACAATATTTTTATAGATTAGGGTTGACAGTCTAAGTCGCATATCTATAATAGCGCTCCACTTGCCAAGCACAGCAAGTAAAGAAGAAAATTGGACGCTTAGCTCAGTTGGGAGAGCATCGCCCTTACAAGGCGAGGGTCACTGGTTCAAGCCCAGTAGCGTCCACCAATTTTCTGCAAGATTTAAAGTTCAAAATGGACGCTTAGCTCAGTTGGGAGAGCATCGCCCTTACAAGGCGAGGGTCACTGGTTCAAGCCCAGTAGCGTCCACCATCTTTTTCCATGTTAGAAAATCTTTAGGCGAGGGTCACTGGTCAAGTCTTTCAGACCGAGCCGGCAGTAGCGTCCACCACTTTCCTCCATGTTGCAAAATATCTATTTCTCTATTTCTCTACTTCTAGACAGATTTAAAGCTAGACAGCCATAGTTCTAGCTTTACCTAGCAGGTAAGCAACTGAATGACTCATTTGCAAAAATTATTGGTATTGCCCCCCTACTCTTTTATTAAATACAAGTGCTGCAATAAAGGTTATTCCGTTGATTCAGGTCAAAAATTTTAACCTTGGATAGCAAAAAGACCTTATCAAAATCGTAAAAAGTACGATAACCTAGTTATCTGTTTGCAAATTTATTGGCTTATGAATCCCCAGATATCGAAAGAAACAAAAGTACTGGTCGTTGATGATCAAGTTTTAGCTAAAGGCTATATGAAATACTCTTTAGAAGAACTGGGTTTTAACCAGATTACTTATGTGGATAGAGCTCAACATGCATTGAATAAAATCAGGCATGAACACTATGATCTGATCATTTGCTCATACAACTTGAAAAAAGATCACGATGGTTATCATCTGTACGATCAGTTAAAACATAATGGCGAACTAGAGCCTAGTACCGCATTTATTTTTATTAGCGCCGATACCACCTCAGATTTAGTCCATAGCATTGTCGAATTGCAACCCGATGATTTTCTCGCCAAACCCTTTACTGTAAATGACTTAGATAAACGCTTAACCAAGGTATTGGTAAGAAAGCGTGCCCTCAAAAAAGTTTATCGCTATATGGGTAAAGGGCAGCTATCTAAAGCTCTTGCAGAGGTAGAGTTATTTTTATCTGAGCCCAAAAATGCTGAATTTTTCCCCTTAGCCCTTAAAACGAAGGGAGAGTTATTATTAGCCTGCGGTCATTACGAGCAAGCAAAAGAGTTTTATCAAGCCATTATTAATGTGCAGTCTTTTACCTGGGCGCAATTAGGCTTAGTGAATGCCCATATACGCTTAAATGAAGATGACGAAGCTGAAAAGTTAGTCCTTGAATTAGCGTTTAAGTCTGACTCCCAGTTGGCCGCTTATGATTTACTATCTGCGCTGCATATCAAACAAAAAGACTTTGATGTGGCGTTAGAATGCGTTGTGATGGCAACTGAAATATCCCCTCGCAACATCAGACGTCACAGAACGGCGTTGGATTTGTCACGGATCACCCATGATTATGAAACTCAATTTGACGCAGCTAAGAAAATTGTGCGTTTTGCCAAAGATTCAATTCATGATAAGCCGGAAAACTACTTAAACGTGGCCCGAGCTGGAATTGACTTCGCTATGACCGCTGATGAAAGTGAAACTTACAATTTACTTAAGCAAGCAAACGAATATGTAAAACAATTTAAGTCTGCTTTTCCAAAGGCCGAACTTCACGATCAAATTAAAGTGATTGATGCCCGCCTCCTTTATTTGCAAGACGAAAAAGAAAATGCCAAAGCCTTACTTGATCAGCTAGCTGAAGAAAATTGGGAATTAGAAAGTATGGATGCCCTGTTAGACAAAGCGAAAGCATTTCATGAGTTAGGACTGTATGAAAAATCTAACAATATAATGGATGTAATTGAGCAAAGATGTAAAAAAGACGAAAAGCAAGGTAGTCTATTTTTGCATTATGTAAAACAAGAAAAACAAGAACGCTCAACCATTAAACAAACACCTAAAGAACTTAACAACACTGCTGTTGCCTTTTATCGACGAGGTGACTTAGAAGATGCGTTACGTGTTTTCAGACAAGCTTTTACAGTAATGCCCAAAAATATCGCCATTGCTTTAAATTTGCTACAAGCTATCACGATGAACGAGAACACCAATAAATCCGATATTTCGATTCAAAAATTAATCGACAATTGTATTCGTGTGATTGAGAACGGTGAACTTAATGATGAGCAATTTGAACGCTATCAAAAAGTCAGAGAAATGTTACACGAGAGCGCTTAAGCTGGTTCAATTCGCACTAAACCTACATTTGGACTCTAATGCCCTGAAAATCGAGGTTCTTGTAAAACCGTCAATCAGTGAGTGAGCTTTTCTGATAAACTGACCCTACGTTTTATTCCTGCAGCAACAATATGCGTTCACGAAGAATACCAATTGATCCTGATACTCCTGTTAACTGGCTAGTTCTCAAACAGTTATGGCCGTACTTATTAGAATTTAAGCAACGAGTGTTTCTCGCATTTGTTTGCTTGGTGGCCGCCAAGTTAGCCAGTGTTGGTTTGCCTTTTGTGCTAAAACACACTGTAGATAGCTTAAATTCAAAAACAGAGCAGCTAATTCTCGCTCCCATTGCACTGATCGTTGCCTACGGAGCCTTGCGTCTTGCCAATGTTTTATTTGGTGAAATTAGAGACACCTTATTCGGCAGGGTGACAGAAAGAGCCATGCGTCGAGTTGGGTTACGTGTGTTTGAGCACCTACATAGCCTAGACTTAGACTTTCACCTGAATCGACAAACTGGCGGGCTCACCAGAGACATCGAAAGAGGTACCAGTGGCATAAGTTTTCTTATGCGTTTTATGGTTTTTAATATTGGCCCAACGCTAATAGAAATCGCCATGGTAGTTGGCTTACTGTTTTATAACTACGGATTTAACTTCGCCATCGTTATCCTTCTTTCAGTGGTGTTTTATGTCACATTTTCCATGAAAGCCACTGACTGGCGAACTAAATATGTACGTGAAGTCAATCTTGCTGACTCCAGTACCAATACGCGAGCCATTGATAGCCTCCTCAATTATGAAACCGTCAAGTACTTCAATAATGAAGCTTATGAAGCCAATCGCTATGATAATGACTTAGCAGGCTGGGAATCCGCTAGACGCAAAAACCGACTATCATTATTTGCACTAAATGGTGGACAGGCATTAATTATTGCCATTGCCATGACATCTATGATGGCCATGGCTGCCTATGGTGTTGCCGATAATAAGATGACCATTGGTGATTTTGTATTGATCAACGCATTTACCATGCAAATATTTATGCCCTTGAACTTTTTGGGGTTTGTCTATCGAGAAATTCGAGGTTCGTTAGCGAACATTGAAAATTTATTTGGTTTACTTGGCAAGTCCGCCACTGTTAAAAATGAGCATGACGATACGACTTTAAAGGTCAATGGTGCAGAGATCACCTTTAGCAATGTCGGATTCAGCTATCACCCCGACCGCCCTATTTTAGATAACCTCTCATTCAGCATAGGAGCTGGAGAAAAAGTCGCAGTGGTCGGTGAAAGTGGTGCGGGAAAATCGACTATCGTAAAATTACTATTTCGCTTCTACGATGTAACAAAGGGAAAAATACTGATCGATGACCAAGATATCAGTCAAGTTTCCCAACAGTCTTTACGAAAAGCCATTGGAATAGTGCCCCAAGATACAGTTTTATTTAATGACAGTATTTTCGAGAATGTACGTTATGGCCGACCTACCGCTAGCGATGAAGAAGTGAATCAAGCGATAGACTTAGCCCACCTCCGAAAGTTTGTAGACAGTTTACCTAAAGGTGCTCAAACCCAAGTGGGCGAACGTGGACTAAAACTTTCTGGTGGTGAAAAACAACGGGTTGCAATAGCCAGAACCATTTTAAAAAGGCCCCCTATATTAGTTTTTGATGAAGCGACGTCTTCGTTAGACAGCCAATCAGAAAAAGCGATTTTAGATGCCATTAAAGACGTATCCAAGGGGCATACAAGTTTGGTGATTGCTCACCGTCTTTCCACAATCATAGATGCTGATAAAATTGTTGTACTAGAGAAAGGGCAGGTAGTAGAACAAGGCACGCATAAAGAGCTTTTAAAGCAGCATGGTTTATATAAGAAGCTTTGGGATACCCAACAAAACTCAATACAACAAGATTAGAATGAAGCAAGCGAATGTTTGATCCAACAGTCATAAAACAAGCAGTCAACCAAACCATGCCATTTGGCAAGTATGCAGGCCGAAAACTGCTGCACTTACCTGAGCCCTATTTAGTCTGGTTTCATCAAAAAGGCTTTCCAGCAGGAAAACTAGGAGAACAACTGGCGTTAATGTATGAAATAAAACTTAACGGGTTAGAATCAATGCTCGCGCCTTTATTAGATGAAAACCAATAACGGGTTCCATATCTATTTGGAGGTTAACCCATGAGAGTATCGCGAAACAATACTAAACAGCCCAATGCTATTGACGAAAATTTGTTGGCTATCCATCAACGTATTGGTGAAAAGCTTTTGCAGTCCCCCGAGATGATCAACAAAGTTGAAGAGAAACTTGAATCACGATTCAATGCTGGATTAATTTATCGAGGCTTATATTTAGATTGGTGGTCAATTCTGGAACTGAAAGGTGATATGTCCAGTGTAGTCTCACAACTATGTGTTGAAAATGAACGGATGAATAAATTACGACGTCACTCACCTTTCGTGGGAATTCTTACTGAGACTGAGCGTGAAGAATTTTTCAACCAACAACAAGCTCGACTTTAACCCAATAGAATTTTTAAACTGGATCAAAAAAGGCGCTATTAAGCGCCTTTTTTATGCTATCAAATCGAATTAACGACGTAGACCTAAACGTTTTATAAGGTCTTGATAACGCTCTACATTTTTACCTTTAAGGTAATCAAGTAACTTACGACGTTGGCTAACCATACGTAACAAACCACGACGTGAGTGATGGTCTTTCTTATGATCAGCGAAGTGACCTTGCAATTTATTGATGTTGTTAGTCAATAAAGCAACTTGTACTTCAGGTGAACCAGTATCACCTTCTTTAACACCGAAGTCGGCAATTATTTGTGCTGTTTCTTGAGTAGTTAGTGACATATTTTTCTCCAAATTTAATAAAGACTCGCCGATCACTAATTCAGCGGAGTCGAAAGAGGGCGTATTATAGCGATGCAGCTATTTTTATCAAGGTAAATTACCGACAAATACTGATTATAAAACCTGAGTGATGCTTTAATTAATCTAACTCGAATTTGTTGCTTTTTTATTCTACATTAAACTAATAGTTATCAGCCCCCGTAGCCTAGCAAGCATACGGCAAATTTTACCAAGGAATGCCATGGCTCAATATGAAATGACAGCTTCAAGGCTTTATAGTTTCCTCGTAGTGATGGCAATTGTCTTTACAGTAGTATGGAGCTGGAATGCACAAAAACCCGCTGATGATGCTCAATATAAAATAGCTGACGAGACTATATCTATCGCCAATACTTGGGCTCACATAGCTAACATTAGTGAACTCCCCCACTTCACCGGCTCTAGCGGACATGCCAAGGTTCGAAACTATTTAGTCAATCAATTAGAAGAGTTAGATTTAGAGGTCGAAGTGCAAACAACCTTGGGGTTGCGATCAAACTATTTTGTGGCTTCAACTGTATCTAACATTATTGCCAAGATACCAGCTACAACACCTTCGGAGGGGAATAAAGCTTTAGCCTTAATGTCCCATTACGATTCGGCCAATGGCTATTCTCATGGTGCAAGTGACGCTGGCAGTGGCGTGGCGGCAATAATTGAAGCAACCCGCGCATTTTTAAACAGTGGATTAACCCACAGCAACGATATTTATATTATTTTTACCGATGCCGAAGAACAAGGTTTACTTGGCGCGCAAGGTTTTGTGAAAGAACATCCCTCGGCAGATAAAATTGGCTTAATTCTAAACTTTGAAGCACGAGGTTCTGGGGGACCAAGCTTCACCTTATTGGAAACCAATCACGGTAACAAAAATATAGTGGAAGGGTTAGTTGATGCTAAGTTGACCAACCCTACGGCTAATTCTTTGATGTATAGCATTTATAAAATGTTGCCAAATGATACCGATCTCACTGTATTTAGAGAAGAAGCTGACATCAACGGCTTAAACTTTGCCTTTATTGATGATCATTTCGATTACCATACTGCCCAAGACACTCCAGAGAGATTAGATGCGTCTAGCCTTAATCATCAAATTAGCTATTTATCGGCCTTATTACCCTACTTTGCTAATTCAGATTTAGAAAAACTCACCACTAACAAAGATGTGGTGTATTTTAATTTTGCTAATATTGCGCTCTATGACTATCCATTTTTATGGGTACTGCCCATAAGTATTTTAGTGGCACTGGTTTTTTTAATGATGTCCATTAGCGCCATTAACAAAAAACGGATTAAATTGAAGTCTGTATTAATAGCCACTTTCCCCATTATCCTAAATATTATTTTAGCATTCGCTATAGGCTTAGTAGGTTGGCATGTCTTAGTTTGGCTTTATCCGCAATTCAATGATATACCGCAAAGATTCCCCTACGGCGGTCACTACATATTAACTACCGCCATTTTGCTTACCATTTGTATGGGCTTTTTCACCTACCAAGTATTCGCTAAACGGTTTCCAAGCATAAGAATAGTTGAATGGTATTTGCCTATTATTGCCCTGTGGATTGTCATTAATATTTTAATTGGTATTTTTCTAACGGGAGCGGGCTTCTTTATTATTTTAGCCGTCGCTCCACTGGCAATTTTTGGCAATATTCTTCGATACAGAACCACGGCAAACAGAAAGGTCATTACCTATACGCTTTTTAGTTTACCCGGTTTAGTCATAATATCCCCTCTGATACCGACGATTGTGGTAGGACTAGGGCTTCCAAATTTAGCTATCGCTACAATAATGACCACGTTGTTACTGATGACCTTACTGCCAATATTTTTTATTATCAAAGGGCTCAGAAGTATTCAGTTATTTTGTTTAGCGGGCGCATTTATTAGTTTTGTTGGCATTCACCTCAACGCAGATTATTCTGAGGATCGAAAAAAGCCAAGCAGTATTAATTACCTATACGATACTGAGTCAAACCAAGCTAGGCTATTTTCCTATAACCAACATTTAGATAGTTTTGTTCAACCTTTTTTTACGCTTAAGGACACAGACACTAGTGATTTAATGGGCTTAGTTTCAGATAGAACGAGTCGTTCTGCCCATTATGCTAGCCAAACTCAGGCTCTTGATATCCAACCGGCGCATGTAACGGTAACTCACTCAGTAGATGAAAATGATATCAGCCAACTCACACTGAAAATCGAACCCAGTCGCCCTCTTAATTCAATTCAAATTATAAGTGATACACCTTTAGATGTGTTTGCATTGTCGATTAACCAAAAAGCATTCGACATATTAGGCAGTAGAAAACAGAATAACTCGGTGATGTACTATGTTGTAAATGATATGCAGCCCATTGACGTGAAAATAAAATATCGTCCTGATAGTCACCCGGCAACATTACGATTAGTGGAAACAAGTCGAGACTTAGCACAACATCTTATGCAATTAACACCTCGAGGAGAAGATATTATGGCCTCACCTTTTAAAGTAACGGATGCGGTTATTATTAGCCAAGTTATCATTCAAGAGTGATTTGCACCCATAAAAAAACTCAGAGCAAACAGTGTTAAATTAACTATTTACCCTGAGTATTGATTCACTCAACTTTAGTTTGTTATTGCAGAAGGGTTTATCTTACCACTAGGCGTTTAGGTGCAATCTGTAGATTATCATCAATGAAACCTACCCCTAAAAATAGCTCATTCGAATAAACTCTTACTTGAGAATCTAACGGCATAGATAGTTTTTGTATAGGATTAACTGGGTTTCCATTACAAAAATAGCTTGCTCGCTCAGGGTCTAGTTTAACTGCTGGCAGAGTTTTGACCGGTGAATCCATGGCTAATAACAATGCATCCATGGCCTCAAAACTGCTGTCATCCATAATATCCAATTCATTATCATTAATGACCTGTCGCATGGCCAACAATGCATCTAAGGTTATGACTTTATCAGCAGGATAGTCGGCTACTTTAGAGCGGTGTAAACGGCTAACAAAAGCACCACAGCCTAAAAGTTGGCCAATATCATCAACTAAAGAACGAATATAAGTGCCTTTACTGCAATGCACAATCATATCCACTTTATGGTCTTCAATCTTTTCAATTTGCAACGAAAAGATAGTGATTTTCCGGGCTTCCCTGGGTACTTCAATACCTTGTCTGGCATAAAAATAAAGGGGTTTACCTTGGTACTTTAAGGCCGAAAACATGGAGGGTACTTGATCCGACGTTCCCACAAAGCTCAAACAGGCTTTTTCAATTTCTGCTTTGCTAACCTCTACAGGTTTGCTCTCAACAATCTCACCATCAGCATCAGACGTTGTCGTACGCACACCCAAAGTGGCTGTAACTGAATAGGTTTTATCTGCATCCAGAAGAAACTGTGAAAACTTGGTGGCTTCTCCTAAACAAATAGGCAACATACCTGTTGCCAGAGGATCAAGGGCACCCGTGTGGCCAGCTTTTGCAGCATTAAAACAACGCTTAACCTTTTGCAGTGCATCGTTAGAGGATAATCCTAACGGCTTGTCGAGGAGTAACATGCCATCGATGGCACGTCCTTTACGCTTTCTCGCCATTAGTGATTATCGTCCGTGTCCTGATCTTCTTTATCTAAATCACGACCGGCTTTTAAGGCACGTTCTTTATCGTCATTCAGTGTTTGTGATACTAAAGTGGATATACGAATTCCTTCAGTGATTGACGTGTCTTGATAAAATTTCAAAGCAGGAACTGCACGCATACGCATACGTTTAGCTAACAAAGTGCGAATAAAGCCTTTGTTATCTTCCAAAATTTGATTAAACAATTTCAGTTTTTCTTCATCTGTTTCGAAAAAAGTCACATAGACTTTTGCATGGGCTAAATCTCGAGAGACATCAACCCCAGATACAGTCACCATGCCTAAACGTGGATCACGATTTTTAAATTCATTTTGGAAAATGCTGGCCACTTCTTTGTGGATTTGCTGTCCAACTCGTTCAGTGCGGGAAAATTCTCTAGCCATACTGACACTCCTAAATTCCAGTCAAAAACGGAGGCTTAAGCCCCCGTTTTAATTCTAATTGAAACGCGAGGGTTATATTTCGCGTTTTACTTCTACGGTTTCGAATACTTCGATTTGGTCACCGACCTTAACATCGTTGTAGTTTTTCACGCCGATACCACATTCCATACCGTTACGTACTTCTTGTACGTCGTCTTTGAAGCGGCGAAGTGATTCAAGTTCACCTTCATAGATAACTACGTTTTCACGAAGTACACGAATAGGCGCACTACGTTTAATGTTACCTTCAGTTACCATACAACCAGCGATTGCACCAATTTTCGGTGATTTAAATACATCACGTACTTCAGCCAAACCAATAATTTGTTGTTTGAACTCAGGTGCAAGCATACCGCTCATTGCTTGTTTAACTTCATCTATCAGGTCATAAATAACACTGTAGTAACGTAAGTCGATTTCTTCAGCTTCAATTATGCGTCTAGCTGTCGCATCGGCACGAACGTTAAAGCCAACCACAATGGCACTAGAAGCCGCAGCTAAGCTAGCATCAGTTTCAGTAATACCACCAACACCACTACCTACAATAATGACTTTTACTTCATCAGTAGAAAGTTTGGTTAAGGATTCTGAAATTGCTTCTACAGAGCCCTGAACATCGGCTTTTAATACCACATTCAGTTCACTCACATCACCGGCTTCCATGTTTGCAAACATGTTTTCAAGCTTGGCTTTTTGTTGTTTAGCTAGTTTCAAATCACGTTGTTTAGTATGTCGTTTGCTCGCAACTTCACGGGCCTTACGCTCATCTTGCACAACTAATGCGTCTTCACCAGCAATTGGCACACCGGATAAACCAAGCACTTCTACTGGTGTAGATGGACCGGCAACTGTTACTTCATGGCCATTTTCATCACGCATGGCACGCACACGACCGTATTCGATTCCGCATAATAGAATGTCGCCAGCTTTCAACTCACCTTCTTGAACCAGTACCGAAGCCACAGGGCCGCGACCTTTATCAAGGCGAGATTCAATAACGATACCTTTTGCTGGGCCAGTTGGTACAGCTTGTAAGTCAAGTAATTCAGCTTGCAAAGAAATCGCTTCTAGAAGCTCATCGATGCCCATACCTGTTTTAGCAGATACGTTTACGAATTGGTGTTCACCACCCCATTCTTCTGAAATAACTTCAAGTTGCGATAATTCAGTCTTAACACGATCTGGATCGGCAGCTTCTTTATCCATTTTGTTAACCGCAACAATCAAAGGTACGCCAGCAGCTTTTGCATGCTGAACAGCTTCTTTTGTTTGTGGCATTACGCCATCGTCTGCGGCAACAACCAAGATAACGATATCTGTTGCTACTGCTCCACGAGCACGCATGGCAGTAAACGCGGCGTGTCCAGGCGTATCTAAGAAGGCAATTCGACCATTATCAGTTTCAACGCTGTAAGCACCAATATGCTGGGTAATACCACCCGCTTCGCCATCGGCAACTTTCGCTCTACGAATGTAATCCAACAACGAGGTTTTACCATGGTCAACGTGACCCATGATGGTAACCACTGGCGCTCTGTTTTCTTTATCGCCAGATGCTTTATCAGCTAACAATTCGTCTTCTAATGCGTTGTCATTGACCAATTCATATTTGTGACCCATTTCTTCTACTACTAATACCGCAGTGTCTTGGTCCAATACTTGGTTAATGGTTACCATTTCACCCATTTTCATCATCGCTTTGATTACTTCAGTGGCTTTAATTGCCATTTTGCTAGCAAGTTCGCCAACACTGATAGTTTCACCAATACGAACAATACGTTCTACGGGTTGAGCTGGTTTGTTGAAGCCATGCTTAAGGTCAGCACCAGCATTCTTTTTCGATTTTTTACGACGACGAGAGCCGCGCTCTACTTGCGCATCTTCTTCATCTTCTGCTTCTTGAGCATAACGGTTAGAGTGCACATGCACTTCTTCAGCTTCTTGCTTTTTACGACGTTCTTCTTCTTCTTTCCAACGACGCTCATTTTCTTCTGCTAAACGTTTTGCTTCTTCAGCCGCTTTCTTAGCGTCTTCTTCAAGTTTACGTTGTGCTTCATCTTCCTGAAGTTTACGGATACGTTCAGCTTCTGCTCTTGCTTCTTCCTGAGCTGCCTTTTCTTCTGGAGACAATTGCACTTCTTCTTTTTGACGAGCTGCGGCTTCTTTTTTTGCTTGTTCAATTCTTGCCGCTTTTTCAGCTTCTGCTTTCGCTTTAGCTTCTGCCGCTTTTGCTGCTTTTTCTTCAGCTGCTTTTTTCGCTTCTTCAGCAGCTTTTTTCTCTGCTTCAAGTTTTTCCTGCGCTTCTTGCGCTTTACGCTTAGCTTCTTCTTCAGCTAAACGCGCTTCTTCAACATCAGTGCGTTTAACATAAGTACGTTTTTTACGTACTTCAACTTTAACAGCTTTTGACTTACCAACACTTAACGTACTAGTAGTCTTGCGTTGCAAGGTCATGCGCTTTGGTCCTTCCGAACCATTACCACCGTGAGATTTACTCAGGTGATCAAGCAATTGACGCTTTTCATCTTCGGTGATCATATCACCCGCTTTTTTTGTTAAACCTGCGTCTGCAAACTGCTGAACTAAGCGATCAACTTGAGTGCCTATGTCGGTGGCTAGTTTTTCGATGGAGACTTCTGCCATATAGCTGTATTCCTCTTGTTGATCTTACTTATTCTTCACTAAACCAAACGATGTTACGTGCAGCCATTATTAGCTGTCCGGCTTTTTCTTCGTCTAGTTCTTCAATATCACTGATTTCATCAGTACCTTGTTCGGCTAAGCCCTCAAGGTCTGTAATTCCTCTACTTGCTAGTACGTAGGCCACATGGCGCTCCATACCTTCGAGGTTTAGTAATTCTTCTTTTGGTTCAGAAGCTTCAAGTGACTCTTCATTCGCCAAAGCTTGTGTGGTTAATGCCGCTCTTGCTCTACCACGAAGTTCTTCAACCATGTCTTCATCGAAACCTTCGATGGCTAACAATTCATTAGCTGGAACATAAGCGATTTCTTCGACTGTTGAGAATCCTTCGTCAACCAAAACGGCAGCGAAATCTTCGTCAATATCAAGACTTTCAATAAACACACCTAACACCTTCGAGTTTTCCTCTTCGTGTTTAGAGTTTAAGTCTTCAACGGTCATTACATTAAGTGTCCAGCCAGTTAACTGGCTGGCTAAGCGTACGTTTTGACCACTACGACCAATTGCCTGTGCTAGGTTGTCTGCTTCAACAGCAACATCCATCGAACCTGCATCTTCGTCAACAACGATTGATGCCACTTCAGCAGGTGCCATAGCATTGATGACGAATTGCGCTGGATTCTCATCCCACAACACGATATCAACACGTTCACCGCCAAGTTCACCAGAAACGGCTTGTACACGAGAACCACGCATTCCTACGCAAGCCCCTACAGGGTCCAAGCGCTTATCGTTAGTTTTCACAGCAATTTTAGCGCGTGAACCTGGATCACGGGCAGCGGCTTTAATTTCTAACGTTTCTTCTGCTATTTCCGGCACTTCGATACGGAACAATTCAACCAACATATCTGGGTGTGTTCGGCTAATAAATAACTGTGCACCACGGGCTTCGGGACGGATTACGTATAACAAACCTCGTACTCTGTCACCTGGGCGGAAAGTTTCGCGAGGAAGCATATCGTCACGGTAAATAACCCCTTCAGCATTATTACCTAAATCGATAATAACGTTGTCGCGATTCACCTTTTTCACTGTACCTGTAACCAAATCACCAACACGATCTTCATATTCCGCAATCATTTGTGCTCGCTCGGCTTCACGTACTTTTTGTACGATAACCTGTTTAGCTGTTTGCGTAGTGATACGATCAAATTTAATTGATTCAATCTGATCTTCTATAAATTCACCCAATTGAATCTCAGGATCATCTACTTGGGCTGCAGAAAAGGTAATTTCTGCATACGGGTTTTCTTGTACCTGATCATCAGGAATAACTACCCAGCGGCGAAAAGTATCAAAATCGCCCGTTTCGCGGTCGATATTTACTCTTACTTCAATTTCGCCTTCATTCTTCTTTTTAGTAGCGCTGGCAATAGCATATTCTAATGCCTCAAAGATTTTCTCTTTGGGAACCTGTTTTTCATTTGAAACGGCTTCTGCCACTAACAAAATTTCTTTATTCATCGTTGCCTCACTGATTGCTTCCCTAAGAAAGCGCTAATATGAATCTTTCTTAAAATGTTGGAACCAAATTACCTTTTTCGATATTTGCTACGGCTAAAACGAATTCTTGACCATCAACTTCTACCGTTAAATTTCCATTGTCTACACTTAACAATGTACCTTTAAAGTTTCTTCTATCATT
This sequence comes from Aliiglaciecola sp. SL4, assembly GCF_041538045.1. Lineage (NCBI taxonomy): Bacteria > Pseudomonadati > Pseudomonadota > Gammaproteobacteria > Alteromonadales > Alteromonadaceae > Aliiglaciecola > Aliiglaciecola sp. SL4. Next base: position 691,987 of record NZ_JBGOSE010000001.1, on the reverse strand, counting down.
CATTGGCATACGCAACCGTATTGCCACAACCTCACCAACACACTGTTGATAATGGGCTTCTTTAAAAAGCGGTCTATCCATGCCAGGAGATGACACTTCTAGGTTATATTCAGTACTAATGGGGTCTTCCACGTCTAGCACTGCACTAACCTGTAAACTCACGTCAGCGCAATTCTCAACAGTAATACCATCAGGATGATCTATATAGACACGCATCGTTGAGTGTTTTCCGGCACGAACAAATTCTACTCCCACCAGCTCAAAGCCTGCAGCTTCAACTGGTGCAATTAGCATATCCGTGAGTTTTTGTTCAAGTTGTGACAAAAATAAAGCTCCAAATACAAAAAAAGGGCGAAAAGCCCAGATATAGTAAACCAATAATAACAACAAAAAGCCCCGGACAAGCGGGGCTTTTTGTTTCTGGACCCTAACCCACTATTCAACTCTTATGGCTGCTTAACAAACTGAATGCGAAACGCGAAACAGAAGTTGTGCGGACCGTCGAATAAGTGGTCGCAAGAATCGACTCACCTAATAAGGTAATTCTGGAAAAATCAGTATCTTTTCTTGCAGTTTCTAAGTCAGTTAAACCAACTAATCGAGACGTTACTATCCAATTCAGAGGGAGCCCGTCTCAAAAGATGCGCATAGTATACGTACGTCAACACTGAGTTGCAAGGTAAAGAATAGAATGCATTACATCAAAAGCTTTGCTCAACAAGGTCACGGTCAATCAAACTAGCAACGCATTTTTCATTCTATACATACCCATAAACTTCAACATGCAGATGAATGAGCGCTAAAAGCGAAAACTCATTCTTCTAAACGGTTCAAACAATCCGTCAAATTTTGTTGATTGATAGTGGACAAGGTTGTTACATGACCTTTAACTATGCTTCTAAACTCCTCATTGCTCGACAAATCGTCAAATATGGAGGTTAAATCCAAGATTGCATCAGTTAGTTGCAGGGGATCATCAGCGTGCTTTTGTGCTAGTTTGAGTAAGTTTTGTGCCATAGGGTCAACTAACTCTTGTTGCTCTTCGTAACGTTTGCCAACAAATAAGCACCAAGCAGCTACAGGAACACAAAGCAGTTTGATACTACGCTGATTGTGCATGTTATCTTTAATCGGGTTAAGTATACGAAATGGCAGTTTTTGTGAGCCATCCCAAGCTATTTGTGCCAACAGATGACGAATATTCTTATTGTGATATCGGTGAATAATATCTTCGGCATACTGTTCTAAATTCATGCTATCTGAATTTCCAATTGACGGAACTATTTCTTGGGACAGTAATTTTTTTATGAACTGCTCAATTGCAGGTAAACTGATTGCTGAATAAACCGTTTCCAGTCCACATAAACTCCCTAAATAAGCCAAAGTTGAGTGTGTACCATTTAACACTCGTAGTTTTGCCTTTTCGTACTGATGTACATCATCAGTAAAGATAACCCCAACCTTATCCCAAGCAGGTCTAGGGCCACTGAATTTATCTTCAATTACCCATTGGCTAAAAGACTCGCGCTGAATAGGCCAAGCATCATCTACACCAATTTCCTGTTGAGTTTTCTCTCTCAACTCATCATTTGTAGCTGGCGTGATACTGTCTACCATAGTGTTGGGGAAACAAATATTCTTTTCTATCCATTGACTCAAAGAGCTGGATATCTCTGCAGCAAAAGTCAACACGGCTTTAGCCAGTTTATCTCCATTGCCCGATACATTGTCGCAGCTAATAATAGTTAATTCACTATTCTGCTCGGTGAATCTTACGTTCAATGCAGCCACTAAAAGGCCAATGGCAGAAACCGGGGCATCAGGTGTCGCCAAATCATGTTTAATGTCAGAATTTTGCCTATCAAGCTCGCCTTTACTATTAAGGCAATAGCCCTTTTCAGTTACGGTTAACGAAATTATATGCGTAGCAGCATCGGTCATTGCATCCATCACTTGTTGCCGCTGCTCCCCTAACACAAACATCTGATTAAACACTCCGACAATTTGTACATAGGGAGCTTCATCCAACACCATTAATGAATATAAATTATCTTGGCTGGCTAACTTATCTCGCAGATCTCTGCTACGTAAGGATACACCATCAATCTTCCAGTTCCCGCCTTGTTCAGACATAGCTAAATCGGTATACACAGCTTGATGAGCACGATGAAATGCACCCGGTCCTAAATGTACAATGCCACGGGTAGTTGTTTTCAAGTTATATTCTGGTAAACGAACTTCTTTAGGGAGTGATTGCAATACTTGTCGATCTAATCCTGACATCAAACGGGCCTTTTAAATGAGTAAGCTTTAACGCTAAGTTCTTGGTTGAGTTTACTACCAATTGAACAGTTATTTTATTGTATAAACAGTGGCCTAATACTGAAATTGCAATTCAGTATAAACCTTTTTCCGCACAATAAACTTTTGATAATTATCTATAAAGCATCATATTTGGAGGATAAAAAACAGACTTTTTAAGATAGCCTGTAAATGCATTTATTCGATTTGAAGATCGTAACACAACTTTCGACGTTTACTGAAGCCTCTAAACACTAGTACCCATTGTCGATTTTCAACCCAAATTATTAGGCTTTAATTGTAATAAAAAGTGATACTTGAAATAGCTTAAAAATGGATTGTTTAAATCATAGATTCATCTATCAATAAATTCGATTCATTTTCTAAATTCTTTGTAAGTGACTAATTTAACTTTGTTTATTTCACTCTAGAAAAGTGTGTAAATAACAGTAATATTAGAGTGTATTTTTTTTACCTTTTCTTATTGAACTTATGAGTCCATGTATGTATTCTGAGTGTTACAAACTCGTTAAGCATCATAATAAAAAGAAAGTAAACTCTCAAAGGACTCTAAGCTATGCAAGGAAATAGAGCGTTTGTAATTTCTCCTCAAAAAGAAGATATCCACAAAAAGCGGCACTGTAAATTAAACCACTTTCTAGATCTTGTAGATGCCTGTGGATTTGATTTACAGGTTGGAAACTTTTGTCCAAAATCTGATTACATTGCGTCTTTCGATGTGATTTTTGTTGATTGTAAAACAATTAACAAAAATTCAATTCAACAAGTTCCGGTTTTAAAATACAAAAATCTAATAAAGATTATCTTATTCAATGCAAGTAGTAATTTAGATTTTGAAGTTGCAGCCATTAAACACGGCATATCAGGTATTTTTTACGCAAATGATAAACTTGAAATAGTAATTAAAGGTATTAACACCATTAAACAAGATAGAAAATGGTTTCGTAGAAATGCCCTTGAGTTGCTAATCGATGAAATGTTGAGTGATGCTAATTTTTCCACAGATATAGTGGACAGAAGTCAAACAGGATTCTGGCAACAGTCTTTAACTAAGCGCGAACAAACTATCGTCAAATACATTAGCCAAGGTGCACAAAACCAAGAAATAGCCGATCAACTGCATATCAGTGTCAATACGGTCAAAACCCACATCTACAGTATCTTTAGAAAAACCAGTTGTAGAAATCGAGTAGAGTTAATCACCTGGTCTAGACAAACAACAGAAACTGCTTGTTAATAGGCTGTTTCTGCGTTATTCAACTCCTGTATTGTGCAATCAAATTAGTTTGAAAAGGCAAACTAAGTTCGCGCTTTCCACACCCCCTTATTAATACCTTTGAGCACCAGTTCAGAAATAGCTTTTTCGATACTCTGTTGCACACAAGTAAACATAGGTTCATTAGTGGTATAGCCCGCTTCGATTTCGGCTAGCCTTTTGTAACTGATATAGCGAAACAACCCCGCACGGATCTCTTTGCTCAGAACCTTTTTACTGGTTGAAACAGAAATTAAAACTTGACCAGTTCGAACATCAATAGCGCGCATATAAACTGAAATTTGATCTTCTCTATATAACTCTGAAGCATTAATACCAAAATATTCAGCACCAAACCCTCCCGTTCTAATATTCGAGTCGTAACTGATTATTCCCCCCTCAATGATGATTTTAGCTGTGGTTAAGGGTGGTAATTCGGTTTTTTCATTAGCATTGCTATCGCTTTGGAGAGCCGCCCTGACTATTTTTCGCTCTGTAAGAATGTTCTGCAACCCTTCCCGTTCAACGGGTAAAAACCAATCAGTTTCACTTAAAGCTTGCATCAAAATAGATGTTGCTCCTTGGGTCACAGCGGTACTAAAAGAACTGGCACCTGCGCTCGGTTTATATTGACCAGTTTGATCTCTAAATGCATAAACTGAAACAGGAATAGAACCAAAAGGCTTAGGTAAACCTTTTAGCTCTTTTAAGGTAGAGGAATCTTCAATGACGATTGCTTCTTCGGTGGCAGGAGGAATAACATTTGTAAAAGAACTACACCCTGATAACAATAAAGTGGCCAATACAACATAATACTTCATATTATTCGAACCTTGGGATTTCGACGATAGTAATTTCATCGGTAACAATATTGCTGATTTCAACAATTATGCTATCTGGGTTGCTAGTGATTAACTCCACTTGAAACTCGCCGCTAACAAATATGGAATCTTCGGAAAAGATACTTTCAATGGGGTCACCATTTTCATCATAACTGACTTCGCCAAATGCTAAATCGGTCACTTCTCTGACGATTCTATTAATGTAGGCTCTTTCTAATGACTCTTGTAAACTCTCAGCATAGGTTTTTGAAGCACTTGAGGCACTATGGGTATTTTGAGCATTTGCTTTACTTAGCAAAAAACTACCGTTCAATGGGTTCCCACCAAAACTTGGATTAATGGGTTCATATACTAGTTCAGTTGCCAATAGTGGTGAGGAAAGTATTCCCATCAGGAAAGTTAAATTAACTATGTTTATTTTTTTCATATTTTTACCATTCATCTTCCGCAAGGTCAGGGTTGTTTTGGGTCATGCCTGAGCGTGAAAGAGCATCGACTAAAAGTACCACTGCGGTTTCAACGCGTTCTTTGATTGGGGTTTGCCTGCGCCCCATATAGGTTTGATAAATAATTTGATTATCAAACCGCACTGTTAATTTCGTTCCGGCTTGGGGAACAATAATTTCTTTAATGTGAACATTTTGGCCAAATGTATCGGGGATATCTCGCCAGTATTTACCAAATTCGCTTGCGAACTCATGTCCTTGACGACTGATAGTATTGTCTAGCAGTAGACCACTTAGAGTGAGTTCATCCGCCGCCACAAAGACAGGTTTAAATAAAATTAAACCAACAAGACACAACCTTCGAGTAAGCTTTAACGTTAAGTTTGAAAGTCGTGTTAAGGAATTTTTATTCGTCAACTTCATTTGTAAAAACAACATCACTAAGATCAAAAAGAAAAGGGGGAAGAATCCCCCTTGTTCAAGACCAATTTTTACAATTGAGTAATAGTAGCGACATTATAGTCGCCGACTTGACTAACAGATATACTGCCGCCGGTGCCACTCATGCTGCCAGTAACTAAGTTATCGTTACCCACTTGTGAGATAGACAGACTCATACCGTCACCCGTAATGGTCATCGCGTATGTATCCTCACCAACAATCCAGTTATCATTTCCTTCTTGTAAAATATCGACACTATTTTCAGAACCATTGATGAGTAAGTCCAACACATTCAAGTCACCATTTTGAGCGACATCTACGGTATTAAAATTACTCTCAATGTTGCCGCCTAAGCGAATCACAGCATCATTTTGGTTACCCATTTGTTCAACGTCAATTAAGTTATCATCAGCATAATAACCACTAGGACCATCTTCCCCTACTCCAGCTTCCGCTAACAAGGTATTTTCATTCCCTTGCTGAGATATACTTACTTCATTGTAGAAACCATCGAAATTTACTGTGCTTGCTAAATTAAATTCACCGTTTTGCAAAATAGAGAAGTCGTTGTAAGCCCCGATAGCGCCTGTATAGCCAATATTGCCGTAACCTATTTGAGTGATCTCGTAATCACTTCCGTCACCTAGGTTGTCAATAGTTGCTTCGTTAAAGGTACCAATTTGTGTGATCTCAGCACTTGAATCATTGCCTTCAAACAACCCGAGTTCAGCGGAGTTATCGTCGCCAGACTGTTCAAAATCTATGCTGTTGTCATCACCATAGATATAACCGTATATGCGGTTGTATTCTCCATCAGATTCAAGTTTAACCTCATTATCGTTACCCGTAATTTCTGAGAAACTAGCAATGTTAAAGTACCCGCCTTGATCTACCTCAACTTCGTTGTCGTCACCGACAAGATTGCTAATATAGGATTCCTGCCAATCTTCGGTTTGCGTAATTTCCACTTCATTACTATAACCATTAATGGAGTTGTTCGCCCAGTTGCCGCCATCACCTTGATCCACAATTAAAATATTGTCATCACCGCTAATATCATTTATTGAACGATTAAAAATAAAACCAAGGGGACCGCCATCTCCCATCTGTGTAATCTCTATTTCATTAAAATTTCCTTGAACAACAATTTCGGCATCATTTTGAATGCCATTTTGATAAAGTGTTACATCATTTTCATCACCGGTGACGGTGCCATAAATGATATTACTTTCCCCCATTTGTTCCGCGTCAACCATATTTGCATCACCCACGATGGTGATATCAAGGCCATTAAAATCGCCTTCTTGCATTAATATGGCTTCGTTACCTACAGAATTACCAATGGAAGCAGATTGAGTTAAGTTGATAACGTTACCCACAGCATCAATCATGAAATCTGATTGGATTGATGGATTGTCATCTTTAACTGTATTTTGTGCTTGAGCAATACCAGCCTGAGCTGCTAATACCGCCATTAAAATTGAACTGGCTACTGTCGTTTTTCTAAACTTCATTTTATTCTCCATAAGTCATTGTAAACAGCTTTACTTCTTATATTGGGTGATGTTTACAACCATATCGTTTCCAATTTGATGAACTATAAAACTTTGCTCACCTTGTTGGCTTATATTCGCCAAGTTAAAATCACCTTGTTGCACAACCTCGAGCAAGTTTTCATCACCGCTTTGCACCAAATCAACGTAGTTTCCCACCCCAATTTGTGTGATGTCCGCAAAATTGCTATGACCAGTTTGTGTAACACTTATATGATTTAAAGAATTGGCTGTTTGAATTATATGTGTTGTGTTGTGTATGCCGTATTGATCAATAATTAGCACGCTTTGTGATGCTTCAGAATTGACGGTACGAGCTAGACTTAAAGTCAAAGGAGAGTCTACAAGGTCTAGAGAGTCTTGTTGTGAAAAGCAAGGAGGGGACAAAAGTAACAACCCGCTAGATAGGATAACTGACCCCAAATGTTTGAGACAGTGAGTCCTCCAAAGTCTGTTAATCTTATTGCGGGGGCTTCCAATCATCTGATACTACTCCTTGTCCACTACAAATGCGGCTCTGAAACCTGCAAACGACTTTAAACCCAACTGACTAGCAAGCGCTATAGCCCTAAAGTTGTATTTGTTATCCTTATAAAAATCACATACTTAATTAAACACCAAACTTGACCAAATCAACCAGTTAGCACTTTAGTGCTAGTAAATATCGCCTTTAAAATGGGCTTGTAGAGGTAAGAATTTCACTCCTAATCCTTTAGTACCAGAATCACAAAAATGCCCAATATTTTTACCAAAAAAGTTGTATTTTCGTTATTCAAGGTAGATAAAAACCATAATTTAGGGCTACTCTGAAATAGTTGTGTAAATGCAAGACTCATTGTTAAGTTGTTTGGAGAATCTATAACCGTCGCTTAGCGTAAAGCTAAGTTTGTTTGTGTTTATTTAGGATTCTTTAATTATGAAAGCCAAACTTTCTGCAATCACACTGGCGTTGTTACCAGCGCTAGCCGTCAGCCATGCCTATGCTTCCAGTTCGCATGGTTATAAAACAGACTCAGTCTTAGTTGTATATAAAGACAGTGCTTCTGTAAGCCAAAAGAAATCGGCCAGAGCTAAAATAGCTGCCCGCATTACTGATTTAAACAAAGATGAAATTGATGATCGCTTTTCTCATTTGATGAATGGGCGATTGGCAAAATTAAAGCTGAGTGGGAGGTCTGTAAAATCTGCTCTTGAAACACTTAGAGCCGACCCTGCTGTTTTATATGCAGAACCAAACTATATCGTCAGTAGAGCGCTCATTCCAGATGATGCCGATTTTGGTTCTCTATGGGGGTTAAATAATACAGGCCAAAGCGGCGGCATTGAAGACGCTGATATCGATGCCCCCGAAGCTTGGGATATTACCACTGGGGACAGCAGTATTGTAATTGGTGTTATTGATACTGGTGTTGACTATTTGCATGAAGATCTATCCGATAACATGTGGATGAATCCAGGTGAAATTGCTGGTGACGGAATAGATAATGATGGCAATGGTTATGTTGATGATGTTTATGGCATAGATACGGTCAACGGTGATACCGATCCGATGGATGATCAAGGTCATGGATCCCATGTTTCAGGAACTATCGGTGCTACAGGTAATAATGGTATTGGCGTTGTGGGCGTGAACCACCAAGTGTCGATTGCGGGATGTAAATTCCTTGCGGCAGATGGATTCGGTGATACCGCTGGTGCTATCGAGTGTATTGATTATTTTGTGTCGCTAAAAGATGCTGGCGTAAACGTCCGAGCACTCAATAACAGTTGGGGCGGTGGTCCTTTCAGTCAAGCCTTAAAAGATTCGATTACAATTGCGGGTGATGCAGATATTTTATTTGTAGCTGCAGCAGGAAACGATGGAACTGACAATGATGTACTCCCTCACTACCCCTCTAATTATGAAAATGACAACATCCTTTCAGTGGCAAGTGTTAATCGTACAGATGGTGATTCTGGATACTCTTATGGATTAACCACTGTCGATATGGCCGCGCCAGGCAGCGCTATTTTATCGACTACTCCAGGAAATGGCTATGCGAGCTATTCAGGCACATCAATGGCAACTCCACATGTTGCTGGTGCAGCAGCTCTAGTTTGGTCATTAAATCCTGATTTAACGGCACTTGAGATGAAAGACCTGTTAATGGCTACAGGTGATGATAATGCGGTAATGCAAGGTCGAACCGTTACTGGAAAACGTCTCAATGTCCATCAGGCATTATTAGACGCAGATCCCACTCCTGGGTTTAAGTTTAGTGTTAGCCCAGTTAATTTAGAAATTACCGCAGGTGAAAGCGCTGTTTATACATTCGAAGTGGCTAGCATCTCTGACTGGGAAGGTGACGTTAGCCTATCGTTAACTGATATTTCTGGTCTAGGTATTTTATCAGCAACCACTGTAGAACCGAGGGATACTTTTACCTTAACAGTTGATACGGCAGATGATACGCCTTATGGCGACTACGAGTTCACAGTAACGGGAACTAGTGGTGACATTGTCAAAGAAAAAACCTTAGGTTTGTATGTGTTGCCACTAGGACTAAACGACTTTGTTTATAGTAACAACACCTCTATACCTACCCTGCCGAATGAAGATGATCCTGATGATATTGGTATTGATTCAGTGATCAACATTGCTGATCCATTGACCGTTTTTGGAACTAGTACTTTTGTTAATATCACCCATACTTACAGAGGCGACTTAGTTCTTACATTGACCTCTCCTTCTGGCACATCAACAGTACTTACAGCTAACACTGGCGGTAGTGAAGATGACATTGTTGAGAGCTTTGAATCCAGTGCATTTGATGGTGAAGTGGCAACCGGTGATTGGACATTAAATGTGCTAGATATCTATAACGGTGATAATGGTAATCTTAATGGTTGGGAACTCACGATTACTGGAATAGGTGAAGTTGCAGAAACACCACCCGTATCAGCCTTTAGTTATGAATCTGACGGTTTACAGACTACCTTTACCAATGAAAGTACAGATGTCAACAATGATATTGTTAGCTACTATTGGGACTTTGGTGACGGCGCGACTTCGGTTGACGTCAATCCAGTTCATATATTCCCAGCTACGGGCAGCTATGATGTTTCCTTAACAACAACTGATGCTGAAGGTCAATCGGACACAGCGATTCAAAGCGTTGCTGTTTCCAGTGTCGATATTGAACTTGAAATCGATAGAGCCTATTTATCTCGCTTCGGTAACTTACTAGTTGATTTGTCATACTCAGGTTCTGGTGCAGATATGGTTGATATCTACCGTAATGGTGATCTACTCGAGACAGTAGAAAACACAGGTAGTTATCGTGATAAAGAGTATCGCGCCTCAGGTACCACCTTTGTGTACATGATTTGTGATGCAAGCACTGCATGCTCTGAAGAAGTTACCGCTTCTTTTTAAGAGTTAGCTAAATGAACTGAAAGCCCTGTTTTACGGGGCTTTTTTATTTTTTTTACCATCCTGATGATTACAGCTCAAGACCACTAAATTTATTGGTATATGGCGATTCCGGCTTGCCAAATTAAGTGGATAGACATCAACGTCAGGACAACCTTAAAAATCCGCTTAAACTTTTCTGCAGGAAGCTTTTTAAGTAGCTTAATTCCAAACCAAGTACCCACTGTGCCGCTTAATACCATGACAATAATTAATGGCAACCAATCCCAAAAAGCAAAGCCTATGACACCAAATACTAGCGCTTTTAAACAATGTTGGAAGGTCATGCACGAGGAAAACGTTGCAGTAAAAGCTAATTTTTCATAATTGTTCATGTACATATAGCTCCCCACTAAAGGACCACTAGCACCAACAAACATAGACAAAAACGTGGTGACAATACCAACCACAATTTTCCCAAATACTGACGTTTCACTAAGGGTTGGTAGCTTTGCCCATAGTAAATAAATAACAAACACACCTAGTAATAGCTTCATTAACGCTAAGGGCAGTTGGGTAACTACCAAAGACGCAGAAAATGCCCCAATAATGGCTCCCAGCCCAAAATAAACCAGCATTTTTTTATCAAGGTGGGGAAAGGTTAAAATAGCCCTATTTGCATTTGAGCCTAATTGAACAAGACCGTGTACCGGTATAACTGCAGATATTGGCATAACAGCGGCCATCACCAGCAACAGAAAAAACCCTCCTCCTGCACCAAAGCCAGCTGTGATAAAAGAGCTAAAACCCGCAACTATGATTAATAGCAGAATAAGTTGCGGACCTAAAAAATCATTAACAAAAAATTCCATGCTTGTTCATCACAATTTTCAAAACGTTGAAGCCCATTACCTTTGTATGGTTGGGCCAATGAATATGCAAAACAGGTGTTGCCTTTAAATTAAAACTCTTCAGTATCAATTTCTAACTGTGTGGCAGATGGATACCGCCCTCCAGTGACAGCACTACTATTAAAAACCTGCCCCAGCTTTTTTAAATCAGCGGGTTTAATAACAATTTTTGAAGCTTGCATATTATCTTCGAGGTGGTCTACTCGTCTGGTGCCAGGGATCGGCAGGACATGAGGCCCTTGATGTAATAACCAAGCCAGGCTTAACTGGGAAAGCTTACAATCATATTCATTGGCGATACTCTGGAGTTGCTTAAGTAATACTAAATTCTTTTGTAAATTTTGAGTTTGAAACCGTGGCATGTTTTTACGAATATCCAAGTCTAAAAAAACACTTGAATCGCTAATTTCACCGCTTAAAAAGCCTCTTGCTAAAGGTGAAAAGGCAACAAATGCGATGCCCAACTCCAAACAGGTTTCTAAGCAGGCTAGTTCGGGGTTACGTGTCCACAATGAATACTCACTTTGTAGCGCCGAAATTGCATGTTCCGAGTGGGCTTTTCGTAAAGTTACAGCGGATACTTCAGACAGGCCAATACTCTTAATTTTCCCTTCATTAACCAAACGAGAAAGCTCTCCAACACTTTCCTCTATGGGGATACTTTTGTCCCAACGATGCAAGTAATACAAATCCAATACATCTGTTTGCAAACTTAACAATGACTGCTCTATAGTCTCTCTGATAGCTTTAGGGCTGCCGTCAATGACACGTTTTCCATTTACCCCTCGCATACCACATTTACTGGCCAAGAAAATACGCTGTCGATGGGGTTTGAGTACTTTGCCCACTAATTTTTCGTTAGCTCCAAAACCGTAAAGTGCAGCAGTATCAAAATGGGTAACACCTAAATCTATTGCTTTTTCGAGCAATGCAATAGCCTCTTTCTCTTGAGGTGGATTACCATATGCATGACTCAAATTCATACAGCCTAGGCCAATCTCAGATACCCAAGTACCTGCTATACTTCTTTGTTTCATATGATTATTTTAATTCCATGTTAATTTTAAAGCGGTTAATAATGTTAAATAAATGCAGACACTAAAAACAACTTTAATTAGCTTTCCCACTGCTTCGCACTAAGCCATTTAGCAATACAAATAATACCGCTAAAATAACACTCTAAAACCTAAACACCATTGGCATTTCAATTCTATTGGTTGGCTAATTTCTCTTTTTCCAATGCCCATATAACTGAATCACGCTTAAGCATATTTTCAGTATGTTGAGCTAAATTTGGTAAGTCTGATAGGCTAAAATTACAGCGTTGTAAACGCGTTATTATCCAAAAAATGTAAGCATCCATGGCGCTCCATTGTTCACCATACCACCAAGTGCTGTCAGCTAACCTCTGTTCTACCCAAGTTAATCCTTCATGCAAGGCAGCAAGGGCTTTTTCTTTAACACTGGTAGCACAACTCTCTTCGGCAAAAAAAGTAGGGATACAGAATCGAGTCACTAAAGGGTGAATAGTGGATGAACAAAAACATAGATCAGAAATTTGTTGATATTCAGCTAAACCAGTGTCGACTTTAGGTAATAAATTAGCTTTTGGAAATTGCGTGCTAATATATTTAATGATCATCGGGTTTTCAGTCAGAACTTCGCCTGCTATAGCAAGTGCAGGTACCTTCGACTTAGGGTTGATTTGCTTAAATTCAGCGGTTTTGTGATCGCCATTCATTAAATTCACCCATTGAATATGGTAGTCAGCTTTCGCCTCTTCTAATAAAATCAAAGAAACTCTTGAGCAACTACCTGGCATCGCAAATAAGGTGATATTGGACATAATTTACCTATGTTAAACATGTTTAGTAATGCAATTTTTCGAAAAAAAAGATTGCATAATTTAAGAGTAGAGTTCGACTATATGGCTAAGAATTTAGGTTGTGAATATTGCATCGCCATCAATTTAAAAAGTTAAATAGAATCCACTGGAAAACCAGAACAATACCCTCGCCTAAATAAAAAGCAGATTAACTAAGGGTTTTAGCCTTTTTATAGGAACCGAGTAATTTTATTTTATTCGTTTTGCCAATCTCATTTAACGCATCCGCCACCATAGGATCATCAATATTCCCATCAAAATCGATGAAAAAATGATATTTGCCAAACGTTTTGCGCGTCGGACGAGATATTATCGAGGTGAGGTTGATATTTCGCTTAGAAAATGAAAGCAGTACTTCCCCTAAATAACCTGGATGATCATGATCGTCGAGAACAATTAAGCTAGTCTTGTCCGCTTCCTTTGATGTAGGCAATGCCGTTTTAGACATAACTAAAAACCGAGTTTGATTATTTTTATAGTCATTTACTTCTTCAACAACCAGTGGAAAATCACTTTTTCGATAAGAAGTAGATGGAACTATTGCCGCACTGGGTATTCGTGCATCTTTAAAGCGATTAAGAGATTCAATATTGCTATCTGTGGTCACTATTTTTGCATGGCTGATTTCATCTAAAAATTCAAAACATTGGCCACGAGCGACAAATTGCACATACAGTTGTTGAATGTCAGATAACGATTTAGCGTTACTGATCATAGAAAACTTAATAGGTAAAATAATTTCACTGACAACATGCAAATCTGCAGCAATAAGTTCATCTAAGACAAGGGCTATAAAGCCTTCGGAGAAGTTTTCAATAGGTATGATACCTATATCACAGCTTTTACCTATTTCAGCAAGGGTGCCAACAATCGTTGGAAAATACTCCACTTGATAGGTGTCTGTTTGATTGGCGGTATAAATACCTGTGGCCATATCAGAGAATGTTCCTGGAGGCCCTAAAGTCGCAATTTTTTTCATAACATCTTGTTCTTAATACAAGAAACCGATTGTACACTTTCCAGATAGATCGCAACAGTGGAAGATGGGATTTTCATTGTAGAATGGCGTTTTAGGGCAAATATTTTTATTTCGGATTCAATTTAATCACAATACGACTAAAAATAACCCGATATTCGCATTTGTCGCTCAACCAAATTTTGACTTTGCTTCAATGCAAACTCAATCGTAATTTCTTTTCTCAAGGCCTTCGCTATAAGCTCGGCAACTTGATCGCCCATTGATGTAAATTCAGGAATAGGCACAAATTGAACGCCTAAATAGGGGCTAGGCTTAAATGTTGAATGGTACAAGTCGATACTATTAATGGTCTCCATTACCACTGGAGCAAAAGGCGCAGCTTTGATATAGGCTTCATTTTCGTATAATGATTTACGCGTTCCTTGAGGTACTAAGTGCCAACCATACTTTTCTGCAACTAATTGAATGTACTCTTTAGATGTGGCCCATTGTGCAAACTTAGTGGCGGCATCTTTGTGAGAAGAAGAGCTTGGAATTGCTAACGACCAAGTCCACAGCCAATTTGATCCGTTTTTATGCAGTGCGATTGGAGCATTTACCATTTTGATATGCCTACTCAACTCAGATTGAGTTGAATCAGCTAGTGCACTGGCGGCGATAGAGGCATCGATCCATATTGCACACTTTCCCCTTTTAAACAGATTGAGATTTTCTATGTAATTATTATCTATTGCGTTTGGTGGGCCAAACTTAGTAATCAAATCAACATACATGGAAACTGCATTATGCCATTCTTTAGTAGCAATTTGAGGTCGCCAATCTAAGTCAAACCAACTTCCACCATAACTATTCACCATAGTCGTAATCAATGCCAAATTGGAACCCCACCCGGCTTTGCCACGTAAACAAATACCATAAACTCCCTCTTCAGGTGAATTTAGTTTATTGGCAAAGTCATATATTTGTTCAAAGGTTGGCTGTTGCGGCATAACAATGCCAGCTTGTTTAAATAAGTCAGTACGATAATAAGTTACTGAGGACTCAGCATAAAAAGGTAAAGCATAAAGTTGTTCATTGACGGAAACGTCATTTTTG
The DNA here is from genome assembly GCF_041538045.1 of Aliiglaciecola sp. SL4. Lineage (NCBI taxonomy): Bacteria > Pseudomonadati > Pseudomonadota > Gammaproteobacteria > Alteromonadales > Alteromonadaceae > Aliiglaciecola > Aliiglaciecola sp. SL4. The sequence continues at coordinate 676,867 of NZ_JBGOSE010000001.1, read as the reverse complement.
ACGCTTTCAACAATATCATCGAGAGCGTATTTCTGCGGTAAAGAGTCTATTGGTACTATCCAATCATTTTTAGCCCAAATAGGTACTTCGTATGAACCTATTGTCATAACATCGAACTCACCAGCGTGTATTGACAGATCTGTTAGTAACCTCTTTCGCAACACCCCTTCATCTAACACTTTCCATCTTAGTTTTATATTAGGATTACTGGCTTCAAAATGACTAGAAAGGTCTTTTAGAATGAGCATGTCCGCGTTATTAACTGTACCTATAAGCAAAGAAGTTTTATTTGCTTCCTTACCCTCATTAAACGGCGAAATAGAAAAGCCATGCTTAGCTAAAATTTCTGCTAGACGACCATCAGCCCCCATTGACGCTAAACCTTGATTAAATAACTCTAGATAGCGTTGTGCATTTACATTGCTTTTGGTAAAGGCTATATGAAAGGCTTTATCAACAAGAGGAGGATAAACAAACTCTAACTTTCCAATCATATGAGGACGCTGAGAAACAATTAAGTGACCAGCACTAAACTTATCAATAAGTGCAAAATCAATCCGTTTGGCGTAAAGTTTATCAATATTTATTAAGTTGTTTGACACATATTGCTTACTTAAATATTGAGCTTCTTCAATTAATTGTTCTGAGGCGCTTCCTCTTACTAAACCAAAATGATAGTTGCGTAATTCACTGAATATTGCATTTATATTCTTTTTGTCAATATCAACAGATACCTCTGTATCTTTGCGCTTCAATAAGCCTATGACATCTCCAGGAAAAGGTTTTGAATACAGAAACGTGTCCGTGAGTAGGTTGTTTTCATATACAGGTAGTACGCCGTCGACTTTGCCTTCGGTTGCTAACTTTTGGGCTCTTGCTGCTGGATAATAAACAATTTTAACTCTTATACCTTGGCGATTAAATGCTTCAGAAACAATTTGATGCACATAACCTTGATTAGGCATGTTTATTCCAATATAGGGAACATGCTGTTCAGCGACCAGCAAAACTTGTTCTTTAGCGCTTAAAGAGCCTATACAAACTAGAGGCAGCAGAAACCAAAGCATCTTCCTCTTACGCAGTAACTCTGCAAAAGCCATAGGTTGTAACCAATTCATTTGGGATGACTCCATTTACCCTCAAAATTCAAATTCGAATAGTTTTTTACTAAAATATCTACCCAACTATGCTATCTACCTATACTAGCTACAATATATTCTGCCCTTGTTCTGGATTTCTCGCAGATTTAGCCTGCTCTCGAATAGTATCTGCATCGCTACTCAAATCTTCTGTAAAATCTGATTCTTGGTGTTGATTTTTAATTTTAGCTGATAAAGTTCGATTTTCCAATTGATTGTCCTGTTTTTTCAATAGCTTATCTTTTTCTTCATCGCTTTCTTGTTGTTTTTGCTTACCTGCAACTAAATGATCAGCGACGGTTAATTTAATACCATCAGGAAAAATAACCTCTCTAGCATCATCCGGCATACTTATACCTGCTTGTTCGAACTCATTTAATATTGTTCTCATTAATAATGAAGAAACTTTTAGTAAACTATGTTGATGGGTATCGATCCAAAAGTACACTCTAAGATTAACCGTTGAAGATGCTAAATTATCAACTAAAACTTGAGGCTCAGGTTCTTTTAACACAGCTTCAGTCATATGCAGCACTGTCATTGCGAGCTTTTGTGCTTCAACAACACTTGAATCATAGCCAACACCAATAACAAAATTACCTCTAGAATTAGGGTTGGCACTGATATTCCTGATGATATTTTTGTATACAGTTGAATTTGGGATCTGAATATGGTCGCCATCAAAATCGAGTAAAGTGGTTGCTCTTGCAGTCACTTGCTTTACCACCCCAATATGACTTTCAACCTGGATGATATCACCAATTTTAAACGGTTTTTGAATACTCAAGAGTAAACTAGAAATAAAATTTTCCGCAATATCTCTAAACGCAAACCCGATAATTAAACCCGCAACGCCCGTACCGCTTAAAATGGCAACGGCAAACTCACTTAAACCAGCAAAACGCAGAAAAATGTAAGCACCCAATAAAATAATCAATAATTGGAAAACTCGTCTTATAACCACCTTGATAAGTAAACTGGAGCTAATGTAAGAGAAGGGTTTAAGCATCCACTCTGAAATGTAGCGAGAAGATAGATAAAAAACGATGAAAACTGCCAACCCAAAAATAACAGAAGGTAAAGCTTGCAAGAATTCCAACCAATAAGATTGGACTTCATTCCAAATAACATTCGACTCTTCAACGATAGTCGTTGGTGTACCTATCTCGCTTTGGGCATGTACTTGAAAACAACTCATGATGAATAAGTATAGGAGATTAAGCGCTAATTGTTTAAACATTAAAAATCACACCTCACCTACAGTTGCTGTAAAACTTTACTCTACGCTACTAATCTTTCATTGCGAATTAGCAGCTTTTTACTTAACCGGTTATCGACCAACTTTTCACCGTCCAAAGTACCCTCTTTGCATGGAATATTAAAATAGGCCACTTAGGTCAATGGTTAAATATTATTTAATCCCATGTACTCGTTATCTTAGCCACCGATTTAGTTGTTGAACTAAGCAAATAGATTTTGTAACTGTTGCAAACTAATTGGTTTGAGCAGAGCACTTTTGATGCCGTTATCTGTTAATTCTTGATCAGAGACTTCTTCACCACTGATAATGATTAAATCACTATTTTCCTGAAGCTGATGAATTTCAGTAGCCAAATTAAGGCCGTTGCCATCAGGGAGATTTTTGTCTAACAAAATATGACTAAACTTGTTGCTTTGAGCAATCCGATTTAGACACTGCTTACAAGAATTGGCAACCTCTGCCTTAGTTCCTAAACTTTCTAATAATAGAACAATGAGTTCAGCGGCGTCTGCATCGTCCTCTACAACCAATACACTTGCCTGTTCTTCATTATCAGCTTGGGTTTGATTAGCGCTTTGTACTTCAAGCTCGGTTTCACTTGTCGATAAATAGGCAGCAATGGATTGATACAATACGTTGCGATCAATTGGTTTGCCGATAACGTTATCAAAACCTAAGGACGTCAACTCGATGTCAACACCTTTCATATTCGCTGCCGTTAATGCTAAAACAGGTTTATTGAAACCTTGATTGCGTACTTCAACAATTGCTTTTCGACCATCCATAACGGGCATATGAATGTCCATTACAACCAAATCAAAATCATTATCAGGTTCTGATATTGCCATAAGAGCTTGACTACCATCTGCCGCAAAACAAACTTCAAGTCCAAATGAACGACACATTTCACCCACCAACTGCCTGATATCTAACAAGTCATCAACAATCAATATTTTTCCTGCGAGCTGAGCAAAGCAGTCAATTGGTTTAGTGTCAGATACTTTAACGTCCAAGGGCTTAAGGGTAGATCGCAGTTGCTCTGGTAGCTTCAAACTAACGGTAAATTCACTGCCCTCGCCTAGTTTTGACTTTACGCTTATTTCCCCTTCCATTCGCCTCACTAATTCGGTAGCAATGGCTAGACCTAGGCCTGCCCCCTGCTCTTTTTTTAAGGTGACATCTTCTAGTTGCTGAAAAGGTATAAAGATGACGTCAATTTCACTCTCAGCAATGCCAATTCCCGTATCAGAAACCTTAAATCGAATTTTTTCGGGCTCAGCGGGATCATAATCAACCCATAACGCTACCTCACCAAAATCAGTAAATTTGATAGCATTGAACAGCAAATTGATGATGACTTGGCGAAGACGAGTAGGATCGGCATAAATGGACTCTGGAGCCCTTGCAGAAGAGTAGAACTGCAGACTCAGACCTTTTTCACTTGCAGGCATTTGCATTAGAGTCAAAATATCCCCAACAAAACTATTCAACTTTACATAAGCAGGTTTAAGTTGCAGTTTTCCGGCAGCGATTTTTGATAAATCCAGAATATCGTTAAGCAGACTAAGTAGATGCTGCCCATTATTAAGAATAGTTGACAGCTCTTTAGTTGCATCTCGGGCTTTATCTCCATTTAACAGTAATTCGGTGTACCCCAAGATTGAGGTAAGAGGCGTGCGTAACTCATGACTTAAGTGGGCAATAAAACGGTCTTTTGAGCGACTTTCTATTTCAGCATCTAGGCTCTGTTGCCGCGCTTTTTCTATCTCAGCTCGAGAAATGGCGTAACGAATAGCGCGAGTAAACCTAGCGTTAGTAATATCCCCTTTTACCAAAAAGTCAGCTGCACCAGCCTTTAATGCCAGTCTATCGAGATCTTCGTCAGACTGACCAGTTAACATAATGATTGGTACATGAGAACCTAGCGCCTGAGCCTTTTCTAATACATCAATGCCAGTATAAGCGCCAAGACGATAATCCAGCAGACAAATTTCATGAACATTACGCTCTAGTTGTCGCAATGCATCTTCTAGATTAGTAACCCAATCAATTTCAAAGCGATAACGATCAAGTTTCTCTAATTGATCTTGGGTGAGAATATAGTCATCTTCATCATCTTCAATAATTAAGATCCGCGCTGATTTCACATCCATATTAGACAATCACCCTAGTTTTTTATTCACTATTTTCAGGTAGCTCTACTATTTCTACCCAATATTTCCCCAACGCTTTCATCACCTCAACTAGCCCTTCAAAATTAACCGGCTTGGTTATATAAGAAGCGGCCCCTAAACCATATCCCTTAACTTTATCTTCCTCTTCTTTAGAGGTAGTTAAAATAACCACTGGAATACTTCTTAGGTTTGGATCGGCTTTAATTTCGACTAACGCCTCACGTCCATCTTTACGAGGCATATTTAAGTCGAGCAAAATTAAACCAGGTCTAGGATAGGTTTCCTTATCAGCGTATTTGCCCACCCGTTTTAAATAGTTCATTAACTCGACGCCATCTTCAACACACTTTAGGCTGTTCAAAACTCGGCTTTCATTCAAAGCATCTTGTGCGAGCAATCTGTCATCGTCGTCGTCATCAGCCATTAAAATAATTAACGACTTTTTATTTGAATAAGGCATTTATTTCCTTTCTAAATTATTTCTTTCATTAAATTTTATTTAGCACAGCATCAGTGGGTAATTTAATCACAAAAATAGAACCTTTACCTAATTCACTAGTAGCTGAAATTGTTCCACCATGTCGTTCCACAATTCGCCGACACACAGCAAGACCTATCCCCGTGCCTTTGTACTCGTTACGCCCATGTAAGCGCTGAAACGGAACAAATATTTTTTCAGCAAATTCATTTTCAAACCCGACGCCATTGTCTTTAATTGTGAACACATGCATGTCGCCAATGGAGATACCATTATCAATGATGGCCTTTTCGTGTCTGTATTCCAATTCAATAATAGGAGCAGTATCTGCTTTTCTAAATTTAATTGCATTTGACAATAAATTTAAAAATAACTGGTTTAACTGACTAGGGTCACCTTTGATTACAGGCAATTGAGGAATAATAAGAGTTGTATTACTTTCATCTATGGCTATTTCTAAATCACCTTCAATCGCCTCAATCACCGATGACATATCAACGTCTGTAAAGTCTTTACCTCTAGTTGAAACCCGAGAAAACTCGAGTAAATCACTAATTAAATTAGACATACGCTCAGCCGCATTTTTCATCCGGTTTAAGTAGTCGGAACCTTTATCACCTAACTTTTCTGAATAGTCTGATTGTAATCTATCACCAAATGCGCGAATTTTTCGAAGTGGCTCTTGCAAATCATGGGATGCCACAAAAGCGAAATCTTCAAGTTCGCGGTTACTGCGGGCTAACTCTTCAGAATAAACCGTTAATGTTTGAGTCCGCTCTTCCACTTTTAAAGCCAAGTTTTGGTTTTGTTTCTCCAATGAGTTTCGAAACTTTTCTTCGCTCACCAGATTCAGTCTTGCTAATACAATTAACCCCAACAACAATAATGCACTGGTGATAGCAGAGGTGAAAAATGTAAATACGGACTCTTTCTCCGCTCGATTTAGCTTGCTGTAAAGAAAGTTTCGATAAGTTAGCTCGTTATCAATTACTTGCGAAAATAATTGACCAAGATCTTTAGTCAACTCGTTACCCTCTCCCCCTTTTACTAAGCGAATTGCTGACCGCTCACGATCAGATTGCGCTAAGGCAACGGTTTTTTCCATCTCATCCATTTTCATTTCGGTAAGTTGGATTATTTCGTTGATCAGCGTTTTTTGGCCTTCTATATCCACTTCAACTACGCGTACTTTTTCAATCTGATCAGACAGTTGTTTAACTGAATTTTTATAGGGAGCAAGATACTCTTCAATTTCAGTTAATAAGTATCCTCGTTGACTACTTTCCGCTGCAAGTAACATGATATGTAACTCATCGAGTACTAAAATCACGTTACCAGTATTGGTCAGGTTTTCCTGTACTTTGGCTAGATCTCGGGTAGTTTTAACAGCCAAATAAGCATTTACGCTGATAACACCTAAAACGATAATAGTAACTGCAAACCAAGTAAAAACGGTGTTGCCAAATAAACGACCTTGTCTCATAAATTGTTACTCATTGTTAAGTCATACTGAAACGACAACACTAATCGTTTTTGTCTTTTTGAGAATCACTAATCATCTGAAGTTTGTCGCTACAATCTTGACAGGCTGTAATAATTTTACTCAATGCATCAACCGCTTTATCGCGAGGTAAATCATTCTCCAAAACTAACTTGACCAATTCTGCGTTCATCGAAATGCGATTTAAAGGACCTCGTGCATCGTGAACTAAGGTCCTAAGGTCAAGGTTTTGATTACTTTCTGTTGTCATTGAATATCCTGTTATTGTTCAAAGTCACCATAAGCATGTAAACGGTTATATAATGTTTTAGTACTTATACCGAGCATCTCTGCCGCAAGAGTCTTGCTTCCATTTACTTTTTCCAACGTTGCGCGAATTAGCTCTTTTTCAACGTTTTCTATAGTTTGTCCTGCTGAAATCTGATTCGTTGAGCTTGAATTAGATGCAAAAGGAGAAGCAAAACTATTAGGTAAATCCACCGTCGACGAATCTGGATCGCTCATTATAAATGCCCGATGAACCGCGTGACGAAGTTCTCTCACATTGCCGGGCCACTCATATTCAGTTAATCGCGTTAACTGAGGTTGACTCCACGCAAAAGATGTTCCATTTTCTTGATTAAGCTCATTTAAGAAAGCCTCTGCCAGTAACGGAATATCTTCTTTACGTTCACGCAAAGTAGGAATATCGATGGGAAAAACAGCTAATCGAAAATAAATATCTTCTCTAAGAACCTTACTTTCAGCCAACTCACTAACGCTTCTATTGGTAGCTGAAACCACTCGACAATTCACGTCTATTTCCTTAGTTCCCCCCACCCGAGTAACACGTTTTGATTCTAGAACACGTAGCAGGTTTGGTTGCATATCAATGGGCATCTCGGTAACTTCATCAAGAAATAACGTCCCCTTTTCTGCCCGCTCAAATACGCCATCTTTTCGCCCAACAGCGCCGGTAAAAGCCCCTTTTTCGTGACCGAAAAGTTCGCTGCCAATTAGCTCCTTAGACAAGGCTCCACAGTTGGTAGCAATTAATGGACCTTCGCAATCGCTTGCAGCATGGATAGCTTGGGCTACGACTTCTTTTCCCACGCCACTTTCCCCCATTAACATAACATTGGCGTTGGTTTTAGCGACTCTCTCTATCATTAGGTAGAGCTCTTTCATCTGAGCAGATTCACCGATTAAACAACCAAAATGCAGAGATTTACTTAATTTTTTAGGCGCTTTTTTAGATTTGCGATTCAATACCTGTTCAATATCTTCTCGCTGAAGGGGTTTTACTAAATAGTTAATATTTGGACCACACAAGCCAGCTAACATCCCTTTGACAGAAGGGTGGCCTGTAATTAAGGTAACAAAAGTTTGCTTTCCAGCGCTTATCTCAAGTTCATCGATAAGATGTAATCCGCTACCATCAGGCAACATAAAATCAAGTAATATATGATCAAACTGTTGATGCTCTAACCATTGCCGCGCTTCCTTTAACGAGCCCGCTACGGACACCTCATGGCCCAAGAATTCGATAATTTGATAAGCCACATCTGTAAACTCATTATCATCATCAACCAATAAAACTTTTAACACATCATCGTCCTTTAATAATCTCTATATTTAAACTACGAACATTTATTACGAAGTGAAAGAACATTGCCCTACTAACTTGTTTTAATCAACTTTTAATCACCTTTTACGTATTACATAAATTCGGAGTTTTTCGTTAAAACGTGCAAATTTTTCACACTAATGAAAGTATTACTCAAATAACCATATTTCGATCACTCCAAAGCTCAGAAATTTTTAAATGGCGAATTCACGAATCGGTTAACAACAAAGCGCCAGTAATAGTAATGACATCCCGTACTTTCATATAAATATTGCGTTGGTGTAGATATTGCTGTTTTAAGCACAATGAATCTTCGTTTAGTACGGTAAAGCCGTTTAGCAGACTAAAACGACGAGTTTTCAAAAAGGTTTAGCATTTACATTTTGATTATTTTAAATCGGTAGACGGAATCACCGCTCTGAAAAATCTCTGTTGATTACATTAAAAAGGCAAATCCTTAGGTGAAAAGATTAGCGGGTTTAACGATATTAATTGCAGATGACAACGCATTAACATTGGAGGCTTTGAAGCGATTACTTGAAATGTCTGGTGCAGTGGTTGCCGCCGTTGCCAATGGAGAAGAAGTGATTGCTCGTCTTCAATCTTCGCCAAAAAAATTTGACGTCATCTTATTAGACATTAATATGCCTACCTTGGACGGTCTAACTACAACTAAAAAAATTAGATTAGATCAACGCTTCGACAATTTACCCATTATCGCCGCTACAGCAGATTGTCAGCCTGAAGATCAGCTTAAGTGTTATGAAGTTGGCATGAATGCACACCTAGCTAAACCCATTAGCTTGCATAAACTTTGTGAAGGAGTACTCGCAGTTTTGCAAAAACACCCTAGTAATCAATCCGTTGAGATTTTAAAAGACTATAGCACTGTGACGGATTCAGAGCTTAGACAACAAGTCTTAGACCGCTTCGGTCAAAACCATGACGTAGTGGAAAACCTAATTACCCTATACGCCCAAGAGTTTTTAGAACAATTAAATATTCTAAAACACACTCGTGATTCAAAAACAATTATCTCATCGCTACATATTCTCAAAGGGTTAGCCGGAACAATAGGTGCTAACGATGTGTATAATTATGTGGTTAGTTTTCATGCTTTGGCTAAAAAAAACCAATTAAACGAACAGCAAAATATAGAGATGCTGGAAACCCTTTCTAGATTACATGCGTTCAACCTCCAGCGTTTACAACAATTGTTTGTAAAAACTGAGATGCCTAAAAACACCGAATCACATAGCAACCCGCAAATTAACCAAGACAGTCGTCAAAAGATCATTCATTTATTAGAACAAAGTGATCTATCTATCATCCGGTACGTTAACAACTTGATTAAACAGTTTCCCGACGACAATGAATTAGCAACTCTCAACAAATATGTAGAGCAGTTGAAGTTTAAAGCAGCATTGGAATTCATTTTAGGTCAATCATGAAGCTGTACACAGAGTATCCATAATGACAAATAAACAGGTAAGTTTTGGCAATATATCTCATCGTACACCTATTATGCTTATCGCAGACGATCAGCCTTTAGTGGTGAGACAGATATACGAAGTGTTTCAGGACGACTTCCACATTTTTATGGCAAGCGACGGCGCTCAATGCGTTGAAATGGCCAACGAATTACTACCGGACATCATCCTCCTAGATATCAATATGCCGCATTTAGACGGCTTTCAGGTTTGTGAAAAGATAAAGGAAAATGTGATCACCTCACATATTCCTGTAATTTTCATTACCTCAAACATTGATGAAGCTGATGAAGTAAAAGGGTTTGAGGTGGGTGGCGTTGACTTTATTCGTAAGCCAATTAATCCCACTATCATGTGGGCGCGAGTGCAAAGCCATGCGCAGATCAAACGACAATCGGATTTGCTACGCAGATTAGCCTTAATTGATGGTTTAACTGGCGTGAGCAATCGTTATCAATTTGACGAACAGTTGCTTACTGATTGGTTATCCTGTGCACGAGAGAAAAACTCACTGGCCCTGCTGATGATAGATGCGGATAACTTCAAACAGTTAAACGACACCTATGGACATCAAGCTGGAGATAAATTCTTAAAAGTACTTGCAGAAAAAGTAGCTACCTGCGCTCATCGTCCCGGTGACTTAGTGGCGCGATACGGTGGCGAAGAGTTTGCGTGTATCCTTCCCAATACTGATCTTGCTGGAGCGTTAAAAGTTGCAGAAGACATTCGCACTTTAATCGAGCAAACCGTCGTTTGCTTAGAAACAAGCCGAGACCAAATTTCAGCCATTAAAACCACCGTTAGTATTGGTTTGCACTGCTTAGTTCCAGACCGAAAGGATCAACCTGATGTTTTAATTAAAAGTGCAGATCAGGCATTGTATCAAGCCAAGGCTTTGGGAAAAAACCAAATATGTATTTTTGAACATGAGCATATTAAACAGGCTTCAAATTAAAATAATAGCAAGCATAACCAACCTAGGATTCCCCACAACCGCCTTATAGAGTATTTAGAAAGGTGGCGGGCAGACTCCGTGCACTTTTTTGCCTGTAACGGGGTGTTCGAAGACGATACTTTCCGCATGCAACATTAGCCTATCAGCCCCCGCAAAACTATCGCCAGTGCCATATAAATCACAACCTAAAATAGGATGTTGTATAAACTGGCTGTGAATACGTAATTGATGGGTCCTGCCGGTTTGCGGCTGATACCGAACACGAGTTGCATGGGGAGTCGTTAAGCGCTTCAATACGGTATATTGGGTAACAGCCGCTTTGCCTTCTACCGAGCAGATTTTAACTTTTGGAAATAGATTAGGATCTTTGGCAATAGGTTGGCTAATTTGTCCTTCATCCTGTTCAAGATGCCCATGTAACAAGCTAACATAGGATTTTTGAACTGTACGCTGCTCAAATTGCTTAGCCAGATGGCGGTTAACTTGTTTATTCAAGGCAATCACCATAATGCCTGATGTTCCTATATCTAAACGGTGAACCATAGTTGCAGAACTAAATTGTTTCACTAACCGAAAATGCACAGAGTCATAGTTCTTGGGATTTTTACCCGACAAAGAAAGCAAACCACTTGGTTTATTGATCAGTAAAATAGACTCATCTTGATAAAGTACGCTAATGTCATCTAAACATTTTGGTGCTACAAAATTATCGACAATGCTGTTTTTCGCAGCTTTGGTCGTGGCTAAGTCAGGCTTATTTTCCACTGACAAAGTCACACCACGAATTTAGAACTTGCTTGAAGTCTTCCAGTCCACAGCCTGAGACAGATTCTTGATCATATAACTCAGTCCCTTCGGGAAGTTCATCAGGCCCCTGCATATCCAAGTCCTTAGATCTGACTTCCACTTCATCAAAGTCCATTTGCAAATCAAACTCTAATCCCGTTGACCGGTACTCTTTGATTTGGCGTTTTTCGAGTGAATCAATAGCAGAAAAGATTTCCATTATCTTATCTTTATTTGTCCCAAGTTCTTCTGAAAACCAACGGGAAAAAGCCTCATGTCCCATCTCAAATTGCGCTTCAGGAATACCTCGTAAATTGCGTATAAATTGATAATTCATGGTTACCTTATTAAGGGTGTTGTGGCTGGTTCTGGTAAACCTCGCCTTTATGCTCAAGATGCGTTAGATAAACTCGTACATCAAACTCTACCTGGTGGTAATTGGGTAACATATGACAACAAAGTTGATAAAACGCTTTGTTATGTTCCTTTTGTTTTAAATGCGCCAATTCATGCACCACTATCATGTTTAAAAATTCAACGGGCGTATTTTTAAATAAGGTACTGATACGAATTTCATTCTTACTTTTAAGCTTTCCCCCCTGCACTCGAGACACATAACTGTGTAAACCTAGGGCGTTATCAACCACATGGATCTTCTTATCAAATACTACTTTACTCAAAGGTTGGGACTTTTTAAGGTATTGATTTTTTAACGTGATGACATATTCACGCAATGCATTATCGTTTGGCACACTATGCACCAGCGGATATTTTTTCAGCAGATAGTCAGTTAAACGATCAGACTCTAACAATTCAGTTATTTGCTGCTGTAAATCAGGGGAATAAGCGGATAGATATTTGAGCGATGACACAGTGTTACTTTCAATAATGGGTGAGAGTCTAGTTTAACTTGCTAACAACAGTTAGTCACTAACGGTCTTAGTGCGCTATTCAACTTAATAAACAGTTTGAGCCTTTGAAAGGGAGTTTGCTTAACACAAACAAAAAAGGCCTCGAATAATCGAGGCCTTGAATGTGGTTGCGGGAGCAGGATTTGAACCTACGACCTTCGGGTTATGAGCCCGACGAGCTACCAGACTGCTCCATCCCGCGCTTGAAACTGGTTTGATTGGGTAGTTGTTTTGTTTCTCTTCCCTCTCAAGTGGTGCGTATTATACATAGCCATTTACGCTGTGCAAGCAAGATATGCAAAAAATATAATAAAACTTTCATATCTCTGACCGTTCGGTCAAAATTAAAACAAAAGGCTTATTTTACGTACAATTAACCTCACTCTTGTTATTAAAACTAATGAAATAAATCCATTTTTTCTGCCAATTTAAAATCTAATTCACTGATCCCATCCACATCATGGGTAGTTAATTCGACTTCCACCTTGTTATAAACATTAAACCATTCTGGATGGTGGTTTAACTTTTCTGCCCAAATCGCAACTTGTGACATCCAACCAAAAGCACGAACAAAACTCTTAAACTTAAAGGTTTTAATTAATTTACTGCCGTTAACTTGCCACTTTTGTTCTTCACTTTTTCCTTCGTTAAGATCTAAAAGTGCATCTCTGATTTGTTGTTGGTTGTATTTTTTAGCCATAACTTAGTGTCCTTAAGTAACTTGTGGGTGTTAAGTGTTGATAAAAAATTAAAGAATTGAAAGATTTCAGTCAAAAAGTGATTGCTCAATATGGCAGCGCTTATTTACAAAAAAAATCCCCGAACCTAGTCGGGGATTGTGTATGGTCAATTATATAGCTTAGAACTCTACCGCCAATCTAGCGTATATTTGTCTACCACGTGGATCATGAACTTTCGAATCAAACCCACTGTTAGTGAACAATTGCGGAGGGTTTTCATCCATTAAGTTAATACCACCAATAGATAGTACATAGCTCATGTCAGTTTCAAGCATAGAGCCTAAGTCCAGGTTATATTGAGCATCAATAGTTACATGGCTATCTACTTCATAGTAACTATTGGTTGCACACTCACCGCCCGTTGCCAATGTACCATCGCTACAGTTTTGGTCATCATCATAACCACTGATGTAACGAACAAATACGTTAGCCGCATGAACACCCGCGCTCCAATGTAAACCAAGATTCATACGTAACTCTGGTGAAGACACTCCGATATTATTGAAGTTACGTCTGCCAGCCCCATCAATCATTCCTGCTTGAGGATCATCTAAATCATATTTAGTAATATATGTCGCATTAATCGATGGCGTAAAGGTTCCTGCATTATCTGTTTCAACTTTGTAACTGCCCACAATATCTAATCCAGAAGTTTCCAATGAACTCGCATTTACATAAGTATTGTTAACTTGTAACACTGGACCGGTTAATGGATCCCCCGCTCGCACTACACGATCAGGGTTGGTTGCATCAGAGTTTAAAACAGCTTGTGCATTTTCTTGAATAATAAGATTGTCAAACTCGAAGGTCCAATAATCCACTTCAATTGACAAGTCATCAATTGGTTCAAACGATATGCCTAGATTATATGCAGTGGATTCTTCTGGAGTAAGGTCTTCATTCCCTGATGTACGCACCGCTGCAAATGACTGAGCTTCTTGAACCGGATCAACCAATTGTTGTAGCGTTGTCACTCCACCATTTCTTAAAAATACTGTTGGCGCTCTAAAGGATGTTGAAATGGACCCTCTAACAGAAAATGTTTCACTTGCTCGGTAAGAGAATGCCAATTTAGGATCCAAGGTATCCCCAATAGTACCGCCGTAATCTTCATAACGTACCGCTATTTGAATATCAAGATCTTCAGTTACAGGTAACGCTAATTCACCGAACATTGCCCACACATCTAATGAACCGTCAAAATCGGGGTTACCAATTACAAACGTAAAACTGTCCTGGTTAGCAAGTGAATCATAATCTTGTGACAATTTTTCCTCTCTGTATTGCATTCCCAACGCTATCCCTACAGCTCCGCCATCCATTTCAAATGCCTCGAAAGATGCTAATCCCTCGAACACTTCTAAATCAGATTTTGAGTCAATAAGTTGTTCGCCGGTAAATGAATCAATCACATATTGTGAGTTTGGTGCAGTTGTATATGACGTTGCAAACGGATTAAAATATTCACAATCGCCTTCACCAGGTGTACCTGTCAATGGGTTACACTGACCTCCACCTAGACCATTTAATGCTAAGTTAAATTCAGTGTTTAACACATCTGGTACTTTAAATAAGAAGTCATTCACCGCTCGGGTATAACTGACTTCCCAGAAACCATTTTCTAGCTCTCCTTGCAACGCGGTATTAAATCGAAAGGTGTCTGACTCAGTTTGTGCTGCATCACCTTCAAAACCATTACCTTCGGCACGGCCGAAGAATGCCACTGGAGCACCAAAGGGGTTTTGCGGATGATCCGCTGGCACTAAGGGTGAAGTTAAAATTGGGAAGCTCGGCGCTCCTCCTCGCTCTGCTCGGTTTCTTGCATAACCAAATTCAGTTGTCCACATAATTTCGTCAGTTAACTGGTAGGTACCTTGGGCGTAAATATTCGTGCGAGATTCATCTGCTACGTATGAATAGTAAGGACCAAAATCGAAACCACAAAGACCAATTTCAAGACCGGGAATGGTGCCACTTGGAGCACGTATATCAGGATAACCGCCGAACTCTTCACAACCATAAGGGTCAATAATAGGTAAGGTCCCTACCCCTGGAATGGTTAAAAAGTACGAACCTGGATTACCCAAAGCACTGGTATCATCTTGAGGCCGACTTAAACGACGGTCGCTAATAAACAATGGTGAACGGTTTGTATAGCTAACCGCAGCCATAATATTGCCTTTGTCACCGTTAGCGCCCCATAAACCTTGAACTACGTATTCCTTATTATCGCCATGAGCTCCATCCTGGTAGTCAAAGCTCATCATAGCGCCTTCATAATTACGTTTAGTTATGAAGTTAACCACACCTGCTACCGCATCAGAGCCATAAAGTGCTGAAGCACCATCTTTGACCACTTCCATACGGTTTATGGCAATCATGGGTACCAATGAACTAGTATCAACGAAGTTTAGACCGTCATTTGTTGGTTGGGAGTTAACAACCTGGCGACGATTATTCAAAAGCACTAAGGTTGATGCAACCCCGAGTCCACGCAAGTTAATATTGGATGTGCCTGCAGTTGCATTTTGGGTAAACGCATCAGGATTGTTTTCCGTTCCTGAATTGATAGTTAGTGTTTGAGTAATGTCTGCAATATTTTTAGCACCGATTGCGTCTATTGCAACGCTATCGATGACGGCTAAAGGAGATGGTGATTCAAAATTTTCCGAGCGTCTAACAAAGCTACCCGTCACCATTATTAGTTCAACTTCTTCATTAGCCTGTTGCTCTTGCGCAACTGCCAAATTAGGCATCGCTAAAAATTGCGCAGAGACAATTGCCGCTAACGCGCTAATACGAGTCTTGATTTTCATTGAGTGTCCCCTAAATCAACGTGATCAGTAGTGGCCAAAGCAACATCCAAAAACAATGTTATTAAACCTATACTTTCACTTGATAATTTAATTTTTGTTTTGAGCTAGCAACTTCTCCCAGCCTCCGACAAATATTAGGGGCATATTCACCATATGTAAATTTACTGTTACTTATATGTAAACATTTCCTAAATATATGGCCCTACCAGTCACTTGGTAGGTAAATAAAATTCTATTGAATCAATAGCATTAAAAACTTACCAATCATGGCGGGCTTTTCTCTATTTTCAATTTCTACTTGCGTATTGAAGCGATAGAGAACCCCTGTAGATTTAGTTGTTTTGGAATCCAAGCTAACCTGATAGCGAATGCGATCATTTACTCTAACCGGCTCTAAGAAGCGCAAACTATCAACACCATAATTCAGTAACGTTTGCTTAGTTGGATTCAATTTAATTAGTTGATAAAACGCATTTGGCATTAACGCCGTTGACAATAATCCGTGGGCAATTGGCATTCCAAATGGGCTTTCTTTTTCACAACGTTCTTGGTCCACATGGATCCATTGATGATCTTTAGTTGCATCAGCAAATTGATTAATTATTTCTTGATCAATAGTAATCCAATCGGTGTGGCCCAATTCATCACCTTCCACTAAATTGATTAACGATTTTGACATGTATCACCCTTATTTATATACATTTATTAACAAATTCTTTAAATCTTACCAACACAAGCACTATTAATAAAATGAATGTTATGTATAATGTTCCATCATGATTTCTAATGGCTAACCTATATTAGGTAAGTGTAAATTAAACATAGGATCCACATGAATTTAAATCGAATTGACTTGAATTTATTTGCTGTTTTTGATGCAATTTATACCGCTGGCAGTCTTACCAAAGCAGCAGATGTATTATGTATCACCCAACCAGCAGTCAGTAACTCTCTTGCTAGATTAAGAGACATGCTAAATGATCCATTGTTCGTCCGTACAGGTCATAGCATGACACCAACGCCAGTGGCTCAAAATATTATAGGGCCCGCTCGCGACGCACTATCTTTATTGCGCAAAAGTGTACAAGACAGTCATACATTTATCCCTGAAACAGCGGAAAAAACTTTTCACTTTGCGACTCGAGATCTTTTTGAAGCTAGTCTCATGCCTCGACTTCTGGCCAATTTACAAACCCGAGCACCAAAAATCGCCATCACTAATTTTGAACTCTCAAGTAACGCTGTGGTTTCGGCAATGGCAAGTGGCAGCCTAGACTTTTTCGCTGACTCATCTACCTTTACAGACCCCCATTTGTGCAAACATCAATTTACTCAAGACAGGTTTGTGGTAATGGCTCGAAAAAACCACCCCGACCTTCGTAATGGCATAGATTTGGAAACATTTTTAAGGCTCGGTCAGGTTAATGTTTCCCATAGACGAAGCGATCCAGGTCCGATTGAATTGGCCTTAGACAAAATTGGCAAACGTCGTAAAATAGTTTTGCGTGGTCAGCATTTCCTAACCATTCCAAGTATCATAGTGAAAACTGATTTAATTGCTTGTATCCCCTACCATCTAGCAAAACATTACGATCTTTCTTTTTATGAAATGCCTTTTGATGTGCCACCTGTGGAACATTATTTGTACTGGCATGTAAGTGCGGATCATGACCATGCTCACATTTGGATGAGAGAACAAATTTTTGAAGTTGCACGTCAATTTAACCATCATTAAAATGCTATTTGAGCCATTTCAATTAGCGGGAATCCCTTTATTTAAAACTTTTTATTCCCCTATCGCGGGGGAATCAGGTTGTGCTTGTAGTTCAAACTAACCAGAGTGCAAAGAATTATGAAATTAGGGCTAACTTGCATCGTATCTAACTATATACCTTAGTATTAACTGTAAGGTTTTAAGTGTTTAAAAATTGGCGTTTAATTAAAAACGTCAAACACAGACGCAACTTATATGTTAATTTACAGAGGAATTTAACCATGTTGAAAATTGTTAAAGCTTCAATTGCCATCGCAGCCACTTCTTTACTTTTAACGGGCACCGCACAAGCCGATATTAACGATGCTTTGCAAAACATTTGCACCATCGTCAAAACTGATGATAAGAGTGAACTTCGTAAGAAAATGAAAAAAGTCCACTCTGACTATAAAATGAAATTAAAAGATTATTACTCCGGTGTAAGCTGTAACGGTAACAGCCTTAT
Source organism: Aliiglaciecola sp. SL4 (assembly GCF_041538045.1). Taxonomy (NCBI): domain Bacteria; kingdom Pseudomonadati; phylum Pseudomonadota; class Gammaproteobacteria; order Alteromonadales; family Alteromonadaceae; genus Aliiglaciecola; species Aliiglaciecola sp. SL4. The sequence goes on along the minus strand of NZ_JBGOSE010000001.1, from coordinate 658,791 downwards.
ACGCACAGCTATGTTAAGCGACGCGGTTAATACTGGTACATTAATGGTTAAAAAAATGCCAAAGTCTAATTTAACCTCTCCTGAAAATGACGGAAAAACGCTACAGGCTTGGATAGCAGAGAATGGCCTAGATACTTCACCTATCTCAGCCGTTATTAAAGACCGTATCTAAGAAAGAATAAAGAACTGAATCAGTTCAACATGGTAGGTAGGCATGCAATGTCTACATCCTTGGAAAACAGCCTCTTTTGAGGCTGTTTTTCGTTGTTCAAAACAAGCGTTGCTTAAGTGTTAATTAGTTAAAGTCACTCCTGTATAATTGAGATGCAATTAACAAAAGTCATTTGAGTGGTCACCCAAACGTGGATTTTTGAATGATATAAAGTAATTTACATAGCAATATCATATGGATAGATTAAATCAGCCCCATTTAGGTATCACTTCAAATACCTTTGTATCAAGGTTAAGATTTTAAACTAAAGTCTAATACTGTTTAATTAAAACCGTCAAACACAGACGCAACTTATATGTTAATTTACAGAGGAATTTAACCATGTTGAAAATTGTTAAAACTTCAATTGCCATCGCAGCCACTTCTTTACTTTTAACGGGCACCGCACAAGCCGATATTAACGATGCGTTGCAAAACATTTGCACCATCGTCAAAACTGATGATAAGAGTGAACTTCGTAAGAAAATGAAAAAAGTCCACTCTGACTATAAAATGAAATTAAAAGATTATTACTCCGGTGTAACCTGTAACGGTAACAGCCTTATACGTACAGCTATGCTAAGCGACGCGGTTAAAACTGGTACGTTATTAGTTAAAAAAATGCCGAAGTCTAATTTAACCTCTCCTGAGAATGATGGTAAAACGCTACAAGCTTGGATAGCAGAGAATGGTCTGGATGCTTCGCCTATCTCAGCCGTTATCAAAGATCGTATATAAGAAAGAATAAAGAACTGGAACAGTTCAACATGGTAGGTAGGCATGCAATGTCTACATCCTCGGGAAACAGCCTCTTTTGAGGCTGTTTTTCGTTTTTATAGACTATAATATTGCTTATCAAACACTGGCAAAACTGCACAAAATCAGATCAACCTTAATCCAAAAAATGTTCAATTAGTTGATTTACTTGTTGCGGGTATTGATGGTGTAACCAATGATTAGCATTCTCAAAGGGAACCACTTTTAAATCCGCTACAAATTCATCTAACTCATTTAACACCTCAGGCACAAATGCTAAATCTCGGATACCCCACATCACTAAAGTAGGTACGTTAATTCTAATATTTGGGATCTTCATATTCTGTGTGTCAGTCACAGGGCCTGACCCGTGACCATTAGTATTAATCGGCGCTAATTGTGGCATAGCACGATAATAGTTCAACATAGCATCAAGAACCCCAGGGATTTGCCAACTGCTTTGGTATTCTGCGATTTCATCATCGCTCAATGCTGAATTGCCATCTTCATCTAAGAACATATCGGTTAAGAAGCGAAAGTTATCTTTTGCTACCGTTTCAGTTGCATCCTGAGCAATCAATTGATGTATGTAGGCACTTTTTTCCCGTTGCTGTTGATTGCATATCATTTCACGAGTAAATGTACTTGGGTGAGCTGCGTTTAAAATAATTAAGCGTGCAAATAAATCACCATGAAAGGCCACAAGCGGCCACGCAATTGCCCCGCCCCAATCATGCGCTATAAGTGAAACAGGCTGGCCTGACGACACAAAGCTGACAAATCGACTCATTACCTCAATTAAATTGGTAACTTCATAAAACTCAACGTCCTTTGGTTTTGATGATTGATTATAACCGGGTAAATCAGGTGCAATAACACGATAATGTTTTGAAAAATGCATTAATTGATAACGCCAAGTTTGCCAGTTTTCAGGAAAACCATGTAAAAAAATAAGGGTACCTTTTGGCGACTCACATTGAGACATCTCTATGTAGTGAATATAACATTCATCAATTTGAACCAGTTTACTTTGCATTCTCATATCCCATTATTGTAATGAACAGAACAAAAAAAGCGGATGATACTTCATCCGCTACTGATCGACTTACATTTCTGATGTCAGTTTATTTTAATCAATTAAGAAATAATCAACAGGCATACTCATCAAGTTTTCAGAGCCTGTTTCTATAGCCGATGCATGAGAACGAGTACGTGAAAGCAAACGCGCAAAATAGAAGTCAGCCGTTTGCAGTTTTGCTTCATAAAAAGCGACCTCAGAAGTGCCAGCATCTAGCTTTTCTTGTGCAACAACGGCCATTTTTAGCCATAGGTAGCCAACAATGATGTAGCCAGAGTACATTAGGTAGTCTACGGAAGCTGCGCCAACTTCATCTGGATTACTAGCTGAACGTTTAGCAATTTCCTGAGTCATTTGAGACCACTCATCAATGTGTGATTCAATTGCATTTGACCATGCGTTAAATTGAGACTTATCACGAACACTCAAGCAATACTCTTGAACTTCCTTAATAAAAACTGTTAACAGTTGGCCTTTAGAACCTAAAATTTTACGACCTAATAAATCAATAGCTTGAATACCAGTAGTGCCTTCATACATTGTACATATTCGTGTATCACGGGCTAGTTGCTCCATGCCCCACTCTTTAATGAACCCATGTCCGCCATAGACTTGCATACCATAACTAGTAGCTTCTTGGGCAGTTTCAGTTAAGAACGCTTTAACGATTGGGGTCAATAATGCCAATTTAGCTTCAGCAACTTGTTTGTCTGCTTCATCTTCACTGTATAGGGTAATATCTACCATTTGCATACAATAGATGGCTAACGCACGATTTCCTTCAGCGAAGGCTTTTTGAGTTAGCAGCATACGACGAACATCAGGATGTACAATAATTGGATCTGCGGGACCGTCTGGATTAACCGCGCCCTTTGTAGAACGGAACTGCAATCTGTCTTTAGCGTAAGCTAATGCACCTTGAAACGCGGCTTCTGTTCCAGCTAGACCTTCTAAACCGGTACCAATTCGAGCAGTGTTCATAAAGGTAAACATACAATTCAAACCACGGTTTGGTGGGCCAATTAAGTACCCCTTGGCATTATCAAAATTGATCACACAAGTGGCACTCGCTTTAATTCCCATCTTATGTTCAATTGAGCCACAATTAACATTATTACGATCAACAATTTCACTTTGCTCATTAACGTTAAATTTAGGTACAACAAACAATGAAATACCTTTGGTTCCTGCTGGTGCATCTGGCAAGCGAGCAAGTACGATATGCACGATATTTTCAGAGAAATCATGCTCCCCAGCAGAAATAAAAATTTTCGTTCCAGTTAGACTATAAGTACCGTCATCATTTGGAACCGCTTTGGTTTTCAACATACCTAAGTCGGAACCACAGTGTGATTCGGTCAAACACATAGTACCTGTCCAGCGACCTTCAATTAGCGGAGGCAAAAATGTTTGCTTTTGCTCATCGGTACCATGACTATTAATAGTGGCAATACACCCTTGGCTCAACCCTGGGTACATAGCCCAAGAATGGTTTGCACCTGAAGTCCATTCAGCAATCGCTGAAGCCAAAGAATAAGGTAACGCCTGACCACCAAATTCAACGGGGTGTGTCATTGACGGCCAGCCGCCTTCACAATACGTTTTGTATGCTTCTTTAAAACCTGGAGGTGTGGTGACGTTACCGTCTTCCCACTTACACCCTACTTCATCACCAATAGCATTGATCGGCGCTAACACGTTTTCAGTAAATTTAGCAGCTTCTGATGTAATAGCTTCAACCATTTCTGGATTGGCATCTTCAAAACCTAATTTTTCATAGTGTTTTTCAAAACCAAGCAGCTCGTTCATAACAAATAAGGTATCACGTACCGGAGATTTATAATTTTGCATAATTTTTACTACCTTATTATTCTATTAATATACTTCAAACAGACCAGCAGCACCCATGCCACCGCCAATACACATAGTACATACTACGTATTTAGCGCCTCTGCGCTTGCCTTCAATTAATGCGTGTCCAACCATACGCGCACCACTCATACCATAAGGGTGACCAATAGATACCGCACCGCCATTTACGTTAAGTAGCTCAGCTGGAATACCAAGAGTTTTCTGGCAATAAAGCACTTGTACAGCAAATGCTTCATTAAGCTCCCAAAGACCAATATCTTCCATTTTCAAACCATGCTGTTTAAGCAACTTAGGAATGGCAAAAACCGGACCTATGCCCATTTCATCTGGTTCACAGCCAGCTACAGCAATGCCTCTATACGCACCTAACGCATTAAGGTTCAATTGCTCAGCTAGTTTGCTGTCCATCATTACACTGGCTGAAGCACCATCAGATAGTTGACTAGCGTTACCGGCGGTAATACAGCCACCTTCGATAACAGGTTTAAGGTTATTCAAGCCTTCAAGAGTCGTCTCAGCACGGTTTCCTTCATCTTTAGTCAAAGTAACTTCTTGTAAGCTTTGCTCTTTGGTTTCTTTATTAATAACAACTTTGGTTGTGGTCACTGGCACTATTTCATCGTCAAATTTACCCGCTTGCTGTGCAGCAGCAGTCCGCATTTGACTTTGATAAGCGTATTCATCTTGTTCATCACGACTGATGCCATAACGGTTAGCAACCACTTCTGCAGTTTGCAACATGGGCATATAAATATCTTTGTGCTTGGCCACTAAAGCTTTATCGACCGCGCGATACATGTTCATTTTATCGTTTTGAACTAAGCTGATTGAATCCAATCCTCCCGCTACCATAACAGGCACATTATCGGTAATAATGTGTTTCGCTGCGGTGGCGATAGCATACATACCCGAACTACATTGACGGTCTAAGGTCATGCCACCAACAGTCACAGGTAGTCCGCCGGCAAGAGCACCTAAACGACCAATATTCATACCGCCAGAGCCTTGTGTTAAGGCACTACCTAAAATAACGTCATCCACGCTTGCTGGATCAATACCGGCTTTTTTAACCGCAGCGCTAATAGCGTGACCGGCTAAGCTTGGTGCTTCTAAATTATTAAAAGCACCGCGATACGCGCGGCCAATTGGAGTACGTGCTGTTGAAACAATTACTGCTTCTTTCATAATCTTTCCTTAAATTCTTGTTTTCTAAAAATCTTAAAAATACGTTTAATGTTGATAATGCTTACTTACGGAAGTCAGCGAATCGCTTACCTTGCTCTGCTAGTTGTTTTAATAAAGGCGCCGGTTCAAACCAAGCTTTTCCGTATTCACCAAACTCATCGCGGTATTTACACATGGCGGCGTACACTTTATCCAAACCAATTTCATCCGCGTAATGCATAGGGCCACCACGATGCACAGGGAACCCATATCCGTATACATAGATAACATCGATATCACTGGATTTAGCGGCAATGCCCTCTTCCAAAATGTAGGCACCTTCGTTGATAAGTGTGAAAATGCAGCGTTCTAAAATTTCTTGATCACTATGCTCACGCTGCTCAACGCCTAGACGCTCAGCTTCTTTTTTGGCAATCTCTGCTACTGCGGGATCTGAAATGGGTTTTCTATTGCCCTTCTCATAAAGGTAGGCACCTTTACCCACTTTTAAGCCTACTCGGCCATCTTCAACCAGACGATCGGCGACCACGGCATAAGTTGGATCATGAGCAATATGTTCTTGTCTAGATTGACGAATGAAATAACCAATATCCAAACCGGCCATATCACCCATAGTGAACGGTCCCATGGGTAAGCCAAAATCATAGATGACTTTATCCACGTGCTCCGGAGATGCGCCCTCTAGAAGCATTCTGTTAGACTCTCGACTATAAGGTTCGATCATACGGTTGCCCACAAAACCGAAACATACGCCAACTAACACACCCACTTTGCGAATTTTCTTGGCTAATTGCATGCTTGTTTTGATCACATCAGCAGAGGTCTTTTCACCTTTAACCACTTCCAACAACTTCATTACGTTGGCTGGACTGAAGAAATGTAGGCCAATGACATCTTCTGGACGTGAGGTACAATCAGCGATCTCATTTACATCCAGGGTAGAGGTATTGGAAGCTAAAATTGCACCTGGTTTACAAACGGCATCAAGTTGAGTGAAAACTTGCTTTTTCACATCCATTTTCTCAAATACCGCTTCGATAACTAAATCGACATTGGCTAAACCCGCGTATTCTGTTGTGCCTTGTAGCAATGCCATGCGGTCTTCAACATCTTGTTGGCTAAGCTTGCCTTTCTTCGCAGAGTTTTCGTAGTTACGACGAATAACACTTAAGCCTTTATCTAGGGCTTCTTGCTTAAGCTCTAGCATGACAACAGGGATACCAACGTTCGCAAAATTCATTGCAATGCCGCCACCCATGGTGCCTGCACCAATAATACCAACAGACTTAATTTCTCTGACTGGGGTAGATTTATCAAAATCGGAAACGTGCCCTGCTGCTCTTTCAGCGAAGAAGAAATGTTGTTGCGCACGAGCTTGAGGTGAATTCATGCACTCCATAAACAATTCGCCCTCTTTTTTGAGGCCCTCATCAAGAGGTAAGCGAACTGCAGCTTCAACAGCTTGAATACAGCGCTCCGGAGAGAAAAAACCACGGGCTTGCTTGGCAATTCCTTGACGATACTGCGCAAACAATTCTGCTGGCGCAGTCGCAGGATCAATCTCGATGTCTTTCACTCGTTTGATTGGACAACCATCGCTGATTAGCCCTTGGATGAATGCCAAACTATCAGTTAATAAGCTTTCAGGTTTTTCAACAATTAGGTCGAACACACCAGACACTGAAGAAGCTTTAACAGGCTTACCAGACACAATCATATCCAACGCTTTAGCTACACCGGCTAAACGTGGTAAACGCTGAGTACCACCAGCACCAGGTAAAATACCCAAATTCACTTCTGGCAAGCCAACTTTATTGGCAGCAAACGTAATTCGGTAATGGCAGGCTAAAGCAACCTCTAATCCGCCACCAAAGGCTGGACCATTTAATACTGCGATAATGGGTTTGTTGGCATTTTCAATTAACTCGAGAACTTCGGGTAAAGGAGGTTCAATATCTCCTGAAGAAAATTCACTGATGTCAGCGCCACCGGAAAATAAACCTAGCTGAGATGAAATAGCAATCGCTTTGATGTTTGAATCAACTAAGGCTTTTTTTATCTCGTCAATTAATCCTATTCGTACCGACTTCGACAATGCATTAACGGGTGGGTTTTGCATCATCACTAAGGCGACTTCACCTTGAATTTGACTTACTACAGCAGCAGATTGTTCAGCGCTCATAAAATCCTCTAATTTTAGATTATTCACTAATAGAACTAAGATACTAGGCCAGCCCAACTAATCATCCAAATTTATTGATTTTATAATTAGAAATAAATGAAATTGATACAGCCGATAGCAGTTGATTTTGCTGATTATCAGCCAAACTGCCGTTAAACGCTTACTTCATAGCTGTTGACTTTCGGTTTTGCATCTGATTTTCTAAGTACCTAGTTTTACATGCCATTAACACAAAGATATTTTTCAGCTTATCAAAAAGTGCTTAGATTTTAGCTGATTTTCTGCAACTGAAACCAATATTGTCGGGCGCGAAAAGGTGAAGCTGAAAGGTTGTTAATACGATTTAAATTGTTTTTAAAGAAGGTAAATGTTTTGGACTCACTTCTCAATTTTAGCGGCCAAGTGGCCATGATCACAGGAGCTGCCAGTGGATTTGGTCGTCTGCTGTCACAAGGATTAGCAGCCAGAGGCTGCAACTTAGTAATAAGCGATATAAATCGTGAGGAGCTAGACAAAACGGTTTCTTCTCTTCAGTTGGGTGAAAACCAAGTTATATCAATGCTTTGTGACGTCAGCAAAGAAGACCAAGTTAAGGCAATGGTAGATGCCGCCATGGAAAAATTTGCTAGGTTAGACATAGGTGTAAATAACGCTGGCATTGCCCATCCTTTAACGCCCCTGCATAAAATCGATCAAGGCATTATGGACAAGCAAATGGCGGTTAATGTAAATGGTGTTTTATATGGCATGAAGTACCAAATTGAGGCCATGTTAAAACAAGGATCTGGACATATTCTCAACCTAAGCTCAATGGCGGGAATCGGTGGTGCGCCCAAAGGTGCTGCTTACGCCGCAGCGAAACACGCAGTGGTTGGTTTAACCCGTACTGCCGCCGTGGAATATGCCAAAAAAGGGATCCGTGCTAATGCTATCTGCCCTTTTTATAGTCCAACTAATATTTTGGCAGTAGACGGTTTTGACTCTCCAGAAAGTCAACAACGTTTAGCTCAAGGATCACCCATGCGACGCTTAGGTGACCCTCAAGAAATAGTGAATACCATGATACTGATTTTATCGCCTGGCAACTCGTATATGAGCGGCCAAACCATCGCCATTGATGGAGCCGTTAGCGCCTGGTAAAGGGCGTTAGCGCTTGGTAAAACAACCAAAGTGCTGGCTTAGCTAACTGGCACTAAATAGAAGTCACAGAAAGACTAATGTGCTGATATTAAAGGTTATTTACAAACTGACACTGCACTCCAAAATAACCAATATCGCTATATCGAATGACAATTTATTTCCCTGAATAGGAGCCGATAAATGCAAGGACTAATGATGAAAACGCAATTGATGATATCGTCAATTTTGCGTCATGCTGAAAGAAACTTCCCCACCCGTGAAATCGTATCTGTCACCGCAGACAATCCAAGACATCGATATACCTATAAAGATTTTGCCAAACGTACCCGCCAATTAGCTAATGCATTGGAGTCTATGGGTGTCGAATTTGGCGATCGCATAGGTACCCTAGCTTGGAACGATTATCGTCACCTTGAATTATATTACGGAATTTCCGGAACAGGTATGGTCTGCCATATGATCAACCCAAAACTTTTTCCCGAACAAGTGAATTACATAATCAATCATGCAGAAGATAAAATTTTGTTCGTTGATGTGTTAGTGATGCCATTAGTGGAGTCGTTACAAAGTCACCTGAAAAGTGTTGAAAAGATTGTAGTATTGACCGATAAAGATCACATGCCGCAAACAACCTTGGACAATGTCATTTGCTACGAAGAACTCTTAACCCAATTTGATGATGACTACCAATGGCCTGAGTTCGATGAAAATAGTGCCGCAGGGATGTGTTATACCTCGGGTACAACAGGCAATCCAAAAGGTGTTGTTTACAGCCATCGCTCAACTATTTTACATGCCTATGCTGGTTCATTACCCGATACCACAAACGCGTCATGTAAAAGCGTTACCATGCCTATCGTACCTATGTTTCATGTTAATGCTTGGGGTATCCCTTATGCGGGAGTCATGGTTGGCAGTAAATTAGTTATGCCAGGACCTAAAATGGCGGATGGTGAAACTCTACAGTCATTGATTGAAAACGAAGGGGTTACCCTCAGCTCAGGTGTACCCACCATTTGGATGGCGTTATTGGAATACCTTGATAAAACCGGCAAAAAAGTCCCCACTTTAAGCGCCGTTACTTCCGGCGGAGCAGCTTGTCCTAGAGGCATCATTGAGCGCTTTAAAAACGACTATCAAACAGAAGTGAAACAGGGTTGGGGCATGACTGAGATGAGTCCTCTTGGCACTGTGTTTACGTTATCTCCAGGCATGGAAAACCTAACTGATGAAGAAGATACCGAATTAAGACTCAAACAGGGTAAAAGCGTATTTGGCGTCGAAATGAAAATTGTCGACAATGAAAACAACGAGTTACCTTGGGATGGTGTTGCTTTTGGTGCGTTAAAAGTCAAAGGGCCGTGGATTGCAACAGGTTACTACGGTATGTCACAAACTCCTGGAGATGCTGATTGCCCAGTAGATACAGATGGTTGGATGAATACTGGCGATGTTGCCACAATAGATCCACAAGGCTATTTACAAATTACCGACCGTACCAAAGACGTGATTAAATCGGGGGGAGAATGGATAAGCTCAATCGACATCGAAAACGCTGCAGCCAGCCACCCACAAATAGCCGAAGCAGCAGCAATTGGACGTTATCATCCGAAGTGGACAGAACGCCCCTTGTTAGTCGTAGTGCTAGCTGAAAATGCCGATTTAAGCCGTGAGGATGTGATTGAATACTTAAAAGACAGAATGCATAAATGGTCACTGCCAGAAGATGTTGTTTTTGCTAAAGAACTTCCTCATACAGCAACCGGAAAACTGAATAAATTAGCATTACGGGATACCTTTAAAGACTACCAATTCCCCACTAAATAATGCAATCAATGATATATCATAAAGTGCTAAGCGCTTTATGATATATCCCCCCTCATGTATTACTCCCTATACCCGTGTATCAATCCCTCTATATCTTTGTCCAACTACATTAATTTAAAGTTAACCCCTAAAATTTTTATTAGTAATACGGACAACTCTAGAATGAAAATACTCACCGCTTTGATATTGATCTGCTCTTTCTCAGCACAAGCCTCCATTATAGGTACTGAGGTAGTGTGTGGTATTGAGCCGTCAATTATTTGGGATTGTGACAATAAAATGTCTATTGCTAAAGAGAATGAAAGTGAATTTAACTTATTATTGGTGGGCAACCCCCATCTGAGTGTGGATTTTGAAGATAACTCTCTGATGATCAGTAACCTACACGGTAACTTAGGACTTGGTGCTAACGAATTACTTACTTTATCGATACTTCCCAACCTATTCAATCCTGCCGACTTTGACCTGCTGACTAATGTGGTGGGTTTTGATGCATCTGATATTAATTTCAATGGGGAGTTGATGGCGCTCAATTTACATAATACTCGCTGGTCATCGGACGACTATATTTTACTCAGCTTCATGAATAGCGCTAATGCCATATCAAATGCGCCCACCTTATTACTCTTTTTGATTGGCATCGTTGCTTTGAGGCGACGTTTAATTAAAAACAACCGTAACTTCCAGCTCGAAAAATAATCTTAAATTGATTAGCAGTTTGAAACAGGGATTAATCAGTTGATAAAAAAATTATTTTTTATTTTAACCGTTGTAATGATAAATGTATTTTATGCAAGCAACGCTAAAGGAGATATTAATACGGCTTTAAATAGTCTTTGTGCCATCGTTACTTCCAATGATTATTCGAACTTACAGCAAAAACTAACTGAAATGAGAATCCAATATAGACTGAAGCTACAACACTATTATGACGGGATTAGTTGTGGTGGACAGAGCCTCATTAGAACCGCTTTGCTAAATGAAGCTCACCATACAGCGCAACTGTTGATGAAAAACCTGCCTAAGAGCAAATTAACGGCCCCAGAACGCGACGGCAAAACATTGCGACAATGGATTGATGAAAAAAACCTCTTGGGCACTCCCAGCTCAGATTTTTTATCAAACCAACTCTAGAAACCTGATAGTTGTTAATCACTCTCACTTAAATTATCAACGCTTTGTTTTATCAATTGAACTCCTTGAGCTTTCTTAAGGTCATGGACTCGAGGATACTCTTCCTCTAATAATGCCAATACAGACATCATGCCCCAATGATAACCAGAAGATAACATTAGGTACGCAAAATCATTGTGCTTGTTTAGCACCTCGATATCGCTATAACGAACTGACAGCCGAGATACTTCTTCGCCATATAATTCAACGTTTTCAAACTTATTGATTTCAAAAAACAAAGATTGATATGCTGCTGATTGTTGATAGGCGTGACTGTAAACCAATGCATCAAATTGTGCATAATGTTGATCAAGTAACTTTTGAAATGCTTTGTCGCCGTTACGAGCATGCGCCTGTAATCCATTTAAGTTTTCCAGAAGAGCGCTACCAAAAGAACGCCAGACAACTGAATTGCGATATCCCAAATAGTAAGCGTTGCCTTCATCCACTTTTCCATCGCATAGCTCGGCTCGCAAACCTGGAGACAGCTCATCCGCCAGTTTTATTTGGTGGGCATAACCTTTGGCATAACTGATGCTAAAAAGGCGATAAGCGAGCTGAGAAACATCTGCTAAAACATTTTTCTCTTGTTCAGAGGTAAATAGAGCCTCAGACTCTGCCAAGGTTTGCATAGCGTCAGTGAAAATGGGTTGGTTTTGATTATAAGAGTTATCTAGTGTTCTGTGGTCTAGATCAGCTGAGCAAGAGTAGGTTTTTAAAAGGCTATTCCAACTTTGTATGCTGGTAGCCCGCACATGAACCATGCCCGTAAAAATGTTTCCATGGACAAAGTGTTCTGCCTGACTTAGTAGTTGATTGTGCTCATTGAACGCGTCTAACTCGGCTTTAGTTAATGCCTTTTGGGTCGAACAACCACTTAGCAGCATCCAGCCTACTAACAGTAAAACGATAAATTGACGCGAAGATACATCCATGAACAAAAAGGGCCTCAGAAAAATGAGGCCGCAGTGTATTATTTCACTTGCAGTGATTCAAGCACGAATATTAGCCGCTTATATCATCTATAGTGAATTAATCGGTTTAAGGTCTCAATGCCATTTTACCTTTGACTTCACGTCCGAGTACCTTGTTAAGGGCTTCGTGCGCCCGTTCTAACGGCAATGTTTGATCCACAATTACTTTAACTTTGCCTTGCAAATACCAAGTAAGTAGCTCTTTCATATTAGCTTGGAATTCTTTAGGTTGATGCTGAGTAAATGAACCCCAGAATACTCCTACCACAGAATACCCTTTCACTAGAGCTAAGTTAACTGGAAACTCTGGGATAGTGCCACCGGCAAACCCGACTACCAACAACCGCCCATTCCAGCCCATGCTGCGTGAACATGCATGGAAGGTATCCCCGCCAACACATTCATAAACCACATCAGCACCCTTGCCACCGGTTGCCTCTTTTAACGCTGTTTTAAGATCCTTTTCGGTGTAATTGATCAGGATGTCAGCACCATTTTGTTTGGCAATATCAAGCTTCTCTTGAGTAGAACAAACAGCAATCACTTTTGCACCCATGGCTTTACCAATTTGTACTGCGGCTAACCCTGTGCCACCAGCTGCACCTGTAACCACTAAGGTTTCTCCTGGTTGAATGTCGGCGCGCTGTTTTAACGCATGATGGGCCGTAGCGTGGGCGGTAACTAAGGCCGCAGCTTCATCGTCAGGAATTTCATCAGGTAAAGGCAGAACATGGGTAGCCGGAACAGCGACTTTTTCAGCATACCCACCTAACATGCACAGAGCAATAACGCGACTGCCAACTTTTAAATGTGGAACTCCTTCCCCTACTTCGCTAATTACACCTGCAACTTCACCACCTGGAATAAATGGAAAGTCTGGTTTGATCTGGTATAGGCCTTGTACTAATAATCCATCAGGAAAATTCACCCCAGAGGCACTTATATCTACAACAACCTGACCTTTTTCAGCTTTTGGGTCAGGTACATCTTCGTAACTCAATTTTTCGACGCTGGCGAACTCTTTACACACTATTGCTTTCATTGATGTTCCTCAATTAATTCTACAGCCATTCTGGCTAACGGCGGTACCATGGCTCCCACTTTATTCGCTTGTGCATTGGATGCATTGCCTTCTTGGGCACGTTTAGCGACACCTTGCGCGATAGCAGCCAGACGGAAGAAACTAAAGGCTAGATAGAAATGCCAATTTTCAATTTTATCTAAACCTGCACGTTGACAATACCAATCAACAAACTCCTGCTCACTGGGTATGCCTAAAGCTGGCCTATCCACACCACCTAAACCACTAGAATGGCCGATATGCGCTGGCAGACGCAATTGCATACACTGATAAGCTAGGTCAGCTAGTGGATGCCCTAGAGTGGATAGCTCCCAATCTAAAACCGCAATAATCTCTTCTGATGTTTTCGAAAACATTAAATTATCTAGGCGATAGTCACCATGAACTAGGGATACTTTGCCATCATCATCTGGAATATTGTTGTTTAACCAAGTGATCAATGTATCCATGTCTGGAATAGGATCAATCTCTGATAATTTATATTGTTTCGACCAGCGGCTAAGCTGCCGTTCAAAATAATTACCGGCTTTACCGTAGTCACTCAGCCCGACTTCGCCCACATCCACAGCATGCAAATCAGCCAACACTTGCCCCATCTGCTTATACATTGCATGGCGTTTTTCATTGCTTTCAATCTCCGGCAGACTACTATTCCAGTAAACCGCGCCATCAACATATTCCATCACATAAAACATACTGCCAATGACACTGGTGTCTTCACACAGGTGATAAACCTTGGCCACTGGCACTTGAGTATCTTGCAATGCATTGATAACTTTAAACTCTCGGTCCACTGCGTGAGCTGATTTGAGCAATTTCCCCAGCGGTTGACGTCTGAGTACATAACTCGTGTCTCCCGCCGTGATCTTAAACGTGGGATTCGATTGACCGCCACTAAACTTTTCAGCTTTAAAGGCCCCCGTAAAATCAAATACGTTGGCACGAAAATAAGCTTCTAACGTTTCCATATCAAGCTGGTTAACTGAATCTGATTTCGTCACTTCAACCCCTTTAAATAGTTAATTTAGCTGATTAATTGATGTTGCGTTTAAATCTAGCTTTGTTGCTTTCCAACATGATCTTTAATCAAGTTACGACCGAGTTGCATCATGTGCACTTGATCTGGGCCATCTGCCAATCTAATGGTTCTTGCATAGGCATAAATAGCCGACAATACAGTATCTTGACTGGTTCCCTCAGCGCCGTGCATTTGGATAGATTGATCAATCACTTTACACGCCATGCTTGGGGCAACAATTTTAATTGCTGCGATAATATCTCGTGATACTTTGTTGCCGTAACGGTCCATTTTATCAGCCGCTTTAAGAGTAAGCAGTCTAGCCTGCTCTATGTCACAATGCATTTGAGCGATAGATTCTCTCACCGATTGCTGCTTACTTAGAGGTTGACCAAATGCAACACGATTCTCAACCCTTTCGCAGGCTAAATCTAGAGCACGTTGAGCACAACCGATAAGACGCATACAGTGGTGAATTCGACCCGGTCCTAAACGACCTTGGGCAATGGCAAACCCTTCACCCTCACCCACTAATAAATTGCTCGCAGGCACGCGCACATTTTCAAACAACACTTCTGCATGACCAACAGGCTCATCATAAAAGCCCATGGCTTTCATTGGACGCACTACAGTGACACCAGCGGTGTCCATAGGTACTAATATTTGAGATTGTTGTCTATGTCGGTCCGCTGAAGGATCTGTTTTCCCCATTACGACCATGATTTTACAGTTGGTATTCATTGCACCACTGGTATACCACTTACGGCCATTGATCACATATTCATCGCCATCACGAACGATAGCAGTTTCAATATTGGTGGCATCACTGGATGCTACAGCAGGTTCGGTCATCGCAAATGCGCTACGAATTTCACCATTGAGCAAGGGCTCTAACCATTGCTTTTTGTGGGCTTCACTGCCGTACTTAGACAATACTTCCATATTACCAGTATCTGGCGCGCTACAGTTGAATACTTCTGGGCTCCATAACACTCGTCCCATTGCTTCACACAATGGCGCATATTCAAGGTTGGTTAATCCCGCCCCATAAGGTAAATATTCTTCAGGTAAAAACAGATTCCACAAATCCGCAGCTTTAGCTTTCTCTTTTAACTCTTGCATTAATGCAGGCGTTGTCCAGCGTTGCGGATTATTATCCACAAGCTCAATATATTTTTGCTCTATGGGATAGATATTTTCGTCCATAAACTGGTTAAGACGGTCAAGTAAAGCTTGGGTTTTTGGAGAGTAATCGAAATGCATGAAATGTATCCTCTGATTTAGAATACAAAAATAGTAGAGATATTAGTCGTATAAGTTTAATTAATTATTCGAATACTTTTGTATTAGTTTTATATATAAATTGTAATTAACAATCAAAAATAGAAGGTAAACCATTGTTATTAATAAACTTTTAAAACAAAACAAGCATAGCGACAATGAAAAACAAAACAACTTATTGATAACAATTAATTTACACAAAGGGTTGAGGCAAGCATTCACGCATTTATAATGAAGCTACTATTGATGAATTCAAAAAAGATCCATGTTGGTGCACGGTGATTAAGCCAGAAACAACAATATGCAGTTGAGATTTACAGGGTTTTATTAAACCTTAATTAGCCGTTCGCTAAGCGGTTTTATACCCGGAAAGACATTCGCCAAGTTATCGAACGATAATCCCCAATGTTGTTGCAGCACTGTAGCTATCCAACTTCTCACATCCGAGGTAGGCATTAAATCCCGACCAGCAAAACGCTGCTGTTCGCTCAACCCCGGCCACTGCCCTAGCACCCGCTTACCTTTAAGCGCTCCACCCAATAAAAACATCGCTGAGGCGGTACCATGATCAGTGCCCTTAGTTCCGTTTATGGCCACAGTTCGTCCAAACTCTGTAGTCACCATTACCACAGTATTTTTCCATGTTGCTGCCAATCCAGTCTTTAATTCAGCAAGGCCTTTATCAAGAATATCAAATTGCCGGTCCATTCGATTTGCTTGATTACTATGAGTATCCCAACCATTTAGTTCTAACATTGCACAATTGGCCGAGTCATTCCGACTTAGAAGCTCACCACAATGCCTAGCCAAATACGAAAAGTTTGCTCGGGCACGACTTTTGTTATTCATTGCTAGCATATCTCGATTCTTCACGGCATCTTCTAACATCATCAAAAATTCAGAATTCTCTGCATAAAGGAAACGCATACGTTCAATTAAATCATCATCAGTAGCCGTAAAATAAGATGGAAACCAAGTCTGACTGGCTGGACTACCGCGTAGTGCAATAGGCACAGTTTGTGCTATAGCTAACCCATGTCCATGCATTGACTCCACAGCTCTTGCTAACCAACCGCTATTATAATTCACTTGGTTTAAACCGCATTCCATAAAATCTTGGCCATCAAAATGTGATCGCTTACGATAACCTGACGCAACCGCTACAACGGGTAAAAATTGCTCATTTTGATACCATTTGAAACAGTTTTTAAGGGCTGGATGTAAAGCAAAACCACTATCGATATTTAACAATTGGTTTTCTATGGGATTGACTAAAGGTCCACGTATGTTCATAAAATCAGGATCTGCCAGAGGCATTACGCCATGTAATGAATCCATAGCACCTCGTAACATCACCCATACCAACTTTTTGTTATTCTTTGCCATTGCCCCTGCGTTAGCAAAGGCGCCGTTAACCGCAGTATGCGCAATAATCCAACCAGCCATACCCGCTTTTATAAAATCTCGTCTGTGCATGCTCATCTTGTTTGAAACTCCGGACTCATTAGCAATAAGGTGACGGCTTGACGTTTAGTTTCCGCTCGAGCAATGGATAACACCGTATTTTTTTGTAGTAACGGCCCTAACGCCTGTTCGCCTATCGCCAATGGGTGCTTTTTAACAAATTTACTAATGTGTTCGGCCCATTCAATTCTCCCCATCATAGCCCTTGGTCCAGCCCAAAATCCTTTGCTGTCTTCATAGCCTGCGGGCGAACCAGCAGAAAAAGGCTGTTGCCCCAAAATAGCCAAACTTTTCAAAAAACTAGGTTTGATTGATTCAAGTCCACAAACACGACAAGTTGATATTAAAAACTCCCTTGGGGTTTTAAATTTAGAACTGTCTTCTACCCAACTTAAAGGATTGGTTAGCATGGCTTTTACCACTTCGAAAATATTTCCTTTGGTTTCTGCCCATTTAATCACCATCCCGTCTACAATTGCTTGAGGAGGATGATCATTAATGAAGTGTTTAACCAGTTTTGTCGAAACAAATTCAGCAGTTTTTTGATTGACACTCAGATCATAAAGTATCTCTTGGCCTTGTTTTAAACCACCGGCAGAGTATGTTTTACCGAATATTTGGCGACTACCTGGCTCATGGGCTATTTGCCGAAATTCAAACCCGTTTAAACCTTTTTTAGACAGCCCCCAACCGGAAATCGCTTTAGCGAGTTCAGTGACATCATTTTGTGTATACCCAGCGGTAATGCCAAGGGTATGTAACTCTAATATCTCTCTCGCTAAATTTTCATTTATACCCTTCTTTCCTTCTCCTCTTTTACCAACTCTTGAATTGGGACCAATGGATTTTTCATTATTTAAATACAACAGCATAGCTGGGTGGCTTTCTACTGCAATAAGCATGTCTGAAAAATGCCCAGTTAAATTGGGGGCTATTGCCTCCATTTCTAAAGTGGGAGCAAGCGCTCTTAAATTAAAACCATTTGCACTGACACTAAAATGATTGGAAAAAAAGTCCACTAAGCGCCAAAAGAATGGGCGTTCTGTAGCAAGTAAATGGGAAAGAGAATGCGACATGGCCAAGTTGATCTGGTTATTTATTATTTCTTTCGTGCTGTCACTAGTTTGTTGCTGCATAGGTTGCTGAACCTTTGCAATACTTGTTTTTTCCTGGTCACGCAGCTCTCGATAAAAAGCCAGTTGTTCTGCAGCCAACAAACTACTCCATGGATAATTGAGTTGTTTTAATTCATGGGAAATAGTTTTGGGGGTAATTTGATCAAGCAACCAATTTAGCGCATCGTTCTTAACATGAGCAACGGTCTGTGAGTTAGCACCATAACCAAAACGATTGACGGCAATAAATGTCTGTTTAGAAGACATAGTAGAACTCTTAAGCAAAAACTAATGGTTAAAATTTAAAGGTCTTTAATGATAGAAGCAAGAAAGATTACGAAACATTTACAACTTTAAATCCATGTAGTTAACAAAAATCAAGAACTGAATTTTGTTAACTGCGGTTTAACTTTATATCTTTTGTTTAGCGCTGAGTGATGCCACTTTGCACTGGCATCACACGCTAATTAGGCTTCATCAAACCAATGGCGGGTGCGATTAGCAAACCAAACTAATGAAAGCATTACGGGAACTTCCACCAACACCCCCACTACCGTTGCCAAGGCTGCTCCTGAGTGCAAGCCAAATAACGAAATGGCCACTGCCACAGCCAGTTCAAAGAAGTTAGAGGTGCCAATCATACAAGCTGGAGCGGCTACCTTGTGGGTGAGTTTCATCTTCTTCGCTACGAAGTAAGCAATAGCAAAAATACCGTAAGTTTGAATTAACAGTGGAATGGCTATCAATAGGATTGCTTCAGGCTTGGCTAAAATGGTTTCTGACTGAAAACCAAATAACAGAACAACTGTGGCCAATAAACCAATTATTGACCAAGGTTTCATGGTTCCTAAAAATCGATCAATTTGGGTACTTTGTTCGTTCTGCTCTAACTTTTTACGAGTAATTGCACCCGCCACAAGTGGGATCAAAACGTAGAGCACAACGGATAGAAATAACGTATCCCAAGGAACCGTTATATCAGTCACCCCTAACAATAATCCTGCAATAGGGGCAAACGCAAAGATCATAATGATGTCATTGATAGAAACCTGCACTAGGGTGTAATTCGCATCCCCTTTAACCAGTTGGCTCCAAACAAACACCATAGCTGTACACGGCGCTACACCGAGTAAGATCATTCCGGCAATATATTCTGTGGCCGTTTGCGGGTCTATCCAATCTGCGAACAGCCCTTTAAAAAATAACCAGCCTAGAAACGCCATAGTAAAGGGTTTGATTAGCCAGTTGACGACTAAGGTAAGTGCTAAACCTTTGGGTTTTTTACCCACATCTTTTAATGATGAAAAATCAATCTGTACCATCATTGGGTAGATCATTAACCAAATCAAAACCGCAATGACAATATTCACATGGGCATATTCAATACTAGCAATAACAGCAAATGCACCCGGTGCAATACTGCCAGCTAAAATACCCAAAATAATGGCTAACCCCACCCACACTGATAAATAGCGCTCAAACATTCCCATGGTATATTCCTCTATTTTATATTGAGCGCTGGTTTACCCGCTGGCTTACTTGCTCAGCAGATTCAACACGTTCAGAATAACGGTCAACAAAATAGTCTTTGTTGTTGCGCAATAACAAAGTGAATTTCATCAACTCTTCCATCACATCAACGATGCGATTGTAATAAGCTGAGGGTTTCATCCGATCGTTTTCATCAAACTCTAAATAGGCTTTTGCCACACTCGATTGATTTGGGATCGTTACCATACGCATCCAGCGGCCTAAAATGCGTAATTGATTAACCACATTAAATGACTGGGAACCACCACAAACTTGCATCACCGCCAAGGTTTTGCCTTGAGTTGGACGCACACCGCCGATATTTAACGGCACCCAATCGATTTGGCTTTTAAAGATACTGGTCATAGAACCATGTCGCTCAGGTGAACACCATACCTGACCTTCCGACCACAGCATAAGTTCACGCAGCTCTTTGACTTTTGGATGATTATCATCTTCCGTGTCGGTTTGCGGCAATCCCTCAGGGTTGAATATTTTGGTTTCTGCGCCGAAGTGGGTTAACAATCTGGCACACTCTTCAACCACTAAGCGGCTAAAGGCCCGTTTTCGCATGGAGCCATGTAACAACAAAATACGCGGTGCATGTTCAGCAGGTTCTGCCAAGCATTTTTCATAACTTGGTTTATGCAAGCTTTGCTCGTCAATGTTAGCTAAAGAGGTATCCTGAATCATAATTAGTGCGCTCCCAATTCAGCTAAAGCCAATTTCAACTGGCTAGAATCAAGGTCTTTTTCGGCTAAGGTTCTCAATTGTTTGACCCTGGCGGTAATCTCCTCAATGCAAGCTTCAAAAGAGGCGGCGATCTGTGCTTCTGACCCTTGGACCTTAGAGGGATCACTTAACCCCCAATGAACTTTTAAAGACTTTCCAAACCATAGGGGACAAGACTCTCCTGCGGCTGAGTCACAGACTGTGACCACCAAATCTGCATCGAAGTGTTCAAAGTCGTTCCACGATTGACTCTGCAAACCCGCAATTGAAATACCCGCTTGTTGCAAATATTTGATGGATAAAGGATGAACTTCTCCAGCGGGCTGACTACCCGCACTCTTTGCTTCAATCACCTCCCCCGCTAACTGATTTGTGATAGCTTCAGAAAGGATGCTACGGCACCGGTTGTGAGTACAAATGTATAAAATTTTCATGCTAAAACCTTAATTAACAGCAGTTAGAGGGAATTATTTGTGCAACCTTAAGTCTGTCTAGTGCCTCTTCATAGTACGACTTGTTATGCACACTAGATTCGCTGATCACCTTATTTGCCCATTCAGGTAATTCAGGGTGAAGTCGGTAATACACCCACTTTCCCCGTCTTTCATCAAGTAACACACCACATTTACGTAACTCGGCAAGGTGGCGGGAGATTTTGGGTTGTTCAAGACCTAGCGCCTGCATAAGATCACAAACGCACAACTCACCAAATTCCGCGATCAACATTACGGATTTCAGTCGAGTATCGTCAGACAGACATTTAAAAATTTTTAAGGGGCTCATACACACATTCGAATATTCATATATATTATTTATCATATATGTGAAATTTCACATGTCAATGGGTAATATCAATTGCTGTTAATTAGAATATGTAGATTGTCACTTGGACTTACGCTCTTTTAGGTTTAGTGGAGATAACCATTTTAATGCCAAATAGGGTTAATAAAATTAATAGCATTAGACCCAAAAAACCGAAAACTTGATTAAACTCTTTGAATGGGGTCCACTGCAAATAATGTATTTTGTACAATAAATTGATAAGCGCAGTATCTTGGCCACTTTGTCTTAAACTAAGTTGCGACCAGTTCAAGATCACCTCGACACCAGTGTTTGTAAGAGCTTGGTTGCCGTCAATGGATACCACAACCCCATAACGTTGAGGATCATGTAAAAATGTATCATTGATGAGCAATTGCAAGGCTTCACCGTCGACTAACTTCTTAGGTTGATAGGAAATAGGATCTAAATGCTCTAAACCATCTTTTGTTTTCACCAATAAATGATGGCCCAATATGGTTTTAACAACTTTTGCTTCCAACCAGTTAGCCTCTGGCGGAATAACAAATGCGCTCTTTAAAGGATAGGTTTTAATCGCGAGTTGATCATAAGCACCTTCATAGCCAGGCTTAGTAAAAAATATGAATCCAGTTACGACCCAACCAAACATAGGTAAAATTAACAATATACCGATGACTCTATGCATTTTTCTACTTTTCATTGCTGTTCCCGAATAACCTATAACTACTGTTAAATCATAAAAAAGCCGGCAAAAGCCGGCTTACATATTATTTATGAATATTGATGTTTAGATTGGCGAACCGGGAGGAAGTGGTTTCACTTCAAAGTTGCCTTTCCATTCACCTGTTGCCATAAACCAATCCAACTGTTTGGCCATAACTTTGTTTTGACCATAACGTGAATTTTTCTTCAACCAAGTGTGTAAATCCATCAAGCCATCTAACAATGCGCCTTGGGCTTCTGGAGCAATTTCCTTAACCTGCATTGCTTGGATAACACTATTGAGCACTACATAATCTACCCGCAGCTTAACATTAGCAGCAAATTTACTCGATTTTTGCTGTATTGTCGCATCGAATAATTTCTCTAGCAGAACAGGGATAGTTAATTGATCTCGACTATTTATCGGACGCGCTGCAAGGCGATTTAAGCGTTCTGCTTTAAGTAGTAGACCCAAAGTGTACCCAGCTCCCGATTCCGCAGCACTAATGGGATCAAAGCTCAACCCGTTACGACCATGGAAACTTTCATGGGTATTTGACTCACCCAAACTCTTAGGCGCGATTAACGCTGTAATGTTAGCGGGAATATGCAGAAATTCAGGTGAAAGGGTTTCAAGCATGGCATCTAGCGCCGCCATTTGTGCATTTTGCTCAACATAGGATACGCCCTTAGGTTTTGGGTAATCACCTTTGCTTTCATAGGCATAGTTTAAACCACCAATTAGTTTAACTACAGCGTCTAGCTGATAACGGTGGAGGTAATAAATCGGTACTAAGGTTTCTTGCAATGACGCTAGAGTTTTCCCTTCAGGAATGGAATTAATACCAAATTGTGACAAAGCAACATCGCGCACTTCTATTAGGTTGTGTAACTCTTCAACCGGATCTTTACCGTTGTCCCACAAATGACCAATAGGACTGATAGCATGGCTAGGTCTAGCATCACGATCGCTTATATAAAGTAAACCAGAATTAAGTGCTTTTTGAATCGTATCTTTTAGATAGTCCTCTTCATTTACACCATCAGGTAAATCTTGATAACCATAAGCAATGGTGTGGTCATCCCATTTTCCCATTCCCACTGCGTAAGCATCAGAGATATCCACTTTGCCATTTTTTATTCTGACCGTAGGATGGGGGTAATCCATTACCGACTCACGACCATAAGCACTAGCGGCAAAGTTATGCGCCAGACCTAGGGTATGACCCACTTCATGTGCGGAAAGCTGTCTGATACGAGCTAAGGCCATTTCCTTTTGCTCTTCGATACTACTATCATTTTGTTTAAATGGACTAGTTAAACCCAAAGCAATGAGGTAATCCTGACGTACACGCAGTGAACCCAAGGTAACCTGGCCTTTAATGATTTCACCTGTACGCGGGTCGCGCACTGACATGCCGTAAGACCAGCCACGAGTTGCGCGGTGAACCCAATTGATAACGTTGTATCTAACGTCCATGGGATCCGCATCTTCAGGCAACATTTTCACTTGAAACGCATTTTTGTAGCCAATTTTAGTGAACGCTTGATCCCACCACATTGCACCTTCATACAAAGCACCTCTCACCGGCTCAGGAACACCTGGATCTAAGTAGTATATGATAGGCTCAACGGCTTCACTGACCGCAGCGTTGGGATCTTTTTTAAATAATCGATGACGTCGAATTAAACTTTGCTCCATTGAATCTTCAATGGGCACCGAATAATCCTGAAATGTCATTTTATTAAAGCCAGAATTAGGACTAAACGCTCTAGGCTCAAACTTATCGTCAGGCAATCTGATTAATGAATGATGCAAATGTACGGTTACGCTATCAGGAGAAGGAGTGACTTGTTGTAGGTACTTGCCTGGATTAGTACCACCAAAGGTAACTAGTGATTCCATCTCAGTATTGTCGACAAAGGATTTAGTGCGTGGCATATAGACTGCACTGCGTTTCGTATCCACTTTAAAGCTGCCCTGTTTGGCACGAGTTAAGCGCGCTGAAATTCCGTGGATATCAGATAACAAAAACTCCGTATAGTCGACTAAAACAGCGCCATCTTGTTGGGCTAAAATCTTAAAGCCGGCGATAACAGAATCAGCAAAAGCTTCATCAATACTGGCCGCTTCGGCAGCATTATCCGTAGTCGAACGGAACTGTGTATTAAGCTGCTTTAGGAGGACTTTATCGCCAAAACGTTCGAAAACAACTAAACGTGTTTTACCAAGTTGCAGTCTATCGAGGCCAATATCATTTGAACCAATACCTTGAGGTAAGCTACTTTGGAATATGATTTGTTCACCAAAGTTATCAATCTGTAAGTATAACTTCCCACTATCTTGCTGGTAATAGACGGTGTAAAACCCCACATTTGACTGCATTCCGCTAGTAAAATCACTGATTGATTTACTTTGGGAAAACGCTACTGATGAAAATAACATCAAGCAAATAACTACGTATTTCTTCACACCTGTCTCCTAAATTTTTAGTTTATTACCTAATAGAAAGCACTCTAAAGCATGTTTGTCACATGACGATGTGCAACTATTTAACGGTTAATATTATAATTATGATTAGTCTGTTTCAGGCTATGCCGATTATCACAAAACAAGTACACTATGCACTCGCTAATTCTACACAAGGACTTTTATGCTCTCCTCAACTCAACTTAATACTATGCTTAACCTTCAAGCCAAAATGAATCAAAAGGTTAATGCCCAGTGGTTAACTGCTGGATATCAATACCTTAGAGCTGCAATGATAGAGGCGGTCGAGGGGATTGAACATCATGGGTGGAAATGGTGGAAAGCGCAACAAAAAGACCTACCCCAGTTGCAAATGGAATTAGTGGACATTTGGCATTTTGCTCTTTCCGCAATCATTATCGACTTTGATGGCAACATAGAGTCCTCTGCCGAAACTATTGCAAGTGAATTGATTAGTGGTGTCCAGTCCGTTACGTTCGACGGCAAAGAATATGCGTTTAATGACCAAGATATTTTAGATAATTTGGAATTAATGGCTGGCTTATGCGCCGCTAAACGCTTTTCAGTACCATTATTCATTAAAATTGTAGAACAAGCTGAAATGGACTCAGATGAGCTTTATCGTCAGTACGTTGGTAAAAACGTTCTTAACTTTTTCCGCCAAGACAATGGCTATAAAGATGGCACCTATTTAAAAGTTTGGTTAGGCCGTGAAGATAACGAACACTTAGTTGAAGTATTAAACGAGCTAGATATCAGCCTTCATAATTACAGCGATTGTGTTTATCAGGGCCTGCAAAAACGCTATCCAAACTAAGCAGTTTGATAGTTAACCCCGAGTGCAAGTTTAAGGTTAAATCACAAGACCAATTTTATGAAAAATAAAGTGACTCCAGCACCTATTATTGACGAAAAATTAAAGCTAGTGAATAAACCTAATGGCAAAGGGTTAACGCGGATAATCAAAGCCACACAATGCTCTTTTCGTGGTTTTTCTGCGGCGTGGCAACATGAATCAGCATTTCGCCAAGAATTGATCATGGCATTGGTTTTGTTACCTTTTTCATTTGTGATTGCATCATCGACCTTACACCTGCTGGTGCTGATTAGCTGTTTACTTTTTGTATTGTTTGCGGAGATTGTTAATTCCGCCATTGAAGCTTTGGCTGATGCAATAACCCTGGAAAACAATGTCCTCATTGGTCGCGCTAAAGACATGGGCTCATCGGCAGTATTTATCGCGTTAACCCTGCTAACTTTAGTTTGGCTTGAAGCAATATGGCAGTTTGTAACACTTCATATTTAATCAAAAAATTTTTATTTTTCACGGTATAAAATCAAAAAGACCTCCAATTGGAGGTCTTTTAATTTATTGGTTTTTAGTACTAAAACAGATAGCGTTTAGAAACTGTACGTACCCTGAACATAGTAATAACCACCGTTGTAATCGAAAGGACCACTTTCATAATATATGGCACCTAACTCACCCAAAGTACCGTCTTTGAGTTTTTGAGCTTCTTGATCAAACAAGTTGTTTGCTCCAGCAGAAATGGTAAATGAGTCATTGATGTAATAGCTCACTTCAATATCTACAGTTACCGCAGAATCAGCAATCTCAGAACCCCAATCAGAGGTATCATCCGCATGAGTCGCGTAATATTCACCAAAGTAGTTAGCACGAACGAACATGCTTACATCTTCCCAGCTCTGGGATACGGTGAATGTTCCACGATGGTCTGGCATGCCTCTTTCTAAGCGGCGCACTTTACCTTCATCGGTTGTTTCTGGGTTAAATGAATCAACTGAAGTTTCATTCCAGTTATAAGCAAGACTTAAAGTTGTATCACCGTCAAACAAATTAAGGGAATAATTTGCCACTAAATCGATACCTTGAGTTGTAGTATCGAAATCGTTTGCGTAGTAAGTAACGGCTGAAATCAACTCAGGATTTTGCACACCTAGACTTCTAAGTTCCTCATAGTCTTCTTCAAGAACCGTAATCTGACTTGACTGTGCGATACGATCTGTCACTTCGATATTGTAGTAATCAATGGTGAAGAAAACATCACCCGTTTCAATTACAGCACCAAATGCAAAACTAGTTGATTCTTCAGGATTTAACTCTTTACCGCCGTAGAATGATGACAAAGGATCCGTTGGTGGCGCGATAAAGGTCTGGATTAAATCACCATTAACAATTGAAGTCTGGGTATTTACAACATTCGCCTGACCAACAGTTGGCGCTCTAAAACCAGTACTGTGAGAGCCACGTAGAGACACAGTATCGTTAACAACATACTGAACCGTCAATTTATAGTCTAATGTGTCACCAAAAGAAGAGAAGTCCTCGTATCTAATTGCTGCACCTAGTAGGAAATCGTCGGTTAAGTAACTTTCCACATCTAAATATGCACCCACATTGCGACGTGTGTTTACACCTGCCGACTCTGGACCAAAACCTTTGAAGCCGTGAGAACCGATGTTAAAGCCTTGGTCTGCGTATTCACCAGCCTCCCAAGAAGCCTGTTCACCTGCAACAATTTCAAAGCTTTCTTCACGCCACTCTAATCCAGATGCGAAATTAACATCTTTACCGCCCATTTCTAATTGTTTAACTAAATCGAAGTTAAAGGTTTTTTCTAATTGGATATATGAGCCTGTTTCAAATTCCGTAGGTGTATCTAAACCTAAAGAAGGGTTTAGAGTATTTTTCAGGTTAAATTTAGATTCACTGCGGCCGACTGAACCACTTAAATCAAAATACCAATCCGCCAAAAAGCCTGATTTAATCTCGCCTTTGGTTCCCATTGTTAAAGATGTATCGGTAATATTACCACCGAACTGAGGTGTATAACCGCCTGCAAAACCAGGAACCATGTTCATTGAGAAACAATTTGGATCTGCAACCATATCCATATATTCTTGCGTGTCTAGCACGTTGGGAACATTTGCAGGCACTACAGCACAACTGCTTTGATCGCCGTTTACAGCACCAACCAACAATGTTTCACCGCCGTCATTTGAATAAACGTTACCGCGGTTATGGGGATTACGGTAATAAAAACCACCTGTCACGTCACGCTCTGAGTAGTTACCGAATAAATAAAATTCTTTATCATCACCTAAATCAAGACCAATATTACCGAAAATGGTTATATCGTCATCAATTTCTGGGTTACCCCATATTTGTGCAGGGTTTTGTATTTCTGTATTGCCAGCTTCAAATATAGCCTGAGCATCTGGACGTTGCACACTGCGGCTAGTGGCATCTGCAGTTTTATACTGAAAACTAAAGTTGGCAAAACCTTCGGTAGTGAAAGGCAAACCAATGTTACCGTCGAATACTGTTGAATCACCATCACCTTCATAATAACTACCTTGGCGAATCGAGAAAGATCCCCCTTCAGAATCATCTTTAAGCACAAAGTTCATTACCCCAGCAATGGCATCTGAACCATATTGCGCAGCCGCACCATCCCGTAACACTTCAACTTGCTTAAGAGCGACACTAGGAATAACAGAAATGTCTGGGCCTTGTGCCCCATCGTTTACACCACCCCCTTGGAAAGCAATTACTGATGCACGGTGACGGCGCTTACCATTTAACAAAATCAACGTACTATCAGAGGATAAACCACGCAAATTTACCGGACGAATTAAGGAAGCCGCGTCACTAATGGGTTGTGCACGGACGTTAAATGACGGAACCGCTGCAACCAACATATCTAGCATGTCAGTAGATGCGTTTTTCGACAGCTCGTCTCCACCAATTATATCGATGGGTACAGGAGAATCACCTACTGAACGTGGCGCTCCGCGACTACCAACTACCGCAATTTTTTCAACGTCAGCGTTTGCATCAGCAGACTCTTGAGCCATTAGTGATGAGGTCATTGTCAAAGATAGTGCAGCCGTTGCCGACAATCCCATCTTTATTCCCATCGAAAGTTTAGAAAAGTTTTTCTTCATGTGTTGTTCCCATAATTTAAAATATTTGGATTTTTCAGTTTATTTTCCAATCTAATCACGCGATTTAGCTAAGCTCTTATTTGCGAACTGATACTAAAATCGACATGTTGGATGCGCTACTTATGACCTATAACTTTTTTTTAGCGCAACCACAATATTAGTTATAGTTTGGAATGGAAATAATTTCAACCAAATTGGCTAAAATTCCTTTAAAAAATAGTGGTTTACTGCTTAAATTCGATATCATCGTAAAGATTTAATTGCTACTAAACGAGATAGAAAAGATTCGTTTGCTACTATGCTTTCATTCGATACCACCTAAAATATTCGTTAAACCTTTATATTATTTAGAGTTTTTATATTGATGCAGTTGTCACCAAAAAGTGCTATCGAGCTGTGCAAGGAGTAATTATGGGTAGTTTAGATATAAAAAAGCCCCGTATAAAACGGGGCGAAAGCATCCAGCTAGACTGGAAAATTGGGGAGAAGCGTTTCACTTGTTGCATTAAGGTCAATCATTGACGAGCTTTGATCAGCAAATATTATCCACAAAGTGAACAGTTATTTAATCAACCTTAAGCAATCCAAGAAAACAAGTTCACTATTAGTTTACGCTTTGCTATGTAATTCAACATACCATCTACCGTATAATTCCTGTCATATATCGCATAACCAACTGAGTTTTGGTTAGAAATGAAAAAAGAAGTTTATTTTGATGATCCACGGTTTGCTATTATGGGCAGAACCTTAAGCACAAATAACAGCCTTGAGCTCAGTTATCCTGGGGTCAGTGTGCACTTTAATGCTTTAGCAGAAAGGGTTCAGTTGGTTGCTTACAGCCAACACGGCAAAGGCCGAATAGACGTTGTTGTAAATAACAAACTAGCCAAGATTTTAGTGGTTTCCAAGACACCTAAACCTTTTTATCTAATCAAAGCTAAACAAGCAAAACTCAACAAGATAGAACTAATTAATCGCGGAGAATCTTGGCATGGCATCATTAGTCTCAAATCACTCATTTTAGAAAGTGGCGACTTGTTAGAGACACCTTCACTGCCTTCCAAAAAATTACTTTTTGTTGGCGATTCAATCATCTCAGGTGCTTTAATGGAAAGGCCGGCACCAACCAGTAATACCCGCAAAGGCCCTCATTTATCCAATGCTAGACAATCCTTTGGCATGCTCTTAGGCAGAATGTTAAACGCCCAAGTACACTTAATCGCTTACGGGGGACGAGGACTACTACAAGGTTCAGATACGTCAGTACGTTTACCACAGTTGCCCCAGATTTTTCCTCTGACAATTCCAGAAACACCTTATAACCATAGATGGCCCACTGACGCCTATATACCAGATGGCATTTTTATTTGTTTGGGAACAAATGACTTCTATAATGACATTCCTAATATCGATTTATTCAACCAGCACTACGCTGATTGGATTGAGCATTTATTAGCCCTATATCCTGATACTCAAATTATGATTTCAGAAGGACCCATGCTCAGCAATAGCATGGAAAATAAGCTTAAAAAACACTGTTTGATCCAATGTTTGCACAGCATAGTCAAACAAGTCAATCACCCACAACTTCATCATGTACCTTGCATAAATTGTGAGGGGGATGAGTTCGATCCCCACCCCACAATTGACCAGCACTTGGCAATAGCAACGCATTTTTCGCCGCTGTTTACCGATATTTTAAACTGGTAACCTAGGTTAAATTGCGGACATAAAAAAAGCTGCAAATGCAGCTTTTTTAACGCTTAAATTATTTACACATCGTAGGTGGTTGAAGCAGTATCTCCGCCTCTGCCTGTCCAATTAGTATGGAAGAATTCACCACGCGGTTTATCTTTACGCTCATAAGTGTGAGCACCAAAATAGTCCCGTTGAGCTTGCAATAAATTCGCTGGAAGGTTTTCCGTGCGGTATCCATCAAAATAACTTAATGCGGATGATAAACAAGGAATCGCAACACCTTGCATAGCTGCGGTAGCGACTACTTCACGCCAACCTTGCTGAGCGTTAGCTACCACTTGGTTAAAGTAGTCATCTAACAATAAATTATCTAAGCCAAGGTTGTTGTCGTAAGCGGCTTTGATGTTATCCAAGAATACCGAACGAATAATACAGCCTTCGCGCCACATCATAGCGATGCTGCCATAATCGAGGTCCCATTTATATTCTTTAGCAGCTTCTTGCAAAACAGCAAAACCTTGGGCATATGAGACGATTTTAGAAGCCAGTAACGCCTGACGTAAGCTTTCAAGGAAAGCTTCTTTATCCCCAGTAAATTCGGCCTTAGGACCTGAGATAGTTTTCGCAGCTTGCACACGCTGATCTTTTATCGCCGAAAGACATCGAGCAAACACAGCTTCACCGATCAACGTTAGAGGCACACCTAAATGCAACGCCGTGATGCCTGTCCACTTGCCAGTACCTTTTTGTCCTGCAGTATCCAAAATACTATTGACTAGCGCTTCGCCGTTCTCTTTATAACCTAGAATATCGGCGGTAATTTCAGTCAGATAGCTCGATAATTCAGTTTCATTCCACTGTTTAAAAACAGCCTGCATTTCATCGGTGCTCATGCCTAATAAATCTTGCATTAGAATGAAGCCTTCGCAAATAATTTGCATATCGCCATATTCAATGCCGTTATGGACCATTTTCACGAAATGTCCTGCTCCGCCTTCTCCTACCCAATCACAACATGGGATCGATAGCTCACCGTTTTCATCTTTTACTTTAGCCGAAATAGCTTGGAAAATAGGTTTAACGTGTGGCCATGCTTGTGAGTTTCCGCCCGGCATAATTGATGGGCCAAGCAATGCGCCTTCTTCGCCACCAGACACACCCGTCCCCACGTATAACAACCCTTTTTCGGTTAACATGGCGGTACGACGGTTAGAATCTTCAAACTGACTATTGCCGCCATCAATGATAATGTCACCTTTATCTAAATGGGGGATCAATTGTTCGATAAAGTCATCTACTGGTTGGCCCGACTTAACCATTAACATAATCTTGCGTGGTGAACTTAATGAGGCAACAAGAGATTCTATAGAATCTGCTCCACGAATGGTTTTGTCTTTTGCTCGCGTTCCTAGAAAATTTTCCACTTTGCTATAAGAGCGGTTATAGGCCGTAACCGTAAACCCTTTACTAGCCATATTTAAAATTAGGTTTTCGCCCATTACGGCTAAGCCAACTACGGCTATGTCAGAAAGTGCTTTCATAAATTTCCTCGTTGAATATATGTTCAATCTACTCTGATTTTTGCGCAAGTATAGTCTAGACAGCGTCAGATTGATTAAGAATGATGACAAAAAGTGCGCGTAATTTACAGGAATATGGGCTGTATTTATAGTTTGATACTTAATCAATTGCTTAAAATCTTCAGTTTTAAACATTTTTCATATAACTAGACTTTATAAGACGCTAATTTTAAGCTGTTTAGCAAATTACTTATCCGTGGATTATTATGCTATTTCGACGCTTTTTATTCTTTTCTCTCACTCTATTTTCTGTGCTTGTAAACGCCGCTCAGGTTAGTCCGCGTATCGAAGCTAAGATTGTTGATACTTTGAATCAGCAATTACCTGAAGCCAAAGCACTGTTGATAGAGTCCGTTAATATCAATAGTGGCACCATGAACTTTAGTGGAGTCAAACAAGTTGGTATGTTATTTAAAGATGAATTAGAGCCCCTAGGATTCGATGTACAATGGCAAGATGGTGCTGAGTTTGGACGAGCTGGACACTTAGTTGCTAGCTACGGGAGCAAAGGCCCCAAAATTTTGATGATCGGACACCTTGATACTGTGTTTGCGAAAACTGACAGTTTTCAAAGCTATCAAAGTTTAGCAAATAACAAAGCCGCAGGCCCGGGCGTTACCGACATGAAAGGCGGCGACGTTATCATTATTGAGGTGATGCGAGCGTTAAAAACCCTAGGGCTGCTGGATGAAGTGAGCATTCAGATTGTGATGACCGGCGACGAGGAACGCAGTGGCAAACCTTTGTCAGCATCAAAAGCCGCTATAATAGATGCTGCAAGATGGGCAGATATTGCCCTTGGGTTTGAAGATGGTGATGGCAGTATTAAAACCGCAGTAGTGGCGCGCAGAGGCTCTGTTGATTGGCAATTAGAAGTCAGCGGTCGGCCAGCCCATTCTTCGCAAATTTTTAGTGAAAAAGTAGGCTATGGCGCAGTATTTGAAGCCGCTCGTATCTTAGATACCTTCCGCCAAAAACTAGCTAACCTGGGCGATTTAACTTTCAATCCAGGTGTAATTTTAGGAGGGACTGAAGTAACCTTCGATGATAAGTCAGCCAGTGGCAGTGCATTTGGTAAAAATAACGTAGTTGCGCAAAAGCTGTTAGTGAAAGGCGGAATACGAGCCTTAACTCAAGACGAGTTAACGACAGCCAAAACCACTATGCACAATATTGTTAAACAAAATTTGCTGCATACCAGTGCCACCCTAACGATTGGCGAAGGATATCCGCCCATGGCACCAACGGAACAAAACTACCAGTTACTGCAATGGTATAGTGATATCAGTGACTCCCTTGGTTACGGTAAGGTAGAAGCGGTTAACCCACGTAATGCGGGAGCAGCAGATATTTCCTTTGCCGCTGAGCACGTGGATATGGCCCTTGATGGTTTAGGTTTAATGGGCAGCGGAGGTCATACTAAAAACGAGATTGCGGATATGGATAGCTTTGCTAAGAATATGCATAAAGCAGCGCTATTGATTTACCGCATAAGTCAGAATTACCCAAGCCAACAACAATAGTTAGCAATAGTAATTAATACTCTTAACTCCTATGGTTAACCAAAAAAAAAGCCTGAATGGCGTTCATTCAGGCTTATTCAAAACTAGCTTATTAAGCCCAAGTTACGTTATAAACGTCCTTTAAATAACGCACAAAATTTTCATCATCACATAGGTTTTTACCTACAGTGTCAGATATTTTGGCTACGGGCTTTCCGTTTACTTTAACTAACTTCATAACCATATTTAACGGTTCAACCCCTTCAACATCGTTTGATAAAAAAGTGCCTATACCGAAAGAGGTGCGGATCCGACCTCGAAAGTGCAGAAATAGCTCTACCATTTTTTCAAAATTCAGAGCATCACTAAAAATCACTGTTTTAGTTGTCGCATCGAGCTTTAAATCTGTGTACATTTTTATGGCTTTTTCACCGAACTCAAAGGGGCAACCCGAGTCTTGCCGTAAACCCTCAAACAATTTAGCGAAGTATAAATCAAAGTCTCGCACAAAGGCGTCCATACCAATAATATCAGTAAGCGCATAACCTAATTGTCCACGAAACTCCTTCACCCAACACTCTAAAGTATGTTTTTGAGAATGGGCTAATTGAACCCCAACTTGCTGGGATAACATAAAGATTTCATGGGCCATAGTACCAATAGGATTGACACCCAACTCTTTGGCAATATGCATATTAGATGTCCCCAGAAAAAACTCTGGAAGTTGCTTGTTAAGCATATCAACCACGGTCAATTGGGTTTCATAGCTAAATCTACGTCGAGTTCCAAAATCCGCTAAGGTTAAGCCTGTAAGGTCGTGCTTTTGATGCTGTGCCTTTAACCAATCAATTTTGTTGAATAAAGGTTTACGCACATCTTGATAAGATTTGTTCGGATAATTTCGGCGGTTATATACTTCGGCTACCGTGGATAAAACCGGCATTTCAAAATTATGAATGTGCATTAACGGACCACGAGCACTAATAGCTAATTGACCGTTTTCTTCAGAGACGAACAAGAATCGACTTTGAAACGACCACATTCTTGCCCACTCAATGAAATCTTTGGTGTACCAAGGTGTTTTCTCTAACCAACGAATTTGATCATCAGTAAACTTCAAACCGTCGAGCTTTTGTAACTCTTGTTGAATCTCTGCCTGATAGGGCCGCAAATCCACATCACTACGCATGAAAAAACGGTATTCTGCTTCCTCAATATATGGGTATTGGTGCATGAAGCACTGCCACATATTCATTTTATAATAATCGTTATCTAGGGTAGAAAAATTGAGATTTTTGCGAAAAATAGAATTGCGTTTAACAGAAGCCTTGGGAAAGTTCACTAACCTGCACTCCGATTAGCTAGCCATGTTTTGACCTCATGACTGTTTTCCAAGATAGTAATGCCTTTAGTTTTCATTATTTCAATCTGTTCCTTTACTCCATCAGGATTAATTCCCCGACACGCTGCCAAGTTCAGAGCGACATTAAAGTGTCGAGAATTTTGCAACTGAATGGCCGTTGTGGCAACGCAAAAATCGGTAGCTAACCCGCCAACAATGACAGTATCAACATTGTTAAACACCAAATATTCAATCACACCCGTAGATAACTTTTCAGCAAGATCATGATAACAAGCTCCGTAAGGATGAAGTTCAGGTGCCACGCCTTTCCACACAAAAAAGTCATACTCTGTGGCAGCAGGGAGTCCATCCAGTAATTCAAACCCTATGGTTCCGGGTCGACAATGCATTTTGAATGTACAATCGGTATCGGCATATTCAAGGGGTTTAAATTGATCTTCATCTTTTTCGACTCTGAACAAAGCTTGTTCACAATGTGCATCACTTGAACCAATAATGAAATCAGCTAGTGCATTTTGAGCAACAAGTTCAGGGACAATTTTGTCACCTTCATTCACTGGCAATTCATCTGGACAAATAGGCGTAAAACCTTTTTGAGGATCCACGTTAATTGACGCAATTTTAGATTTCATTAACACCTTTCCCAGAATTTTAATGCTGTATTTACGCAGTATACATTTCTACAACATTTTGATTTTTATGTTTATATTTTTTCGCGGTTTTAACTACACTTTTAGTCAAAGTTATGGCTCAATAGTAAGACGTTAATCCCGAGTCAAATTAGTCATAACACTTATTTTTACTGGAACCTGAAAGTATGAAGATAGCGATTTTTGGTGCTGCATTTAATCCCCCCACTTTAGGGCATCAAGACGCAATAGAATACATATCTTCTCAACAACCAAGTTTCGACAGCATATTGCTTATTCCCTCATATGCCCACGCTTTTTCTAAGAAAATGCTTTCCTATGAGCACAGAGTATCAATGTTGCATTTATTTGCACAGCAACTAAATGATCCGAAGATTGAAGTATTCCCTGTTGAAGATCAACTTAGCGATGGTACCAATCCAATTTATACATTTGATTTACTTACCTATTTACAAGCAGAATACTTTCCTGATGCAAAGCTAAGCTTCGTAATGGGACCAGATAACCAAGTAAACTGGCATAAATTCTATAAATCCCAAGAAGTAACTGATAATTGGGATATATTAGTCGTGCCTGAACGTGTTGCTATCCGCTCAACCGCCGTGCGAGATAATTTAGTTAATCATAAAAACATCGACAATCAAGTTCCCAAAGAAGTGGCCCAGTACATAAACCAACACGATTTATACGTAAACTAGCCACATCACTTGAGATTGCGGGTTAACGGAATGTAAACCCCCTTAGTGGTCCTTAAGCTCAGCTTTACGCTGATTAAATAAGTCTTCTAGTATGGCTAATTTGTCTGCTCGTACCTCTGGTCTAACCGATATTTTGTCGGCAATCTCTAACCAGTCATCTGCTGTATTCGTTAACCTTGGCCATTTTGGCAAGTTCGGGCCGTTGGGGTTTTGCTGTTTAATAAAGTTATACCAATATTGACGCATTTGATTTAATACCGGCACATTATCAGATTGAAACAACATATAGGTTTCTGAGGCATGCTTAGCACCATGGGGAAATGCTTGTTTATCACTGACGTAATTGTAAAAGTAGCGATACCCTGCTTGACCAATTTTAGGCATACTTTGAGTGGTCAACTTAGCGGCTAGTAGATAGCGTAAATCACCAAATAAATGCTGATAAGCTAGTGCAGAGGTGGAAACCTCATCGAGTTTATATAGCTGTTTTATCCGTTGTTTATGTTTTCCCATTAACGAAAATAGAGCTTTTGGTGCTACCCCAGAATAAGGGTAAACGCTGCCTTCGTAACTATTCCCGCCACTGATGTAAGGCACCGAATGTTGCCGACCTTGTACAAACATAATGGCTGGTTCTTCAGGTAAGGTTTTGCCATCAATAATGGGAATGAGAAAACCATCAATGGCCGCCACAAGTGCTGCAGGGGAGGCTTCATACAGTAGACTTTTTATCACCTTTTGAGGCGTGTGGTCTTGCACTTCTATACCTAGCGCTTTGCGTGCAATCTGATCAGATATATGTTCGGCGCTAGGGCTGGTTTTAAGTTCGGTAACTAACTTCGTTCTAGGCAACGGCCAAGCGCCATAACCACTTTGTGCAATAGCACCTTGAAACAGTCCCTTACTTTCGGGGTTAACCATTAGCATCTGCACGGCCATGCCCCCTGCGGAACCACCGGCAATGGTGATACGCTTGGGATCACCACCAAAGGCACTTATATTGGCTTTTAACCATTTAAGTGCAGTGACCATATCCATTACACTAAAGTTGTTTCCTTTGGGTGTTGTCAGTGCGCTAGGGGCGAAAATTCCTAACGCTCCCAATCGATAGTTAAAGGTAACTAAAATAATCCCATTGTCGTTCCAATTTTTATGTCCATGGGCAGTCATATTGCCAGAACCAAAAACAAAGCCACCGCCGTGGATCCAAACCAATACGGGTAAACCTTGAGCTTCTAAATCAATTGAATCTGGACTGAATATGTTTAGGGTTAAACAGTTTTCACTTTGCTTTAATTTTTGATTTTTTTGCGGGCAAACTGGACCATATTGATCTGCGGACACTTCACCAGAAAATTGACTTACTGAAACGGGCGGTTGCCAACGTAACTCACCAATGGGAGGTTGGGCATAGGGTATCCCTTTGAATTGAATACTATTGCCCTGATGTATCCCCTTCACTGTCCCCTGAGATAGCTGTTTTGTGGTCAGTTCGTCGAAAGCCTGTCCTTGTAAAGACACCAGCAATAGCGATAAAACTACTACTAACCTCATTACACCCAGTGTTTTATTAAATAAAATATCCAAAGTGACTCTCCATTTCTAGCGAATTGCTGGGCCCATTAGATTTTCTGTTTTTCAATCCACTCTTTGGTTAGTTGTTCGAGCAAATCCAAGGGTAAACTGCCATTTTTTAGGATTTGATCATGAAACTTGCGAACGTCAAATTGCTCACCTAATTGCTGCTGGGCAAAATGACGTAATTCCATAATTTTTAATTCACCAATTTTGTAAGACAAAGCTTGTGCTGGCCAACTAATATAACGATCTATTTGGCCTATCACTTCATTCATACTTAGCGCGGTATTTTGCGCCAAATAATCAATAGCTTGCTGTCGAGTCCAGCCTTTGGCATGGATACCGGTATCGACTACTAAGCGACATGCGCGCCACGCCTCGAACGTCAAGCGACCAAA
This sequence comes from Aliiglaciecola sp. SL4, assembly GCF_041538045.1. NCBI lineage: Bacteria > Pseudomonadati > Pseudomonadota > Gammaproteobacteria > Alteromonadales > Alteromonadaceae > Aliiglaciecola > Aliiglaciecola sp. SL4. The sequence continues at coordinate 620,742 of NZ_JBGOSE010000001.1, read as the reverse complement.
GTCACTAATGGGATCCTGATAGAACCCCATCTCCTTGCCTAAACGCTCTGAGTATAAGCCCCACCCTTCACCGTAAGCAGAGTGATAAAGTTTTTTCCGAAAGTTTGCCATATCTATCTCTTGGGCAATAGAGCTTTGAAAATGATGACCAGGTTCTGCTTCGTGGAATGTTAAAGCTTCTAATGTGTATAGGGGTTGGCTTTTTAAGTCTTGGGTATCTAAAAAGTAAGTGCCGGGCGTAGTACCACTGCCATCAGATCCCACGTAATAAGCGCCACCGTTAGGACTGGATTTAATATCAAATGTGGTGCGTGGTAAAACGCTAAACCACTTAGGTAATTGGCCTGCCATCATACGAGTGATGTAACTGGCTTTTTCTAACATATCTCGAGGGCTATCCGTATAAAACTTATCGTCGGTTCGTAAGTATTCGATAAACTCACTAAAACTGCCTTTAAAGCCTACATCTTCAATAATACTTTGCATTTCTGCTCTGATACGAGCCACTTCATCTAAACCAATTTGGTGAATTTCCTCTGCGGCCATATTGGTTGTAGTGTAATACTCAATCAGATATTTATAATATTCAGCCCCTTTATCAACACTGCTAATACCTGCGGTTTTGCGACAATTAGGCATGTATTGTTGGGTAAAAAAGTCGTAAAACTTTTGGTATTCAGGAATGACCTTTTGCATGATGAGTTGTTTGGCATCTTGTTGCAGTTTGCCTTTCACTTGCTCAGAAATCCGCGCTGGAATATTGGCAAATGGACGCCAAAACACACTATCTTCAACATCTTTTACTATATGTTTACTGATGGACTTATCATAGTTTCTAAAGGTCTCACAGTAATGTACATAGCCTTTGTCCACGGCTTCAGACAGGTCATTTAAGAACTCTTGATTGTAGCGAGGAAAGTCAGCCAAACTAATCAAATAGTTGTCATAATCTTTACGGGTTAAAAATGACATATTCGCTGGTGCGCCAGCGAAATAACTATGATACCCGGAATAATAATTTAACGGGAAAAAGCGGTCTAACTGTTGATAAGTTTTGGCTTCAGCCTGCCGCTCATAAGCGAACAATTTATAAGTGACCTGATCATTTTCTGACAGCTTAGAGACATCAATAGTCCCTAAACGTTGAATCAAGGTTTGATTAAACTTTTCTCTTCTATCCCGCCCTACTGCTGACATATCAGGTAATTTACCTTTAGTTCTAAAGGCATCTGGATCATTGCGAAAAAACAACTGCTCCTTGTTCTCATGTTGCCAATGATCATCGAGTAATTGTTGAAATAACTGGGCGTTTTTTTCGATGCTGCTATTAGCATCTTCGTCATTGTGGGCGTAGGCTAAACTCGAAAGGCAAGTAAAGGTGATAATGAAAACAATGAGTTGACTTAAATTTGTGACGCGCATATTAGCTCCTAAGGTTCAGCAAGCAGTGTAATATTTTTTGTCATGTCACACCATAAGCACTGTTACTGAACTGATTTTATTATTATTAATGAGAGTTTTTTAATGCCTAACTAAACAAGGTGGGAACAAATGGGGCAATCTACATGCTTATTGACCTTAAAGCTCTGCCACTGCATTGTCATTGCATCAAACAGCATTAGTTTGTTACTTAATGATTGTCCAAAATTAACCAGAATCTTAATTGCCTCTAACGCTTGCATCGCGCCAATGACACCTACCACTGGAGACAGCACACCGGCATCAACACAACTCAGTTGTTGCTCGCCAAAGAACCGACTTAAACAGCCATAACATGCATCCTTGTTTTGCGGTTGCATGCTAAACACCTGCCCTTCCATTCGAATGGCTGCCCCTGACACTAAGGGTACGTTTTTTTGTAGACAGGCAAGATTAAGTTGATTTCGAGTGGCTAAATTATCGCTGCAATCCAGCACAATATGATGCTCTGTTAGGACTTGGGCTAAATGATTGTCATCCAATCGCTGGCCGATGGTTTTAATTGTTGTTTGGCTGTTAATTAACGCCAGTTTTTGTTTTGCTGATTCGCATTTCTTGACCCCGATATCAGACTCAGTGTGTAAAATCTGGCGTTGTAAATTAGAGTGCTCCACAATGTCATCATCAACTAGGGTAATTGCCGCAATCCCGCTGGCCACCATATATTGGGCGGCAGCACAGCCTAAGCCACCAACGCCAATTAACAATACTTTTTTAGTAAGCAAAAGCTCTTGTTTGTCTAAATCAAACCCTGGCAACATCACCTGCCGACTGTAACGCATTGCTTGCTCATGAGTCAGTTGGCGAGGTTGATTGTGTTGGCTCATTTGCTGATCAGGCCGTGTTGAATGGACTGACGATAGGCGCTAATTGCAGGTATACACGCAATTAAGAAAGTCGCGCCACTGACTATGCCAATAATCGCCAATGATCGCAGTCCAAAAATACTGTTTTCAATAAATAAACCGTATTCAGCACTTAACCATTTGGCCCCAAATTGGAAACCTAACCAAACTAACACTAAGGCAATCACACTGGCTGTCAGGCTCAGCAACATTGCTTCCATTTGAATCAATAAAAAGACCACTCGGGAATGGGCGCCAATGGCACGAAGCACGGCCATTTCTTGTCGCCTCTCTCTGACCGTAGTGAGTAACATAGTGGCTAAACCCAGCAATGACGAGAACAAAATGAGTGCCGAGATAAATAACAATAAACTTTCCACATTGCCCACTAATTGCCAAAGCTCAGCAAACGCCACTCCAGGTATAATGGCCAACATAGGCTCTTTTTTGTATTGGTTTATACCGCGCTGCAATTGAAACAATTGCATTTTAGAATTAAGGCCAATAAACATGGCGGTCACACTATCAACGTCGATATCAACTTGCTCACCGGCTTCAATTTGATGGAGAATTTCGTGGATCTCAGACTCACTTTTATGGGCCGCTTCTAAACCTTCTAAACTCACATGAATGGTTTGGTCCACTGGGGTGCCTGTTGGCTCTAAGATCCCTTTTACAATAAAGGGAGAATCAGAATGTTTAGTAAAGCTAACCTCAGCCAAACCATGGGACATCTCAATTTCATCGCCTATTTGATAATTCAATTTTTTAGCGACGCCAGAACCTATGACGGCATCAAAGGTTGAAACTAACGAGGTTCCTTGAGCCATTACTAAAGGTTGTTTACTGCCATATTGAAAATGCTGAAAATAGTCATTGGTGGTACCCAACACTCGGAAACCACGATGTGAGTCACCTAATGCGATAGGTATGCTCCACTTAACACTAGGCAGTTTTGCCAAGGCTTGATAACTATCCCAAGACACATTGTTCGTTGGGTTACCAATTCTAAATACCGAATAAAGCAACAAATTAGATTGTCCCGTTGGCGCTCCCACAATGAGATCGACACCAGAAATGGTGCGGCCAAAACTGTCTTTGGCTTGGATCCTTAAATGTTCAACACTGAGCAGCAGCGAAACACTCACAATTATCGATAACATAGTAAGTAATACTGCGGTTAGCCTATGATTGAGACTCTTTATGGCAATACTGAGTATCATTCACTCGCCTCCCATGCTTGGTTGATATCAGCAAGCTTAATATGCTGTTCAAAATAATGCGCCAAACTTAAATCATGGCTTACGAATAATAAGGTAAATTGGTAACGTTCGGCGCTATCCATTAAAAGTTGCATAAAACTATCTCTAGCCGAGGTATCTAAAGCGGAGGTAGGCTCATCGACAATTAACAACTCAGGTTGATTAATTAACGCACGGGCAATGGCCACCCGTTGCTGTTGACCAACACTAAGTTGGCTGGCAGGCTTCTGGAGCAATGCAGAAGGCAAATTCAACTGATTACAAATATTGATAATCGTCTCAGATGGCGCAATTTTAAGACCTTTCCCGAAGTAGGCGGCTAGTTCAATATTTTGTTTCACACTTAAATATGGGATCAAATTAAACTGTTGGAAAACCACTCCGATATGTTCTGCGCGAAACCGGTCACGTTTGCTCTCTGACAACTCAGAGAACGCTTGTCCCAAAATGGAGATAGTGCCACTTGTAGGCTTCAAAGTGCCACAAATCAGATTTAGCAATGTACTTTTACCGGAACCCGACTGACCAGAAATAAATACGTTTTGGTTTTCTTCCACTTGCCATTTTTTGATGTCAATTGTAAGACTTTGGGAATCCGCTAAACTCGCCGCGTTTTGATTGGGGTAACCAAAAGTCACATTATCAAATTCGATAGACCATCGCTTAGTTGTCATAAAACCTGTATCTATTATGCTGCCATTGATAGCTATAACTTTATCCCTTCATTGCTTCAGAAACAAATACTTAGAGTTGAATGTATCTTAGTTCACGGTGAATGTAAGTTCATTTCCCCCAACTCAGTCTATCAGGCTAAGCAATGTCAGTTGGGAAGTCTGTTTGCCTAGCAAGTGAGCCAGCACCATATTGACTGATAACTGAAGCGTTGCGCTAAATGAGGCTAAAGAAATTTACGTTCTCTCAATTTGTTCATGGAGTTAAATTTCAAACCTTTTGTTTATACAAAGTTTGGCACGCCCAACTGTAACGATTAAGTAACAAGCTTAGGTAATTAAATTTATACCCGTACTAGCCCTTGTAAAAATCATGTTAAAATCGTAAAATCCTAAAAATCCCAAAACTTAAACGAATAAGTTAAATTATATTGTGGTGAATAATGAATCTAGAAATTGAGAGCAAACGCTCATTAAAACGTATTTTAGATAGTATTGACTTAACTGCGTTGACCAAAGCTGACAAATTGTTATTTGAGCAGCGTTTACACAGCCATTTCCCTAGGTTATTTGCTCTTTATCTAGAAATTTACGGCCACCATTATGATGTTTATTTTTACCTTCAAGAGCTTGTAAATTGCTTAGCTAAAGGCTTTAGTGAACGCTCTAGGGCATTAAAACTAAAAGACAAAAAACGTCTTGCTGATCCATTGTGGTATAAAAATGAAAACATGCTAGGCATGGCCTGTTATGTCGACCTGATCGCCCAAGATCTACAAGATTTGCAAGCCAAAATTCCTTATTTAAAATCGTTAGGGATAACCTACCTGCATTTAATGCCTCTGTATGATTCCCCAAAAGGTGACAGTGATGGCGGATATGCAGTTTCCGATTACCGTAAGGTCAATGAAAAGTTAGGTACCACTAAAGATTTAATCGCACTGGCTAAAGCGTTAAATAAAGAAGGCATTAGCCTAGTATTAGATTTTGTGTTTAACCACACCTCAGATGAACATAAATGGGCAATGGCTGCGAAACAAGGCGATCCCGAATTCCAAGAGTTTTATTATATGTTCGATGATCGCACTATACCGGACCAATACGAACACAATTTACGAGAAATTTTCCCTCAGGTTCGTCGCGGTAACTACACTTGGAACGAAGACGCAAAAAAATGGGTATGGACAACGTTTAATAACTTCCAATGGGATCTGAACTACTCCAACCCTGCTGTTTTCAACGGAATAACCTCAGAAATGCTATTTTTAGCCAACCTAGGTTGCGAAGCATTGCGCTTAGATGCCCTCGCCTTTATTTGGAAAGAAATGGGAACCACCTGTGAGAATCAAGATAAAGCACACAAATTAATTCAAGCATTTAATAGCTGTTTACAAATATCAGCCCCCGCTGTTGTATTTAAATCTGAAGCTATTGTGCACCCAGACGAAGTAGTGAAATACATTGACGCTGAAGAGTGTCAGTTATCTTACAACCCTTTGTTAATGGCACTGCTGTGGAATAGTCTTGCTACCCGCAAAACCAACTTATTAACCCAATCAATGCAAAAGAGTTTCAGTATTTCACCTAAATGTACATGGGTTAATTACGTACGCTGCCATGATGATATAGGTTGGACGTTTGATGATGAAGTCGCCGCGCAACTAGGCATCAATGGTCAAGATCACAGACATTTCTTAAATCAATTTTACACTGGAAGATTTGAAGGGAGCTTTGCTAAAGGTGTGGCTTTTGGAGAGAACCCAAGTAACGGTGATTGTAGAGTCTGTGGTTCAATGGCATCTTTAGCAGGCTTAGAACAAGGGATCGAATTAGAAGATCAAGCATTGATTGAAAATGCCCTTGCTCGAATCCAATTAATCAATGGGATTATTTTATCAATTGGCGGCATTCCACTGCTCTACTCCGGGGACGAAATTGGCTTGCTGAATGATTACAATTATCGCCTTGATGAAAGTAAGTTGCACGATGCGCGATGGGTCAATCGTATAGCCCTTACTGAGCAATTAATTGACGAGGCAAAAAACCCTAAATCTGCCTCTAATAAAGTGTCCAAGCAACTACAAAAGCTAATTGAATTACGTAAAAATCTACCTGTACTTGGTGATGCGAATACGCAAATTTTAAGTAACGAAAATCCCCATGTATTTAGCTATACCCGATACTCAGACACAGGTGAAGTTTTACTCGCCATCAACAACTTCAGTGAACATCCGCAGCTTATTGGCTCGCAAATTTTACGTCAACTTGGTGAAGGCCCGTATCATGAACATATTTCTAACGAAACCATTGCCAGCACGCAAAACGGGGTAAAACTGTCGGCTTACCAAGTAATGTGGATAACCTTGAAATAACAATCATATTATTCAAATAAGAGCTGTTAGTATAAATATACACGGCTTTGACAATGAACTTGTCAAAGCCGCTTGTAGAATTGGTTAAACAGGTTTACAACTGCCTCGCACTACAAGCTTAGTTTCTAACACCACATTTTCATTGTCCTTTCCGTCCAATAATAAACTGGCAGCAACACGCCCTTTCTCAATACTTTGTTGACACACTGTGGTCACAGCAGGTTCCGATCTTGCAGATTCAGGAATATCATCAAATCCGGTAATACTCAGCTCTTGTGGTACTTTAATATTCAACTCTTTAGCAACCCGAATGGCTGCTAAAGCGATAATGTCACTCATACACAATAAAACACTTGGGCAGGGATTCATGGTAAGGGCTTCACGGGCAGCTATTTCTGCCAGTTCTGCATCATTAATAGGAATATGCCACATTGAAGCAGCTGCAATCGAACAGTTTTTACTATCCGCGGCTTTAAGATAGCCTGCTAATCTAGCATGAGAGACTTCTTGTGAATCTTGCACTAAATCAGCCTCTGTCAGACGGCATACTCTATCACTATCAATTAGACGCAGACCTAAAATGGCCACCTGTTCCTTTTCATCACGAATGGCATATTGTGCAATTTTGAATGCACCGTTTTTATTATCGATATTTACCGATGCCGTTTCTTTATATTCCGAGTCCACAACAACCACCGGTTTACCCGTTTTTAAGATAAATTCAAATGAACGTTGATCGATAGCACCGTATAAAATAAAGCCATCAGGTAAGGACTCAGCTCCTCTCTGTTGACCAGCGTCTCCATGACTAGACAACAGCAACATATGCTTATTGCGGTCCACTAACACTTCAGCAATGCCTTGTAGCAACTGATTCGCCACAGGATCAGAAAGACTGTAGGTAAGTGAATCCAATAACATAACGCCAATCACATCAGACTCACCACGGCGCAACGTTCGAGCAGCTAGATTAGGACCGTGATAGCCCAGCTCTGCTGCTTCCAATAGGATACGTTCCCGTAACTTTGCAGATAATTGGTCCGGACGGTTAAATGCGTTGGAAACACTAGCAGTGGAAACACCTAATGCCTCTGCGACTTGCTTCAGATTTAACTTCTTAGTTCTTGCCATGCTACTCACCTTAGTACCAAACTGCTCAGGTACCCGTCAACTCCTGATCATATCAATCGAAACGACTTTATATACCTCGTAGTGATCTCAAAGGAATACCATCTTAATCGATACCTTAAATTTAAGAATAAACTTAATAAACTCTTAACAATCTTAACGATTATTAAAATTAAAGCTACTAAAATCTAGCTTCACTTAGCCAGTTGACTAGTAATTGTGTAAATAAAAATCACTCAAAGTTTACTAATTTCTACTCAAGTACCAATTCGTTTGACTAACAATATAACAATTTAAAATCATACACTTAACTAAATTAAACTTTATTTAATTGCTAATAGAAACTTGAGTATAAATTACATAAAATCCAATTTTTAAGGTACGTAGGGTTATTTTATAATTTTCGACACACTGCCCAGCTTGCCTTTTGTAGGCAAAGGGGTTTCTAGAAAGCTTAAGGAAATACCGAAACTCTCCATCTTAAAGCATTAAGATTCTAACCAGATATAACAACATTACCCCCTAAGTTATCGTTGTTATTCTTAACTTAATTAGATGCTATTTGCATAACTGCAATTTCCCTCACCTCGCTGACTACTATAGAAATTACTGACAATGAGGGATATTAAAGGGCTTCGGGCAAAAAACACCGTCAACAAATAGCAGGAGGTTAATTCCACGTTCTAGTGGAAGCTGAGGTATAAGGCTGAGAGTCTCAGCGAGGGAAGTGAGTGTATTGAGTTATTACACCTTTCACTACTCTTCATATTTTCTAATAATGCAATTCTATGAGCTCATTAGTTTGAGAATGAATACCTCTACTAGAGGTAGTGTATGTAATGACTACAGCGTTATGAGCAGGAATAATTTGCTTTAAATCTGCTGTATATGCCAAATGAGTACCCAAATAAAATCGCATCCCCTTGCGAGTGCTTTCTTTACCGTCAGGTGAGCGCGAATCATCTGAATCATAGGGTAAATGTTGATGAGCAACAGCAGATTTAAGGAAAGATAAATAATGTTCTAAGTCTCTATTAGAAGCATCTGGGGACTGTGTCGCCACCCATGCAGAAAAGTATTCGTTACCAAGTTCGGTTACATCAGTTTCTGCTATAGAGCCAAAGGACCACAATAAAGTAATAGACATAACAATCCATTTATTCATAAAACCTCCGATGTTAAACTAGGTATAAGCCAGCGTGTAAGGCACCTTTTATGGAGTTTAGTTAGAGGCTAATGTACGCGCCCCAACTCCGTAAGACGAAATCAAGGATACTATGACACCTTTATTGTGCCTTTGATTTAAGTTCACTTATTGCCTTTAACAGAGCATCTCTGTTTTTCGATGCCTTTATCCATTTGGGAAGCCTACTTCCTATAGATGCGTTACTCCACCCCTTCTCATCATCTTTCGTTCGTTCCCTTAACTTTGCAGAAACGTAGGACTCCAAAAATTCTAGGTGTCGAATATTGAAAGCCCATAAAGAGTTACCGATACAATCTATTCTTAACCACAAATTAAAACCAAAGTATCCATCTGTTGGGTTTTCGCCCCCCCAATCGAAAGCACGACCATTTGATGATTTATCTATGCTATATCCACACTTAGTACAAGACGCCCGTACCTTATCTTCGCCAAAAGGAATAACAACAGCTTTACTTGAGCACTTAGGGCAAGAAATTAGTACTGGATCAACTTCTGTAGGTTTACTAATTGTAAACCTATGCTCCCGCCCATCCTTAAATCGAGTATCACTCATAACTCCTCCTTTAAAGTGCTAATTATTCAAAGCACTTTGTTGGAAGTATGATATCAAAAACCAACGAAGTAAAATGAAGAAGTACCCCAAAGAATTTAAACAAGAAGCTGTTCACCAAGTGGTTGACAAAGGTTATTAGTACCCGATGTTTGTAAGCGATTAGGTATATCAGACAAGCTAAATGTCTACAAAACTGGGGAAAAGAAAATCGCTATTTACATCAAAATAGTGTTTAAATAATAAAGGGTACATCTAGATATACGAGAAAGGAATTGATATGGAAATCACAAAGTTTAATGATTTACTCAAACTATATGGTTGGTTGGCTTGGTTTATTGGACTAGTTGCTGGTATTGTTTTTTTCTTTGGGAAAGACTCTACCACAGCCACAATCACAGTATTTTCTCTATCTTTACTTCTGTTTCATTTCGTTCTGTTTAGATTCTCTAAGCATGAAAAAATCTGGAAGGCGACGGATTACCTATTCGAGATCATCGCAGTAATCAGTATCATAGCTGCGGTTTCCGGACTCGGCATTGCATCAAAACAAAAAACGCTGCAAGAGGCATTTTCCGAAAGAAAATTGGCGCAAGTTAGGTTTATCTATGCGGTGGAGCTGACAATATCTCACGACTGTAATGTAAAAGAGAGTCGCAAAGATATCTGGACGCCAACACCCGAGCCTTTAGCGGGGGAGTGTGAACGAATTGAGAGCTTTCTGCCTCAAATGAAGTTCGAATTTGACCAAGAAACAGGACCTGACAACATGACCGCTGAAGGACTGTGGGGTTTCAATCTCTCATATGATGATGTGAAATTGGACGGCACATGGTCAATGATTCATACCAGAGCTAAAGAATTTTTAGCAATTAACGAGAAAACTGAAGGCGCCATCGAACTTCGAGATTCACTAAAAAATACTGATGGCTTCGACGTATCAAAGGTAGACAAAGTCGTATACTGGCACCACATTCTGGCGTTTTTCTTGGCATTAAAAATTGCTCGGATATCAATGGGTATTTTTAAGACTTCGTCATGAAGAATCAATAGCGCGTTTGTAATATATAGAGACACTAACAAATCAAAATTCAACCTATTTGATAACTCACACCTATCGTTTAGCAAAAGAGAAACGGTTGCTTGAGGTATGGACAATTCGAATTATCTAATCTTGATTGTTTTTGTCTTTAAAAAGCTTATTACATCATTGACCCTTTTCTTTTGCGAAGGGGCCATAGGATAGGAATCCAACTGTTCCATTTCCACCCATTTCCAGTTTGTGGATTCTTCATCTATTACAATTTTAGAGGCATTAGATCTAGCATAAAAAAGAACCGAAAACTCTCTTCTGACTTCCCCATCTGAGTATGCTATTTTCGTATTTGGATCAGTATAAGTTCCAATTATGGCTTCCAATTTGATGTTCAATCCAGTCTCTTCCTTGACTTCTCTGACAATGCATCCTTCAAGGCTTTCATCCATCTCCATAGTACCACCCGGCATGGCCCAATTACCACTATCTCGTCGTTGCACCAGCAACAACCTAGATCTGTCATCAAGAATAGCGGCTGCGGTTGCTGGAACCAATGAATTTGCTACAAAGTTTTCACCTTTAGAATCTATTCTATTTACCCTCAAAGGATTTGTAGCCCATTCCAAATCAGATTGAGAAGCTGTTTCATTAACTTTGTCGTTACCCGCAGGATATTTAACGAAAAGAATCCGAGTTTCCTGTTTTACTTTTTGAAGGTATTTTGTCTCTGGGTAAATGACATAAAAATCACCTGCTACAAACCTATGCACTTCCCCCGAATCTATATCTTTGTATTCTGTCATCCCTTTAAGAATGTATTGATATTCTTTAGCTTTGACATGGGAATGTGCATCTTCATATCTTGCATTTTTGTAGTCAGAAATACCAATCTCGAGATCTTCATCATCAATATGTTCTAATTCTTGGGGTCTTCCTAGCCTCCCCAAAAGGTATTGACGATCTAATGATTCTAAACAGTTTTCAATTGCAGTATTTTTGATTCGTTTAAAGCCCATTATTCCACCTATTAAAGAAGCGCAAGTGCAGTACTAGGATGATAATCTCCTTCCTTTAACTTTTGCAGGTTTTTAACGTCATTTACATATCCAGCGTCAGTCAATGATTTGAATAAAGCAAGCCCGTCAACGTCAAGCTCTTCATCAAAAACTGTGCAAAACTTCACTTTCATTAACTCTACTTGCAGCCTACCCCATAACTGGTCTGTTTTTAAATAACAGCGATTGGCTTTATTCAGCGAATTTATAGCTAAATCTCGTTCTTTAGAATCGATGTAAGTTGCAGCATCTACTAAGTATGTATGCCCCAACCACCCATCTAAGTTTTGGGAAGCAAATTTAAACCGCACTTTCTCGGTCATTTCTATTGCCTCTCCATAAGATTTTTCCATCCTAAGCTGATCGGCTAATGTACATTCAATGTAATTTGTATACCTCTTCGTATGCAACTTTTCAGATATAGAAAGAGCTTTTTCCAAATAACATCTAGATTTTTCAAGGCGGTTTTCCAATCGATGAAAATCGCTTACTTTTCGATATATTCTAAGCCTAAGTTCCAAGCTATTTACTTTATATGAAGCTATGAGTGCTTTAATTAACCAAGGCATAGCATCTTGTTTTATGCCTCTTGTTGCTCCTAAATTTCCACCGATTAAAAAGAGTAATTCGCAATGAGCATCTTTATAGTTGTCGCATGAACCTTTCTCGGCTAGTAATTCGCATTCCGACCATACAAGATCAATAGACTTGAACATCATTGAATGATGCAGCTTTCTTACCTTAGCCATAGCTATTTTATCATTGTCCAAATCAAAATTTGCCGAAGAGTTTATCAAATCATCGAGTAAGCGCACTGACTCAACATACTCGCCCGTCAGATGCATTAAATCTGCGAATGCAACCTGAACCTCTATAGGCCACTGATCATTTGGTACAAAATCTTTAATCAATTTCAACCCATTGAGTAAACTGTTAGCAATGGCTCGCTTTTGAAGAATCTTAACTGCCCCAAGCCCAGAAGAGTTTAACCATTCAACAATAAACTTCTTATCTTTGAGTTCAGATAACTGTCTAACACAAATATTAAAAGGTGTTATTACGTCATGATCCAAACTGCTAGAAGTAACCTCCGCAAGGCGTTGTTCGAAATGACGAAAAGCAAATGTCCTAATATCGACTAGTGTAATATCAGGAGTATGTGATAATAGACTCCTCCTCATTAAGTCATGTAAAGTCGCACTACCATCCTCATGCAGTTTTACAAATGAGAATCTTCTATGAGCATGCAGTTCATCGTCATTAAGGGCAATGTTGAAATGCCTTACCGCGGATTTTGTATATCTGTCGTCGTAACTGGATAAAGGAGCTAATCTTTTTAATAATGCTAATTCATTCGAACTCAAGCTCTTTGAAAAGCGGTCAAAAAGCTCTCGTTTAGAATCTGGCCATTCCGTTATTTCAACAGCCCCATTCTGCGCCAAAATGTCCAGACACAAATCTAGATAGTATGGGTGTCCACCAGAAACTGAAGCTATTTTTTCTACAAGCTCTTTATCCTTAATACCAGCGGAATTAAGAAACCTGACAACGTCTTCTTTTGACAAATTATTTAGCAAATGAGTATCTATCGCACTTTCCCATTCATTGTTGTACTCTTGCCACCTTAATTTTTCTCTGCCAGCAATCACGATCAAAATATATTGACTTGAATTTGCCAATTGCCTTACCCAACTATCTCTTGTGAATGCATGTTTTTCGCCAGAATAGCCATACCAAAGTGCTTCATACGTGTCGAAGAAAAGTACCGCTTTAGAAGATTTTTTCTCACAATAGGAATTGAGGTCAAAGCTAAAAAACTCTGGTAATACACTTACAATTTCTTTTTCACTCATATTCTGTAATGACTGTAGAGCTAATTTAGCTTCCTGATCTAACAAAAGCTTCTTGGAATACTTGTGAGTTTGGGCAACAATTCCACTGATAGCTCCAACAATTCCTAGACCGTCCATAACAGAAATAATGCTACCAAGAACACCTGCTTCCTCTATCAAAGGAAGCTTTTGGTCAGAAAACTCAAATTCTGGATTTCTCTTTCCAAAGAAAACAGCGTAAGCAAAGTCAAACAACTTAAACTGAACCTTCTTGTCAAACGAGTTCCTCAATCTCAACAATGCTCTAGAAGACTCATTTATCGAATCATCATCAAAGTCAATTTTTGAGCAAATTATGTCTTTGTGCAGTGACGGAAGAATATCTTTTAGCTCTTTTAACAAACGACTCTTTCCAACACCTCCAACACCATAAAATTGAAGAACATTCGGCAAAAGCCTTTCTGAGGTATCGTTTTCATCCACTAACCTAGAGATGGCATTCTTAAACGAGAGAAGTGGTTGTTCTCTGTCAGTAAAAGATGCTTGTGCCCGCGGCTTTAGAAAACTAAATGAATTTTTACGAATTTTCCTAGTCCTTCTTTATTTTTTAGCATTTACAAAATTTTTCTGGTCATAAAGAACAACTCGTTAGTTCCGCAAATGACAAACTATATTGACATTATTTTTCTAGATAACTGCAGTTGTGATTATTTAGCTTTAACGACACCAACTTCGCTGCATAAAACTCTGTTTTTTCCACTATTAAACGGAAACAGTATCTAATACTGGAGCCTAGTATCGAGCCTGATACAAACAGGAAACGACTATGCCTACTAGCGCAATATCGAGTTTCCACAAGTGAACTAAGTTCACAATACTACACCCTTAAACCAGCGTTTGAAAAATTCAACATTGGCTAATCTGTCTTCCGAGCAATATTTCATTATATTTTCGTTAACTTCAGATATTTGCTCAGGTCGGCACGTAGAATTGAGATTATTTATAATTTCGTTTGGTGTTTTGAAATCAATTCCATGAAGTGCAGCCAATGTTATTATTTATTCTTCCTTTAGCTCTTGGTCAGAGTTCTTACTTCTCATTGCTAAAAACCGAGCTCTATTGATAAAACGTTTAACTTTTCTCGGTGTAGCTCCAATATCATCTACCGCAATCCCCACGCCTTACTATATTTATTTCAAAATTTCGCTAATCAGTTGCCACAACACTTTGACATTACCTAAATTTCACAAAAACAACAAAAGTGCCAAACAAAACAATAAAAAAGCACTATTTGGAATATTTGTTTAATTATTGACTGGACTTCCCTGCTTTCACTAGACAGTCTGTAATTCAAAAATCAGTTCCTTGGATTTTGAGCGATTGAGAACAAAAACAAAGCCCGCGAGGGCGAGGCTTTAGATTCAAATTAAATTAAAATTTAACTTGTTCATTTTCTGGTTTAAGGAGAATGTCTTCATAGCATACGCCTATATGATTGCACATCCGATTATCCTTCTTTTGCTTTTTTATATCAAATGGCAATGCAGGGATAGCAAAAGCCAAAATGATTGCGATCATAGACAAACTATATCTATAACGTGAGAACACTTCCGTCCGTATCTCATAAATTAAAGCATCTAATGCGAGTGTTAAAGTTAGAAAGATTGAATAGCTCAGAACTAACTTTAATGTATTACTCGGTTAACTTTGTTCATTTTTATCTTCTAAAGCTTAGGATATTTCTGTGTAAGGATTAACACCAATTTCTGCAATCTGACCTAGCTTTGAATTGTTAGTTACTCCGCTTATAACGTTGTTTACTGTTGAGGTTTGAGCATTACTAACAATAGAATCTGCAACCTTAAATGAAGTATTTAAGGCGTTATCTGTTACCACCACACGATCGACAGTAATTAATGCTGCACTCTTGACCCCGTCAGGATAAGTATACTTATAAGGATTATTGTTCACATGCAAATAGCAATTGAAGAACATAACTGGATTTGATGCAGTATAACCAACCGGATCAATACGATAAAAACACCCGATAACTGGATCATAGTATAGTTCCGACATAGACAGTATTTAGAACTTCTGAGATACACAATTTCATATGGTTGTGCTTAGAACCATAGTTTCTTTATCAACACCCTACATTGAGTATTGAGTATTGAGTATTGAGTATTGAGTATTGAGTATTTAACGATACGATAACTTTTTGCTACATGCTCCAAAAGAGCCGGGACGATGGCCGCACCAGCTCATTAATGATTTAACAGATGGATACTCATACTTAGTTTTGTTAATGGGCAGAGAGTACTTAGCAACACTGTTTTTTAATTTCATCCATGGAACAAGTAATTACGCTGACGTTTTCATAACCGACTCTGGCCAGTTGCTCTGCGCCTAGAGCTGCGCGCAGTGAAGATGCGCAATGCAAATAAATTGGACGCTTGGGATCTTTTTCAAGCTCTAGCATTTTGACTTCTAAAAGCCCTCTAGGGACATTTATTGCGCCGCTAGCGGACCCCGCTTCAAACTCTGCAGGCTCTCTTACATCGATAATGATGCCGTTATTTTGTTGTTTTTCAGCATTCGCTTCTTCAGCACTTATAGTTCGAACATTTTGTCGCGCTTCTTGCAACAACGTTGGAATCGTTTTAAGCATTATTTCTCCTTTTAAGACTTTTCACCTTTGGTTAAATTGGCGAACAAATAGCCATATTTGATGAGTTAAAATATTGATATATGACGTTTACTGTATCAAATCCACGATGATTTTTGATTATTTCCGTGGCCTCAGGGTAACCTTTTACATCTTGCCGATAAAAATTTGCTGCTTTTGATCCCGTTTGAGTTTATCAATCATTTTCTGACTTACCAGCCTAAAGCCTTTTTGATTAATTCGAAAGCCATGCCTTTACTCTTCTTACATATTAATACCTAATTGTGATTAAAGCACTTTCCAAGGTTCTGGTATTGATCCTAGTCAAAGTGAGGAGTAGAAATGTGAATTTTTTTACATGCGGTTGTTAAAACTGTATTTAAGCAGCCGCTTTAATTGTGGCCACTTGAATCACCAAAAATAGATAAAATAGCCTAACCTCGTGACAATCAATTAAGTGCTTTTTTAATGTGAGCTTTAATCATCTCAAACCGTGCGGGCATATGGCGATTGCGCTTTTTAATTAGATATAAGGTTTCCGCCACAACACTATCAATGTCTAGTATTTTCAATTGCTTGGCTAATTCAAAGTTATTTACTGTGCTGCGAGGCAAAACGGTAAAGCCCAACCCCTGGGAAACCGGCAACAAAATCTGATGTATCTGGTTCACGTAACCTTTGGTTTTTATCTTGCGTACATCTAAGTAGGTCAAAACCGTTTCTTCACAGTGGGCAAGATACAAACGTAAATAATGGTCAATATCTGGATGGCGAATTAACCCTAGTTGCATAATCTCAGCAGCGAGGTTGTCTAAGTTTAGTGATTTAGACGAGGGAAAAACCAGAACCAACTCTTCTCGACCTATGATTTCACTTGAAAAAAGTAACGGGTCGGGTTTTTGGGTAACAATACCTAAATCCGTTTGGCCATTACTAATTTGCTCTAGAATCCGATTATTCGGTGCCGCTTCTAAGTGTATTACTAAATTTTCATATTTAGTTTGCAACTCAATAAAGCCAGAATAAAGTAAGGTCGCTAAAGAGCCAGAACAAGATAACGCACATTTACCTGAGGTTTTATCGTTCGCGCCTAAGGTCTCGAAAAACGCGGACTCTTGTTGTTGTGTGGCTAAAATATAGTTGTATAACAATTCCCCTTGAAGCGTTACATCAAAGGATTTTTTTTGCCTTCTAATTAAATCGTAACCGCAGGCTTCTTCTAATTTTTGAATGTGTTGACTCACGCCTGGTTGAGTCATATGTAAGATCTCGGCAGTACGCGTAAAGTGCCGATTTTCAATTAAGGTTTTAAACGTATTTAACCAAACAGGATTTAACATCATAAATTAATGTTATCAAAATAATAATATTTGATAATTTATCACAATAAAAATTCCTTTGTACTATAGATTCCATATTAAACCTGACGACCAAGTCATAAAATGGAGTCATCAAAATGATACCTAACAAACAATATCCTCGTTCTTTCTCTCACATTGGAATTTCTGTACCAGATCTTGAAAAAGCCGTTGAATTTTATACCAAAACTTTAGGGTGGTATTTGATTATGGAACCAACTGAAATACTAGAAGACACAAGCCCTATCGGTGAAATGTGTACAGATGTATTTGGTAAAGGCTGGCAGAGCTTCAAAATTGCCCATTTATCGACGGCTGATCGCGTGGGAGTGGAGATTTTTCAATTTAATGGACAACAAAACCCAGATAACAACTTTGAATACTGGAAAACGGGTGTTTTTCACTTTTGTGTTCAAGATCCAGATGTAGAGGGATTGGCAGAACAAATTGTTGCAGCCGGCGGCAAAAAACGCATGCCAGAGCCTCGTTATTATTATCCTGGAGAAAAACCCTACCGAATGATCTACATGGAAGACCCTTTTGGCAATATCCTAGAAATATACAGCCACAGCTATGAACTTATTTACTCTAGCGGCGCATATAACTAGGTATAAACGCTGGGGGGTAATCTCTTAATAGCGTCTTGCAAACTAACAAAACGGCAACCATTTTTGTTGCCGTTTTGTTTAAAATAACCACATTTGAGAGCTGTTTTGTGATCATGACTTTTCAGTTAACTGAATACTCACCCAAACGCCTTAAGAAGGTTTACAGGGCCTCATCATTCTCTTCGCCAGTGCGAATACGAATGGCTTGTGCTACTGAGGTTACAAAAATCTTACCATCGCCAATTTTACCCGTTGCAGCAACTTCCATTATGGCTTCGATGCAACGTTCAACTTCTGAATCAGTTACTACCAATTCTATTTTCACTTTAGGTAAAAAATCGACATTGTATTCTGCACCGCGGTAGGTCTCTTTATGACCTTTTTGTCTGCCATACCCCTTAACCTCTGTAACCGTCAGGCCAGTGACACCGACATCTGTTAACGCGGCTCTTACTTCATCAATTTTAAACGGTTTAATAATCGCTTCTATCTTTTTCATTCAGTTTCCCAATTCGTAAGCAAAGGTTCAGATTTAAAAATGGTATATGATTTCTACCCATTTATATATCAAGTTTTTTTAATACACCGCATTCACCAATAGAATGTCCAGCAGAACAAGAAGCGGCGATATCGGTTAAAACAGTTTGCAAATGAGTTAACTCATCAAGACGTTTAGAGACTTCTTTAATATGCTGTTTGACCATCTGATTAACTGATTCACAGCTTTTGTCTGGTTGTTCTCGTAAAACGATCAATTGTTTAATTTCATTTATGGAGATACCTAACGAACGACATTGACGAATAAAGGTTAGCTGTTTTAATGCACCATCGTCATACTCACGATAATTGCTTGCGTTGCGCATAGGTTGTTTAAGCAAACCTTGTTTTTCATAAAAGCGGATAGTTTGTACAGAACAGTCCGATTTGTTAGCCAGCAAACCTATTTTCATTTCCACCATCGAAAACTTGACTCTATAGTAGATATAGACTTTACACTTGTATCCATCAGTCATCAATATGGAAGTCACTTGCAATGTACTACACTGAATATGCAAAACCCTTTGTTGAAAACAAAATTGCGTTAGCGCAACAGGCCATAAAAGGTGGAGATCAACAACAAGCATTCCGGTATTTGGAAGACGCCCATGTAATTGCTCAAAAATCTACCTACTTACATTGTCTAGTTCATTACTTAATGCTAAAACATGGTTATATTCAATGGAATATAAAAGAAATGAGCGGTCAAATTTTTCGGCTAGTAGGAGCGTTAACTAAAACATGGATCGGGTGGATACCAACGGGAAATACCGGAGGTACCAATGTCAGCCCATTCAAACCTATGCCGATTTCTGCACACAACCAAAAAATAATTGATGTTATAGAGCAAAAAATTAAGCAACAAATAAAACAATAGGAAGTAATATCTCGTCATGGGTAAACACACTCATCACCACGGTCATTCGCACTCTCATGCCCATCAGCACTCGGCGTCCAATAGAATTGGCTGGGCATTCTTTTTAAATGTCACTTTTACTATTATTGAGTTTATTGGAGGCTGGTTAACTAACAGCACCGCGATAATGGCAGATGCGGTGCACGATTTAGGTGATAGCTTAGCGATCGGGACCGCTTGGGGGTTAAATAAACTAGGCGAAAAAGAGGCCAATCAAGCATTCAGTTATGGCTTCAAACGCTTTTCTTTATTAGGTGCCCTTATCAATAGTTTAATACTCATTGTCGGCTCAGTGTGGATTATGTTTGAAGCGATCCCTAGGCTGAGTAGCCCTGAAATGCCAGAAACACAAGGCATGTTTGCCTTGGCTATATTTGGTATTTTAGTCAACGGTTATGCCGCCTATAAATTGAGTGACGGCGACACGTTAAATGAACGGGTGTTGAATTGGCATTTGATAGAAGATGTGCTGGGTTGGGTAGCGGTATTGATTGTATCTGTTGTACTCATGTTTAAACCTTGGCCCATATTGGATCCCATATTATCCATCGCATTTACCCTATTTATTCTTTTCAATGTTGTGAAAAACTTAAAAATCACCTTAAGGCTTTTTTTACAAGGGACACCAGACAATGAAGCGCGGGAGCAAGTAAAAAACATACTGCTATCTCCTGATAGCGTAAACGATGTTCACCATCTACACATTTGGTCATTGGATGGCGAGCAACATGTAATGACCGCTCATTTGGTGTTAAATGAACAAATTGGTATTCCATTGATGAAAGAAATAAAAGCAGACCTAAATACACAATTGGCCCCTCTCAATCTTGCTCATACCACCATTGAGTTTGAATTTGCAGATGAAAGCTGTCGTGATACTTAGTGATTAATGTTTTTAACCTGCAATTACAAATCCAAATTAGCAAGTTAGGGTTTGTAATCGCGATAATTAATATCGCTCATTAGTACGCCGTCAGCTAAACACTTCATTCAGCATCAAAGTCTTCTCCTTCGCCATTAATTATCGCATCGGCAACATCAATATGATTTTGATTAAACAATGGACTGGCTTGTTTATTCACCTAATATTGACTAAGTGAGCCCTAAAAACACTTTTTTGTTGATGTTCTTTTCTACTGGGGTTGGAATTCGCGCATTAACTTTAGCTGTACGTGTTGCTAACCCAGCGTCTTGCAGAACTTTTTTCAACGCCCGCCCTTGAACATCAGCGGTTTTAACCGATGTATCAGACTCATCCACGCTGATCAGTTCAATACTTTTAATTTGCGTAGAAGCATCCTGTAAACTTTTTATTTCCTTTTCAAACTCGGCATCACGAATCACCTCGTTACTTTCATCAAACCGCACTATTCGAGCCAAATTCCCAGGCACCTCGTTAATAATTTTACTTGGTGTGAGGATAACGAAGGTGATCACTGGGCAATTGCTTGGAAATGAGGCTCGTTCACTGGCCTGTGTAAAGTGAACTGAATCATTACTGATGTTAAGCAACTCAGCGATAGCTTCATTTTGCCGTTTCGCGCTTGCCTCGTTAGGTTTATGCTGTAAATCTCCATTTTCATCCACACTAGGTTTAATGCTAGAAAAATATGAAACTTTGCTGGCATCACTAAGGAGCTCCTGCAACGCGATGTTTGAGCTTAAATGTGACTGCCAGTTGTTACTAAACAATTGTTGAGAACTTGCCTCAAACTTCGAGGTGTCCCAATAAAATTGCAACGAATTAAGATCATAGTATGTCACTCGGTTACCTCCCAGCTTACTATCAAAATCAATAAGAATGACATCTAATGCCGCCCTTTGCGCTTCATTCACTTGTTGACCGGGAATGATTTCTATATCAAAGAACGAAGGTGTCACTAGATACACTTGATGACACTGCGTAGCACTGACTAAAACTGAGGCTTTTGGGCACTGGGTAAACATGCCCTGAGGTATAAGTAAGGTGTCCATATTGTCGTCAGGATTGTCGCTGGCGATGCCTAAAGTATTAATAATACTATTGGTTTGAGCACGGGTAATCTGAGCATTATTAGCATCCTCTTTAGGATGCATAGCTCCTGCACGGGTAATAACGTAATTTCCAGCTTCCTGCCAAACGGCTTTTAAATTAGTCTGTTGCTGTTGTGACGCGAATTCACCCGTACCTTTTTTAAACAGAGGGTTCACCCCCAAAGCTCTCGCATTATCAAAATCAAATACTGTATCTAAGGTGATATTTGAGCCTGGTTGATACTTAGCAACAACACCGTTAATTCTATCTAAAACACTTTCGGGATTGGACGTAACAACGTGATAAACCTGGTGGCAATCAGTTTCCACTTGTTGCTGAGCTTGTTTTACAAAATACACAATAGCACCATCACGCTGCGAGCCTTGCAGAGACGCAGGCAATGTTTGTTTCACAACTATCGGCATATTAGTCACAAAGTTGCTCACGTCATCAAGCACGGCGTTAGTACTGTTAACCCGAGAAATAGCAAGCGCATTACCTTCGTTAACTGCATCACCTGTACTTGCAATAGCGGCAACTATGGTTTGCGATTGACTGGTCAACAGCGTTTTCCACGCTTCTTGCAGTGTTTTGTGAGCACTATTGATCACCGCAGAGCTAGCGGAAAAGTTGACTTCAACCACAGACGAAGCTTGGCTTACCGTTGTTTCAAAGGCGCTATCTATTGCCGCGAGTAACTTTTCGGTATTAGCATCTTCAGGGACTTCGACTAGGTAGATTTGATATTGTCTAGTTTCCTGCACGACCTCTGGAACCGAGTCACCTTCACAGACTTTGGTTCGTCTTCGATGAAATAAAACCCAAGGGTATTGCCCTTTAACAAACAATTCATTGGGTACCTTAACTGGCGGCGGAAATAAAAGATGGCTAGCGCTTTCCACAAACCCAGGGTTATCAAGAGCACCTGCTATTTGATTTAGTGCCACTAAGGATTGGTTATAAAAAGGGTTACCTGGGGTGAGCACCTTGTCATCCGGTACAAACCTTGCCGACAAAAAGTTAACTTGGTTAGGTTTTCCCTCAACAAGGGTACTGAGTTGCCCTTCTACTTCACATTCGCCAGCCTCATTCCACGTTTGCGTATATGTCATTTCAACTAATTCAGAGTTTCCAAACAGTGACGGACTGGGAATATGAATAGCAATATTTGCGCCTTTATTGGTCACTTCTCGACTAAGAACAATGTCGTCGTTGAGACGAGCGCTTGATACTTGATTTTTAGGAACGCCGTTATGGGTAGTGGTGTACTGCAAAATACTGTCGCCCACAAAACGTCCGGTTAGCCTTCTGGTTTGGTCACGCTGAGTCACATTTTCAATAATCACCTGCCCAGTGATATTCAACTCAACAATGGTATCAAGGGTAATATCCCGATCCTTGCCTGCATACACTAAACTCGTTTCCAAAATAAAACGGGCCGACACTTGTGATCTTGCACCTGGGTTTAGGGAGAAGACATTTTTATCAGATTGCATCTGTCCCCATAAATTAATGTCTGTTTTTATTTTTTGACCATCGACTACAGTAGACGCAGAGTTTTCAGTTGCTAAATAAAAGCCCAGTTTACCGTCTTGATTTTCGGCTCTAGCTGCGCCGCTCATATCTTTACCAAAGTCTAGGTTTCCCTTAGAGAAATTGACCTCTGTTATATTTGCACTTGAGTTAAATGATGCCGAACGCATGACCATTTCATCGCGAATACTATTTTTATCCAGTGAGTCTTTAAAGCCGTCCTCGACTAAATGCAGCATCATGTTTAGGATAGTGTCAGATGAATAGATATGCCCTTGGAAAGCAGGTTGAACTTGTGCAGGTTCAGAGCGATTAATTTGCCCTTCGGGAACCAATATATCCACTTCTTGTAAATTTTCGGGGTTATCCAAACCGGATAACAAACAGATGCGTTGCATATGCTGTGATTCTTCAAGTGCATGATGAACAAAGTCAGCGCGCACGGCACAAAAGCGCAAATCAACGCCTTTACCCATTAATTGACGCACTTGTTGATTAATCGATAAAGAAGAATCTGCTACTACCGGTAAATACCCTGCACTGGGTAATTCGACGATGCCGCAATCGACCAACAATTGTTGGCTCACTGAACTGCTTCCAACGGCTTTCAATCTATCGATGCTGGCCTGCAACCCTTGCACATCTATGGCAGCCATATTGAATTGAGATACGTTATCTCTCTCAGGGGCAATACTGGCTTTCGGAATGATACTGGCTTGTGACTCTCTACTGGAAAACTGCATTTCAGTCGCTATTTGCACGTCACTGGCTATTTGCATTTCACCCGCTCCTGGCACTTCACCCGCTCCTGGCAGTCTCTCAATCTGAGTAAGCTTTGCAGACACATTGGTGTAATAGGTCAATAATTGCTGCATGTCGGCTGCTGCACTTTTGATCAAGGTTTTTTCTTCAGCGCAAGGATCATTAGTAACTGGCGGATTTTGTGGATCAAAGCTGCCTAAGCAATCTCGTAACTGACATTGAAACTGTAAAATTTGTGCCAAATAAATTTGCCAATTTCGCATTCCCATTCGTGCAGCCCAATATTGCTGAGGGGGAGGAACAATGCGTTCGCGGCGCGCCCCCCACGCATCTAAGAACACCACTGTTTCACCAATTTTAGATAACATACCAATGGCGATCCCCTCGCCTGTCAGCGCTTCTGCTCCTAAACACCAGGTTGCAGCATTTACCCCTTGTTGGCTTATCAGCGACGAAATTGCATTTTTTTCTTGCTCAAAATAGGCACTCACCGTCCGTGAACGAAGATGTTTTTGGGTTAAGGTCACTTGGCTGGAATCTTTCAGCGCTTCAGTTAAGGTCAATGGCACTGCACGTATACTTAATCCCTCAACGATGTGAGTTCGTTGTGTACTGCTGACGCACGCTTCTGAGCATAATTTACCGTAAACGTCTTCTTCACCACAGTAGGCTTCCAAATGATATACAACAAGCAAATACAACTCTTGATTAGCCAGAACATTGTTAGAGCCTGTGTCTGATGAACGTAATTCACAGGTTTTAAATTGACTATCTTTCAGCTCTGAGGCTTTTTCTATTTCCAAAGATGTCTTTGCCATGGATGTATTGTTTTGTTCAGCTAATAATTGGCTCAACTTCACTTCAATATTTTGGCCTAAAACCAAGGCTCGACCTTGCCAGTCGTAACCAAGCCCAGCACTAATGGCTATTGTCTGACCAGAGGTTAGACTGCAATCAAAACCATTGACGATTCCACCACCAGAGGCTTGGTTAGATAATCGAATTTGATTCAACAATGCCCCTTGCTCAAGTTGCAGATCAGGCGCTCGTAAAAACTTACCATCAAAATAATTTAAGCGAGTGAGTGAACTGGCACTATCAATAACGGTATGTCCGCTGGTGTTACCTTGACTAGTGGAATTACTCGATATTTTAGTAGTCACATTGGAAGTTTTAAGACTGCTCATGATCCACTCCTTGTTTTAAACATGTAGATAAAATCATTGCCCTGAAAAGCTGAACCCGCAGGGCTGTCCGTACCACCAGCCAAAGGAATACGGTTGCGACCTAAAATAGGTGTTTCCCCTGTGCCTTTTACAATTAACCTGACTAACACACCCGCTGGAGCATCTCGCAACTCAATCTGTAGACGATTCTCTGCGCTGTTGTAATTTACCCCTTTGATAACACAATGCACCCAACCATCTCGGCTATCAAAAGCGGTCACACTGATGCCTTTTGCGTCCACACTGGCTTTCATTAACGGTGTCCCTACTACTTTCATATTGATAAGCTCAGTGCCTTGCATCGCCACACTTTGTGCATCAATACGTGGCCCCCCGGCATCATTTTCGGGTACATCAGGAAGGTTAGCTTCTAAGTCTTGCGGTGAATAACAGCCGCCACTCAATAACGATTGAATGGTGGAGGTAGGCAAAAGGTACGGCCGCACAAAGGGGTCCACTGTGCCATCAACAAGTTGCCAACTTTGTTGCTGTTTATGTAATCTAATACCGTGTAAGTTGGCTAACAGTACCTTGCAAGGCGGTTGTTGTGGAAAACTGCCAAATTGGCTGTTATCTAAGCTGCCTTGTGGCGTGATATCCATTCCATCTAACACCGCGAATTGGGTAAACCATTTATGGCATAGTGACGCTTTATTGCTATCATCTGCGGCCAGTATTTGCGCTTTGGCGTGCAATACGTCGGTGTCACTATCTAGTACTTTGCCGTCGTCATCTTCTCTGGCTTCAACCAAACCAAATAACAAATTTAAACGATGATATTGGCTCACCTGTGGCACCTGATATTCACCAGCCGTCAAATACACTTTAACGGTTTCAACCACGCGAGAATACGCCGTTGACGTACTACTGGCGTCACAACTTTCACTCAGTGCTGGTACTTGTCGAGCTAAACAACTATGAAACTCCAAAGTCACATGGGCGTCGAATATCACGTCACCAGTTTCTTCATCATGGGTGATAACTTGTTGCAATGCCACGTCATCTTGATTGGCTTCATACCAAGCGGCTAGATTTAAACAAGCCGCTTGCTCTAGCAGTAACTCTCGGCCAACTGCATCCATGGCTAATCCAGGTGTGACTTTCACTTCACCGAGAAAAACCACCTGCTCAGTTTCTTCACTTTCCATTTGCGGCAAACTCACATCAAGCCCCCAAACTACGCCCTGCCCGTGTAACCAGGCGTTGTGATACCAAATTTTTCCTCGATGATAGGCATCTAACGTTTGAAAATCGTCGACCCCTAGGAGCATGCCAAAATGCACATACAGAGATCGAAATGGATCCACTGGCAGCATTTGGTTAGATAAGCCAGCAGTGTCTGACGTTTGATTCACTAATGCTTCTGCGCTCACAATATTTCTCCAATAATCCTTATGATGGGTTCACTTCTCTGAAGGCCTTACCGGTTTTTTCAAACTCTTTTCGAATAGCCATAATGAAGTGGTCTTGGTGTATATCTTGTTGCTGTTGCGCTGCATAAAAAGCAGCCGCAACGGCAGCATTTCTAATTTCTCCACCGACCAACGGAAACAACGTGGCCAATTGAGTAAAATTCACATCTGTATGCAAAGGCGCGGTTTGCGGAACATGACAGCGCCATAAATGTTCCCTGTCGGTCACATTGGGTTCACGAAAATCAACAATAAAATCAAGTCGACGAATAAAGGCCACGTCGATGTTGTTTCTATAATTGGTGGCTAAAATTGTCATGCCGTCATAGGCTTCTAAGCGAGTTAACAAATACGCGGTTTCAAGATTCGCGTAACGGTCATGGGAGTCATTGACCTCTGTTCGTCGGCCAAAAATGGCATCTGCTTCGTCGAACAATAAAACCGACTGAGATTGCTCGGCGTAACTAAATACTTTTGCTAAGTTTTTTTCTGTTTCTCCCACCCATTTAGAGACCACAGCGGCTAAATCCACAATCAGCAAATCAACCTGAAGCTCATTGGCTAATACCTCTGCCGATAGGGTTTTTCCGGTGCCTGGCACACCAGAGAAAAGCAACCTGACGCCTTTTGCACCTCGGCGGTTACGCAAAAACTGCCATTCATCTAACACCTTGTATTGCAGCTTTAAACGACCAATTGCATCTTTAAGCTGTTGTAATTTACTCTGGGGTAAAACTAAATCTGACCAGCCCACACTGGGAGTAACCCGTTTAATTCCTTGGGGCAACACCGCACCGGAATACTGTTTGAATGCGTGACTCAGCTCCTTCAGGCTGTGCGTCTTTTGGCTATGTTTATGTAACGCTTGCCAACTGTTGACCCGCTGCATTGCTTGATAGGGATCTAAGGGAAACCAAGCGGCAAGTTGTCCAGCATCAGAGTGAAACTCAGGCAGTAATGCCTGCCACATCAGCAAAAGTTCACTGTGGTCAAGGCGTTGTGCAGGAAGATCAACTTTGATCCGCCCAGATTCGATGATATTGATAGTGTTGCTAGTGCATATAATCACGCAGGGACAAAAACCATTAAATAAGTTGAGATCCAATGGGGCCGCATTTTGTTTAAAATCACAGACCAATATAGGGATGGCAGCACTGAACAGACAGTCACACGCTAATTGTTTAAATTCTTGCAGGCTAAAGGTTTCGTTAAGCCGCACTACCGCAGATTGACGCTTAGTTTCATTTAGCAGTGCTAATGCACGATTTAAACTCAGCAAATTATCGCTGTTTTGAATCAGAATATATGAGCTATAAGATTGACCAATACATTGTTTTGCGTCTTCCACAAACGGGGTTTTTAACCACTTGGATAAACCGTGGAAACAACTTTGCACAGACACAGAGTGCGATAATAAAACACTAGATCTCCCCGTATTCAAAGCATGCCAAGTAACGGCATCGAGGATAATCGAACGGGTAAAAATCGGTGATTTTTCTGACAATTCCAACAAACCAAGCTTGAACAAAACCGACTCATTTAAGCTAGCGCACAGGGATTGTCGTTGGGAAGGTTGATGACAGACTAATTTGGCTAGCAAGGCTGGGGTTGGATAAGGTTGCTGCTGGGGGTGCAAATGACAAAACAGGTTTGCGAAACCTTCATGTTCCTGTGCCATGCCAGCTAACACTAACATTTGTATTTCAATGGAAGAAAGCTTCAAACCAGAAACCAGACGAGCTAAAGGGCTAGCTTGCGAGCTAAGTCTATCTTCTGCCACGTCATTGATGTTAGTTCCGTTAATGCCTTGCTGGGCAGGCAAATCATCATTGATGGACTGTAAATAATTGTGCAGAAAATCCAGACCAGACTGAATATAAGGATCATCTTTGCTAAAAGTAGCCTCTAGTAACTGAAATAACTGATGGCTGAGCTCCGCCACCTGTTTAAGCACAGGACCTCTACACTCATTTAACCGCTGAGCACAAGGGTCTAATGTTTGCTCAGAAGTAGCCTGTTCTGGAATTGAACCTGCTGCAGCACCGCTTAAATAATGCAAAGAATCATTCATAATAGAACTTCACTACGTAACCTAACCATGGTACATAATCAGGATCCAAATCTAATCCTGCCCCGCGAATTTGTGTATCAATGTCCTCCATTTCAAACACAATATTCACCCAGCCGCCCTGATACTCAATTCGCCCTTTGCGCTGACATAGGTGCTCAAATACCTTAGTCTCGTTGCTGTTCTGCGGTTGCCCTAAACCCACAAATAAAGCCCCTTTGATTTCCTCGGCAAACCTTTGGTAGGCAGTATGATCTGCGCCAATAATAAGGCCTTCGTTTCTTTGAACTGGCTCAACCGCGAATAACTCCCCACTGAAAACTTTCATCGCTGGATCGAGTGTTCCTTGGGGTAATAGGTATTGCCCTAGTAGGTTTAGTTGCTCTATAACTGGGTAGGGTTTATCTAATAAAACCGCTAAATTTTGTTGCCATTCGGGCTGTTTAAGAATGTTTAACACATAGAGCAAACCCGCAAAATCGCTCAATAAATCTTCATTTTCTGGGTTCAAAATGGAAAGGGGTTCCCTGTGATTTAATTTCACCTTAGGGGGCGCATTTTGCTGTGTAGCAGTTTGCGGATTATTTTGTTGTTTAGCTGCTGAAATTGCAGAATCTGAAAGTAGATCTAAAGCTGCGATAAGCTCTTCAAGCAAATCACAAATATAGTTGCTTAGGGCTTGATTATTAGCAACGATTTGAGCATAGCCATTATTTGAATGTGTGCACAATAACCGCAAAAATACCAAACATTTAATATCATTTAACTGCCATTTCGCTATCTGTTTTACTTTTTCACCTAGGTGTTGATTCAGCTCTCCAACGGAGCGAAAGGTATCGGGTTTAATCTGTAAATAGTGTTTAAGCCACTGAGGCAACACCGTGAATGCCCAGTGCTGAGGTGCAAGTTGTGACCTTAGGTGGCGGCCCAGAGTCATCGCTAACTCGGTAAAATGAGGTCCATAGTGACGGTTAATATGCTCCACTATGTCTACCCAGTTAGGGCTAAACTCTAACAACCCATCCATCAAGCTGTTGCTGTCTACAAGTTCAATAACCCGTTGTTCGATTAAAAGGTTAAGTCGCCCTTCCACAGCCAATCCAAACACCACCCCTTTGAGTAAAGACGGCTGCCTGATTAGATATGCAAGCCAAGCCGCTTTAGCCTCGCCTAAATTGACACTAGTATTAGCAACAATTCCCATCTGCTGCCACGCCCACACGTTGCCTAAACGCTGCATTGCCAAGTCAATGGCAACGGATTTAAGAGCATCAACCTCTGAGTGGTAATGTAACCATTGCTTAGGATCCGCGTTCGCAGCTAACGTCTGCAAGGAAGTTTCCAGCTCGACTAGCCAATCTTGAAAGATTTCCACATCGGTTTTGTTATGGTCAAATTCAATGGGTAAATACCAGTTTTGAATACACACAATATCTTTTTCTGCATACCCATAACGGGCCAAGGCCAAATCGATGTATTCACGGAATAACTGTTCAGTGAGATAATCCAACCTCGCTTTATAATTACGTTGCGATTCAGTTAGCTGATAACGGCGTAAAACCTGATTAATTTGAATATCCATCACCCTACCCTCGAGTCAAAACCCACTTGACTATTGCCAACGATAGTTCCAGATTTCGCTTGTCCCAATACATCTGTGGTAGCCAGAACGGATTTACCGATTTGCAATTGACCAAAGCCCGAGCTTTGGCCAACCACCGAAGACATGCCTAAATACAAACCAGTGCCAATGCGCATACCTGAATCCACTGAGCACAAATCAAACACCGTATGGGCAGGCCGATGGATCTTTAGAATATGCTCGACTACAGCACGGCTTTGTTCATCTAAAACTACTGGCACTATGACGCTGAATTTGTGTGCATGGAGTGAAATAGCATCTAAATAAGACACCGCTACTTGATTACTACTCCCTTGAATTTCTGCGTCAGTTAAATTTTGCTCACCACTGACAGGGTTCTTTTCAGTGGCGATCCTAGTTGCCTCTGTTTCACCTAATTTCCCGCCAATACGAAAGCCCGCGCCGAGAATAGAGTTGGCCGCTAAAGCATCATCTTCGCCTACAAAGGCACCGCCTAACCCACGGACCTGAAAATGCTCAATAATAGTGATATTTCGCTGTAAATAAATTTCGATAAAACGTTTTAATCCTGCCACAGTGCCTCGATATTTAAACAACCACATGGCCTCTTTAACAATCTGCCGTTGGGCGACCTCTGGCCATCGGTTATCAAGCTCCATTCCCAATAAACTGCTGAGCCACGGAAGCGCAGCAATAGGCGTAGACAAGGGATCGAGCAAACGATGACGTTCATCTGAACGTTGTTCAAGTTCGTCAAAATTACTGTTTAACAGAGTTAAATATCGATCTAAAAACTCACTGGCTGCGCCTTGAACAGAGAACACTCGGGGTAAACGCCGCAAGAGATCTTTGGCTGGGTATTCCACTCGAATATTTTTCAGTTTAGGTGACGCATGGGACTTTCCAAAGAGGTCAATGACCAACCAAAGATAGCGACCAGCTGGGGCGTTGACGGGCGCTTCATAGGTACGCCAAGGCTCATCGGTGAAAGACCAAGGTAGTTCGCGGTTTTGGCTACGCCGATGTAATTTTTGACTCACCAACACCTCTTCAACGGCTAAAAGTGAAGGTAATGGCGGTGTAAGATCAGGACGATTTAACTCATATTCACCAATATTTTGCGGTGCAGACGCCGCTAATTGCGGCCCATTTAGCTGTTCATCACTGACGATATAACCTAATTTCACAAAAGTACCTACTGGTAAACAGGCATCAATAAATACCCTGCCCCAGTGGCGCTGCATTTCATTATTATCAAGTCTGAAGCAGACTAAACGACCTTGATTGGCATACTGAATTTTGGCGACAGTTGCATACATTAAGCCTTTTTCTGACCAATAAACGACTTTGCCAAAGGGATCTAGCGCGATGCCCCGGCCGTCGTAATAAGGCCCTTGCAGGTGAGGTAATCGGGCAACACTATTGGGCGTTACTCTAAAGCGCTGAAAATCAGCATCAGGTGCGCCCGCCACAACAATGGTATTATCATCGGTGGCCAAAATATCATTGGCATAAGGGACATCAATTAATACATTTTCACCATCAATTGCCCAAATGGCCGCCGTTTCTGTGCCCCCTCCCACTAACACAAACACCCGTCCATCTGCGCCTATTGTGACACTAGAGATCACGACACTGGGGATATCCTCGGGAAACTGAACATCAACCTCCACCGCTTCAGCGGTGGCACTTAATTGAAACAGACGGTTTGCTGGTGCAACTGCGGTAGTTGCACTAGCTGGATGGTAAGTAGAGACAACCGCATAAACCTGTTGACCATCACCGGCCAAGACACTGGGCGTGCCATCTAAATAAAGACTGCGTAACAACTTATTGTCGATAAGATCAAAAATTAAGATCCGCTGATTGCCGCTATCTGCGATAAACAAGCGACCTTTGCGATCCACTACAAGTCCCACAGGCGTGCTTAAATCAGATTGCTGCTGTTGCCCTACAAATTCACCATAGTTTTGTTGCAATGTGCGAAATAGAGACTTAGCCCGACTAGCTTGACGTTTTTCCGACCACAATAATTTGTCTATGCGATTGTCTTCGGGAATAGCGTGATACAGGCGACACCAAGGATCAAAGATTAAACCTGCGGGTTGGGCAGAAAAAGCATGGGAGTCGAGCATTGCTTGATGTTCCCACGCCAGTTGCACGCTTTGTTGCTGGATATCCACACTGGTATTGTCGTGGGCAACACGCATCCATTGATCAACACCTGCAATCATCGCAAATTGAGACATCAGCACACATCCTTAATCACTGGGACTGGCACTGCGACACCATCGGTTTCAGCGGGGCTAATCATCTCGCCGGGACTGAGTGTCACTGCACCGTTTTCAACGGTGATGCCAATTAACTCGGGGACTTCATTTTTTTGCAAATTCACCGTATTGGTAATTTCATTACCAGCGTCGTCCCACCCCACCAATTGCAAACCTTCTAAATATTCAACGCCTTCCACTTGATGAGCCGCAGCTTCTAATTCCGCACCATGCACTCGGCGCCCTAGTGGCCAACCTTGTCCACTAGGGCCATAAGGTGGCAGTGGTGCAAGAAACTGTCGCAGTGCCAACTCTACCCAATGGCGAACCGCGTCAATCCCAAAGCCATTTTTCACTTTCACGCCCACCGCAATGGCCACGGGTACGTACTTAGGAGGCAAAACATATAATTCGGTGGTAATGAGACGCCTAGCATCTAAATATTGGCACACGCTACGAAGCTGATTTTTGTTAGGCACTGGCGCATTGGGATTGTGCTTATCTTCTTTTGGCCATACCACCACACTGACTACACCAGCAGATTCTTGTAATGGTAATTCCGGATGATAGCGAGGTAACACCTCAGAACGCGCTAGATCTGCCCCAGGGGACTGCAATGCTAATTCTTGAAAATCAGAACCTGTCACCGCGCGATTACGTCTGCGTAATTCGCTGGGGATCCGTTCTAAAGCCGCTTCTAGGGTTTCAGCATCAGTACCACCATAGGCATTGAGTGGATTACTAACTTTGACCAGTGGATTCTCAGCCACTTTGTTAATCGCCTCGGCTGCGACATTGCCGACTCTACCGCCACCATATCGGTATTGAATCACCCTTACCCGCTGGCCTATCTGCACCACTGCACCATTAATGCCTGTACCAAAACGAACTTGTCCAGCTTGTTTATCAAGCATAAAGTGGCGGTCACTTTCGGAGCTTGAATAAAAGCCTACCACTTCTTGCCAGTCCGTCCAACCTTGAGGCTCTTCTACCTGCAACTGAACTGAGTTTGCCAATACCTGTTGATGATTCAAGTTATACACTTGATTGGGTTGACCATTACCGGTGCCAATAAACTCTGATTTTGCCTGTACCGCTTGTTCCGCCATGGTGGCATTGGCGCCTACATAGGTAATTTTACCAATAACAGTGTCATCGTTGCGGAAGGCTCGCAGCCAGCAAATAACCCTAGACTGGGTATCATCATCCAAAATCGGTGGGTAACCTCCAACCCCTTGCATGTTGATATCGGCCAATTTATAGTCCGACATATGCTGTTCGTCGTTAGGCAGTTGTAGTCGAACAACGCCTTCTTTTTCTAACCCGTTGGTGGTGTCGCCTTCTATCTGTAATGGGTAATAAATAGGTTTATTATCATTACTGATCCGCCCCGTCGATATTTGCCAACTGACAGGGCTACCACTTGCTTGAGCAGCATCTCCTGGACACCGAAAACGCTGGGCAAACTCAGCGCTATGATGATCTAAATCGTCTTCTAAACGAATCTCTGGCACAAAGCCAATATTAAGCAAAAGTGGGCCATTGGGGTGATGCAATAAACGCTGTTTTACTAATTCGGTTTCTGCCGCTTTTTCTGCAAGCACCGCGACCCACAAAATGCCATCTACGGCACTATTCATGTCTCTGGCAACACCGGGTTCATCCTGCCAAATGGTTTCAACATGGTAGGCTTGGGTCTTACTTGCTTCAACGCTGGCCGCTGCCTGCTGATAGAAAATGCCTTCCTCACTATCTTCATCAGGAACTTGATCAATTACCTTGAGCACGCCAAGGGCACTAACTGGCAACACATGGACTTCTTGCAAGGTGGTAAATTTGACGTCGCCCGCACTAGCCTGGCTGGCGAGTTTAGCGGCCACACCTTGCAATTCTTTTGTGGTAAAAGACAAAAGGGCCGTGGATGGATAAGCGCTTTTTAAGGGAATTTGCAGCAGTCGCAAAAATTCCATTTTGGTGGAATCGGGTATTTGATTAAACCGATAAAGTAAGTTTTCAGTTAAATAAGAAAACAATTCGATCAGTGCAATACCTGGATCGCTAGGGTTATGATCCGTCCACTCTGGGGCGTAAACCGGAATACGTGCAATCAATTCATCACGTATTTGCTGATAGGAGCGATCATCTAAAATAGGTTTATTGAGGCTCATCCTTAGCTACTCCAGATAAAAGGGAAATACAAGGTTTTCACGACTTCCGTCCTGAACATGAGAATATCGAATGCTGATCATTGCCACTGCGGGATCTTCACCACCATTCACTTTGACTTCTTCGAGTTTTATTCTTGGCTCCCAACGACTTAAGGCGCGCTCAATGTCCCGCTGTATTCCTGCCCACGTTGCAGAATTATTTGGTTGCATTAAGTAACGTCGTAAACCGCAACCAAAATTAGGTCTCATGATTCGTTCTTTAGGCTCTGTTTGTAATATCATCCAGATTGATTGCCTCACTTTTTCTGCCCCTTCCACATAGGCGATGGTTTTATCTGCTTGACTCGGTTGAACCGGAAATGCCCATCCTTTGCCAAGAAAAGCTTTTAGTAGTGAAGACTGACTCATGAAGCCTCCTTGCTGAATTCAACTTTTTGGAAATACACTAAACCACTTTCTGGAGTAGGCAGTACTCCTGCTAATTCAGGATGTGTTACCTCTTCATATTCCGTTTGCATCGCAATAAAAATACCAGCCAATTCATTTAAGGTAAGACTGCTTAAACCTGGACTATCGCCGCCACTTTTCATATCGGATCGCATGTCATCGGAGGCATTAATGCCGTTGGCGATCATTAGCGCCAAATCCGCCTTAATTTTCGACGCTTCGGTATAGATTTTTTGGTTATCTTTGTCTTTATTCACCGTAATCGAGAAACCGGGCTGTGAAATCTTAGCCTCGATATCAGGTCCCAAAATAGCCAGTTGCACGGCTAAATCAGCGCTAAAATCCGCCATAAGTTGCACGTGAGCATCAATTGAAGCGTTAAAATCGACACCAAAAGAGCCATCAAAATCCAACTCGCCTACTAAGCCAGCATCAAATTGGAAAGACGGTGGTATACAGAATTTTAGTTTTAGCAAAAACCATAAATTAAAAATGAATAGTAAAATCGGTAAAAACAATCGAAATAGGAACATGGCAACAATGAAAAAAAGAAAAATCGAAAAGAAACAGATTTGCTGACCCGCCCGAGTCAGTGGCTCCCCCCCTTGGGGCATATCCATATTATCAGTAGCAAAGTTTAGGGAAGATTCTGGCGGCGCAATAATGCGCGCATTTGCGCCTCGTCCAGCAGGGGCATTGTTCACCTGCTCTCGAATTGCGGGTAAGTCAGGGAGTTTGATATTGACAGGCCGATGACTGGTTCCATCTAGGTCAAAATGGGCGGCAATTTGATAACCTTCTGTAGCTTTGCTCCAAATTAGATCACCACAACAATCACTTTGGTTAGTCTTGGCTGGAAACTGGTTATGGTGACGACGCACAAAACATCGAATTTCATATAGATCAGAGTCATCAAATCTAGGATTATTATTGCCATCTACATCCCCTAAACTGGTGGGGATAACCCCAAACCAAAGGGTTCGTCCATGGGCAGAATGTTCAGGTTTAGTGGGATCAGCGATAAGTGGATACAAGGGGATCACCTGCTCAGTTAATTGCTCAGGGGTTTCCTCTATCGCCTGCCAATTTCCCACGCCTTTAAGATCGCTGGGCGTCCACCCTTGGAGTTCAACCTTAATATCACCTGTTGCGGTCATCTGATTTAGCTGGGCAGATATATCTTGCAGTTTTTGAGTCAGGTTTTGGGTTGTACCAGACTGTAAACCTGAGAATAGTCGCGCACTCTTAGCTTGTATAAAGCCACTTACACTCTGCGCAACCCTGCTCTCATTTAATTCTTCGGTTTTCCCTTGTATATTAATTTTATTGAGATCATTTTGGAGTTGGCTGCGTTGACTCAATAAGGTATTCACTTTGCCTTTTAGCTCTGGCGTAATAACGGGCACACGACGGCGCACCACAAATCCTGCCTCACACACTTTGTCACGGCTGACTTGGGGAAACCCAGCCACATCACAATGTAATTCGCACATCACTACATAAAAACGACTATGGGTATCTAAATATAACTTCAATGGCGACTGTGATTGAGCGTGCTCAATGGGGGTGATAACTTTATTGGGATCTGTAGCCAAAGGTTGAACAAAGTCTTCACCGTTAAAACGCAGGGAATGCTGAGGTTCATCCACAAGGTTATTGGCAAAATTAGCATCGGCATATTTTTGGATAATTGGCGCAGAAAAACGGTTTATCGCCGTGTTGCTAGGGGCATACCCACCCAACGATGAAGGGCGATACCAAGGAGCAACCAATTTCCAAGGATGTTCTGCTGTATCTAGCATAACTGCACTACCATAGGTTGCCCACCCCAGGAGTATACGAAGGTGACACCACAGCGGCACTAGCAATCATAGTGGTACAATTGATAATACCGTCAAAATTTGCCACAGGTGCATGGACGTTAAACGCTGCGGCATTCAATTCAACAGTGGAATTGGCAGTGATCTCGATTGCGCCGGATGGGGAAAATTCAATTTTGTGACCACTTGAGTGAGTGATAGTAATAGCACTCGATGCTTCATCTAAAAGCAATTCATGGCCTCCCGAGGTTTTTAAGGTAATTTTGGCGGCACCTTCACTATCATCAAAGGTCAGTTCACTTCCTGAACGGGTTTTCAAGGTGCGAATGTTATTGGCATCCTCAGTTTGTTGCGGCGGTACAGCCCGACCATTCCAGCAGGAGCCAATAATATAAGGTCGCCGCAAATTTCCCGCTTCAAAGGCCACCACCACTTGAGAATCCACTTCAGGCATAACTTGTAAACCTTGATCATCATCTGCATAGGGAGTTGTCAAAGTGCTCCAAGCTTCAACAGTCGATCCACTCAACCAAGGAAAGCTCACTAACACTCTGCCCAAATTTTGCGGATCAACAATATTGACGACAATCGCTGGATAAACCCCGAAATAGCGTTGTCTGCCGCCATCTGGTGCGTATTGGTTAGTCATTTATCACTCCTTAAATGCATGCTCTTGGTTTAGTTAAATAATCTGTCAGTTCAGCTAGGTTATTCATTAATAAATGCTCGCTGGGCCTCAAAATGAGTTTGATGGCCATCTGCTAAAGTGTATAAATGCTCAAGCTTAGTCACGTAATAACCATCTCCGGAAAACGGCGCACCAAGCTGTTCTAACCTGACAGAGCTGCCAACCACTAAATCCGGAACCCCGACCGATATGGCATTCACCGTGACAAACTGCCGCGCTCTACGTTGCATCTCAGCAATGGCCCATGAAGCAGCTTCTTCTGCCTCCAATGGCACTTCCATAACCCGCTTACTGATGCGTTCACCAAAGGCTTTTTGTAAAATGCTGACACCGGAGCGCCCACCTGCAATTTCACTGGAAATGGCAGCATCATCGGCCCATTCATCAATAGGTTGCGCCTGAGTGGCGTCATATCCGGCAACATGCACTTTGGTTTTTTGATGAGCCAAATCAGCGCTGACTCGCACATGCATCAAATCTGTGCCGCGAATTAAGGTCAAACTGGTGCCACTGCGCTTATCACGGGTTTTATAGTGTAGGCTTTCATTTTCTAACCACACCTCGGCTTGCAGTAGACGAGCTCGCTCCCGTAAAAACGCTAGATCGCTCATATTGCATTGCTGAATTTGGTTATAGGTAGGCCCATTGGCATCTACCTCACTTTGTAAGCCATGTTCATTGGCAATTTCTTCGGCGATTTGCTGATCACTCATATCTTCATAGGTTTTCGAGCGGCGGATCATCCGTAAATCCATCAAACGATCTTCGGCACAAAAGCTAAACTCTGGCTCCTGGCCTTCTTCAAAT
Organism: Aliiglaciecola sp. SL4; assembly: GCF_041538045.1. Taxonomy (NCBI): domain Bacteria; kingdom Pseudomonadati; phylum Pseudomonadota; class Gammaproteobacteria; order Alteromonadales; family Alteromonadaceae; genus Aliiglaciecola; species Aliiglaciecola sp. SL4. The sequence goes on along the minus strand of NZ_JBGOSE010000001.1, from coordinate 582,403 downwards.
TGAATTTCCAACGCACTGATATAGCCATTAAAAATAATTCGTTGCCGAGCCCCCGCGCCAATCGCCACTTTGACTTGTTTGCCAAAATCCAAATAACGTCCATCTAAATACAATAGACTCTCGGTTCTTTGTCCTGGCATAGGCCCAATGGCGGTAAACCTAGCAGTCAGGGTTTTCATTCCATCGAGTCCCTCTTGCACACTCAAGTAGAGCACATCTCGAATCAGCTCATTGATGTCTTCACCGTCAACGTTGAACGCCGGTTTGGCATTAAAAAATAATTCGTCAATCATCTAGACCTTCCGCCTTAGTCCGTTGGGATTGTGTGTATTGGCGTTTAATTACGGCCTCTATTTTTTGCTGCTCTAACCAGCGCTTATCGCTTTCCTGCTCGCCTTGCTCACGCTCAGGTTGAACCACCACTTCAGTTACAATACGGTCAATATAGGCTGTCATTTAGTCACTCCTGTGCATTGGCATCCTGTAGAAAAGCTTGAATTACCAAACCCCGGTGATTTCGAATCAACAGCTTGTCGCTGGGCATCTCTTTGCGGTAAGGCTACCCACGGGGGAGTTGCAGCGTTGGAAGTAAAAGGAACACCGTGGGGATGGTTAGCAATAGCAAGATCACGGTCTGCATACACCTTCATGACATTTTGCGTTTGCGAGACACCAAACAAAGGCTCCAATGGAATGCCTTGACCATAGGTCATTGCCCGTTGATCAGGAAAAGCTGAGGTTTGCGTAAATTCATTGGGCATTTGCGTGTCGCTTTGGTTTTGTGCTCGAACCAAAGGAGCCCGGCTAATCCCTTTACTTTTTCCAGTTTGATCTACTGCGTTTCCACCGAGCACCTTAACAGTACTTAACAAATCACTATTGATGCCAAATGCCGACACGCTCAATTGGGTTTGTTGCTGACTATTTTGCAGTTTCACCCCATTTATTGTCGCCCCAATACCGCCAAGGCTAGAGATGGCTTTGCCAGCTGAGTCAGCATCATTTTTGCTCTGGGGAGTCATTGTTGAAAGTGGGTTATTCAATTGCGATACAGTTGACAAATTTAGCCCTGAAGAGGCTTTCTGGTTCACATCCGACTCGGCATTAACCCCACTACTTACACCTATGCCAGGACTAATATTAGTGGCGGTATTAAAGACTACTTGGCTACCCGCAGCGAGATTTCCCCCAGTATCAGCGCCCACGTCTAAACTTCGCCAAGCGGCAGGATCCACGCCCATTCTTGCTGCAAATTCAGCGCCCATTTCCCCTTCTAAGGCAAAACCAACTTTTGCCCCAGCAGATATACCAACACCCGCGCTAATACCGGCACTCACACCAAAGCCTGCACTCACACCTGCGCTGATGCCTATGCCTGCAGACAGACCTATTCCCGCACTGATACCTGCAGAAAATCCAGAATTTGTGCCAGCGCCAGGCAAACTCGCTTTTGCACCGGGATTTTGTGCGTTGCCCGTGCCTCGATCTGCCGGTGTAAATACAATTGTTGGGTCTTGTTCTTTAATACTTAAATTAACTTTTGCCCTTAGGGGATAACCGTTAGCAGCAAAGTGCTCCAGACTGACATCAATACTATTGGCGATACCCACGACGGTGAGATCCCCCCAGTTAAATTTCAATTTAGGTGGCGGATCAGGATTATTTTCCGGTGTTGAAATAAATTGTTCTAGTTGCTTAGTTTTCTGGCGGACTGACACTGGCGAATCTTTACTGCCTTCATCGGCAGTATCAAAAATTAGTTCCATGGTTAGAACACGGGAACTGTTTCCGGTTTGTTGCCGGACTTGTTTGGCTGCTGACCGACCGCCTTCAATTTGATTGGTGATGCGTATTTTTAATGAGGATGGATTAAATTGCACAGGAAAAGCAACACCATCTCCGGTTTCCGCCTCATCAGCCAATACCTTTTGTAATGTCGCTTTAACTAAATTACTCACTCAAACTTTCCCTATATTTTATCTGCATGATTAATCAAATAACATTCGTAACCCTTCATGGGCTAAGTGCAGTTCTTCTAACGCTACATCGCCACTTTTTGCGTTCAGAGATGGCCCACTGACTTTGGTAGGCAATGCCCGATCAAAGGCCCAAGTCGCAATGATAGGCGCATCTTTTGATGGGCTTTTACGATGTCCATATACCTTAATAATGCCGTCATAGCGGGTAACGGGAAGACTGCCACTGACCACCGATTGAATCCATTCCCACACATCCATAGCAAGCTTGTTATCAGCGTTATAAAACATGCCTCTTTTGAGTACTAAGTTTTGATACTTTGCGCTGCCTACCTGCTGAATAACCCCATCATTTCGTCCACCTTCTTGAATTTGCTGTACGTCCATTTGGATCTCTAAACCGCTGCATTCAGCAAAACCTCCGTCTCCCAACACATCCTTACCACTGGTATTGGGACTTGATGTGAGGTTGCTACCAGATTCAATATTCGCTGCCTTGATTAAGCTAATTTCAAAATTGAAATTTGATAGTAAAAATCGGGATTCCATTATTTGCTCACCATTTTCAATGACCCATCGGCTTCACGACTGAATTGCAAAATGAGGTATTCCAAAGGTTCTGCTGGTGCCACGCCAATGTGTGCCACTAACCTGCCCGAATCGACAACTTGAGGACTATTTAAGGTTTCGTCACAGCGCACAAAATACGCCTGTTCTGGCGAGTTGCCTTTGAATGCGCCAGCAATAAATAGTTGTTTTAAAAAGCTCTGAAGTTTGAACTTCACGTCCAGCCATAACGCTGGCGTATTGGGTTCAAACACCACCCACTGCATCTGTTGCAACAAGACCCGGCGCAACATCACCATCAACCTCACCACACTTAACTGTCGCCATTGCCGTTGCTGGCTGACGGTTCTTGCACCACTGAGCCATATACCATCTCGCTGCTGCACAAAAACGTTTATGCCCAATGGGTGCAACTGATCATGAAATTTGTCAGAAACCTTAATCTGTAACGAGAACACTGATTTAGCGAGACGATTGGCAGGGCCATGGGTTAAGCCATGTTGCAACTCACTGGCAGCGATAACACCAGCTGCCACGGCTGAAGGGTTAATAATTTTAGGTGAGCTACCAATTTGACCATCGGGATTGTATTGATTAACTTTCAACCAAGGATGGTAAGCGGCGCAATATTCACTATTAAATTTAGATCGCCACTGGGTAATTTGTTGTGGGGTTAGTGTCGGAGGCACATCAAGCAACACCACAAACTCTTTCAATTGCTTGGCAAAAGACACTAAGCCTTGTTGCAAACTAATAATAAGGTCTCGATCTTCGGGCAATTGCGGATCGAGTCGTAACTTTAGCAATGAAGGTAAAGCCGTTTCAACCTCCAAAGTCGCCGTTTCCTGTTCAATGCAGGGCGCAAAATCAGCACCAGACAAAGGTTCTGGTGGTTCATTATGCAGCACTTTTTCAAAGGGTTCAGGGCCATATAAGTCTGGGACGACCATTAAAGAACAATCCGACAGGTTCGACACACAATGCACACCACTGCCAAAATGCTCATCTCCTAACACCCAACGGCTATCAAAAAAATCGGCATGGGAGATATCTTGATAACGGTCTTCACCACCACTAAATAGGCTAGGATTAATCGCTAACTGGGTGGCACTGTTGAGGGTGTGTGCATTTTGGTTAAAGGGAGATAAATCCTGAGGATAGAGTTCACTCAACAACCAATTACGTTGTGGATCAACTAAGTTCGACTCAGTTAACAACACCCGACCTAAAAAACGCGGGTGACTTGGACTAAGGGCTAAGTTAGCAAACTCTTCTGATATGCCGGTAGCATTATCGATAATGCTCAGTTGGCCTTCAACCAATTCTATTTTTTTAGGTACAGCTGGTAAAGGCGCAGTACTAAAATCCAAAGTCCAATATTCAGATGCACTAACGCTATCCCCTTGCCGTTTAAATTGGTTAATAAACCGGTATTCAGAAAATTGACTGCCAGGGTTTGTAATATCGTCATTGACTATGCGCAATAAACAGCCACTTTCAAGGCCTTGAGTACTGGCAAAACTAATTGTGCTGGCATCACTGTTGTCTGTTAAAAACTCAACCGGCGTTAACGAAATTCCTGCTGCAGCACTGAGTTGGTTTCCCCAAATGCCTTCATTTTTGGCATTTAAACCTATGCCAGCTCCCTGGGCTCTGAGGTTTTCAATCATGCAGCTGGCCACTGCATCGAGATTAACCACAGCATCGTCATATTCATGGACAATTCTGCAGATGTAGGCTTCCTGACCACCTTGTTCAAAAAAGTTAGCTACGGCGTAGACCAACCTTCCTGGCGATTCGAAACCACCATAAAGCCGTCTAAACTGCTCCCAACTACTCACTTTTATCGCCACTGTTCTATCTCTTACAAACCAATTGTCGGCGATACTCTGCAAGTCTAATTGTTCACCAGTGGCTATATGATGACGCCGTGATGGTCCCTTAGGTGCTACTCCCACAAAGGCGCACACATCCATTTTGACCTGACCCAACGAACTTTGGGTTCGATCCATTATGGATATGATATTTGGTGCACCAAGTAACACGCCTAAGCCCATTGGCAATCTCCTCAAAACCTACGGATTTAGCTGTATTTACAGCCTTCACAGACTAAGCTAAGCTCTTCCATTGCCACTTCCCCACCGCCTTTTGCGGCCAAAGTTGGCCCTGTCCATTTTTTCGGTTGCGCGTTGCGCAATTCCCAACTGGCTACGGCTTCTCTTGCTTCATCCAATAACGTAATCACAACTAAACGTGGTTCATGGGCACCCGCACTTACGTTAGTCAGCCACTCCCATAAGGCAGTTGAACCAATTAATCCTCGTTTTAAGATGATATCATCCACTTTGAAGGTATTGGCAATTTTGCGCACAGTATTCACTTTCTCGTTACCGTTGCGGTACTCGGCGTAACTCACTTCAACCCCCAGCCCACTGACGTCTGAAAAGCCACCGACTAACTCGGATTCTTGTCCATCATTCAGTGATACTAAAAAATTAAAGGCGCTGTAGGGATCTTCTCTAAATGTCGCCATAACAAATGTCCTCTTGTAAATTTATTAGCTTGCATCAGCGGTATATTGACCAATCCGGAAAATCACGAACTCCGCAGGTTTAACCGGCGCGATACCAATTAAGCAAACCAGACGACCATTATCTAAATCGTTCTGGGTCATAGTGGTACGGTCACAGCGCACGAAAAATGCGTCTTCTGGTTTTGCACCAAGGAGTGCACCATCGCGCCATAAAACCAACAAAAAATCTTCCACCATGCGCCGAATATTGTCCCAAAGAATCCGGTTGTTAGGCTCAAACACCGCCCATTGACTGCTTTGGTCAATGGAGTTTTCGATGAAGATAAATAAGCGACGCACATTCACGTACTTCCACTCGGGATCTGAGCTCATGGTACGCGCGCCCCACACTCTAAACCCTCGTCCTTCGAAATAGCGAAGCGCGTTAATGCCTTCAGGATTAATCACTTCGTTGCGGGGTTTATTAATATTTAACTCAAAACGGGTTAGGCCACGGATGACTTCGTTGGCAGGTGCTTTGTGGACTCCGCGTTCAATATCGTTGCGGGCATAAATACCGGTGATAAATCCACTGGGAGGCAGGGCAATTTGTCGCGGCGGTGTGCCCTGTGAAAAGCGCTCATTAGGATCAAAGATATTGATCCAGGGGTAATACAGAGCGGCATATTTACTATCAAATTGTGCACGAAAATCCCTTATCTCATTTAGCGAACTATTGATGGGACCATCAACCACGGCAATGCGATAACGTTCTCGTTCAGCATGGGATACTAAACTTTGGGCGGCCACCCGACTGAGTAGGCTTGAACCCATATCTCCTGAGTCGGGTAATGCCACTATGGCAATATCTTCAACTTCGGCTAAGGCCTCTAAACCTGTGGCCTTAAGACTCGCATCGTCGGGGTCAGCAGCGCTACCGGCTAAATTATCAGGAGTCACCATCACGCCGTCGTTGCCTCCTTCGAAGCGATATCCGTAAATATCCTCAGCGTCATCAGCACCCCGCAAATCAGCGGCTAACTGGGCCGCAGCAAGCTGATTTCCGGCAGTGGGTTGCCAGTTAAACCAAAATGGACAATCGGGATCTTCAGGGGTGTCGATATCAAAAATGCGACCTAAATAACGCTTCTGAGCGGGATCTGTGGCCAAGTCAGCATACTCACTAATTTGACTGCCAAGGGTAACTTGAACCCGCAGTTGGATCAGCTGCACCACATCGGTGTCGTTGAGGGCCGTAGAGCTGCCATCATCAGCGGATATAAACGTCTGCACCCCATCAGAATCAATACTCACGACCCTGAGGTTATCGATATTCAGAGGTTGATTGCCAACTGGTGCTGGTAAATCGGCGTTTGCGATAACCTCAACGACAGCACCGTTTTGCACACCTCGCACTTGCACTAAACTTAGATCGGTATTTTCATAGGCGATATTTTTGCTTCGAGTCACTAAAACCTTGGCAAACATATTTCCCATTTCACCGGGCCAGCGTGCTTGCAAAATCACGTCAGGGTTCCCCGTAATGGGAACAGCTACACGACCTATTCCCCAAGCATCTGCAGCGGTATCAAAGTCGGCTGAGTCAGCACCTGTATTGGCGGCAAAAACCCGAGATACATATAATCGCTTACCGCCGTTTTCAAAAAATGCTCTGGCACTATGGGCAAGGTATGGTAATCGTGGCGAAGGCGCACCACCGTCATCAATTTGAATCGTTTCTAACGCACCATAAACCCGTTCAAATTCGGTAAAGCTGGTGATCAGTCTTGGTTCGCAACTTGTTGGTCCTTGTATTCCCTGCTCGCGATAACAAACCGGCCCCCATTTCGCCATTCCGGCAAATCCTGTGGTGCTGGTTGGTACACCTTCGATTGATTTTGATCGAAAGCTAACTTCCTCTACAAAGACGCCTGGGGCTAGATATTCTGGCATGGCTCTTGTGCTCCTTTACTATCGGTTATCCCGATGATTAATTCGTTTTTACAGCTAATAGACTCCTTAAAATGAACATCATTTGTCCTTTAAGGGGGATTAAAAACAATGTCGTTGACTTCATGACTCGACAACATCTGACTTAATTGAAATGGTATTGAAACTGAACTTTGGGATGCCACATAGTTAGCCGGAATCACTTCTCCGGAACTAACGGGATCACTTGCTTGGGGCTCGCTAACAACTTCTATGGGGAGGTCCCAATAGGGATCGTGCATGCTGTTAGGTATTTGTGGCATTGCCGTAGCTCGGCCATATACCATGAGCTCGAACCCAACACTTTGACGTAAACTTTCATCAGGCACGGCATTGGGCGGGATCAGCATTAAAAATTCACCGCGGTCGTCCCCTCTGGCTCTGGCTAAAATTGTGTTTACGTCAGTGGGCGAACGTAATTCAATGATACTCCAACGTAGTGGCTCATCATTAAAGATGACTTTTCCTCGCAAACCGGTACACCTAGCATTTATCGGATAGGCAGCACCTGGGAAAATTACCGGTCGGCGCTGTCTTGACTGCAAATAGTCTGGTGGTTGGGCCGCTTCTATGTCCAAAATTTGTTGTAGAGTCAACACCGAAATGGATAACCTGCGGGGCACATAACGACGGTAAGCATCAAAGATTCGTATTTGAATGGGGGTGCTTAAATCCCCTTGGTAAGACAATGAGAAACGCCCAGAAGGGTGTCTTAATAGCTTGGTATCTGAAGGGTGCTCCACTTCAATATTAACCGCGAAGGGCAAGTCAGCTTGGGTGAGCCAATCGGTGGGTAAAATGCCAAGTAAAAGCCGTTTATTCACGACAATAGCGGAGTCAAATAACGAAACTGTCATGGCCGCACCACTTCACTAGTGAGAACTTGATCAGCAAGACCAACTTCCCGCAATGGATCTTGGCGGCGCCCTTGCATCACTACCATTTTCGCCATATAGGGTACACACAATTTATAGTCTATGGGCAGAGAATCAAAAATTCGCATTAAGTCTTCGGTGGACAACTCCTCTAAACTCAACTGAATACTGTCGTTAGTCGCCCAATTGGTAACAGGATCCAGCATAGGACCAGTTAACAATGGATGGTCTTCCAAACATTGTATGGTTCTGCCGAGAATGCGGTATTCCTGATCTGCCGTGATCCCCCATGGAATCATCAAAAAATGGAATTCAAGGGGTAAATGGGCTCTACCTTTAGCAAGTGCTTTTCCTGCATAAGCCGCTCGACTGGTGCTATTAAAATCCACTCGGTATAAAAACAAAGCAAGACAAGGTGGCGTAATAAGAGGGTTATCTTCTAGGTTCAAATCTTCGGTTCGGGCAAGCACAACGGTAGTGTCAGTGGAACTCGATCCACCGGGTATGGGTTGCTGTTGATCAAAGCAGTAAGTTAAAAATCGAACTAGACTACTTCCCACTGCCGCTACAGACGCAAAATCAGCCATCTCTGTACACTCATAAACATTGACTCATCCATTGAACAATTAACCTGTTTAAAAAAAGAGCTTTATCTGAGGAGCATCTGCACGTACTTTAATTAAAAGCCACGATCAACGAACTCACCCAATTCACACGAGGCTCCATATGCTCTCGGTTTGAACAGATTTGTTAGACTGCTGTTTAAAAATTATTAGTCACAATACCCTTTGGTATTTATTCTTAATGCTCGCTATTAACTACGAGATAAATTCAGGAAGGAAATGCAAAACCCTATATCTAAAGCGGTAAAATTAAAAACCATTAACGATTAAATATTAATCTATTAATTGCTTTTTGCAACCTTAAACCGACAATATCGAACATAAATCAATCAATTTCACACTCCAAAAACTATCATCATAAATTGACAAGCCTATCTATTACTGGCTCGAGCCCAAGTTTTTATCATCCAAATAAATCGAGAAGTTTTAAAATTATTTTTAGGATAAATATGAAGAGTTATCTCGATTTCAATTAAGCAAGAAAAATGGTTGTCTTAAAACGACAGAGAGTGTTGCTTATAGGGTACAAAATAATTTTACTATGTGACTATTTGATACCTAACAAATCCAGTGATTCCATTAACATTTTTTTTATTAAAATATCTTTATAAAAAAATCACATATTTTGACCTTAAGTTCACAATATTACGCCTATTTAAAATAGCGGTTTGTTCGATCGCTAATCTATCGATTACCAAAACGACGTATGCAGGTTTGTGTTGTTTAACACTGGAGTACTGCAAGGCAAATAGGTAGGTTAATTTATTTACATTAGGATAAGAAAATGGAACTTAGAAAAAACATTATAAAAACAAGCAGTGCAGTACTGTTTAGTGTCTGCGTTATTCAACCAGCAATATCTGCTGTCATAGTCGATGATTCGTCTTACTTTGTTAGACCTGCTCTTAGAGTGAGCACAGGGGAGTTAATAGATGGGATTACGGTAAATGGTGAAACTGAAGTCATGCTTAGCCAAGGTGTTTCAGGGTATTCAGAATCCACTGTTAACCTAAGTGAAGGTACCGTAAAGATGTACTCTTCTGAATATGGGTCAACTTTAGATGGACTGCAAACTTTTGGTAGTTTTGGCGAAAGAGTAACCATTAAAAATGGTGCAGGAAGTAACTGGGATGTAGGCTTTGATATTGAAGGCTTCTTAGACGTGTATGCGGGCGCACCATTGATTCCAAGCGTAGATACATCACCTAGTATTTTTTATGATGTAGGCATTGCGGTTTACCCTGCAGGCGAAGTGTCGTGGAATAACTTTGTGCCTGGTTTTAACGATTTTACGCCTATTTTGTACGAGTACAATTCAGCCTATGATCTTATTGACGCTGATGCAGAAAGTAGTTACTACGATTTATTTACCAGTGCGTTGGGATCAGTGGAGATTGTATCAGATTACGAGGTTTTCGATATTTTTGCTTTTACCAATGTGATTGTTAGTTCAGATTACGGAGACGGATTAGAGGCCTACGATGCGGATTTCATGCACACAGCGTCATTCAACATGAATTTTGCCGAAGGAGTGGATGCTTATTCAAGTTCAGGTGATTTTATGGGATTAGCTAAACTGCCAGCAGATGACGGCGGTCCTAGTCAGATACCTGAACCTGAATCCTTGTTGTTATTTGCATCAGGAATTACGCTGCTCTTCACGCGGCGCAAGTTTATCGTCAGCTAAGCGCATAAAATTACGTTTCGGCATCGGGTAACCGATCTTGCATATCAAGTTCGTTCAACAGCCAAGCACGAGATACACGCCAGTTGCGCTTGATTGTTGAGGGGGATGTGCCTATTACGGCGGCGATTTCATCAATGGACACGCCGCCAAAATAGCGCATTTCAACTATTTTCGCGCGTGTTTTGTCGATGTCGGCCAATTTATTGAGCGCATCATCGAGCGAGCACAAACTAAAAGTATCATCACGTTCTTGATCTGCAAAATGATTAGTTAATAAAGTCACTTTTTGATGAGAGCGTTTATCTGCATATCTTTTACGGGCATGGTCGACTAAAACACGACGCATAATTTGCGCACAAATTGCTAAAAAGTGAGCTTTATCTTGCCATTTAATTTGTTCGAGATTGACTAGACGAATAGCCGCTTCGTGTACCAGATCGCCAGCAGATAAAGAAACACCACCTTCACGTTGCAGGCAAAAGGCAGAAAGGCGGGTCAATTCGTTGTATAACACATCAAAAAGCCTATTGCGCGAGCTGATATCTCCCTCTCGCCAGGCAAATAACAATTGGTCAACAGAGCCAGTATTTGAGCAAGAGTGAGAGCTAGTAGATGACATGTTTACCCCGATAGACTGTTGCTTAGATATCCATTGCAACTAAACCAAAATAGCATATATTTTATACACGCTCGTTTTAGAATAATAAAATCAATAATATATGTCGAATATTTAAATTAAATTGACGATGTAAACTTAAATTAATTTCAAGTCAATTGACCTTAATATGGGATAAAGCCATGACCACAGGTTCAACACAATTTGAATTACAAGCAATGCAACTGTTTGAAGCTTCTTTAGATATCCCTAATGAACAACGGAAAGATTGGTTAACAGAGCAAACAGGGAAAAATACTAAATTACGAAACCGGGTCTTGCAGTTGTTAGAAAAAGATGAGATTTCCGAAAACGTATTGCATACCGGAAAGGTCGATGTGGATTCCTATACAATTGATCTACCCGAAAAAATTGGTGCCTACAAAATAATCCAATTAATTGGCCAAGGTGGTATGGGTGCAGTTTACAAAGGGAAACGTGACAGCGGTGACTTTGAACATGATGTAGCAATTAAAGTAATACGCACTAAAGCGTTATCTGCGCAGCTGATCGAACGATTTGAACGGGAAAGACAAACCTTAGCGCAACTCATCCATCCAAATATAGCCAGACTTTACGATGGTGGACAAACACCGCAAACAATGCCCTATTTTATTATGGAATTTATTGACGGGCTGCCTCTAACCAAGTGGTGCGAACAACAAAATTTAAGCGATTCGACTCGCATTCAACTATTAATAAAAGCTTGTGAAGCTGTTCGTTATGCGCACCAAAACCTGATTATTCATCGAGATATTACCCCGTCTAACGTGCTGGTTGATAAAACTGGTGAAGTAAAATTGATTGATTTTGGTATTGCCAAACCTACATCGACTCAAAGTGACAACTTTCACGCTTCAAGCTCTCTTGTAAGTATGAGCTTTACCCCGGGTTTTGCAGCTCCTGAACGAGCTACAGGTGACGGTAATAACACCTTAGTTGATATCTATTCTTTAGGTAAATTGCTGGAATCTATTTTTAATGGACGTAGTATCCCAAAAGAACTGCAAGCAATAATTAATCAAGCAACAGCTACGCTACCACAGCAACGTTTTCAAACAGTAAATGCATTAATAGTCGAACTAGAAAACTACTTACAGCAATTCCCAGTAACCGCTTACTCCACTTCTAACACCTATAAATTTAGCAAGTTTATTAAGCGTCATACTAAAGCGTCAATGATTGCAGGATTAGCAATAGTGGCAATTTTGTCAGCGCTAGGAACCTCTATATTTCAATATCAACGTGCTGAACAAAACTTAGTACAGGCGCAAGCTCGATTCGATGAGGTTAGGGCATTGGCAAAGTACCAAATTTTTGATTTGTACGATAATTTAAAACGCGTTGCAGGAAACACCAGTATCCGTGCTGATTTAGCTCAACGAGGACAACAATACCTAGCCAACTTGAGTAAACAAGCAAATGCATCAGCTGATATCAAACTTGAAACGGCCCAAGGATATATTCGTTTAGCGCGGATTTTTGGCGTGCCTGCCGAACCTAACTTGGGTGATGTTACTATTTCACGCGCTAATTTATCTAGAGCCCAAGCGATGTTGGATGAACTGGCGTTGTCGGCACCCAACTTAGCCGATGTAAAAGCCACAAAAGGAGAGTTGATGGCAGCACAAGGGATGATTTTGGTTCACGATGATAGTGATTTAGTAGCTGCAGAGCAGACAATTGCGAAAGGTCGAGAAATACTGGGATCAGTCCCGCACCCCAAAAGAAGTGAACTTTGGTATCTAGCCCAACGAAGTTTGTTATATACCGATTTAGAAAGAGCAGATCAGGCTGGTGATTCTCATTACTTACGAGAAAATGCCAATCGATTAAGCCAAGATACAGAACAATGGCCTAGTGCGATGCAAAATCGTGCAATTGCAAAGCAAGACCAAGCCTACAGCTTCTATTGGTTAGCCATGGCTGATTATATTGACAGGAACAATACTAAAGCAATTCAACATTTTCGTGAGGCAGACCGCCGGCTAAGTGCACTGGAAGCTAATCAGCCCAATGACCCCATGCTGCTCTATTTACTGTCATGGACAAATTACATCGCTTATGGTGCAGCAGCAAATTTACATGATCAAAATCAATCAATAGAATTTTTAGATAAAGCCACTGCAACCACAGAAAAGCTGAAAACATTGCAAGAGGGTGATGCGTCTATTACCCGTCTTGCCATGCAAATGCGCGAAGCAAAATCACAATTATTAGCGGAAATGGGTGACTTTGAACAAGCAATTTCCCAACAAATTGATATAGTTGCAGAGCAAAAGCGCTTGGCAGAAGCTAAACCCGAACCTTCCCAATATTCTACCTGGGCATTTTCCCATTTGATCCTAGCCTACATGTATCGAGATGTAGATAGGCTAACCGATGCATGCAGCAGCCTCGAAATTGCCGAGCAACTTTTGCGACCATTTATCGCAAACAAACAACTCAGTGGTTACATGTACAATGCTGCAACTCGCCTACCTTCTGCTATCGAAAAGTGTCGAAATGGAGAAGATTTACCCACCATGAAATGGTTATTGGATTAGTCAGAATGCTTTATTTTAAGCAGTAAGCTCTTTCCTAAAAATGATTAAGTGGGTAAATTTACAGCGAAGGTTGTACCTAATTTTCACTCATCTTTATTAATGGTCTTTTAATGGTAATGCCTTACATTACCATTAAAAAATAACATCGTCTGGACGCGAAGTATCGAACCTTAACGAAAACGTAAATTGTGTTTTGATAGTTCAGCGACCGAACTACACCCCATAAGTCGCATATCACGTTCAATTTCGGCTTTCATTAACCCTAGTGCTCGCTCTACACCTCCTTGTCCTGCTGCTGCAAGGGCATATAAATACAAACGTCCGACACCAACAGCTTTAGCGCCTAAAGACAGGGCTTTAAGTACATGAGTTCCCCTTTGCACGCCACTATCAAACATAACATCAATCTTATCGCCAACTGCATCGACAATTTCAGCTAAATGGTCAAAGGAGCTGCGCGAACCATCTAGCTGACGTCCACCATGATTTGAGATAACAATACCGGTACAGCCTATATCCACAGCCTTACGAGCATCTTCAACACTCATAATTCCTTTTAAACAAAACTGTCCATCCCAAAACTTGACCATTTCAGCGACATCATCCCAATTCATCGCAGGGTCGAGCATATTAGTAAAATAATCACCTATGGAACTAGCACCACCTCCCATATCCACATGTTCGTCTAACTGTGGTAACGCAAATTTTTCGTGGGTGACGTAATTTATCCCCCACATTGGTTTAGTGGCGAACTGCCATAAGCCTGACAGGTTGAGCCTAAATGGAATTGAAAAACCGGTACGCAGATCTCTTTCACGATTGCCACCGGTAATCGAATCAACCGTTAGCATCATTACTTCGATTTTAGATGCCTTGGCCCGTTCCATCATGGCTCTATTAAGGCCTCGATCTTTATGAAAATAAAATTGGTAAACCTGAGGTGTATCATATTGTTTAGCAATTTCTTCCATACTCACAGTTCCCAAGGAAGAAACACCAAACATAGTGCCAAACTTTGCAGCTGAGGCTGCAACCGCTCGTTCACCTTGGTGATGAAAGAGTCGCTGCAATGCTGTAGGAGAACAATAAATAGGTAGTTCTAATCTTTGACCCATCACCTCAACACTTAAATCAATATCTTTTACCCCCGTTAACACCTTAGGCACTAAATCACATTGATTGAACGCTTCTGAATTGCGTCTTAGGGTCACTTCATCATCAGCGCCTCCGTCAATATAATTGAATATTGGCCCGGGTAATCGCTTTTTGGCGAGAGTTCGAAAATCATGAAAGTTATGGCAATGTTTTAGTCGCATACTGGGATCCCGATGGGTTTTATTGGGTTAGTTATATCAGTGAATAATTTATAGGGTTTAACAAAAAAACTAACAATCAATAATAAACGATTGTTACTGCACTTACACCGGCCCGTTAGGGACGTTTTCTCGCCTACATATTATGAAAATTCATTTAAAAACTTTCAGCAAATGTAACTTCCCTCATCATCGCTGTTTTGCCTGCAAGTTTTGCCATAAGTCCAACTGCATCAAAATAATCGAGCAAGTAATAAGTAGAATAAAATCATGAATGGTTACATATCAACCTGCCATTTTTAACTTAGAAGCACTCTATCATTTTTATTTGAATGATTAAATACAGTGAATCTTTGCACCAATAAAACTCATTAAACTTGAGGGTGAATATATAAACAATTGATAATAAACAATTTATTTTTTGGCTTATATTTTGCTTTGATTAAAATGTAACTCAACGAAGAGTCTACGGTCACAATATTCGAACAAAGGCGTTCAACTTCCTATGCACTGTATAGGAATTTGAACGTTTTTTTTTGGCCAGTAGAAAACGCAAGCCAGATGCATTGGCATGAGAGACAACAAACAAATTTGAACACTAATTTTACGAGGGTACTTATGGCTTATTTACTTCCAGCAGAATTCGTCACCAAAATGGTCGATGCAGGCGAATCAAAAATATTTATGTCAACTCGCGATACACTTATTCGCGGCTACATGGCTGGCGCAATACTCGCACTAGCAGCGGTATTTGCAATTACCATAGCGGTTCAAACAGGCATGTTTCTACTAGGTGCGATTTTATTCCCAGTGGGTTTTTGTATGCTGTATTTAATGGGCTTTGATTTGCTCACTGGCGTGTTTGTTCTTTGTCCACTAGCTTGGCTCGATAAACGTCCAGGTGTAACCATAAAAGGGATATTACGTAACTGGGGACTGGTGTTTTTAGGTAACTTTGGTGGCGCGTTAACAGTCGCCTTTATGATGGCCTTTATTTTTACCTACGGTTTTAATATTGATCCTGGGGCTATCGGTATAAAAGTAGCGTCCATTGGTGAAGCTCGAACGCTAGGATATGCCCAGTATGGTACAGCAGGCTGGTTCACTATCTTTATCCGCGGCATGTTATGTAACTGGATGGTATCTTTAGGTGTAGTTGGAGCAATGATTTCAACGCATGTGAGTGGTAAAGTGATTGCCATGTGGATGCCTATATTTTTGTTCTTTTTTATGGGTTTTGAACATTCTGTAGTTAACATGTTTTTGTTTCCGTTTAGCCTTATCTTAGGTGGTGAATTTTCAGTTGTTGATTACTTTATCTGGAACGAAATCCCCACAGCATTAGGTAACCTTGTTGGTGGCTTGGCTTTCACTGGATTAACGCTTTATACAACTCATGTTCGCACTGGCTCTAAACGAAAAGTAGCTAAAGTTTCTCCTGAAACTATTGCTTCTGGCACTGTCGCGCCAAATGCTGCTAACTAAACTAGTTAACGGCCAGTACTCAAGTGCTGGCCGCAAAACTATCAATCAAGATTTTTATGGTCTTGCTTCACCTACTCAGGTGCAAGCGCAATTAAATGGCTACGCCGCGGCTGTGGCAGATGGTATTAGTAGTAGTGAGGTAAGCCATATTGCTAGTCAAGCTGCAGTTAACAGTTTTATTCACGATTATTATTCAACCTCTGATGCATGGTCAGTAGAAACATCAGCAAAACGAGTTATCACTTCCATCAATGCCTGGTTATTTGCTCACAGTAAACATACTGAACACAAATATGATCCAGATAAAGGCTATGTTTGTACCTTTGCTGCTGTTGTTGTTAAAGGCAATATCGCCCATCTATTTCATGTGGGTGACTCACGAATTTACCTCTGCCGTCATAACAGTATTCAACAATTGACCAACGACCATCAACAAATCGCCGCTGAGGGAGTAAGTTATCTCAGTCGCGCTTTGGGCATGCAGGATTCAGTTGAAATTGATCATCAACAGTTTACGTTATGTGAAGGAGACACTCTGCTGCTAAGTACCGATGGTTTCCATAACTTTATTGACCCTTCCGTTTTATTAACGCATTTAAACCATCAAACTCAGGTAAACGATACGCTAGCAGAGAATTTAGTTCAGCAAGCTATAGAAAATGGCAGTGATGATAATATCACGGTGCAAATAATACAGGTTCAATCACTCAGTTCAGAATGTACCAGTCCAGTGAGTAACCTAGTAGATAGCTTGCCACTGCCTCCCCCATTGCACCCGGGTTTTCACATTGATGGCTTTAAGGTGATTCGTCAGTTACATTATTCTGCCCGCAGTCATGTTTACCTCGTTAATGATGTAGAAACGGAAAAGCCTGTTGTTTTGAAAACACCATCCGTAGATTTACAGGATGACAATGGCTACTTAGAGCGATTCTGTCTAGAAGAGTGGATATCTCGTCGAATTAATAATGTTCACGTTCTAAAAGCCCCGAAAACTGAACGTCCAAAAAGCTATCTGTACACCTTATCTGAATATGTCGAAGGTCAATCACTGCAGCAATGGTTAACTGATAATCCAAATCCAGGCTTAGAAACTGTTAGAGACATCATTGAACAAGTGGCTCGTGGTTTACAAGCTTTCCACCGACTGGAGATGCTGCATCAAGATATACGTCCCGAGAACATTATGATTGACCTCAATGGGACGGTTAAAATTATCGATTTTGGTTCTACAATGGTAGCTGGTATAGAAGAGCTAGGTTGTGAACAACTAACATTGGCACTTCCTGGAACAGCGTTGTATATGGCCCCTGAGTATTTTTTAGGGGAAATGGGAACGCAGCGTTCCGATTTGTTTTCGTTAGCCGTATTAACCTATTACATGTTAAGTGGCCGTTACCCTTACGAAACTCACGTTGCTAAAACTCGTACTTTTGCCCAACAGCGAAAGCTAAATTATCAATCGGTTTTAGATGCCCATCGACACATTCCAACATGGGTAGATGCGTGCTTACGCACAGCATTGCAAGTAGATCCGTACAAACGCTACGACGCCCTATCTGAATTTATTCACGATTTACGTCACCCAAATCCACAATTTTTACAACAAAGCAAAGCGCCACTAATAGAACGCAGTCCTTTGCTTTTTTGGAAGTGGCTCAGTGCACTGCTGGTGTTACTTAACTTTTATTTACTTTATCTTTTAAATCATTGAGGACCTAACTATGAAAAGTCGCGAAGAAGTTACTACTGCTATATTGGTAAGCAAAGTTAAAAATGGTATTTTTTGGCAACAAGTCGCAGATCTGATTGGTAAATCTAAAGAGTGGACCACTGCAGGTTGTTTAGGGCAAATGACTTTCACTGCAGAACAAGCGCAAAAAATTGGCGAGTTATTTGACCTAGATGAGAATGCCATTGCTTGGTTGCAAGTAGTGCCATACAAAGGCTCGTTGCCAGAAAGTGTTCCTACAGATCCTTTGATCTACCGTTTTTATGAGCTAGTTAATGTATACGGCACCACGATTAAATCACTAATCCATGAGGAATTCGGTGACGGTATTATGAGTGCCATTGATTTTTCCATGGATATTCAACGGGAAAACAATCCTGCAGGAGATAGAGTCAATATCGTCCTATCAGGAAAGTTCTTACCTTATAAATCCTATTAGCGCTTAGCTTGTAGGATTAAGCTAACTTGCGAGGTTTGATGCTAATTGTTTGGCATCAAACACTTTATTCGGGTTTGCGGGTGTCCCATTCCCCATTTTAATCACCAGGGTCGCATTGATTTTATCCGCCACTTGCTCAGATACCACGGTTCCGCCCTGGTAAGTAGAAGCTGTGGAAATGGTACAACCTAAAAGCCCACAGCTTGATGTTGTGGTTGGATTGGTTGAAACATCGGGGATGACTCTATTCACTTCTTTGGTTTCAACATCCGTATCACTTTGAATAATTTCGAACCAGCTAAACCCTTTAGATAATGTGAGATTAGCCGCGTGAAGTAATGCGTAGTCTTTTGCTGTAACGCTGTCGGTTTTAGCATTACCGCTAAAAATAATTTGATACTGGTCATCACTCAGTTTTTTGTTGCTATAGCCTAGTTCACCATAATCTTCTGCTGCGACAAATGTTGTCGGTTGAATGCTTGCACACCCCACCCAAATCAAACTGGACAACATAATTAACAGTGGCGTTTTTAAAATTAATTTTAGTGGGCTTGTATTAATATTCATAAGCAATCCTTAACGGTGTTTATACAACTTCACCTTGTGTTAATTTAGACACAAGATATGAAACTTGTTTATGTTAAGTAAGCTGATTCCAATTTACGTGCCACCTTTACATTCACCTACGCGCCCTCTAACCCCCTGTTTATCAACGATTAAGAAACAGGGCGAATCGGTAAATGAGTGATTTTTACATTTCCACCGGTAAATTATGCTCGATGTATAAATAATACTCTAAGCTAGTAACAAACTGGGTAAAACTAAGCAAAATAGGGTTAAAGCTACGCTTAATCCGATTAGCATTAACACATTCGAAACGGACAACAATCGAATACTGGGCTGATGAGAATCAGTTGGTTTAGTCAAAAACGTCATTAAATACCCCACCGCAATAGTGGTAACAAATCCGATTAAATTCCACCAAAACCAAAATATCGGACTTTCAAATAGCCATAGTCCCATGTTCACTAATACCCCTGCCGCTAAACCTGTATTAGCAGCATAAGAGGCAATTTTTTTACTGTAGATCCCCAATAGAAAAATAGCTAAAACCGGACCATAAAAAACCGAACCAATTTTATTGATCGCTTCAATTATAGTAGGCGCGATGTCGCCGGCAATAAATGACAAAAACAGTGTCACTAAGCCCCACCCTATACCAGCTAAACGGGCATATTTGATGTAGGTTTCATTATTCGGTTGATGTTTAAACAAACGACATAGATCTTCGACAGAAACAGCGGCTAAACTGTTTACCGCTGAACTCAGGGAAGACATGGCAGCGGCCATAATGGCCACCACTAACAGACCAATAATACCACTTGGTAAATAGTTAATGATAAAAATAGGCATCATCCAGTCTGGATTATCAGCTGGAATTTGAGCTTGTAAAGAAGGAGTGTTCATCACCATTGCGCCAATAACTAAACCTGCAGCACAGTACACAAGGGTGATGGGAAAACGACAAATTGCTACGGTTAACATCATCTTTTTCAGGTCACTCAGGTTATGAGCAGACAAAGAGCGTTGCGCTTCCGATTGATCACAGCCGTAATACGACGCATAAAGCACGATTCCACCAAATAGCATGGGCAATAAACCAAAGTCGTTACCCGAGAGACCAAATTGATCGGGCTTTACCGCCACTAAACGCGCTGGTTCAATCAGGGTGAGTGCCTGCTCTACTCCCCCGATGTGGTCCACAGCAACCCAAAGACAGGTCAAGGCTCCCCCAAAAATCAGAATCATTTGCAGTGCATCACCATATACCACTGCTTTCATTCCGCCCATGGCCGAATAAACTAAAGTAATCACCCCGATTAACACAATACTGTGCCACTGCTCCATCCCCATGGTACCTTGCAAAATAAGGGAAATGGCGTAAATCATAATCGCTGTTGCTACTGAACGACTCAATTGAAAGACAAAGCTGATAAGTAATCGAGTGGAACGGGAAAAGCGTCGCTCTAAGTATTCATAAACGCTTACCACACCAGATTTATGTAACGAGGGTAACAATCGCCAGAGCATTAATGCCACCGCAGCGGGCAGCGCCAATTCATAGGATAGCCATATCAAACCGCCGCCTTCACGCAAACCAACAAAAGCAGGCGCTGAAATAAAGCTAACGGCTGAAAGTTGTGTTGCCATCACAGATAAGGACAATGCAGGCCAAGGGATACTGCGTCCGCCTAGAAAGTAATCATCTCGATTTCGCTGTTGCCGGAAGAGTAATCCCATACATAGCAAACCCAATAAATAAAATCCAACAATCGAGTAATCGAGCCAAGACAAAATAGTTCTCCCTAAAGATTTTTTAGAATAATTATAGATGGGGCATTTTTTACTACCATATCAAGGATTTGCGAAATATTGAAATACACTTTGTGAGCCATTGCTAGATTGACGAATAGTTAAGGTGTAGTCTAAGTGCATCAGCAAAATTTTGTGTAAAGGCCAAATGTCCACAGGGTAATTTTGGCATCCGAGTCATCAATAACAACAACGTATTCACTTTACTGATGATATACACATTTGTAAGGATAACTAATGCCCCCATTGCCACTCCTATCGATGAAATTGACCAGCAAACCTGCACTTATCCATAAAGGTTTAACGCTGACCTTATTAGCCTTGTTAATGTTTATCAGTGGCTGTGAAGACAATAAAACAGGTCTAGCCCTAGGTACGTTGGAACGAAATAGAATTGCGCACACAGCCACAGTTAACGAAGTCGTCACCGAATTGCCCATTCCCCAAGGGACGCTAGTAAAAAAAGGCGATGTACTGGTGAAACTGGATGATCGTCAACAAAAAGCAATCGTGGCCAAAGCAAAAGCGTCCGTCGCCGAAGCACAGGCAAATTTAGATAAGCTAAGAAACGGAGCTCGCCCTGAAGAAGTCGCTTCAGCCAGTGCTAAATTGGAAGGAGCCCAAGCCGCATTAACGGAAAGTGAAACCGCGTACCAAAGAGCGAAAAATCTGATTTCCCAAAAGTTGGTCAGTCAAGCCAATCTAGATCAAGCGCTGGCCACACGGGATGCAAAAGCAGCCGCGGTTCACGAAGCAGAAGAAGCTTTGCTATTGCTTACCAATGGTACCCGACCAGAGGACTTAGAAATAGGCAAAGCCAATTTGGCGATGATGGAAGCCGTGCTTGCCAGTGAAATTAAGAAGCTAGAGGATTTGACCATAGTCGCCACACGGGATGGCCGACTCGATAATCTGCCTTGGAATTTAGGTGAAAGAGTAACTATGGGCAGTCCCGTCGCCATAGTTTTGGCAGGTATTGCCCCCTATGCGCGGATTTATATTCCAGAACCTTATCGCGTAAAAATAAAAGTAGGTGACAGTTTACCACTGCATGTCGATGGCCTAACAGAAACGATTGAAGGCACAGTACGTTGGATTTCTATTGAGCCTGCATTCACCCCATATTACGCGTTAAATCAAGAAGAACGCGCCCGTTTAATGTATTTAGCCGAAGTGCAGTTACCCAGCCAATACGCAGATTTGGCCAATGGTGTTGCTGTACAAGTTGAGCTTCCGTAACCATGAAAACCTCCCCTGAATGGGTGATACAAGCCAAACAATTAAGTCGTCACTTTGGTGACTTAAAAGCTATTGATCAACTTGATCTTAACGTGGAAAAAAGCACCATTTACGGATTTTTAGGCCCAAATGGATGCGGCAAAACGACCGCAATAAGAATGCTCACGGGTTTGTTGAAACCCACTTCTGGCGAAGTCACAGTATTGGGATTAAAGCTCCCAGATGACGCTGAAAAGCTACGCTTGAAAATGGGCTACATGACGCAAAAGTTTTCGCTGTATAACAATCTAACGGTGAAGGAAAACCTGCAATTCATTGCCAAAATATACGGGATTTCTGGTTTTGCGCAAAAACAGCGGATCAGTGAATTGTTATCGGTTTACGGTTTAGATCAAAAACAGCGGCAACTAGCAGGCAGTTTAAGTGGTGGACAACGACAGCGTCTAGCCCTTGCGGCAGCAACGCTACACAAGCCTCAATTGCTATTTCTAGATGAGCCTACTTCCGCCGTTGACCCTGAAAATCGACGTGAGTTTTGGGAGCAATTATTCGATTTGTGTGAACAAGGTACCAGTATCTTGGTCTCCACTCATTATATGGACGAAGCGGAGCGTTGCCATAAACTGGCTATTTTAGAAAATGGCTTAAAACGAGCAGACGGCAGCCCTGAAGAATTAATGAAAAACATGGCGGCAAAAGTGGTCGAAATAGAAGCTCAGGGGATACGGCAATTAAAACAACAAATTATTACCCTTCCCAATATAATTACCGCTGCGCAATTAGGTGCTAGATTACGAGTATTAGTCAAAGATTCCCAGCCAGATCCATTAGCCTACCTGCAACACCATTCACAACTTGCTAACGACAAACTCAACCTAGTAAGACCAAGTTTAGAGGATGTGTTTATTACCTGTACCGGAGGCGGACGACAATGATCACCGCTTTGTATCGCATCCAAGCAATCTTTTTTAAAGAACTAACCCAATTAAAACGTGACAGAATGACCTTTGGCATGGTGATTATGATCCCATTGGTGCAATTAATTTTATTTGGTTACGCCATCAATACTAATGTTAGACATATTCCTGTGGCACTGGTTGATCATAGCCAAACAGCCCTAAGTAGAGTCCTAGTACAAACGGTTACCGCCACCCAAGTAGTTAAATTCACTGAGCAATACAATGATATTGATAGTGCTCAAAAAGCCATGGAACGCACAGATGTGCGGGCGATTTTATTTATTCCCCACGATCTAAGTCAACGCTTGTCCCGCAGTTCGAGTGTCGGTTTGGGCTTACCTGCTGCCAGTGATGAACAAACCAGTCGTCCTGTTGCACAGTGGGTAGTTGATGGTTCAGACACCATGATTGCAAGCTCCATTAAAAGTTTACGTTCAATGCCCTTGGTTGAGTTGCTGCGCCAACCTGCCAATCGCTCAACACCAACCTTTGAAGTGACACTATTTTATAATCCCGAACAACGGACTGCAGTAAATATAGTGCCAGGTTTGCTGGGCATCATTCTCACCATGACCATGATTATGTTTACCTCTGCAGCTATTGTCAGAGAGAGTGAACATGGCAACATGGAAATGCTAATTACCACGCCAATTAAACCCATAGAATTAATGGTAGGCAAGATCATTCCCTATATATTCATTGGGTTACTCCAAGTGATTATTATTTTAGGCTTGGGTTATTATGTGTTTAATGTACCAGTGAATGGCGGACTGCTGCCCTTATTTGGTGTGACACTGTTGTTTATTGCGGCAAGTTTAGTGTTGGGGCTAGTGATCTCAACCATTGCCACCAATCAATTACAGTCAATGCAAATGACCATCTTTATTTTGTTACCCTCTATACTGCTTTCAGGGTTTATGTTTCCCTATGAAGGTATGCCGTTAACCGCCCAATACATTGCCGAGGCCTTACCCGCTACACATTTTATGCGCTTGATACGAGGCGTTATTCTCAAAGATGTGGAATTTACTGACATGACCTTTGATGTCTATTGGTTATTGCTTTTCACCGTATTGGGATTGGTAGTCGCTTCCTTGCGATTTAAGAAAAACTTAGACTAATCTTATTTATAATTCGGCTATAAAATTAAAATTGAATCGTCTGATTAAGTGTTGGAATGGTTGCCTGCCAACCCACTTTTTTAAACGCTTCTTGTAAAGTCAGTTTGGCTTTTTCTTCACCATGAACCAAGAACAGTTGTGGTTTTTTAGTGGTGAAGCCTGCAGCCCATTGAATTAACTGAGCCTGGCTAGCGTGAGCGGAAAACCCTCCCATGGTATGGATTTGCGCTTTAACTGCGATAGTTTCCCCAGCAATTTTATAAGTTTTTGCGCCGTCCACTAATGCTCTTCCGGGCGTGCCAATTGCTTGAAAACCAACAAAAATCACATGAGACTGTTTACGCCATAAATTGTGTTTTAAATGATGGCGTATTCTGCCGCCATTACACATCCCACTACCGGCAATAAAAATAGCTCCTCTGTCGATTTGATTCAGCGCCATAGACTCCTCAGTACTACTTGAATATCGCAATACCGGTAAAAATTTATGAAGACTTTGTTGATTGTTTTGTCCGCCCATTGCTGCACGGTCATCTTCATTAAACACATTTTGGTAGCGATGATAAATTTCCGTAACCGCAATCGCCATGGGGCTATCTAGAAAAACAGCTTGTTGTTTTAATTTACCTTTTTGATATAACTCACCGAGTCGAAAAATTATCTCTTGGGTTCTACCAACCGCAAAGGAGGGAATTAAAATATTGCCACCGTTTTCAGAAGCCTCGGTTATAACATCTTCAAACTCCTGCAATGTCGCTTCCATAGAGCGATGCTCGCGATCACCATAAGTGGATTCAAGCAGCAATACATCTGCCTCTTTAACCAACTCAGGATCGTTTAACAATGCCGCTTGTGAATTGCCAAGATCACCAGAAAACACTAACTTTTTAGCCCCGCCCTGCTCATCTATCAGCACCTCTACAATGGCAGATCCAAGGATATGACCAGCATCAAGAAAATGAATAGATACATCTTCTGTAATTTCACGTTTTTGGTGATATTTGATACCAATACAGTCGTCTAATGTTGTTTCCACATCTTGCAGGTTATACAGGGGTTCAAGCTCTTCTTTACCGGCGCGGCGACGACGTTTGTTTTCCCATTCAACATCTCGCTGTTGCAAAGATGCGGCGTCCTTAAGCAACACCTCTATTAACTCTTTTGTAGCCGAGGTCATATAGATTGGACACGTTAAGCCCTGAGAAATTAATAAGGGTAAACGACCAGAGTGATCCAAATGGGCGTGGGAAAGCACAACACCATCTAGTTGGCTGACATCAAAGGGTAACGGCTTTAAGTTTGCCTCTTCCTCCACTCTTCGGCCTTGAAACAAACCACAATCTAGCAAAATCTTGCTATTCTCGGTTTGCAGTAAATACATAGAGCCCGTTACGCCTTCAATAGCACCGTAAAACGTCAATTTAGCCATGGTTCTCTCCAAATGTAATCTGATATTGGCCTAGGCAACTCAGAATTTGCAGGTACTCGGCGTTAGTTAGTCTAAAATAGTATCCGTGAACCCGTGTAAAAGCCGTTAAAACTAGCGACTAGTGTCAACTGAGCTTTGAATATTGCATAGGATTGACTAAGCGCTACTGCCTAACAATAAGCACATCAACCGTCAGCCGGTTGAGGATTTTTTCAGCCGTATTGCCGATTAACATTCCTTTGATTCCCTTGCGACCAACGTTACCAATGACGACCAAGTTCGCTTTCATTTTGCTGGCGACCGAAGGGATCAAAGCATAGGCAGAGCCGGCCTCAATTTTCACTGTATAGTCAGTAAACACACCTGTATCTTCTACAATTTTTTCAAGTTTATCTTTGGATAACTTACCTTTTTTAACCATCACCTCACCGGGCTCAGTTATATCAAATTCTTGTTTTATACGCGGAATGGGGATCACCCCTAAAACAGAAACATCCGCTGACAACTGCTTGGCGATATGTGCAGAGGTATTCAGGACTTTGTCGTTTAATTCTTTTTGGGCATCGGTTCTAGTGAAAATATCAACAGTGCCTAGCAACTTAAACTGACCGCGCCAGCGATTATCACCACATAACAAGACACTGGATTTAATCGGGCCTTTTAGTGCCGCTTTGATCAGTGAAAAGTCCAATTCTTCCCGTCCCAATTGAGGACGGTGAATGAATGTGGTATCGAATTCGTCATGGCTGAGAGTTTTAAACAGTAACTCTTCGCGCTCTGCTGCGGATGTAACTGTCTCCATTAGAATTGTTATTTTGCATGCATCTGCCACTTCACTGTTAATTAAGGTAGTCAGTCCCTCAACGTTAGAATCAAGTAAATCATTAGCTATATACAGCACCGTAATACTGGAAGGCGCAAACTTTAATGCCTTTTTTAGCATCGGCTTAACACTTTCTTTCCTCTCGGCAACAACTAAAATATGTTTCATCATCCTTCCTTAATTTATATTAGACTCATCTTAGATTGGGAATTCAATTGCACCTTAAGCATAGTTTAAATCTGCTTAAATTGACTGATCCACATCAATATCTAGCGAGATAAAGTACCGAATTATTTACAAGGGATTCGCTATACCAAGAGAAGCAAGTAAGTTAAGTAAAAGGCACAAGATTTTTTAAGAAGCGTTAGTTTTTTAAAGCTGCCAAGCTAGCCTGTAAAACGAAAGGTAAAAACCAATTCTCAGAAGCTTAACCTGCAAATGTAGGGGAATTATGTAGTGATAAAGTTTTTTTGTAGCATGGCCTTTAGGCCACGGGTATTTAAGCCACGAACATCAAACACCGCCAACGCGGGACTAAAGCCACCGCCTACAGGATGACAAAATAGATAAAAACAACCCGTAGCATGGCCTTTAGGCCATGGGTACTTAAGCCACGAACATCAAACACCACAAGCACGGGGCTAAAGCCACCGTCTACAGGATGGCAAAATAAATAAAGACAACCTGTAGCATGGCCTTTAGGCCATGGGTACTTAAGCCACGAACATCAAACACCGCCAACGCGGGGCTAAAGCCACCGCCTACAGGGGTGGCTAAACAAATGAACTAGCGTTAACTCCCCAACAATGGGTAAGGTATAAACTCTGTTGAGTCATTGGGTATGTTAGGAAACTTTTTATCAATCCATTGTTGTTTGGCAAGCTCAATTCGCTCTTTTTTGCTGGAAACAAAGTTCCAATCAACATAGCGTTCACCTAGGTGCTCGCCGCCAATTAATGCGATCTGACTATCTTGTGTTGCTTTCACCACGACATTTTCTGCTGAATCTAACACCACCATTGTATGCTGAGTCACTGGGGTATCTTTCAACTTAACATCACCCGAAACCACATACAGTCCTCTTTGGGCCGCATTAGATAATTCCAACGACTGCCCTGCTTTTATTTGCGCTTCAATATAAAGGGTTGGGCTAAAAGTTTTCACCGGTGACGTTACACCATAAGCAGAGCCTATCATTACGCGGATTGCCACACCGTTAATTTCCAACTGAGGTAAGGTATTTGCCGAATAATGATGAAACGAAGGTGCTGTCTCTTCATCTTTTTCAGGTAAGGCTAACCAAAGTTGTAGACCATGAACCGAATGAGGCCGATTTTTCACATCTGCAGATTCGCGCTCAGAGTGAACCATGCCGGAGCCAGTTACCATAAGATTTAAATCTCCTGGACGAATGCGCTGTTCACTGCCAATTGAATCTCTATGTAAAATTTCACCATCAAATAAATAGGTAACGGTGGCAATATTAATGTGCGGATGTGGCCTAACATCAATGCCTTGTCCTGGAGAGAAAGATGCTGGCCCCATATGATCAAAGAAAATAAAAGGACCAATGCTTTTTACCTGTTGATTAGGTAAGGTTCGACGAACAGAAAAACCGCCAAGATCTTTTTCCTTAGGATGGATTAGCTGCACAATAGCACCGCAACCGGATACCAACTCACAGGGCATTTCTACCACTTGACTTTGATTACTCATATTCACTCCTAAGATTTTAATTGAACACGCCAGGAAACTAATGCTGACATCAATTTCCCAATAAAATCACGAGTGGATTGATCGGTTAGCTTGCCGTTTTCATCAAACTTATCGTGCACCGACGCTATCATCACTTCGGGTTTATTGATTATATGCACATCCAAATAAATCATAATTTGTCGCAAGTGATATTGTGCTCTAGCCCCGCCCAATATACCCATACTAGCACTCATTAAGGCTGCAGGTTTACCCGCAAATGGTTGAGGTTGTTGTCTGGAAAGCCAATCGATGGCATTTTTTAATACCCCAGGAACGGAATAATTGTATTCAGGGGTAGCAAATAAAATAGCATCGGCATTCGCCACTTTTTGGGCAAGATCCAGCACGGCTTTTGGAGTCTGCTCACCATCCAATTCTTGGTTGTAAAGGGGGAGAACGCTGATATCCAATAGCTCTAGGGTGGTATTTTCTGGCAACAGCTCTGATGCTGCCTTAACGGCAGCCGTATTATAAGATGATTCTCTTAAGCTTCCCGAGAAAGCCACAATATGTGTTGTAGTTGTCATTTTCATTCCTCTGCAATTTAAATTAACTGTTTAAAAAAGATCAGAACGCATTTAGAGGATTCTAAATGCGCGCTAAGTTACCGAATTTTCCAGTTTGGAAGTCAGTAAAAGCTTGTTTTATCTCGGCATCACTGTTCATTACAAATGGACCGTAGCCAACGATAGGTTCATCAATTGGTTTACCTGCCAAGACAAGCAATTTGCTATCATCAATGGCTTCTACTTCAAGTCCCTCACCGGATTGGGATAAAATTATCGTTCGCTCTTTCGATACCACCTGCCCATTGACCTTTACTTTGCCTTCACGAACAATCACCAATGCCGACCATCCATCTGCAATTGGCAAGGTGTAACGAGCAGTTGCCTCAATCTCACCATCAGCCACCAAAATAGGGCTGTGAGTTGAAGCAGGTCCTTTCAGACCGTCAAGTTCACCAGCAATGATCCGTAATGCCCCTTTGTCATCGGGCAAGATGACAGACGGAATTTGTGCCTCAGTAATTTCCTGATACTTAGGCGTATTCATCTTGTCGCGCTTAGGTAGATTGACCCATAATTGCATCATCTCTAACTTGCCACCGGATTTGGCAAAGTCGTTTGTATGAAACTCCTCGTGTAAAATTCCCTTGGCTGCCGTCATCCACTGAACATCACCGGGGCCGATTACACCTTGCTCACCTGTGGAATCTCTATGTGCTACTTCACCGTGGTAAACGATAGTGACAGTTTCAAAACCTCGATGAGGATGCTCTCCAACACCACGAATATGCTCTGATGGCGAAAATGACATTGGCCCTGCGTGATCAAGTAACAAAAAGGGACTCACCCTTTTGCCCATTCCTTGATACGAGAACAAGGTTTTGGCAGGAAAGCCATCGCCGACCCAATGTAGCTCTGGCGCAGAAAACACGTTTTCAACCTTTTTCATCATTTACTCCTCTATTTCAACTTGGTTATTAGCTTAATATATGAACCAAATATTGAGTAGATAGCAAAAATAGGTATCATAGTTCTATAAATGAAACGATGAATTGAATGGCGAGGTAAAAGCGATGCAGGATCTCAATGATTTTTACTATTTTGTGAAAACCGTGGAACACGGTGGTTTTGCCCCCGCTGGACGAGCCTTAGGTATTCCCAAATCGAAACTGAGTCGCCGCATTGCAGCGTTAGAAGAAAATTTAGGTGTAAAACTAATATATCGCTCTACTCGTCAATTTCAGGTAACAGAAATTGGTTTGAAGTTTCTGTCACACTGCCAAGCCATGTTAGTAGAAGCCGAAGCGGCGCAAGAAGCGGTGGAATTTACCCATGCAGCCCCCTGCGGCACGATTAAATTGTCGTGTCCTATCGCATTGCTGCATGTTCACATTGGCGAGGTGCTGGCTGATTTTATGGCTAAATATCCAAAAGTGAATATTCAGTTAGAGGCCACAAACCGGCGCGTAGATGTGATAGGAGAAGGAGTTGATGTGGCAATTCGCGTGCAACCCCCTCCCCTCGATGATAGCGAGCTAATTCTCAAAGTTCTTTCAAAAAGAGGAATATGCTTAGTCGCCAGTCCTGAATTAATTAACAAATATCGCGAGCCCACACGGCCAGAAGAGCTATCCGCGTGGCCAAGCTTAGGATTAGGCCAACCACAACATCACTATAATTGGACACTTTACGGCCCTAAGAATGAAGAAGCCATAGTGCCCCATACACCCCGTTATGTAACTACCGATATGATTGCATTGCGAAACGCCGCATTGAAAGGTGTAGGCATAGCACAGTTGCCATTATTAATGGTGGCAGACCACTTAAAAGCCGGATCATTAGCGCCATTGTTAGCGGATTGGCAACCGAAAAAAGATATTATCCACCTAGTCTATCCATCTAGACGAGGTTTACTGCCAGCAGTACGAGCCTTAGTCGATTTTATCGCCGACTACTACCAATCATTCGAAGAAGAATAAATTACAGCGCTAACCCACCACCCACAAAAATGAAATCTGTAGCATGGCCTTTAGGCCATGGACACAGCCCATTAAACCACAATCAAAAATCAACAACCGCGGGGCTGAAGCCACCGCCTACAAGGACGGCAAAATAAAAACAATCTGTAGCATGGCCTTTAGGCCATGGCCCCCCAATAAACCACTATCATAAATCAACGACCACGGGGCTAAAGCCACCGCCTACAAGGACGGCAAAATAAAAACAATCTGTAGCATGGCCTTTAGGCCTTGGCCCCCCAATAAACCACTATCATAAATCAACGACCACGGGGCTAAAGCCACCGCCTACAGGATGACAAAATAAATGAAAATAACCTGTAGCATGGCCTTTAGGCCATGGCCCCCCAATAAACCACTATCATAAAT
Source organism: Aliiglaciecola sp. SL4 (assembly GCF_041538045.1). Lineage (NCBI taxonomy): Bacteria > Pseudomonadati > Pseudomonadota > Gammaproteobacteria > Alteromonadales > Alteromonadaceae > Aliiglaciecola > Aliiglaciecola sp. SL4. Next base: position 551,412 of record NZ_JBGOSE010000001.1, on the reverse strand, counting down.
CAACGACCACGGGGCTAAAGCCACCGCCTACAGGATGACAAAATAAATGAAAATAACCTGTAGCATGGTCTTTAGGCCATGGGCACAGCCCATTAAACCACAATCAAAAATCAACAACCGCGGGGCTAAAGCCACCGCCTACAAAAACCATAAAATGAAACCCACAATTTGTAGCATGGTCTTTAGGCCATGGGCACAGCCCATTAAACCACAATCAAAAATCAACAAATGTAGGGTTAAAGCGACCGTCGACAAGAATGTCAAAACAAGAATAAAAAGGGTAAATTGGTACTATTTGGGTTTCTAAAAAAAATGAAGAGTATTTGAAGTGTTTCTTACTACGCCATGAGACAGGTGATTAATTGGTCGGTGTGAGAGGATTTGAACCTCCGACCCCTGACACCCCATGACAGTGCGCTACCAAGCTGCGCTACACACCGACCGAGCTGCGCAGTTTACTTATTTTTCGACACTTTGCAACGGCAAATATCGATTGCTATCGTTAATTGTTGATAGATTAACCAGTTTTCCATTCATTTAGCAGTTTAAGGAAGTATTATAGATAAAGTGTCGGATTATTTAACATAAATTAAATCAAATACCCCATTAAAATTAACAAATATTTTAAAAACAAATAGTTAGTAACTTGGCAGTATTTATGCTTGTTTTTTGTACACCTGTTTAAATTCATTAAATAAAAGGACAAATCAATGAAATCAATCACTCGGGTATTTAGTACAACTTTGCTTTTTTTCCTTTTTAGCTTAAACGCATACAGTTATCCGGTGTATTGGACCGATTGGCTCAGTGAAGACTCTCCATCTTCGGCTAGTGGGCAACTAGATATTGGCGGCAGTATTATTGATGTATCTTATACAAGTAGTAGTAATCATTACTTTACCCAAACCACGGGGGCAGGCACGAATTATTGGAGCGGCGATGCATATACCAATGGTGGTATTGATAATGCCCCTTCCGCTGCAGAACTCATTGCTTTAGGTAGTGCAGGCGAAGTTACCATTTCTTTCAGTTCTGCAATTGAAAACGTGTATATCGCAATTAATAGTTGGAATGGGCAGGATGCGTTATTTAGCACACCAATTGAGTTTGAAAGCACAGGCTCTGGCTACTGGGGTAACGGCACCGCTACTATGAATGGCAGTGGTGACGGGTTTACCGCTAGCGGCGAATTACATGGTGTTATACTTGCTGCAGGAAGCCATACCTCAATTAGTTTTACACACCTAACTGAAGTTTGGCACGGTTTTACCATAGGCGTTGCCGGTGAAGCAGATATTGTTGACCCCGACCCTGACGATATTCCAGAACCCTCTTTAATTGCAATTTTTGCCTTAGGGTTACTCATGTTAGGTCGACGCCAACTAAAACAACACTAATCGAAATTGCTTTACCTACATTCGAACAGCCCCGATTTAATGGGGCTTTTTTATGTTAAATTTATAACCATTGCCTTAAAAGCTGCTTGATTAACTTTCCATCCACCAGCTTAAAGTTCTGAGGGGCGTTGGGTAGGCGGTTTCGTCCATCTTGAACCACCAATAAACCATTTGGCAGCTTGGAACCTAAACTGACAGACGTGAGCTCCAAACCATCGGTTTCGGAAACGCCACCTAGTCCTGCTACAAAATCTATATCAATGGGAAAACTAGCTAAATAATGAGTATTATCGTCTAATGGGAAGACACTAAATTTCCGCCGTTCGGTCAAACGTTGGACGGGATTAACCCCAAGTCAGCTTAGAATGACCATCCACAACTGAGTGAGTTAAACCTAACTAGTTAGGATTTATCGTCAGCGCTGATTCGGCTGGCAATAGCCCCATCTTGATTACGATATTTTGCATCAGCGCGACTGCTATAGGGTTTTTCAGCATAATCAGACAAGACTTCAAAACTGATAGCACCAATTTTCATCTTAGGTTTTAACGCCAGTGGTAGTTTACCGCTATTGAAAAACTCTAAAACAATATTTCCCGACCAGCCTGGATCAATACGGTGGGCGGTAACGTGTACCATCAAGCCCAAACGCGCCAATGACGAACGTCCGTCTAACCAACCAACTATATTCGCTGGTAAGGTGACAGATTCATGGGTGACGGCTAGGGCCAATTCCCCTGGGTGAAGGAAAAAGGCTTTGTCATCGGGTACAACAATTTCGTCACTCATTACCGTATTCATGGCTTCTTGAACTTCCGCTTTAGGGCCACTAAGATCGATAAAAGGAGCGGTATGATCTTCGAAAACCCGAAACTTATTGCCAAGTCGGATATCCACGGTTACACCACTGATTTCAGAATAATCAGGTTCAGGAGAAATCGAAATTTTGCCTTCTTGTATGTATTGAAAGATATCTTTATCACATAAGCGCATGAAATATTCTCTGTAAGTGTACCGCGCAACCTGCGGTGTTTGGTTTAAAGCTCAATTCGCGCACATTATGATCGCCAATGTGCCCTTGTTCAATGTTTTTCAACAATTGGAATGGAATCATCGTTATTTAAGGTTTTGTTGTAGGCAAGTTGTTGTGACATTTTTTTCGCTGCGTGTAAATATCCTTGGGCCAGTTCACTATCTGGCTGGGCAATAATTAACGGCGTACCTTGGTCAGCGTGCTCGCGAATTTGAATATCTAAGGGTAGCTGGGCGAGCAATTCTAAGCTTTGCTCTTTTGCTAAGGCCTGCCCACCACCACTGGCAAACACAAACTCTTTGTTGCCGCATTTACGGCATTGGTAATAGCTCATGTTTTCCACCACCCCCAAAACCGGAATATTCACTTTGTTGAACATGGCAATGCCCTTTGTGGCATCGGCCAAGGCGATATCCTGAGGTGTTGTCACCACTACCGCAGCCGTTAAAGGTACCATTTGTGCCATGGTTAATTGAATATCCCCCGTTCCTGGTGGCATATCCACAATCAAATAATCTAATTCAGGCCATAGAGTTTCATTAAGAATTTGCTGTAGCGCTTTACTGGCCATGGGCCCACGCCACACGGCGGCATCTTCATTTGGTACTAAATAACCAATGGAATTTGCCACCACCCCCTGACAACGTAAAGGGATCATGTGTTTGTTGTCTTCGCTTTGGGGTTTTGCATTGGGATTGCCCAACATAATGGGCACCGAAGGACCATAAATATCTGCATCCAAAATCCCGACTTTTGCCCCTTGTGCCTGTAACGCAAAGGCCAAATTAACCGCAGTGGTCGACTTGCCCACGCCGCCTTTACCTGAGGCTATGGCAATAATGTTTTTGATCTTATTAAGGCGATTGACTTTGGTTTTTTTCACGGCGATTTCACAGCTTAAGATCACCTTACTGGCATCCAACCCCAATTCATCGATACCGTCCAATATCACCGGAAAATCTTGTTCACAGACAAAGGGGAAACAAAATTGCAGATTCTGCGCTGTTTGGGTCAGACAATCCAAGGTTTGGGTTTCAGACAAGCTCAACATTTGGCCAATGAGCTGACAAATTTGCTGTATCTGAGCCTGATTAAAGATGATATTCGACAAAGGTGACTCCTTTTGATGCAATTTATCTGAATTTCTGTCGTTTTACTAATGCATTAAGGCTGCATTTTCGTTACCATTTGCGTCCTTTTTTCAACTAATCAAGACTCGTAATCAAACATGCCAAATCAGCCACGTAAAATACTCGTCACCAGTGCCTTACCTTATGCCAATGGTTCTATCCATTTAGGCCACTTACTGGAACACATTCAAACTGATATATGGACACGTTATCAACGAATGCGAGGCCACCAATGCTACAGTGTTTGTGCAGATGATGCACATGGTACACCTGTTATGCTAAAAGCCCAGGAGTTAGGAATAACCCCTGAACAAATGGTAGCGCAGACACGTGCGGAACATCATCAAGATTTATTAGATTTTCATATTGAATACGATAACTACTATGTTACCCATTCGGATGAAAACAAAGAGCTTTGCGAAGAGATTTATAATCGCTTAGATAAATCCGGCTATATTAGCAAACGTACTATTAGTCAGTTGTATGATCCGGAAAAGAACATGTTCTTGCCAGACCGTTTCATCAAAGGTACTTGCCCGTCTTGCAAAGCGGAAAACCAAAATGGCGATAGTTGTGACGTTTGTAGCGCAACGTATAGCCCAACCGAAGTGATCAACCCTCGCTCTGTGGTTTCTGGTGCTACGCCTATTTTGAAAGATTCAGAGCATTACTTCTTTGACTTGCCTAAATTTGAAAACATGCTTAAAGATTGGCTTGTTAGTGGAGCGTTGCAAGAAGAGATAGCGAATAAACTAAAAGAGTGGTTTGACGAAGGTTTGCAGCAGTGGGATATCAGCCGCGATGCACCTTATTTTGGATTTGAAATTCCTGGCGCACCGAACAAATTCTTCTATGTTTGGGTAGATGCCCCAGTGGGTTACATGGCAAGTTTCAAAAACTACTGTAACCAACACGATATTGATTTCGATAGTTTTTGGAATCCTGACTCTGATGCTGAGTTGTATCACTTTATTGGTAAAGACATCACTTACTTCCACTGCTTGTTCTGGCCAGCCATGCTAGAAGGCGCTGGCTACCGTAAGCCTACTGGGGTTAATGTGCACGGTTTTGTCACCGTAAATGGGGCCAAAATGTCTAAATCTAGTGGTACCTTCATTAAAGGTCGTACTTATCTAGATCACCTAAACCCAGAATATCTACGTTATTATTACGCATCTAAACTGAGTGATGGCGTCACAGATATTGATTTAAATTTGGAAGATTTTGCCCAAAAAGTAAATTCTGATTTAGTCGGCAAAGTCGTTAATATCGCCAGTCGTTGTGCTGGGTTTATTACCAAACGTTTTGACGCTACCTTATCGGATAATGTTATTGAGCCTGAATTGCTTGCCCAATTTAAACAGGCATCTGATGACATTGCCAACATGTATGAAAAGCGTCAGTACAATCGTGCTATCCGTGAAATTATGGCACTGGCAGACAAAGCCAACCAATTCATTGATGCCCAAGCACCTTGGGTTACCATCAAAGAAGAAGGCAAAGAGCAATACACCCATGACGTTTGTTCATTGGGTATCAACTTGTTCCGTATCTTAGTGGTTTACCTGAAACCTGTGTTGCCAAAATTGGCAGAACAAGCGGAAGCTTTCCTTAACGACAACCTTGATTGGGACAGTGCACAACGCGACTTGGGTAAACACCAAATCAATAAATTTAAAGCCTTGATGCAGCGTGTTGATATGGACAAGGTGAATGCAATTATTGAAGACTCAAAAGAAAATCTTGAGCCTAAGAAAGCCCCAGCGCCTGCTCCTAAAGCATCGGCAGATGCCAGCCCATTGGATAAAGATCCCATTGGCGAAACCATTAGCTTTGACGACTTTGCTAAAGTCGACCTGCGCATCGCTAAGATAGCCAAAGCCGAGCACGTGGAAGGAGCAGATAAATTACTGCGTCTTCAATTAGACTTAGGCGGTGAGACTAAACAAGTCTTTGCCGGTATTAAGTCGGCTTATCAACCTGAAGAGTTGGAAGGTAAGTTAACGGTAATGGTGGCCAACTTAGCCCCTCGTAAAATGCGTTTCGGTTTATCTGAAGGCATGGTATTAGCAGCCGGTCCTGGTGGCAAAGATCTTTGGATTATGGAACCCCATGAAGGCGCACAACCTGGTATGAAGGTGAAATAAGCGGTTCTACTAGGGTTAAAATAATCATCTAAAGGCGTTCATTAGAACGCCTTTTTTTATGGCCGAAGAGATAACCTAATGGCCGTGGGCAACGCTTTAACGGCTATCCGCGCTATTTTTCTGCATTGATGTCCGCACACTTGCCCCCACCGTTGAAAACTTCGGAGAAGGTTTCCATTTCGGCTTAATTAAAGACAGAGGAACCACACGCTTTTTAGCCACTATGACGTAAATACTGGAAAAAATAGGTAAATACTGCCGACAAAAGGACTCTATAGCGGAAAAAATCCGTGATTTACGTTTAAACAGCAGACTAGAGAACACTAATTGATGTTGCTCTATGGTTTCGAACCCAAGTAAATGCAACCAGTCATTTATGCGCATACTGCTAAAAAAGCGGGCTTCTCGTAACACCTTATTCGACTTTAAAGGTAGATAGCGAAAAATGCCGGCCAGGCTAAAAGGGTTGAAACCAACAATTACAACATGACCATTGGGAATTAAGGTTCTATCCACTTCCCTTAAAATTTGATGGGGGTCTTTTGAAAAGTCTAATTCATGGGCTAACAAATAAGCATCAATACTATTTTCGCTAAAGGGCAACTCATGGCTTTTGGCAATCACTTTGCCCCCTTTGAAGTTTTGATGTTGCTCAAGACACTTATCATCAACCACGTTAACAATGTGTTTGATAGCACATTCCGGTAAATCGATTTGACTGCTCAAACAGCCTAATTTAACCAAATGATAACCAAAAAAGCGCCGACTGCTTATTTCTATGCTAGTTTGCACATGCTGTTTCATGTCTTCACCCACGGGCAAAGCTTGCCAAGATGTAGGGTAAATCGGTTTTTTAGAAATTAAAGCAGGCTTCATATTGTCCAAACAATTGCGCAGCTACCAACAACTTCTTATAGTACAACACTAGCGAAGCGACACAAGCAAGGTAATTATGTCTCAAACAACACAAACTCAGTTAAAGCTCTCAGTTTTTCCAATTCCCGCTTTCACCGATAATTATATTTGGTGTATTCATAACGGTGTAAATTGTTGGGTGGTTGACCCCGGTGATGCCAAGCCAGTTATAGATTACATTCAAGCAGAAGGTTTGACCTTAAAAGGCATTTTAATCACCCACCATCACAGTGATCATACAGGTGGAATATTGGCTCTAGTTAAATACGCTCCACAGATCCCCGTACTAGGACCAGAGTATGGTAGTATTCAAGGCTTAACAACAAGATTGCAAGATGGCGACTCAGTGGTGCTCGATTTCTTGGATCTTGAATTAGCGGTGATAGAGGTACCAGGTCATACCTTGGACCATATTGCTTTTTACGGTCAAAATATGTTGTTTTGTGGAGATACCTTATTTTCAGCGGGGTGTGGAAGGCTGTTTGAAGGAACCCCACAACAAATGTATGAATCTTTGGGGAAATTAATGAAACTCCCAGCACAAACTAAGGTCTATTGTACCCACGAGTATACTTTAGCTAATGTGGATTTTGCGCTAAATGTAGAGCCTGACAACAGTGCTTTACAGGCCTATGCAGATTGGGCAAAACAACAAAGAAAGCAGGGATTACCAACCCTGCCGTCGAATATCGAACAACAAAAAGCGATCAATCCGTTTTTACGCGCGCAACAGGATGAAATAAAAAATAATGCAGAACAATTTGTTGGCAAGAAGTTTTCCAACGAAACCGAGGTTTTCGCCGCCGTCAGGCAATGGAAAGACAATTTTTAGTGGCGCCAATGATAACGCTCAAACCGGAATTTTTAAAACCGCAATGAAAATGACTTCTTTTTCATTGTTAATGATATTAGCGGGTTGCCAAACTTTTATGGCGGAATCCCATGGGGAAACGGAAAAACAAACCCATCAAGAACAACTCATCGCCGAGCAAATATCAAAAAGCTGCAAACAAAAACATGCTTTAGCCGATGAACTTTTTGATTGTACCTCTGCTTCCCACGGCACCATTCCGGTCACTCACCCCACAGAAATAGTCGAAATAACCGTTGAGCCAGATAATTATGTAGAGTTACCCGCGGATGAAATTGCGGATAATAACGATTCATCTGAAAGCCCCGAGAACCTTTGGCTAAGAATTAAACAGCAATTAACCTTTCCTATTCCCGACAATGACCGCTTAAAAGCGCAAAAAAACTGGTACCTGAAACACCCTCACTATATGCAACGTGTTGCTACCCGTGCCAAACCTTTTATGCACTACATTGTTGAACAAATAGAAAAAAATCAAATGCCCCTAGAGCTGGTTTTTTTGCCCATAGTAGAAAGCGCATTTGACCCTTTCGCCTACTCCCATGGTCGCGCTGCAGGCATGTGGCAGTTTATCCCAGGTACCGGAAAACGCTTTGGTATGAAACAAACCTGGTGGTACGACGGCAGACGAGACGTAGTTGCATCCACTGAAGGAGCTATTGCCTACCTCACTTATTTGCATAATATGTTTGATGGTGACTGGTTACATGCATTAGCCGCATACAATTCAGGTGAAGGTAGAGTAAGAAGTGCCATTAGACGTAATAAAAAAGCCGGTAAACCAACGGATTTCTGGTCATTAGATTTGCCCAAAGAAACCCGTGCTTATGTGCCTAAGTTATTAGCCCTGAGCAGTATTTTAAAAGATGCAGATGATAACAACATTGTATGGACAGCCATCCCAAATAAACCTTTTGTAAAGGTAGTCGATGTTGAGACACAAATCGATCTTGCCTTGGCAGCGGATCTTGCAGGCTTAACCCTCAAAGAGCTACATTTGTTGAATGCAGGCTTCAACCGCTGGGCAACGGATCCCGATGGTCCTCACAGACTGCTTTTACCCATTGAAAGTGTTGAAAACTTTGAATTGGCGTTAAATAAAATTGAAGAAAATGAGCGCCTCAACTGGGTTCGTCACAAAATCAAAAGCGGCGACAGTTTATTGAAACTGGCTAAACAGTATCACACCACCGTCGATGTCATTAAAGGGGTGAATGATATGCTGGGCAATATGATCCGAGTGGGAGACTATATGTTAGTGCCTGTATCACTGAAATCTTTGGACTCCTATTCCCTATCCCAAGAGCAACGGCTAGCAACAACTCAATCTAAACCTCGCGGTAGCTACTCCTTAAATCATAAAGTAAAAAGCGGTGATACTTTTTGGGATCTCAGCCGCAAATACAAAGTTGATATGCGCAGCTTAGCCAAATGGAATGGCATGGCGCCAAATGACCCCTTGATGCCCGGCAAGGATTTAGTGATCTGGGTGAGACAGGTATCGGAGTCTCAGCGCAAAGATGCGGTAATGCGCACGCTAACTTACACCGTTAGAAAAGGAGATTCATTGGCTCGAATAGCAAACAAATTTAAGGTTAATTTGGGCGACTTAAAACGATGGAACCAAGATAAACTACGTAAGTATTTACAGCCTGGGCAAAAAATAAAAGTCTATGTGGACGTGACTCGCACCTAAGTGATTAGCGTAAGAAAGTGAAAAGGAATGAGCGATGCTGGGGTTTAATCGAAACAATCTGAATAAAAGCCATGAAGGACCATGGCTTTTACTCGACTTGGTAATGCTGGGATTACTGTTCATTAATCTTATTTGGATTATCTTTGATTCCCTTTACAGCACTGAAATTGTTAAACAATCATTGGCTTATGTGTCGGAATCTTTAGTGACAGGTTATGCGCCTATTCACAAAAACTTTTTGTTAATCGATTTGGCATTTGTTGCGGTTTTCCTGACCGAATTTTGTTTGCGCTGGATAATGGCAGTAATTAAAAAGACCTATCTAAGATGGTATTTTTTCCCGTTCATCCACTTTTATGATTTAATTGGTTGTATCCCCCTTGGGGCCGCGCGAATATTCCGATTCTTACGAATATTCTCCATTTTACATCGCCTGCATAAATATGAAATTATTGACCTTAGACGTACCGCCTTATTTCGCTTTATCGCATTTTATTACGATGTATTTGTAGAAGAACTGTCCGACCGCATTGTTGTAAAAGTCCTTTCCGATGCGCAAAAGGATATCGCTGCAGGCTCGCCTTTGGTGGAAGATATCACTAAAAATGTCTTAGCCTCTAGGCTACCAGTAATAACCCGATGGACAGCTTCGGTGATGAGTCATATTGGTGAATCGATTGAGCACAATGATCATGGTGAGTCTGTCCGTCAGCACGTGAGTAATAGTGTTGGCAAAGCAGTGACCGGCAACCCACAAATCTCAAGCTTAAAGTTAGTACCTGTGCTTGGCTCAACCATAGAACGCACCTTAGAGTCAGCTGTAACAGATATTGTGACCCAGTCTATAGTGAACCTGCTGAAAGACATGACCCCAGAAAAAATCGACGATTTTGTCAAACACGGAATTGGTCGTTTCTCAAGCGAAGATGAAGCGTTAGATGATGAAGTGCTGGCCGTGGTCAATGAGTGTATTGAGTTGATAAAACATCACGTTTCACAGCAGCGTTGGAAATCAGAGTTCGAAGAAAAAACACCCTCCAGTGCCGATTTGATCAAACAAACCGACCCACAAACGCCCCCGCAATTGTAGGTAGGGGATTTATCCCCTACGCACTTTTAAGGTCCATGGCCTAAAGGCCATGTTACAGGTTTGATTTATGCCCAGCGCACCTAAATATATTTCATGGCCTGTAGGTAGGGGATTTATTCCCTATGCATTTTTATGGTCCATGGCCTAAAGGCCATGCTAGGGGTTTGATTTACGCCCTACGCACCTAAATATATTTCATGGCCTGTAGGTGGGGGATTTATCCCCTACTCTTTTTGATGCTCCATGGCCTAAAGGCCATGCTACAGGTTTGATTTATTCCCTTTGCATTTGAAGGTATTTCTTGGCCTGTAGGTGGGGGATTTATTCCCTACTCTTTTTGATGCTCCATGGCCTAAAGGCCATGCTACGGGTTTGATTTATGCCCTACGCACCTAAATATATTTCATGGCCTGTAGGTAGGGGATTTATCCCCTACGCTTTTTATGCTCCATGGCCTAAAGGCCATGCTACGGGTTTGATTTATGGCCATAGAACAGGATTAGATTTTTCGCCAAGTGGTACCGTTGGCACCGTCTTCTAACACAACGCCCATTGCGGTTAAAGCATCACGGGCTTTGTCGGCTGCCGCCCAATCCTTTTCAGCTCTGGCATCATTTCGAGCTTTAATTAACCCTTCAATAACGGACGCTTCATCACCTTGGGCTGCCCCGCCTTGCAAATAATCCACAGGATCCATTTGTAAGAAGCCTAAGATATCCCCTAGTTTTAGCAATACACCCGCCAAATCTGATTTTTCTTGGCCACTGCTTTTATTAATATCTTTCACCAAATCAAACATCACTGCGAAAGCTTCAGGGGTATTAAAGTCGTCATCCATAGCGGCTTCAAAACGCTGTAAATAATCACCCTGGTGAATATCGGCTTGCAGATTAGGCTGACTATCACGCAAAGCAGTATACAGACGCTCTAAGGCCGATTTAGCCTGCTTAATGTTGTCTTCAGAATAACTTAACTGACTACGATAATGGGCAGACATTAAGAAATAACGCAAGGTTTCAGCATCGTAATCTTTTAATACATCACGCAAGGTGAAAAAGTTGCCTAGGGATTTGGACATTTTTTCCGAGTCAACTTGTACCATGCCTGCATGCATCCAGTAATTCACATAAGGTGTATCAAAGGCACAGCAGGATTGCGCGATTTCGTTTTCATGATGAGGGAAGATCAAATCAGATCCACCACCGTGAATATCAAAGTGTTTACCTAAATGTTTACTGTTCATGGCTGAACATTCTATATGCCATCCAGGACGACCTGGGCCCCAAGGAGACTCCCAAGAAGGCTCACCTAGCTTCACGGTTTTCCACAGCACAAAATCTAAAGGATCGGCTTTATCCGCAGAAACTTCTACTCGCTCACCAGCATTTAGCTGATCTAAATCTTGTCGACTCAACTTGCCATATTGCTCGTATGTACTGACATCAAACAATACATCACCGCTATCGGCTTGGTATGCGTGTCCTTTTTCGATCAATCTTTCAATTACATCGACTATTTCAGGCATGTGTGTAGTGACACGAGGCTCAACATCAGGCTCTAGCAGGTTAATCGCAGCAAAATCTTCATGCATTAATGCAATGGTGCGCTGTGTTAACTGAGCGGGCGTTTCGCCATTTTGATTGGCTCTTTGGATGATTTTGTCATCTACGTCGGTGATATTACGTACATAGTTCACCTCATAACCTTTGTGGCGCAAGTATCGCACCATAAGGTCAAAACTTAGATAGGTACGAGCATGTCCCATATGGCAAACGTCATATACGGTAATACCACAGACATACAACCCCACTTTTCCAGCCACCAAAGGCTTAAAAGTCTCTTTTTGTCGAGTGAGGGTGTTATATATTTGCTGCATTATATGAGTTCCAATTGGTTACTTTAATTTAGTTGCGGGATTCTAGCACTGACTCAAGACGACATAAACCAGCGTGTTAGCAAAAGTTCACACAAATTATTAATCCAATATGACAGCAATAGCTGAAATATTTTAATGATTGGGATACACTTGTTGGCTTGAACAATTTTTAAATCATTTCTTTATCCACAGGAACCCTTGATGGTAAAACTACATACAAACTATGGCGTAATCGTACTTAACCTTTTTGAAGACAAAGCACCGAAGACGGTTGAAAACTTTTTAAGCTATGTAAAAGATGGATTTTACGACAACACTATCTTTCATCGTGTTATAGATGGATTTATGATCCAAGGCGGTGGATTTGAACCTGGAATGGATCAAAAAACCCCAAACGAAGCCATTCAAAACGAAGCCAACAATGGCGTTGCCAATAATACTGGTACTATTGCGATGGCAAGAACCAATGCTCCTCACTCAGCAACCGCTCAGTTCTTTATTAACCTTAAAGACAATAGCTTCCTTAACTTCCGCAGTGAATCTATGGACGGTTGGGGATATTGTGCGTTTGGTGAAGTAGTAGAAGGCATGGATATCGTTAACAAAATTAAAGGTGTGAAGACCTCACGTCACGGCATGCACGATGATGTGCCGGTAGAAGACGTCGTTATTCAAAAAGCTGAAATAACGGAGTAAAAAATAAAGGCTGATTTTTATCAGCCTTTTTTGATCGTCTTATGCAGCCATATACTTATTTTATTTCCGATTTACACCTCAGTGCTCAACGTCCAGACATTACCCAATGTTTGGCGACATTTTTAGCTGGACAGGCTAAAGGCGCTGATGCACTTTATGTGTTGGGCGATTTGTTTGAATATTGGATTGGTGATGACGATCGAAACGAATTTAATGAACATGTAGTCAGTTTATTCAAACAACTAGCTGATAGCGGTATCCCTATCTTTTTTATTCATGGAAATCGTGACTTCTTAATTCGAGAAAAATTTGCCAATCGCGCCGGCATGACCATTTTGCCACAGCAACATGTTATCGACCTCTATGGCACCCCCACTCTATTGATGCATGGTGACGAGCTCTGTACATTAGATCTCGCCTACCAAAAGTTTCGCAAAAAAGCCCGAGGTTGGTGGTGGCCAAGACTGATTTTGACCTTGCCATTATGGGTACGCAGAAAAATAGCTGAAAAAGGCCGCAAAACCAGCCAAAAAAATCAGCAAAAGTTGAGTATGGAAATTATGGATGTCACCTCATCAGAGGTCGTCAACTTCATGCAGAAGTTTAACGTTCAACAATTAATTCATGGCCATACCCACCGCCCTGCAATCCATCAGCTTGTGGCAAATGATAAGCCTGCTCTTCGTATCGTTTTAGGCGATTGGTACGATCAAGGAAGTATGCTCAAAATTACGTCTAAATCCATTGATTTGACAAATGAGAGTTTAGGATAAACAAATAAACGATGTGATTTGCTTTATTCCCTACCCTTCCGGTGTGTTCAACGTTTCCATGGCCTAAAGGCCATGCTACAGGTTAGGTTTATCCCTGCGCTTTCTTGATATTGTTTGGAATTCCCATGGCGTGTAGGTGGGGGATTTATCCCCTACGTTTTTTGATTTCATCCGATATTTCCATGGCCTAAAGGCCATGCTACAGGTTGGATTTATCCCTGCGCTTTCTTGATATTGTTTGGAATTCCCATGGCGTGTAGGTGGGGGATTTATCCCCTGCGTTTTTTGATTTCATCCGATATTTCCATGGCCTAAAGGCCATGCTACAAGTTGGATTTATCCCTGCGCTTTCTTGATATTGTTTGGAATTCCCATGGCGTGTAGGTGGGGGATTTATCCCCTGCGTTTTTTGATTTCATCCGATATTTCCATGGCCTAAAGGCCATGCTACAGGTTGGATTTATCCCTGCGCTTTCTTGATATTGTTTGGAATTCCCATGGCGTGTAGGTGGGGGATTTATCCCCTACGTTTTTTGATTTCATCCGATATTTCCATGGCCTAAAGGCCATGCTACAGGTTGGATTTATCCCTGCGCTTTCTTGATATTGTTTGGAATTCCCATGGCGTGTAGGTGGGGGATTTATCCCCTGCGTTTTTTGATTTCATCCGATATTTCCATGGCCTAAAGGCCATGCTACAAGTTGGATTTATCCCTGCGCTTTCTTGATATTGTTTGGAATTCCCATGGCGTGTAGGTGGGGGATTTATCCCCTGCGTTTTTTGATTTCATCCGATATTTCCATGGCCTAAAGGCCATGCTACAGGTTGGATTTATCCCTGCGCTTTCTTGATATTGTTTGGAATTCCCATGGCGTGTAGGTGGGGGATTTATCCCCTACGTTTTTTGATTTCATCCGATATTTCCATGGCCTAAAGGCCATGCTACAGGGGTTGGGTTATCCTTTGTTTCCATAGCCTAAAGGCTAGGCTACAAGTTGGTTTTGTGCGCTTTGCTCCTAAATAATGTGTCATTTGTCTGACAACTATGTAATTTAGGCTGGTTTGTAGGTAGAGTGTGGCGGTTAATTTTAATTAATTTGCTTTATAAACTTCAGAATCCACTTGGTAAACAATGGACTCTAAATAAAGCATTTCATTTAGCTTTGTATTTTGATGTCGACATCATAAAGCAAAAAATTGAGGACATATGAAAAAAACACTTATAGCGGTAAGTATAGCTAGCGTATTCGTTCTGAGCGGGTGTAATAAAGCGACAGAAACAAGCAGCAACAATGAACAAGTTACAGCAACAACACAAACAAAAAAAGCTGAGTTAGGTAACTTTGGTATAGAACTAGATGCACGAGATGAATCAGTAAAACCCGGTGACGATTTTTTCCGTTACGCTGGCGGTACTTGGTACGATAATTTTGTTATTCCCAGCGACAAAGTGCGATATGGCGCGTTTACAAAATTAGCTGAGCGCAGCGAAAAACAAATTAAAACCATTATCGAAGAAATCGCGAATAACGCTGATGGCAAAGAACTAACACCTGAAGAACAGTTAATTGCTAACTTTTATCAATCCTATATGGACACAGAAACAGCAAATGCGAAAGGTATCTCTGCAATTTCTCCGGTTCTAGAAAGTATCAATAATATTTCAGACGTAACTGAGCTTACTGCCATGTTTGGTCGTGCTTGGCTAGATGGTTCTGCTAGCCCAATCTATGGTGGAATGTGGTTTAACCGTTTGAATCCAGATCAATACCAATTGTCTGTGGGAGTTGGCGGATTAGGCTTGCCTGACCGTTCATATTACTTAGAAGATACTGAACGTTTCGTGAAAATACGTGAAGCCTACGTGGCCCACATTGAAGAAATGTTGCATTTTGCAAAGGTTGAGAATGCAGCAGAAAAAGCGAAAAACATCTTAGCCTTAGAAACACAAATAGCAGAAGTGCAATGGCCACGTGAAAAACGTCGTGACCGAGATCTGACCCTAAACCAAATTCAGCGTGAGCAACTAGACACCGATTATCCAGGGTTTGATTGGAACACCTATTTTGCTGAAACAGGTTATAAAGTTCCGCATTTAAATATGTCACAACCAGAACCAATTAAAGACGTCATCAAGCTGGTTAACAATGAGCCGTTGTCAGTTTGGAAAGATTATATGACTTATCATACGATCACGAATCAAGCTGGCTTTTTGTCTGACGAAGTATTCAATGCAAACTTTGAATTTTATGGTAAGACACTCAACGGACAGCAAGAACCCCGCCCTCGCTGGAAACGTGCAATAGCGCAAATGTCAGGCACACAATCCCTTGGGTTCGCCATTGGTAAAAGTTATGTTGACAAGCATTTCCCTGCAAGTTCAAAAGCGCAAATGGCTGAACTCGTTGAGAACCTCAGAACAGCGTTAGGCGAACGTATTGATAGCTTGGAGTGGATGGGAAATGAAACTAAGAAAAATGCTCACGCTAAGTTAGCTTCTTTTCGTCCTAAAATCGGTTATCCAGATGAATGGCAAAGTTTTGATGGGTTAGAAATTAAAGCCGATGACCTACTTGGAAACGTGCTCAGAATTCGTAAATTCTTTAGAGACGATAGTGTGGCTAAAGAGCTTGAAAAAACCGACCGCGAGCGCTGGGGTATGTCTCCTCAACGCGTAAACGCCTATTACAATAGTTCATTTAATGAAATTGTGTTCCCTGCTGCAATTTTACAACCGCCGTTTTTCGATCCGAATGCAGATCCCGCAGTTAATTATGGCGGTATTGGTGCGGTTATTGGCCATGAAATGGGTCATGGATTTGACGATCAAGGAGCTAAGTCTGATGAAAATGGGATTCAGCGTAACTGGTGG
Source organism: Aliiglaciecola sp. SL4 (assembly GCF_041538045.1). Taxonomy (NCBI): domain Bacteria; kingdom Pseudomonadati; phylum Pseudomonadota; class Gammaproteobacteria; order Alteromonadales; family Alteromonadaceae; genus Aliiglaciecola; species Aliiglaciecola sp. SL4. The sequence goes on along the minus strand of NZ_JBGOSE010000001.1, from coordinate 534,915 downwards.
ACAGATGAAGATAAAACGGCGTTTCAAGCGCGTACAGATGCTCTAGTAGCTCAATACGATGGTTACGAGCCGATAAAAGGCAGCCACGTTAACGGCCAGCTTACGTTAGGTGAAAATATTGGTGATGTCGGCGGTTTAGCCATGGCGTACCATGCGTATAAACTAAGCCTAAATGGTAAAGAAGCTCCTGTGATTGAAGGTGTAACCGGTGATCAACGATTCTTTTTAGCCTGGGCTCAAGTTTGGCGTGAGAAACGCACCGAAGAAAGTCTGATGACCCAGCTGAAATCTGATCCCCATGCACCAGCTCGTTATAGAACGTTTGCGCCACGCAACCATGATGCTTGGTACAAAGCCTTTAACGTTCAGCCTGGTGATGCTCTTTATTTAGCGCCAGAAGAACGGGTACGTATCTGGTAGTAAACTGATATACAGCAAGCCCTAGTTTAGGTGCTTGCTGTTTTTCTCTTTTAATTTGCTTTACAACCTAAGTTTTAAAAACCTAGTCCTATCCAAATGTTAAGCCCAACGATGCCAGTACTTTCGCTTTGGTGTTAATATCATTTGAAGCTTGTTTCACAAAGTTAACCTGCTCTAAGTTTTCTTGGGAAATGTTACTAACACTTAAAATGCTTTCACTAACATCCTGAGATACAAGTCTCTGCTCTTCTGCCGCAGTTGATATTTGAAATGCCAAACCCGAAATCTCGGATATCTGCTGATAAACACCTTCGATTAGCTCTCTAGATTGTCTAGTATCAGCAACGCATTCAATCGCCGCATCTTTACCTTCATTCATAGATTTTGCCCACTGAAGCAAGGTTGTTTGAATTTCGTTTATCGAGCTTTGAATTTGCTCAGTGGCAGAATGAGTTCGGCTCGACAGTGCTCGAACTTCATCGGCCACAACAGCGAAGCCTCGTCCATGCTCACCTGCCCTAGCAGCTTCTATTGCCGCATTTAACGCCAGCAAATTAGTTTGATCTGCGATGCCCTGTATTTCACTCATAACATTTCCGATACTTTTCGCTTCTTCAGCCAATTGTTCAGAAGCATGGGCCGAGCTTTCTACATCTTCCGCCAAGTTAGATACTTTTTGCATGGTCTCAGTCATGGCTTTAGTGGCGTTTTCACAGCCGTGGTTGGCACTTTCAATTTTTTGCGAGGTCAAATTAATGTTATTTGCAACTTCACTAATGGACACTCCCATTTGTTCAATTGCTGCGGAGACTTGATGAACCTCAGCGGTCTCTTTTTCTACGCCATCTGTCGCCCTTTCTGCAGCAGATTTTAGCTCTACAACCACATTATAGAGGGATGATGAGCTGTCTATTACTCGGCCAATAATTGTTCGAATTGCCCCCTGATGCATTTTTGCTGGAAAATCTGCAACGCTAACAATGCCAGTACCGGAAAAAACAAATCGAGAAACACTGTCATAATCTTGTTGGGACTTTTTAAGGAAACCAGGTAAATTTAACATTTCATTTTTGAAGACCAAATAAGGTAATGCCAATAACAACACCGCGAAGTAAGGCATAAACATGGTTAAACCTAAAATGACAGCCCCTAATATCAAAAACAAAGCATGTTTAAATCGCCAATTTAACGCCCACTTGCTCTCTGCCTTCTCACCTTTGTTTAATTTGGCATATAAAGCTTCAGCACGTTTTCGATATTCAGGTTGCAAAAAACGACGGACAGATTGGAAGCCTTTTAAGTCGCCGTTTTCGTAGACTGGGGTAACGTAGGCATCAACCCAATAAAAACGCCCATCTTGGCAACGATTTTTCACCGCTCCACGCCAAGGTTGTTTGGCTTTTAATTTAGTCCACATATCAGCAAATGCAACTTTTGGCATTTCAGGGTGACGCACAATATTGTGATTCTTACCGACTAACTCTTCCCTAGTAAACCCTGCGACCTCACAGAATTTATCATTTGAATAAGTAACCACACCTCGAAGGTCTGTAACAGAGACTAACTCTTCATCTACTCCAAAAGTAACCTCTTGGTCGACAATATTTTGGTTACGCTTACCCATTAATCCTTCTCCATTTAATCCATGACCAACAACACTTTAAGGTCTTGAAATACATAACATTTATAATTATAAAATAGTTTTACCCATAGCTCACTGTATTTGCAAATTTATTTTAACGGTACAACTGTAAATACCCTCTTTAGCGTTATCGGCTAAAGTAACAAAACTTGTAATTGTAATAGTAGACTGTTTAGTTCAAAAAAAAAGACAAGCCGTAGCTTGTCTTTTTATTATTAAGTTTGAAGTTAATTAATAATTAGCTCTCACGTATCAAATAATCAAAGGCGGATAGAGAGGCTTTCGACCCTTCGCCCATTGCGATGACAATTTGTTTATAAGGCACAGTAGTAACATCGCCTGCTGCAAAAATACCTGGCTCAGAGGTGGCGCACTTATGATCGATAACCACTTCACCAAATTTGCTCAGTTCAATCACATCATTTAAGAATGCACTATTAGGTACCAAACCAATTTGTACGAACACGCCAGCTAGTGCTTGTTGTTTTATTTCCCCCGTCACTCTATCTTCATATTCAAGGGCAACAACTTTGCCATTTTCAGACAATATCTGCTTGGTAGCGACATTTTTGATAATCGTAATTTTACTATTAGCTTCGGCTTTTTCCACCAACACCTTGTCAGCTTTTAATTCTGGCAAAAACTCAAATACAGTGACGTGGTCTACCATACCCGCTAAATCTATTGCCGCTTCAATACCTGAATTACCACCACCAACAACCGCAACATCTTTGCCTTTAAAGAAAGGGCCGTCACAGTGCGGGCAATAGGCTACCCCAGAACCAACGTTTTCTTTCTCACCTGGTACACCTAGCTCGCGCCATTTTGCCCCAGTTGCGATAATAACCGTTTTAGTTTCGATAACTTCACCACTAGATAAATGGATCTTTTTGGTTTTACCTTTTTCGATTTTATCAACACGTAAAAACTCTTTAATGTTGACCTCATAGTCATTTAAGTGTGCGAGCAAATTACCGGTTAGCTCTGTCCCTGTTGTTTTAGGAACAGAAATCAAATTTTCGATTCCCACAGTGTCTTTAACCTGACCGCCAATTCGATCGGCAATCATAGTCACATTCAAACCTTTGCGGGCGGAATAAATCGCCGCTGCAACGCCTGCAGGGCCTCCACCGATAACAGTCACATCTTGAAGTGGTAAGGCTTCGTTATCGCCACCACCTACAATATACGGGTAACGTTGGATTAATTTGTCGACCAACTGGGCGGTATCAATTTTACCATTGGCAAACAATTCGCCATTTAAGTAAACACTAGGAACACCTTGAATATTGCGCTGCTCAATCAATTCAGGAAACAAGCCGCCATCTAGCATTTCAGTACTTATAGAGTCATTCAATAATGCAAATTGATTTAACGATTGCACAACATCCGGACAGTTGTGGCAACTTAACGAAATAAAGACTTCAAAATGTAAATCGTCTTTAACTTTCTGTACCATGCTTTGCAAGGTTTTATCGAGTTTAAGATCCGTTCCTGAAGATTGTAAAATGGCTAATATAAGTGAGTTAAACTCATGCCCACTGGGAATGCCTGAGAACGAAATCCCGTTTGCTTTGTCATCAACTTCCAATTTGAAAGTAAGAGGACTGCGAAGGTTGTCATCACGCTCAATTAGCGTCAGATTATCTGAAACTGAGCACAATGATGTTAAAAATTGGACTAATTCTTGACGTTTTTCATGCTCACCAGTTTGTAGAACTAGTGCCACGCTGTTAGTCATATTTTTTGTATAAGATTTTAGAGCATTTAAAATATCGTTATTTAACATAGTGTTACCTTTTTACTGCAAATAAACTGGTGAAAAAAATGGCGGGTGGAAGTCTGTACCTCCTTTAACCCGCCAGTTTTAGTGGATTAATCTAAATTTAGATTTTTCCTACTAGGTCCAAGCTAGGAGTTAGGGTTTCTTGACCTTGTTCCCATGCTGCAGGACATACTTCACCGTCGTTTTCACGTACGTATTGAGCTGCTTTAACGTTACGAACCATATCTTTTGCATTACGGCCGATGCCGCCAGCGTGAATGTGTGCTACTTGGATAACGCCATCAGGGTCAACCAAGAATGTGCCACGATGTGCCATGTGATCTTCTTCGATCATCACATCAAACCCGCGAGTGATTGCGCCAGTTTGGTCGCCAATCATTGGGAAGCTGATTTTACCAATGGCGTCTGAAGAATCGTGCCATGCTTTGTGAGAGAAATGCGTGTCAGTTGATACTGCATATACCTCTACACCAAGACCTTGAAGCTCTTCATAATGTGAAGCCATGTCTTCAAGTTCAGTAGGACATACGAAAGTAAAGTCAGCAGGATAGAACAAGAAGATGCCCCACTTTCCTTTAACACTTTCAGACGTTATTTCAACGAACTCGCCGTTATGAAATGCTTGAGCTTTAAATTCTGGGATAGTTTTTCCGATCTGAGCCATGTTTGTATTCCTCTTTAATAAAAATTTGCTTTAAATTGTTTTGTTTGAAAAGCGTGTTTGCTTTCGACGGGGAGAATAATAGTTCGAATCAACGTGCAGTTAAATTTAATTAAATCTATACTTATCTTCTATTTTTTAGAACTATAAAAATGCCTGGTTTTGTGGCTTCCACTGATACAATCAATCTCAATCGAATTTACTTGTACTAATGTTCAATTTTTTGGAATAACACTTATGGTTTCTTTAAAACAATTAAAATACGCACTGGCCATTGAAAAAACCCGCCACTTCAAAAAAGCAGCTGAAGCCTGCAACGTTTCCCAATCAGCATTAAGCACCGCAATAAATGAATTGGAAAAGCAAATTGGCTTGCAAATTTTTGAAAGGAATAACAAGCAAGTCTTAATCACCGCTGATGGCGAGATTATTTTAGCCAAGGCAAAACGCATTAAAATTGAGATGGACGAGTTAATGCAACTTGCGCAAACAAATAAAGCGCCACTATCACGACCTATGACCTTAGGGGTTATTCCAACCATTGGTCCATATATGTTACCTAAAGTCTTGCCAGAGGTTCGTCAACAATACCCGGAATTCAAATTGCAAATAGTAGAAGAACAGTCTCATGTGTTAGTGGATTTAGTGCGTAACGGTGATATAGATGCGGCAGTGCTCGCACTCCCCTACCCGGTAGAGGGACTGATGACTTTCCCGTTTTGGAAAGAAGACTTTTTTTGGGTAAGTCATAAAGACGAAAGCCCCAGTCAAATGAAGGAAATCACCAGTGAAGAGATGGAAATTGAAAAGCTAATGCTGTTGAAAGACGGACATTGTTTAAAAGATCATGCGCTTGTAGCCTGTAGCTTACAAAACAAAAAACAGCAGTCTGATTTTGATTCTGCCAGCTTGCATACCATAGTGCAGATGGTGGCAGGAAAGCTAGGCACCACCTTAGTGCCACAAATGGCATTAGATCAGCTTATACATCACCAGTCAGAATTACGCGCGATTCACTTAAATGAACCAGGCCCGCATCGCACCATCGCGCTGATAATAAGGCCCAATTATGTAAGAACTTCGGATCTGACGATTTTAAAAGATATATTTCACGACCAGTTAGAGGAAAAGTGTGGTTCTAATTAATCGAATGAGTTTATTGATTTATTCAATTTTAAATATTTATCTGAGTAGGCCATGATACCCCCTCAATTAACACAAGGTGAATAACATGCAAACTCTAATCAAAAACGTTAAGTCTATATTCAATGCTAAAGCAGTCAACAACCAGACAACTGATTGTAATTACACAAATAACTACTATGGTGATCAGCTTTGTGGTGCACAATCCAATGCCGCAAAACCGATTAATTAATCGCTGTTTACGCGCCCACCAAAACACCACTATGAAAGCGGAATTCACTATCATCAGATAGAATTAATTCCGCTTCTTTTTGTTTAAACCACTCCACTCTTTGTTCAATGCCTTGCTGTGAAATTTTATCCGCTAAGCTCAAGTAATCTTGAAAGTGCCGAGCTTCTGAGCGCAATAAAGAGATATAAAAGGTCTCAAGTTCTGCATCCAAAAATGGCGCTAACTTGGCAAAACGTTCACAACTTCGAGCCTCAATGAATGCGCCACAAATTAGAGTATCAGTTAGTTTGGCAGGTTCATGGGAACGGACACCTTTCATCATGCCACGGGCATACCGAGAAGCCGTTAAATTGCTATATTCAATACCACGGCTTTGCATAATGTCCCACACCTGCTGAAAATGGTGCAGTTCTTCTTTGATCAACATAACCATTTTATTTATCAGCTCATCACCGTGGGCAAAGTTGGATTTGCTGATCAATTTTTTTGACAAGTTAACGTGGTCTTTAAAATTTCCATCACCCACTTTGCGATAAACAAAGTCTTCGAATGGCTTCAACCAAGCCAACAACGCGTCTCCACTTTCTTTATCCACCGCATAACGACGCAACAACAACATTGCAGTTTGCGCGGCTTTGAGCTCACAATTCGCATGATCCACTAGCAAGATTGGCAGATTATCGGGCTTGATGGCCTCATCTATCCATGATTGAGGAGTTGAGCATTGGAGAAACCTAGAAATAGGGTCTAGTAATTTTATAACATTCAAAATGGTACTCACTTAAAATCCATCAATTAACAAATTCAAACCCGATTTAATGTCTAAACGATAACACTGAAAATCTTTTGGGCGTGTTTTTTAATTTGCTTTCTAGAGATGGTAACAATGTCTAGTAGATCAACCTAATATAGCTTCGTCGAACAAAATGGGAATTTGCAGACTATTTATCAGATTAATAAGCTTTAAAGCATAGGCTTCACATAATCAAAATTGTAGGAAACTTTATGACTTCTCGAGGTATCAATCTGCCCTGTAGCAAATACGTCGTAATTATGCGCATTTTAACTGCGCAAACAAGGAGTAATTACAGCAGTTACATGTAAACAATTTATTGAAGTCGTTGCACACTTAATCCTTCAGCTCACAATTCCTGCGCTCTACTAATATTATTGGGCAGGTTTGTACTGCGAGAAGGCTCGCTCAAAAGGTAAGTATCATCAATCGGCAGTGAGAGCTCTTGCCTACAAGTGGATCAGAATTGTTTATCAATGCTGGAAGACAAAAACACCCTATGATGAGTCAAAATATTTAAAAACCCTTAAAGAGAGAAATTCTCACTATTAGCAACATAAAACACCTGATGAATGACTCAGGATGTGAAGCGAACTTTGGTTAATTTAGCCACCACAGTCCGTTTAAGACAAGAAATATTACCGCTATTGGGGGGACAGTGCAACTCGTTATACAAACACCGAGGCCGACTTTCCAACATGACTGTTATCGGTTTTTCGCTAGCCGAAATAGATTTGATACGGCAATAATAGGTAGTGAAGAATAACGATTCCAAGCTAAGCAGGAAAGCCAGCTTTTAGCATACGTTCAACAAGTAATTTGCTCTTATCAATATCCTGATATGTTTCGAACTGGGTGAAAAGATTAACAGACGAATTAGGCTCTAATTCTAACGCTTTCTGACAGCTTACTTGAGCGGCTGCGATATCGTTATTAGCGACTTGGCAAGCGGCAATAAAAGCGAGATCATAAGCACCTAATTCCCAATTTCGTTGGAAAGTGACGATGGCGGTGTCGAATTTATCCATGCTGTAATAAACCACTCCTAACTCTTGAAAATACCAACCAGGGTGCAAAGGATTGAGAAACATAGCATGCCTGACTAAAGAAAGTGCCTCTTTAAGTTGATTGGTAAATGCAAAATAGCGGCCCATTTTGACTGCAATATGCGCATCATTTGGACTTAGTCGGCGGGCTTCTTGATAGTGATACCCGCTCAATTCGTATTCTCTAGCCCATAAGTAAATAGCCCCCAGAATACGGTGAACTTCACTTTCCGCCCCGTCTAGGCTAAGTGCATATTTTGCTTCATTTAAGGCCTCTTCCACGCATTCCTTTGTTATCAGTTTCCACATGTTTTGAGTAGCGCAGATTAACCATGCGCGTGCGCGTGCAAAGTTAGGGTCAAGTTCTACGGCTTTAGAAAACTCTTGGCTAGCAATTTCAAAATTATTTCTACTGGTGTAACCGTTTTTGTGCGCCGAAAGTCCACGCAAAAAATGATCATATGCACGCATATTGGACGTTGCTCTATTGCAGGCTCTTGTCATTTCGACTTTTTGAATTTGTCCGCTAAGGGTAGAGACGATTGTTTCAACTATTTCATCTTGCATTTGAAAAACGTGCTCTACAGAGCGATCATATTTTTCGGCCCAAATTGTGTGGCTTGTGGACGCATCGGTAAGTTGAATGTTTATTCTAACTCGCTGATGTGAACGTCGAACTTTACCTTCCACTAAATAGTTTAAATATCGCTTTTCTTTAAAATATTCAGTAGCGTTAGTGGCATCCTTCAACTGAAAGGCAGAATGACGAGCAACCACTTGTATATCGGAGAAACGCGACAATTCAGTTGTAATGTCCTCGCTCATACCTTCAGCAAAATATTGCTGCTCTTGGTCACTACTCATATTTTGAAATGGCAGTACTGCAACCAATGGCCCCTTGTTAATAAAACAGCTTGGCGCGTCTTCTACGATAGACAAGCTTGAAGGCTTTGTATTTAGGTCAGTCCTTACCGAAGCAATAAACTGGTATCCTCTACCATGAACTGTTTTGATGAAATTTTGCTTTTGACCACTATCATCAAGTGCTTTACGCACTGACTTAATATGGCCACTTAGAGTGGTGTCACTTATAACTTTGCCAGTCCAAACTTGATCAAACAGTTCATCTCGCGACAATACTTTTTGGCTATTTCGGACTAGGTAACTTAATAAGTCAAATACCTGCGGCTCCAACGCAATAGGTTCGCCGAATTTTGTAACAGAATAACTCTCTGTGTCGACAACGAAGTCACCAAACATATATTTCATCAGATTATCCAAAAAATTACGCACCGTAGTGTTTAAAGTTTAACCTACCTACTTCTGCTTTGCACAATTGAAATCCCCATTTAATCCCCACTTTTTCTCCATGTTTGCTTTAGAAAGCTTGTTTAAACTTGTTTGCATGTTGAAGCAACAGCTGAAGCATAATTTATTTATTTATTATTTTAGGAGAAAGACCATGCCATTAATCGACGTACATGTAATCAAGAATGTATTTAATCCAGAGCAGAAGAAAGAAATTATAGAAAAGATCACCGATACAATGGTGAAAATTGAAGGTGAAGCGCTGCGCGGTGTTACTTGGGTTAGAATTAAGGAAACCAATGAAGGTGATTGGGCTATTGGAGGACAACAACTCACAGCTGATGCGGTGCATGCAATGCAAAAGGGGTAGCCCCAGCGTGATTATTTTAGGCCGAAGTGTTTTACTTCGGCCTATTACCCATTAAGCGACCAATTAATTATTCGAAGGATAAAAGTGTAAAATTTAGTATTCGCAGACAAATTCCCCCTAATTGCCAGAGTGTATAATGATTTATTAGAAGCCTTTAACAGAGTAGGAGTTAGCGGGGTGATGATGGGTTTCGCGTTATGTTTAGGGAGTTAATATCACGACCATTTTGTTGTTGAAGTAGACCACCGCCTACGTGGTGGTGACTAGATTTGTGTGATGATCATAGGTTCAAAGTTGTTAGAGAATGAACTCAGCTAATGTGAACCATTGAGTCTTTGGTTTAACCACATTGCTTTGTCTTTTTTTTGCAGTATATAAGAAAAACTGCGTTCTTTTTCATCTTCCCATTGATTGCAACTGTAAACTTTGCACGTTACTTTATCCACTTTAGCGTTTATACAAACATCTGGTGGTGCCGTGTAAGATTTATTGTATGCCTCACTTCGACGATATACTAATGTTTGGTTATCCCGTATTTGCTTGAATTCTGGAACATAAATTTGCGTGTTATATTCTTTTCCAAAATAGGAGCATTCAGGTAAATTCGGCATGTAAACAAGTCCTTGTATTGAAAAATCTTGTCGTTTATTACTCCAAGCGCCTTGAGAGGTTATTTGACCGTTGAGTTGAGTATATAACGTTGAGTCTAAGGTCCGGGTTCGTACTTGCTTCCATTCAGCCGTATGATAATACCTGTCATCTTCGATAATTTCGTGAAGGCCATTTTCGTTAACTAAATACCAACCGATAGGGCTATTAAGTGGTTGTTTTTTAGTTAATTCAGGTTTTTCCTCTAGAGTAGCTTTGATTTGATATTTCGTTGCTAGCAAGTGTTGCATTTGTTCACTAAGAACATCCTTTTTTAATTCACCTTGTTCATAGAATTTACCTTTGTTTGGTACGTACATATTCCATTCAAGACCAGAATCAATAGGTGAAAGAACCATTTTTTCAACCCTGCAAATATGGCTATTCTTTATATTTTTTGCTGAGAATTCTAATGACTTCATTGTGTTGGCAGTCAACGTCAGTTCAAGATAGCAGCCTTCATATTCATAAAAGAATACCGCCTTTATCTTGTTTTCCGAAGTATTCCATACGTAAACCTCTGCTGATGTTGGAAAGCTTGCATTTTCTGCTGTGTGATACCCGACCCAACTTCCGAAAATTGGATTTTCTTTTGCACTAGCTTTAAATAAAGTAAAGGATAATAGGGAAAATACTAGAATTACAGACAGTTTCAATGATGCTTGGGACTTATCAAGAAATATCATAATTTTCTCCTATTAATATTCATTTTAGACTACTTAGAAGATTACGTAAAAACAAGATACATGAAAGAGTTTCCACATGGAATCGTTTGAAATTGTTAAAATTGATTAGGTACATACCCTTTATTTTTCTGTGAACCTTCAGGTTCATGATGGCCTCCATCAGAGCCCCCGATGACTAGATCTCAGAAAATGTACTTTATAAGTTTCGTACTCTTTTATAGATTCGAAACAGTAATTGCCTAACGTTCGCTCAGAGCTGTCCACCTTTTCAAATGACAGCCAAGGTCCGCTATACGTTCGGGCTGTCACTCAACTTTCAGCTGAATGTGTACTATCCCCGTAAACAGAAAAGCTTTACGTGAGAGAATCAGAGAACATAACCTGAAGTTTGTTGCCAGACTACATATTGGCTTTCAAGAGTCAGTAAACTTGAAGGTAGTTAATTCTAGAACGAGATTTTCGTTTCAAGTGGAAATTGCCACATATCTAAAAATTTTTGATGGGGATCCGCAACGCTAGAAAAAGAATAAAGCTGCAACAAGTAAATTGGTATAGGTCACTCAGAGCAGCATTTTTACTGTAATTGCTCCGCTAAATAATCCACCAGCAGCCTAATTTTTGGCGACAAATGGCGGTTTTGAGGATAGATAGCCCAAATCCCCTCGTCTGGCTCTCGATAATTATCCAATAAAGTGATCAGTTTTCCACTTTGTATATGTTCTTGAACATAATAATCGGGTAATTGCACTATACCTAAACCTTTCAGCGCGGCATCAACCAGTCCGAAACCACTGTTGTAACGTGTTTTCCCCGTCACTCGCATATTTTTTTCTTTATCAGATTGTTTAAAACGCCAATAGTCCAAGGTTCCTAACAAACAATTGTGTTGAGTCAATTCTGACAAAGAATGAGGAATCCCATACCTATCTAGGTAGGATGACGATGCGCAAACATAATTGGTTCGTGTTCCTAGCTTTTTTGCCATCATTGAAGAATCACTTAATTTCCCTAAACGAATTGCTAAATCGTAACCACCTTCAAGCAAGTCTACATTTTGATTAGTTAAAAATGCCCTTACTTCAATATCACTGTACTGGGCCATGAAATTATTTACCAAAGGCAAAATCTGTTGTTCACCATAAGTGACCGGTGCCGTCAGTTTTATCTTACCTTGAGGTTTCGATTGCAAGTTTGTTATGGCGCGCTCGGCGGCTTCTAAACCATCCATTAGACTGCGGCAGTGCTGGTAAAAAACGCGACCTTCTTCAGTTAAGGATACTTTGCGTGTTGTGCGATAAAACAGTTTGATATTAAGTCGCTTTTCCAACGCACTTATTTGTCGGCTTACTTGAGCAGTTGAAATAGCCATTTTTTTAGAGGCCTGAGTAAAACTTTGGTTCTCGGCGACATAGACAAACTCAACAATACCTTCCCACTGCATAATTATTACCATTTCGTAAAAGTGATTTAATAAATACGCATATTATCATCTTTTTGGAAACAACTATAATGCTTCCATTACATTCCCATGCAGTGAAATATCATGATGCAGAATGTCGTTAACATAGATTTGTAACACCTACCAAAAGCACAAATTACAAGTAGTTCAGGGTGTTTGAGGTGTTATCAATGATCAAGGTAAACAGCGCTAAAAAACTGTATTGCGGATAGATTCGTAGCAACTTCAAAGTGAGAAAAAATATGTCAGATAGATTTATTAAATCAAAAGCCGCCATTGCTTGGGCTGCCAATCAACCTTTGTCCATTGAAGAAGTGGATGTAATGCTACCTCGCAAAGGTGAAGTGCTTATCAAAATTATCGCCTCAGGCGTCTGTCATACGGATGCATTTACTTTATCTGGAGATGATCCCGAAGGCATTTTCCCCGCTATTTTAGGTCATGAAGGCGGTGGTATTGTTGAACAAGTCGGCGAAGGTGTCGCTAGTGTAGAGGTGGGCGACCATGTAATACCACTATACACACCAGAGTGTGGTGAATGTAAATTCTGCCTTTCGGGAAAAACTAACCTGTGCCAAAAGATCCGTGAAACCCAAGGTAAAGGTTTGATGCCCGATGGCACCACTCGTTTTTACAAAGATGGCAAACCTATTTTCCATTACATGGGTTGCTCTACATTTTCGGAATACACAGTATTGCCGGAAATATCCCTAGCCAAAGTCAACAAATCCGCACCACTAGATGAAGTTTGCTTATTGGGTTGCGGAGTAACAACGGGCATGGGTGCAGTCATGAATACAGCTAAAGTTGAAGAAGGCGCAAGCGTTGCCATCTTTGGTCTTGGCGGTATTGGTTTATCTGCGGTGATTGGCGCTACTATGGCAAAAGCAAGTCGTATTATTGCCATTGATATCAACGAAAGTAAATTTGAACTCGCAAAAAAACTAGGTGCAACAGAGTGTATTAACCCCAAAGACTACGATAAACCCATTCAAGATATCATTGTCGAGCTAACCGATGGTGGTGTCGATTATTCATTTGAATGTGTTGGAAATGTGGATCTAATGCGCTCTGCGTTAGAGTGTTGTCACAAAGGTTGGGGGGAGTCTGTGGTCATTGGTGTAGCGGGTGCTGGACAAGAGATCTCAACTCGTCCGTTCCAACTGGTAACCGGCCGAGTATGGCGAGGTTCAGCTTTTGGTGGCGTTAAAGGGCGCACTGAATTACCTGATTATGTAGAACGCTATTTAGCCGGTGAATTTAAATTAAGGGACTTTATCACTCACACTATGCCACTTGAAGACGTAAATGATGCATTCGACTTAATGCATTCGGGAAAAAGTATTCGAACCGTCATTCATTTCGACAAATAAGAATGCACGTAATCCCCTACCCACGTAGCGTCTGGTCAAACATAAGGTATAGCAATGAGCATTGAAAATTTAAGTGCCAACAAAAGTTTTGGTGGTTGGCACAAACAATATAGCCACCGATCACTTACCCTAAATTGCAGTATGCGATTTGCTATCTATTTACCACCTCAGGTTCTAACGGGGCAAAAAGTACCTGTATTGTATTGGCTATCTGGACTCACCTGCAGCGATGAAAATTTCATGCAAAAAGCCGGGGCGCAGCGTATCGCTGCCGAATTAGGTATCGCAATTGTCGCACCAGATACCAGCCCTCGTGGAGAAAATGTAGCCGATGATAAAGGTTACGATTTAGGACAAGGTGCAGGTTTTTACGTCAATGCAACACAAGCGCCGTGGGATAATCATTATCAAATGTATGATTATGTGGTTAATGAACTCCCCAAGCTGATTGAAGATACCTTTCCAGTGTCAGAAAAACGCGCCATTAGCGGTCATTCAATGGGTGGTCATGGCGCGCTTTGCATCGCCATGTTAAACCCAACCCGCTATAGTTCAGTGTCTGCATTTAGTCCTATTTGCAACCCGATAAAAACGCCTTGGGGAGAAAAAGCCTTTACCGCTTATTTGGGCAAAGATAAAACTCTATGGCAAAATTATGATGCCAGTGAGTTAATGAGAAAAGCTGTCCAGTTGGTTCCTGCAAAAGTAGATCAAGGTGGTGCAGATGATTTTTTACTTGAGCAGTTAAAGCCTGAAATGTTAGTAAGTGCTGCTAAGGTGAGTAACTATCCTCTTGATTTACAAATCCACGAGGGCTACGATCATAGCTACTATTTTATTGCGAGCCTCATAGAAACCCATCTGCGTTTTCACCACCGCTATTTGAATCAGTAGTTACTCCAACTACTCTACTTTTTGTATTAGGTAGCCAAAATACTACTTGGCACACGCCAGAATAATCCAAGTTTTTATATTCTGGCAACCCAACTTAGGGTTGCCAGTCACTGTGTCATACCCTTGGTAGCGCTTAGTTGATTGAGCGAATATAAAAAAGGCAGCTAGCTTCGGAGTAACTAACTGCCCGGCAAGTAAAAAAACCGTTTGCTAATTAGAAACGATTAATTAACTTTAAAACCTTAATTACCGTATCCCGCTGGCATTAAAAATTCCCAAACTGAGGTTTCGCTACCTCGTTCGCAAGGGATCTCTATGACCACTGGACCTTCTTTGGAGTCGACTATTGCTTGTTCGAGCAGTTCTTTGAAGTGCACTGGTGAATTAGATTGATACGCCTTGGCACCAAAACTTTCAACCAACTTAACAAAATCAGGGTTGGTTAACTCTGACCCCACCACATTGCCATTGAAGAAATTAATCTGATCTCGTCTGACGTTGCCGTAGGCATTGTTATTGAACAATAAAATAATCAATCCAATTTTAAATTGCACCGCCGTTGCCAACTCCTGCACACCGAACATGAAACCGCCGTCTCCGGCAATCGACATTACCACTTTATCGGGGTTTGCCACTTTCACTCCTAATCCCGTTTGGATCCCATGGCCAAGGTTACCTTGGTAGCCACAGGTCACTAGGTGACGAGGTTCGTACACTGGAAATCCTAACCAAGACGTAAAGCCAACTTGAGAAATCTCTTCAACAATATAGCCGTCTCTAGGCATAACATCGCGAATGATGTTGAGGTAAGTCATCTGCGGCTGTACTTTTTGAATTTCTTGCCAGCTTTGTGCTTTGATTTCGTTAAAATAGGCTTCTTTACTAGGGCGTGGTGTCGCGTCTTTTTCTAATTCAGTTAACAGTGCCTGTGTGGCTAAAGTTGCGTCTGCAACAATGGACACATCGCCGCGCAGTCGTGTTAACTGGGTGGGATCAATATCGATACGCACAAGTTCACATTTAGCCACACCGTTTTGCCAGCGAAATGCCGGTAATTCCATTCTTGAACCAATCCCGATCATTACATCAACCTCGGGATACAGTTTATAACCCGCTGCACAGTTGAATCCGTAAGGAGAATCATCACTCACAATGCCTCTACCACCTCGAAAAGACACCACTGGGGCTTGCAATAATTTAGCTAATTGCAGAATTTCATTTTTTGCATCAACGGCACCACTACCGACCATAATCATTGGATTTTTTGCCTTACGGATCATCTCTACCGCAGCTTGGATTTTATTCCCATTGGGTTCATAAGCTGGGCTAGGTATGGCTGGAAAATCCAGATCTACAGTCGCTTTTTGGCCAAAGATATCCATCGGCACTTCGATTGCCACGGGTCTTTGGCGGCCAGAGGTTAATTGGGTGAAAGCATTAGACATAATGGCGGGCGCATCAACTGAATGATTAATGCGGGCGGCGCTTTTGGTAAGCACTTTCAAAATACCCAGTTGGTCATCCAGTTCATGCAACATGCCATGGCCTATACCAACAAACTCACTGGGCACTTCACCGGTAATACATAAAACTGGGGTATTGTGGGCGGTACAAAGCGCGGCGGTGGAGTTTAGTACTCCAGGACCTGGAACCACACAGTAAACCCCAACTTTGCCAGTGGATTTAGCATAGCCGTAAGCCATATAACCAGCACCTTGCTCATGACGAGTTACAACAAGTTTAATTTTGTCTTGATATCGACTTAGGGCATCAAAAAAAGCATAAGTTTGGGCGCCAGGGATACCAAAAATGGTATCCACACCATTTTTTATCAAATATTGGATAATGGCGTCTGAGCAAGTGATCTGTGTCATAGTCTATTAAATTCCGTTGCTGTTAATGGTCTTATAATGCATCTCAAAGAGACAACTAAAATGGATTAATACCCATTGTTTGTATTTAACTTTTTATCGCTTTTATCGCTCTTTTTCAGAGTATTTCAGTCTCCTTTGTTGAGGTAAATGAGCACAACAAAGGGACTAAAATTCACAGCACAAGGTTAGGTAAATAAGCGATAATAAAAATAGATAAGCGTAAAGGTGGTTAATATAAATACCCCACAAAGACTCCACACTTTCATAAATTGGCTGGGCCGTAATGCTTCAGGAACTTGTTCGCTCCACATGGCGCGATGGTTTAAATAGGCCAAAATAGGGCTGATCACAAAGACGATGACCGAAGTAATATCGATAAAAGTAGCAAAGGATTCAAGCATGGTGGCCAAAATCAGAATTGCCGCAATACATAGCAAGATCATGGCGATGTTATAGTTTTTCTTAGAGCTTAGTTTTAACTCTGGACGGTTAATCCCGCTATCAAGAATTCCAACCAACACCCTAGTCATACCATCGACCACTGCGAACAGGGTTGAGAACATCACGAAAATCGCAATAGTCGCAATTAATGGAAAGCTCCAAGGACCAATGGTTTGGGTAAACAGCGCCATCAATTGTCTTGAAAAGCCCGAGTTACTGACTTCAATAGCCACTCCGGTGTTGTTCATCAAGCCCGTACCTAACACCAAAAAGCAAAGTGCCAAACACACACTCATTACATAACCCACGTTAAAATCTAGGCGCGCTTCGCGAGGCGTTGGCAATTTACCGGTATCTTCTGCCCGTGCGCAAGTCCAAAGGGATTGGGTCACGGAACCATCGGTTGGTGACGGCATAAAACCAATCAAAGCAACAACATAAAGAATGACGGAGGAATCTATAGCAGGGATAGTGAAAACCGCAGGAGACCATTCCATTTTTCCAGCAACCAAGACCACAGTGATAACAATCAGTACGGTAAAACAGGAAACGACGTATTTAGTTAAGCGTTCCAATAAGATGTAATGACCGCTACACAAAAATAAAGCGATCACCGACAACAGTGCACTCACACCCAAAACTGGATTGATTGAAAAATCAAAGGCCGCTTGGAATAAGCCTAAAGTGAAAAGGGCTATGGCGCCCACCACAAAAACCATACTGAAAATTTCTGCGAAAGCATAGATTGCGAAGATAAAGGAGCCAGCCGTTCGATAACTGGAAATCAAATTTTTACCCGTTGATGCGGCAAATTCACCACCAAAACGTAAAGCTGGATATTTAACCAAACAAGCTAAAATTATAATGAAAGTGAGCCCTAGGCCATAATCCGCCCCTGCCCGCGTTGACTGGACAAGATGAGAAACACCGACAGCTGCGGCCGCATATAAAATACCTGGCCCTAACACACTAAAAAACGAGCTAGATTTTTCTTTCATATTTACTTTCTCTTTTTTATTCTTATGTAAAGCTATTAAATATATAGAATCGTTTGCTCGTCAAAATTTTATTCGTCTACTAACTAAATTGAGAAGGTGATTGAACATCACCTTTTCCCGCCGTTTTAATTATCTATCTCAATAATGCTCTTTAGGGCCGTTTTGAGTACTTCCGTTTGCTCTGGTTTTAAATTACCCAACATTAGTTCTTCATGCTGGGCAGCAACCGCTAATAAAGATTTCTGTAACGCCATACCTGAATCAGTCAGAACGAGTTTATCGTCGACATTGGCTAGCGCCCCTTTATCCTTAAGAGAGTCCACGGATTCACTTAGATCTTCCAATGGTTGCATGGCCAAAATAGACAGGGTCTTTAAGGTATGCACAGGTGTATTTGAAAGAATAGTGACGACTCGCCATTGCTCTGGAGTCACATCACAACCATCAATTAGTTTCGGGTATAAGTCTTGACGATATTTAGAAATAGCAGAATTCAGTAGATATAACAGATAGTTATCTAAAAATTCATTACCCGTTTCTGCTTGATTTTTCTGAACATTGCCACTTGGGTGAGTGGATGTAATGGCGTAACTACCGCGTGAGAAAGCTAAAGGTGTAAGCGAGTCATCGTGATTGTATTTAAGCACTTCACCAACAATAATCAGGTGATCTCCACCTTCGTAAACATTCCAGGTTTTACACTCAAACTGTGCGCCACAGCCTTCCAATAATGGTGCACCACCTAGGCCTTCGGTAAAGGATACATCTTTAAATTTATCTTCTCCTCTGCCGGCAAATTTATTTGAAGTTTCAACCTGATTTTCACTTAACACATTGATGGCAAAGTATTCTGCGTTTGCAAATATAGATTTACTGAAAGCACCTTTATCAATGCTCCACAAAACAAGTGCCGGATCGATAGACACACTGTTAAAACTGCTAGCTGTACAACCTATTGGAGCCCCATTATCATCAACAGTGGTAATTACGGTTACCCCAGTAGGAAATTGCCCTAATGCGGTTCTAAAATCTCGTTTATCAAACTTAGTCGTTGTCATAGTTTTTATCCTAACGTTTGCTTCTAGCTATATATTCTAAAAAGTGGTTAGCGACCTGCTTTATGTGCCGGTAACGTTCCTATACCCCAATGTGTCTTTGAATATTCGCTAATGATCACCCGAATATTTTCTTCCGGTGCACCGATGGAATCCATTACCGCTTCTGCCACCGCTTTGATTAACGCTTCTTTTTGTTCCACTGAGCGACCTTCCATCATATTTACATTCACTATTGGCATAATTGACTCCGTTTTTGCTGACGCATTCACCTTAATAGACGCTTTCCCAAAGTGCCCTAGCTTGGCTAGTTGAAAACGTCAAAAATCTCTATAATACTTTAAATATCAATAACTAACCTTTCACATTTAGCGCGAGAACAACATAGTGCGATTTGGTCATTGTCTTCTTTTTCTTCATCCGTTAAAAAATGATCACGGTGATCAGGAATGCCTTCAATCACATCGGTTATGCAAGTGCCACAAACCCCTTCTTCGCAAGACATGCTCACTTTCACACCAACTTTTCGTAAAGCTTTAGCAATGGTATCTTCACTACCCACTGTCACTGTGATATCACTTTTCTCACAGTAAACTTCAAAGCTATCACCGGATGTATCAACATCTGCACTAAAGTATTCAAAATGAACTTGCTCGGTGGGATAATTCAATTCCTTGGCGCTATTTATCACCCAATCCATAAAACCTGTTGGACCGCAGACATAGATATGTGTGCCTGCTTGGGCAGAGCCGAAAGTATCCTGTGGTGAGAATAGCTGGGATTTATCTTGATCATCATAGTGAAAAGATACACGGTCACCGAAAGCGCTAACCAACTCATCTTCAAAAGCACCAGCCCCTTTGGTACGGGTACAATAATGCAACTCAAATTCTTGGTTAGCTTTTAACAATTCATACGCCATGGCGATCATTGGCGTAATGCCTATTCCACCGCCAGCAAGAATGGTCTTTTGGGCGTCTAAATTAAGCGGAAAATGATTCCGTGGCGCACTAATTTTAATCTGTTGCTGCTCAGCAAATTCAGCATGGATCTTGGCTGAACCGCCTCTAGAATTAGGATCGTTTAATACGCCAATCCGGTACACATCGCTCGATGCGGGATCATTACACAAAGAATATTGACGGATTAAATCATCACCGCAATACACATCAATGTGAGCGCCAGCAGAAAATGCTGGTAAGGCTTCGCCGTTAGCCTTTGCCAGTTCCATTACAGCAATTCCCGCACCTTGTTCAGTGCGTGAAGTTATAACTACGTCGATTAATTCATTATCCACTAGGTTCTCCTAATCATGCTTAACGCATGTAAATGCCGCCGTTAATATCCCAAGTAGCACCGGTGACCGTATTGGCTTCTTCGGCCGCCATCATCACTACCACAGAACCAATAAATTCAGGGTTGCTCATAGACTTAACGGGGATCATGTTATTAATAATATGTTCAAGTTTATCTGCTGGTACTTTTTCTCTAACAGATGGAATATCGACTGGACCTGGCGCTATTGCATTTACCGTAACGCCTTGGTCAGCAAACTGTCTGGCAAAGATTTTGGTTAAGGTGATAATACCCGCCTTCGATGCCGCATAATGAGCACCAGATGCAGTACCGCCCATTTGGCCTGCAAGGGACGCTAAATTAATAATTCGTCCAAAACCTTGGTCAGCAAAATATTGTCCAAAGACCTGGCTACCAAGAAAGTTACCGCGCAAATTAATATCCAGCACTTGGCTAAACTCTTCTGGGCTAATATCCATTAAAGCCGTAGTTGGCGTCATTGCTGCGTTGTTGACTAACACGTCACAGTGACCGAAGGTTTCAGTGGTGAAGGCTAAACCAGCGATGAAATCTTGTTTGTTCATAACATCAAGTTTAGTTGCCACCGCCACTTTGCCGTTTGGATCAAGTTGTTTAGCGGCGTCTGTGACCATTGACTCGTTTATGTCGCTGACTACTACCGAATAACCCGCTTTGATGAGGGACTCGCAAATTACGTAACCGAGTCCTTGGGCTGCACCAGTGACCAAAGCGACTTTTTGATTAGCGCTCATAGTGTCTCCTTAGAACAAGTAATTGACAGTCGTCAGATGTTGGCTTGATTTCATCACTTTGACGATCTTTTCAGCAATTTTAAAACTGCCACCGTCGCGAACTAATTTGAATTGCAAATTCGCAGGGTAACAACGTAGTCCGTTTTTGTTGTTCTCGTATAAACTGTATGCACAACGCACCCTTACAAAACCGTCGATATCATCTAGGATCCGAAAACGCGACATGGTACGCACGGTTTTTTCACCTAATTGAGTTGAAATAGCATCGCCGCTGGTTAAACGTTCAATACGCAATTTGCGCATTTCATTGTCATCATAAGCAACGTTTAAGGTATTGGCGAAATCGGTGGCATTATGGTCAACAGGAACAATGTACAATCCGGTTTCAAGCCATAGATCTAACCACTGCTGGTATTCTTTGTTATCTAGCATATCTGCTTCAATATTGAGAAAAGCAGTGACGTCGGCTAATAATTGCGTATCTAATTTCATTTTATCGCTCCTTATTTTCCGCTTTCCACAGACATCATTTTTTTGTACTTCTGATAAGCTGCGCGCATGCCGGTTTCAGAGCAAACCGCTCCTTTAACATTGCCGTCAGCAGAAGTTGATAATTTGGACATGCCACGATTCACCATGATCCAACCGTCTGTTCCAGCAATTGAACCAGCTTGAACACGTTCCCAAGCTTCACCATCATCTGGTGTACCAAAGCCCATAGGCCCTTGGAAATGTTCATGCAAGCGAATACGTTTTTGGTTGAATGCTTCTGGTGCACCTTTACCACCAATGGCGATATGATGAATTTCAGTTTCGTTAACGCTAATGGGCACTAGATTACGGAAAAATGCCATTGAACAAGCAATATTCGGGAACAGGTTCAAATTAAATCCGCTACCACCTACCGCTCTAACTAAACGACGAACTTCTTCGTCAGAGTGGCCTTCATCGGCTAAGCTTTTTGCCAAATCTTCAAAACGCTCAGGAATAGGCTCATCGAGATTTTCTTCTAGATCGACCAACTCAGGGATCATCACCATTACACTGTGACCATTGCCTAAGTCTTCTACGTAACCTTCACCGTCAAGGAAATCAAATACTTCAGCGGCTTCTTCATCAACAGAAGCGATAAATGACTTATGCACTATGGGGAAATGATAAGCATCTGTGGTGTTCTCAAGCTGGATTTTCCAGTTACCTGGGAATCTGAATCTATGATCACCCAGGGTTTGCAATGGATAACCACCGCCTTGCTTCATAAATAGGTCGATCCACTTTTTCGCGCCACCTAAATGTTCGTCTAGGGATTCTAAATCGTCTTTTAGGGTCGCGAAAATCATACCGTTATAGGATTCTGTGCGAACTTTAACGAGTCCGAATTCGGCTTTATCTAGAATATTTTCATATTCTTCTGGTTTTGGTAAGGCACGTAAACTGCCATCCAAGCCATAACCCCAGCCATGATACGGGCAGGTAAAGGCTTTGGTTTTGCCTGATTTACCTTCACAAACCGTTGCCCCTCTGTGACGACAACGATTAAGCATCACATGGATGTTCTTTTTACGATCACGCACCACAATGACTGGTTGGCGACCGATAGATGCTGTTTTATATGAACCAGCTTCTGGCACTTCACTTTCATGGGCAACCCATACCCAAGTGTTGTTAAAGATTTTATCCAATTCTTCGTCGAAAATTTCCGGGTCTGAGTACAAGGATTTATGCACTCTATCTTCCAGTACCAAATCAGCAGTACTGTTAAGGTTTTTTACTTTAATTTCTGTAGTCATAAGTAGTCCTATTCTGGCACTGGCAATGCCGCGCTGTTATCCCATGGCTTAGCCATAGGACGACTGAATTTATTTTCTGTAACAAAATGGGAAATTTGGCAAGTCTGTTCCGTTAACTTAAAAGTAGCGGTAATTTTTGCGCAACTCAGTTGTGAACGACCATCAACAAAATCTGAAGGCTGCATGAGTAGCCATGACCCTGTCCCCTTGTCACCGTCAACGGTGATGACTTCATTACCCAAAAGATGCACATTTAAATTAAAATGCCCTGGTAAAGTGGCATATTTAGCAAACATTGCTTGAATTGCGTCTTTACCTTCATAACGACCAAATGTTTTGGCGTAGCGCTGCCCTTTACCTTCCCAAATGGCATCTTCAGTAAAAAGATCCAGCAAGTTTTTAAGCTCAAAGCCCGGCGCTAAATCGTCACACAGGTGCATGTATTTATTCATGCAAGCACTCACTCTTTTCTCATTCTCTAAGATTGAGAGTCGTTGCTGTAATGTCTCTAGTTGTTGTAACGAAATCATAGGTGCGATATCCAATATCTAGCTTGGAACAACAAGTTCACGGCCAATACGCGCTTCTACCTTGCAGTACTTCCACAGGCTATAAGTGCCGTCGCCAACTGGGGTGGAACGGAAAAAATCACAACCAGCAATAACGCTTTCAAGATCTGGAACATCGGCCATGATATAAGCTGTCCATGGAGCTGACGCTGATGGGCCAACTTGAATGCGATCATCATCCATAATCCCTAGCACGTTAACGCCAGGTAGATCTGAAATGCCTTTCATCATGGCACTAAAAGCTTGCCAAACATCACCCATGACTTCTTTAGTAGAGTCCATAAAATTTTGATTGACACCGATACAAAACAAGACGCGATGGGAAGTTGATTCACTCATAATATTTTCCTCCAATGGGGTTTATTATTTTTTTATTAATTAAGTTTTAAATACTGACTTATAGATAACCAGGGAATGGTGGGTGTCCGAACATGATTGCCCCCGCATTTTGATAAGTAACCTCGCCCATAAAGGCATGTTGGGTTACCAAATGTGCATCTCTCAAACAGTGAGATAAGGGGTGATCTACATAGGCACCTTGCATGCCCGACAACTGATAAGCAATGCGAGTGGCTTCAGCACACTCTCTTGCCACATTTGTAGTCGCCAAGCGAATTAGGCTAATCTGATCCTTGCTCGGCTCATCACCTTGCATGATCACATCCCAGACCTCGTCTGTTGCTTCGTAAAAGAACGCTCTTGAAGAACGCACTTTCGCTTCCGCTTTAGCGATATCGATTTGTGCATAATGACGCTCTCCTAAATTCGGTGCTCCGGTCACTGATTTACGATTTTTCGCAGAGTTCACCACGACATTAATGGCGTCACGAGCAATACCTAATGCGGTAACCGACAAAACCTGTGCCGCAAAAGACAATGAAGGGTATTTGAAAAACGGTGTATCAACCGTTGGCGTGCCGCCACGAACAAAAGTCCATTCCTCAGGTACAAACACGTCTTCAACTATTAAATCGAAACTGCCCGTCCCCACCATGCCATGAACATCCCAGGTTTTTTCAATTTTGACCTTATGTGCAGGCATCACCGCCATTTTAGGTAGCTTGCTGCCATCATCTGGCATGACACCGACACCTAATAATGAAGCGCCCATGCAACCACTGGCAAATTGCCAACGACCATTGACGATGTATCCTCCAGTGACTTTTTTCGCTTTTTGTGGAGGGAAAATACCTCCTGCAAAGACTATATCCGCAGAATCTTTCCAAACTTCTTTAAGGGTATCCATTGGTAACGCGGCTAAATACGCGGGGTTCATACCGAAACTAGCGACCCAGCCAGCGGAACCATCGGCAGTAGAAATCGTTTCAATTGCCTTTAAAAACTCGCTAGGCGTTTTACCGCTGCCACCAAAACTTTCTGGTACAAAAGAGCGGTAAATCCCAATGTCTTTGAACTTTTCAACAACATCATTTGAAATAAAACGCTGTTCTTCGAATTCGCCTCTACGGGCGCGAATATCAGCAAGTAGAGCACTTACTTTTTCTTGTCCACCCCACTGGGTCATATCCATTGAATTTTTATACATCGTCTTTCTCCACACTTTCAGTGTTGTTGTTATTCGAATAGCTTAATTTTTTTGCAATTTCGCACAGTAGTTCATCATTACCTTTGGCGCCCACGAGTTGCATCCCCACTGGTTTCCCCAACTTATTAGTTAACGGAATGGTAATTGCTGGATGCCCAGATAAATTGAAAGGCCTGGTTAGAGAGCTAATTGAAAGGTCATTTTTACCTGCTAATGCATCCCCTCGTTTGAGAGGAAAAGAAGCAAGTGTAGGTAATACGAGAGCATCAACTCCACGTAAAGCATTGTCGACTTGCTGGCTAAATTGGTGTCTTACCATTTCCGCCTCAGAGACGATTTTGGAATCAATTTCACTTGCCTCTTGCAATCTCATTTGAATATCACTACCTAATTTGCCGGTATTGACTAAATCACCAAACGTTTGCCACATTTCAAAATTCATGAGTTTCAATGCTGCATCAAAAGCGTCATCTAAAAGATCTAAAGAGGTGTTAGTTAGTTGGATGCCGTCCAAGTTGATGGCCGCATCAACTAACTGATTAATTTTAGCTTCTGCGCTTACCTCTACACGAGCCAATTTAATGGGTCTGTTAATAGAAATACTCGCAAAGGTATTATCAATACAACGCATTCCATCAATTAAATCATCCACGCTAAACGCTAACGGACCGACACAATCCAGAGTTGACTCAGCAGGCACCACACCTTTACGACTCACTCGACCAAAAGTGGGTTTAAAACCGAAAACACCACAACATGCAGCCGGCACTCGAATTGAACCACCGGTATCTGTACCGATACTGAAATCCACTTTCATTTCAGCAACTGCAACGGCACATCCACTCGATGATCCACCAGTGATATAATCTGGATATAAATAGTTAATAGGCGTGCCTAGATGAGGGTTAACGCCGGTCATGCCGTATGCCAATTCGTGCATATTGAGCTTACCAACCAATTTCACACCAGATGACAACATGTTTTTAACGACGTCGGCATGTTCCGTGGCGCTGGCATTTTGACTAAATACTTGGCTGCCAGCTTCAGTGACATAACCGGCAACATCAATATTGTCTTTGATACCCGCAACCAATTGGATATTTGTGCCAATTTCAAATTTTTTGGTAAATACACACATCGTAATGAATGCCTTGGTTTCGAATGCTAATGTTAAAATACTAATTTATATTACATGATTATTCAAGTAAATATTAATGTAAATATTTTAATGATAAATATCCTAAAATAATCATGTACAAAAACTTGGTTACTTTTTTAAGCGACTACAGAATTAGAAAATAGATGGATAGCCAATAACTATTAACTGACTATAAAAGTTGTCATCAGCGAACTTTTAATTGGAAAACAAAGACCGCAGCTAATATCAATGGCATCGCAAAGACTGCAAAATTGAGCTGCATACTAAAACCATAAGTAATTAATAGACCGCCAATGTATGGGCCGATAACAGCACCAAACCGTCCTAGGCCTAACGCCCACCCAATACCTGTTGCTCGTACCTCCGTTGGATACATTTTTGCCGATGCTGAATAAAGGCCAACGTAGGCACCGAGCAATAGAAAACCGATGATAAACAGCAGAACAAACAAATTCATATATTCAAACAACAGGCCAAATGAAAGCATGGCCAGTCCAGATATTGACAGGAAGATACCGATTAACTTGGTCAACCCAAAGTTTGCCGCAAACCAACCCAAAAGAAGGGAACCGACCACACCTCCGCCGTTTAGTGCAACCGCAGAAAATACGCTGTCTGATTCACTTAGCCCTTCATTTATAATGAGTTTGGGTAACCAACTTAATAGAAAGTAAAGGGAGATAAACACAAATAAGAATGTTAACCATAGCTGTATTGTTTTAGTTCTAAATTGTGGGCTCAATAATGTTAATACACTGGCTTTGTTAATTTTAATTTGGCTATCTACAACAAATTCACTAATGGGATTGCGTTGCATTTTAACCAGCAATCCATTCACTTGCTTTAAAGCATTATCCGTCCCTTGGGTTTTCAAAAACTGCAATGATTCGGGAACCAAGCAATACACCACAACTGCCATAACTAAAGTCGCGATTCCCAAACTGAAGAACACAATTTGCCATCCATAAGTTGGTAAAATTGGCACGACAATAATACCGCCGATAGTTGCTCCTAAAGGAAAGCCTGCGGAAATAATAGCCACACTAAAACTGCGATATTTAGTTGGGGTATATTCCGAGGTTAATGCGGTGATATTGGCTAACATGCTTCCCACACCTAAACCTGTAATAGTGCGCAGAAAAGCTAATTGCCAAAATTCAGTAACCAAACCCGTCAAAAACATTGATAAGCCAATTGCAATAACACTGGCAATCAACATTTTTCGTCTACCGATTTTGTCTGCATAAGGTGCAATTAACATCGCACCTAACATCATGCCAGCCAGAGTAACACTGAAAACCAGCCCTAGATTAGTGGGGCTTATTTGCAATTGTTCGCTTACGCGCTGTGCTACAAAGGACATTGAAGTGATATCGAAGCCGTCTAAAATCATTAGTAAAAATGAAATTAATACGACAAGTATTTGGGTAGAGGATAACTTTCCATCATCCAATATATGCTCAAACGTTTGCATAGGTTGTTCATCTTTCATACATTACTCTTTAATTAGCACGTGAATTCACTTTGTAAAAAATATTCGATGAAACCTGCGCTGTTTAAATTGCTCGTTTAAAACAATTGATTGACATCGCAAGCGAACGAAGAGAAGTATTTGAGGTATTCAAATTCTTCTCAGTTTTTTATAAAGTTGCTTAATTTGCTTAGTAAAAGCTGTATCTGAAAGAGGCATACCATTGGCGACCGCGATCTCTGATGAGCTCAGTTGTACCAACGTTAGACTCGTAACCTGCGGTGATATACTTCTCATCCGTTAGGTTCTTCAGTCCAAAGTCTACGCCGTAGGTTTCATCAGGCGATCGCCATAAAACAGTTAAATCAACAATGGTAACTTCTGGTGTGATGATACCGTCGCTGTTATCTGGGTTATTAAAATATTCAGTATGATAATTTGCACTCAACCTAGCCGTTACAAGGGATCCATTTTCAAATTCAACATCGCGAGCCAAACTAATGTTACCTGACCATTCAGGAACATGGTCAAATTTACTATCTACGGTTACAACAGCCGCCAAAGGAGGCTCAACATCGATGTTGGTAAATTTCGCGTCTGTGTATCCAACCGCAGCTTCAATAAACCAATAATCAGCAAAGGCTAGTTTAGATTCTAGTTCAAACCCTGAAATCTCTGCACTACCCACATTCGCTTCAAAGAAGCCTACAAAACCTGGATTTTGTGTTCTTACTTGAATGTCGGTGTAATCCATTTGGAAAACCGCACCGGTAACCGAGAAAGGTTTTTCGCTGCTGTCATATTTGAAACCAATTTCATAGGACTCAACATATTCAGGACCAAAAGATGGCACTGTATCTAACGCTGGGAAAATACGCTGAACAAAACCACCTGAACGGAAACCTTCAGTGTAAGAGGTGTACACCATCAACTCATCTGAGGCGTTATAGGCTAAATTCACCATTGGCGTGGTTTCTTGCACGTCAATTGAATTTAAACCTAAAGGAAGAAGTAACGAACCATCTTCAAGGCCGATATTGTTGCTAAGAACAACCTGATTAGGATCAAAGGTCTTTTCTTCATCGGAATATCTAAGACCAACAGTAAGATCTAACTTCTCGGTAAAACTATAGGTTGCTTGAGCATAAATCGCCGAGCTTGTTGTGGTGAAGTCGTTGTCACTGTCGAAGTTGGCAATGGCGAAGTCATTGATGTTCCGATTGTTACCTTCTTCATCAAAGTAATATAGACCGGCAATCCAATTCCACTTCTCATTTTCAGTGGTACCCATTAGCTGAATCTCTTGGGTAAACTGTGATGCTTCGAAGGAATCGTAAAAGTGTACTACCGTTAGCGGTGATGCATCAGCATCTCGGGCAAATTCAGCATCTAAGTCACGATAAGCAGTAATCGACTTTAGCTGTAAATTATCATTAATATCCCAAGTAACTTGTAAGTTCGCGCCCCAAGCTGTGGTGTCTGAGTAAGTTGGAGCCGTACCCAAATTCAGGCCTTTAGTGGCATATTGATTGTTGTAACAAATAGGGTCAGTAGAAGAGATACCAGCGGGATAACCACAGGTTTCAGTTTGCAAAACATTGTTATAGAAACCAGCGAAGGACCCATCTACTAAGGTACCAGCATCTGCGATTTCAAATGCAGGACCATTTTCATTTTCGGTACTGTGATCAAGAATTAAACTTACTTCAACGTCATCTGAAGCTTCCCAAAGCACAGAGCCACGAAACGCTAACATATCGTCGTCACCTAAATCACCACCAGCTGGACGACTTACATAACCGTCTTGGGTCGCACTTAAGGCTGAAAAGTTGCCGTACAGATTATCTGTTAGTGCACCGTTTACCGACACTTTTAGTTTGGCTAATGAATCAGTACCTATGGTTGCATCCACATAACCTTCAAAATCTTCTGTCGGCTTTTTGCTATAAAGTGCTACAGCACCACCCACACTATTTCGGCCAAATAGAGTCCCTTGAGGACCACGAAGAACCTCCACGCGGTCAACGTCAAGTAAATCAACAGTGGCACCTACCGTTCGAGCGATATAAACGCCATCTACGTAGAAACCAACGCCATTATCGATGGTTCCCAAGAAGTCTCGTTGACCTACACCGCGAATATACACAGTGGCAACAGAGGAGGAACCACCTGCTCCAGGACTATTCTGATACGTTAGGTTAGGTGTCACACCACCTATTTCAGAAACATTTTCTATTCCCCTAGCTTCAAGACCGTCCCCAGAAAATGCGGTCAACGACAATGGAGCCTCTTGCAAACTTTCTTCACGCTTACGTGCAGTAACTTGTATCTTTTCCAACATTGCACTAATGCCCGACTTACTGTCAGCGGCAGCTTCATCTTCTTGAGCATGTACGGGTGTGATAGCGATAGCTGAAACGATGGCCAAAGACGCTGGAATGCGTGCATTAAATATCGTTCGAGTTATTTTATTTAGCTTGCAGTTGAGTGACATAATTGTGCTCCAGTGGTTATGTTCTAATTATTCTATGTCAATTTGTATGAATTATTACGTTATATGTCAAGTAAAAATTCAATGATATTTGATTTATTTTTAATCGAAGAAGTGCTTTTTTAAAAAATATGATTGTCTTTTACGTTTTTTATCAAGTAATATTGCCAGCGTTATTGTGTAAAAAATGTAACTAACATGTTGAATGTATGAAAAAAAATACTGATAAACTAAATAAATTCAAACCTGCGTCAGAGTGTTTTGAATTCCAACAATACCCATTTTACTGGCTAATGAGAGTGGGTAGTGCTTATTCCATGAGAATGGAAAAATCACTTAAAAAACAAGGAATTAACCTTACTGCCTGGCGTATATTAATGATTCTTAGGGAAATGGGAACCTTGAGTGTTAGTGAGGTAGCCACCCATGCTGTGGCAAAAACTCCGACCATCACAAGAGCTACTTATAACCTGCAAGAAAAAGAACTTGTTCTTATTCGCACCAGCAAAAATGACGGCAGAGTGTCTATTGTAGAGCTAACTGAGAAAGGCAAAAGCGTGATTGCCAATATTATCGAAAACTCACAAAAACTTTTCGACAATATTTACCAGGACTTCACTGCTGAACAAATCGAAAGCTTTAACCAGACCCTGCAGAAACTTTTCCTTAACTTAGACGAAGCTTAACTTAAGCAGGCAAACATTATAAAGAATCTAGGCCCACTCAAAGGGCCTAGCTATTGACTTTAATAATTCCTCACATATTTTCTTCAGCCAACTTGTCATGAGCCCTTTTGATAACATAGGCACGAATGGCTTCCGCGTCACTTTCCTCAAGAATCTGTTTAAATGACACCATTCCGTTAGACGATAAAGCCCCACCTAAAACCACACTTTTCCACGCTTCTCTATTCAGATTAAATGGGCTGTAGCGTAAATCGGGCAAGACACCGCCAGACACCACAGTGTCACCGTGGCAGTTAAAACAAAATTGCTGATAAGTAGCTCTTCCGTGATTAATCATCTCTTCAGAGGCCGTTTGAGGAGGAGGATTAAGAGTGCGTTTCACCACATTATTCAGGGGAGGAAGTTGTTTATTGCCGCCCAATTTGAAGACCAACACACGATTAACTTTATTGGCGGCAGAATCGGCAACCGCTTCTCCCAGAAGTAACGGCATAATCCCCCCCCAACCTGCCAATATTGCCACATATTGTTCGCCATCTATTGCGTAGGTGACGGGGGCAGCAACGATGCCAGTTTGTGCGTTGAATGACCACAGCTTGTCACCATTTGCTGAATTGTAAGCATTGAAATTACCAATTCCATTGCCTTGAAAGAGTAAACCACCAGCGGTAGATAAAGCGCCGCCATTCCACGATACTTTGTGCTCAACCGACCAAGCCGCCTCTTGTTTAACCGGATCCCAAGCTAACAAATACCCTTTGAACATAGCCTTGATCGCTTTACGAATATTCACATCTTCGGGCATTGCGCCTACCACAGGATCTATCCCAAGGTTTACACCAACGGAGTTGTATTCAAAGTTTGCATCGCTTTGAAAATTGAAAGGCAGATCCATCGCTGGAATGTAAACTAATCCAGTATCAGGACTGTAACTCATGGAGTGCCAACTGTGACCACCGAACGGACTTGGCAGTCCCATGAAATTCTCTTGTTTATACCGTGCGCCTTCAACCACGGCGGGCCTGCCGGTTGTTTTGTCAATGTGCGTGGCCCAACTAACGTTAACAAAGGGTTCGCCGGATAAAAACTCGCCCGTTTCGCGATCGAGTACATAGAAAAAGCCATTTTTGGGCGCTTGCATAATCACTTTACGTAATTTGCCATCGATTTCTATTTCTGCTAACACCATTTGCTGTGCAGCGGTGTAATCCCAACTATCGCCCGGTGTGGTTTGATAATGCCATACATACTCACCCATATCAGGACGAACTGCGACTATGGATGATAGGAAAAGTTTATTGCCGCCTTGGGGACTGCGAATATTTTGATTCCAAGGAGAGCCATTACCCACCCCGATATACAGTAAATTAAGCTCAGGATCATAGGACATGGAATCCCATACAGTTCCGCCACCGCCTAACTTCCACCATTCCCCTGTCCAGGTTTTAGCGGCCATTTCTAAAATAGGGTTTTCAAAAGGCTTGCTAGGATCCCCCGGCACGGTATAAAAACGCCAATTCTGTGCACCGGTTTGCGCATCATAGGCCGAGACAAACCCACGAACACCAAATTCACCACCACCATTACCAATGATCACATTGCCTTTTACCACTCTTGCCGCGCCAGTAATAGAATAAGGAATATCGGTGGGAGTGGTGTGCACTTCCCAAACCAGCGAACCATCTTTGGCATCTACCGTAACTAATCTACCATCAAGGGTGCCGGCATAAACTTTGTCACCATAAACAGCAACACCGCGATTAACCACATCACAACATAAATTCACGGTCCACTCAGGTGGCACCTTAGGATCATATTTCCACAACAAACTGCCGGTTTTAGCATCCAGTGCATAAATGCGACTCCAATTTCCGGTAATATACATCACTCCATCTACAACAATGGGAGTAGCTTCTAACCCCCGAGTGCCATCTAAATCAAAGTCCCATTGCAGTCCTAAGTGCTCAATACTTTTAAGATTTACCTGATCCAAAGCACTGTACCGCTGTTCTTTGTAAGTTCCTCCGTGGGATAACCAGTTTTCAGGTTCAGCATTAACTAATCATTGATCTGTAATCCCAACCATTAACTGACTCTGACTGTTAGTTGCCTGTTGTGGACCAACTTGTGTTTCGGGTAACGATTGCGCTTGTTGCTTTGCTCTATCGCAATCATAAACACCAACAGTAGCCAGTAGAATGAGAGGTATTTTGAATGTTGATGAGGTTTTCTGTAGCAAACTGCTATTCATGTGGGCCCCTTTTAAAATGAGATTCTTATTATTTGTCATCCCACAGTAAATGATAACAACAGGGCTCACTATCCGAATTCGTCCTCAACTATCCAATTTTGATAACAATTGACAGCAAAGGAACAATGGCGTAAAAAAAACAAGACGAATAAAAATAAGAAAACAATATGAACTCCAACTTGCCATTGCATCAGTTTTCTCGGTTTTCGTCGAAAAATGTAGATGAAACCTTAAAAAATGTAAGCAATATATTTTGCCCTCATCAGTTTGAACTGCTTGAGAATGCAAGCTCGCTTTCAGTGTTAGTGAATGAAGCAAAGTTTGCTCAATCGGCGCTTGTGTATATTTCTTATGGCGCAGCTGTGAGTATCCAGACGGAGCAATTAGGCAGTTGCTTTCTGATCCAAGTGCCGTGGAACGGTCAGGCCGAAGTAGCCATAGAAAACGTCAAAACTCAAATTAAGCCTGGCATTGCCAGCGTGGTTTCTCCCGATCAAGCTATGAATATGCGCTGGTCAAATGACTGTAGTTTTTTCACAGTTCGCTTAGATAGGCAAAAAGTCGAAAGTACCCTTAGCAAACTGCTAGGCCATGAACTGCAAGAGCCGTTAATATTTGATTCTAAGTTTGATCTGACCACTGCCGAGGGTAAAAGTTGGGTGAATGCGGTGAATTTCGCTAAACGTCAATTGGAGCTTCCTCTTGCTCCCATAGTCGCCGCTCCCCTGCTTCAACAAATTGAAGACACCTTGTGTTTAATGCTACTGCAATTACCCCACCATAACTATCGGCATAAATTGAATGCTGGGCGCGATAATGTCACTCCAAGATCGGTGAAGCGTGCGCGCGATTATATTCACGATAATATCCACCTAGATATTTCCTTGGAACAACTGGCAACGGTAACAGGTGTAGTGCCCTCTACTTTAAATAAACACTTTAGTCATTTTATTGGTCAATCACCGATGAAATATGTTCGAGGACAGAAGTTAGCGGCAGTACATGAGGTGTTACGCTGTACAGAAGAAGACATCAATGTGACAGATGTAGCAATTAAATACGGCTTTAATCACTTAGGAAGATTTGCTCATTACTATAAACTGAAGTTCGGTGAACGCCCCTCAGATACCCTAAATAAATCTAAACTGTAAACAGGGAATCTAAGGTAGCTTAAAGATATTAAGCTACCCTTGTTATCAATATTGTACCTGCAAAGAAGTTGTCTATAGTCACACTTTACTGACTTTTATGGTCTGTACAGAGGTGTACTCTTCCAGTCCAAGTTGACCAAATTCAACACCAAGACCCGATTGTTTCACCCCACCAAAAGGCGCATCAGGTTGCACATTACCATGTTCATTAATCCAAACAGAACCGGTTTCCAAACGCGATGCTAATGCATAGGCTTGTTTCGTATCTGATGACCAAATTGAACCACCAAGGCCAAATTGGTTGTCATTGGCCATTTTAATAGCCTCGTCTATATCGGTATATTTAATAATTGGTAACACAGGTCCAAACTGTTCTTCGTCGACTAAACGTGCACCGTTAGATATATCACCAATAATCGTTGGCGGGAAAAAGTAGCCTTCGCCCTCAGCGACTTTGCCGCCGGCTAAAAGCGTCGCACCATTGGCTAAAGCATCTTCTGTCAGCTCAATGACTTTATCGAGTTGGGCTTTGTTTTGTACCGGACCAAATTCAGTTCCCTCATCCATGCCATTGCCTACTTTCACCGTATTAGCAAACTCCACTAGCGCGTTGCACACTTCGTCGTAAATAGACGCGTGAACATACAGACGTTTTAAACAAGCACAAGTTTGACCGTTGTTGTGGAAACAGGACAAAAACAAGTTCTGCGCAATGGCCTTCACATCGGCATCGGGTAAGACGATGCCTGCATCATTGCCGCCTAACTCCAAAGTTAATCGCTTTAAGTTACTTGAGGCTAAGCTCATTATTTTTTTACCCGTAGGAGTAGATCCGGTAAATACAATTTTATTAATATCTGGGTGGGCTGAAATTGCATTACCTACTTCGGCATCACCGGTAATAACGTTGAGTACACCTGGTGGTAACACTGTGTTGGCTAATTCTACAAATCGCATGGTTGCCACTGGGGTCAGGGGTGAGGGTTTAATAATCACAGTATTACCGGTTCTTAATGCTGGGATAACATGCCAAATAGCAATCAACAATGGCCAATTCCAAGGTGTAATGGAAGCTACAACCCCTAAAGGTTTTCTATGTACTTCGACCTTAGCTTCATCATTGTCTTGGATGACTTGAACAGGAGAAGAAAAGCTACAAGTAGCCTGAATCCAAGCCATTGATCCCCCCACTTCCATGCCGGAACCGATTCCGCCGAAACCATTAAAGGGTTTACCATTTTCCTGAGTGATAAGTGCCATGATATCAGGCATGTTGCTTTCTAATAGGCCAACCAAGGCATTCATTTTTTCAATGCGGGTTTCATCCGGTAGTTGGCTCCATTCTGGGAAGGCATTTTTTGCTGCAACAACAGCCTCATTAACAGTGCTGACATCGCCTAAAGCACAAGTCGCAAATGGTACACCTAAAGCGGGGTTAATCACATCAAAGGTTTTTCCAGACGTATAGCTTTTGCCATTTATGGTCATGTTAAATTGTTGCATATTTTTATCCTTATTTTTTTATAAAACAAAATCTGAACTTCTCAATACATCAAGCTACCTGATATTGAATGATAAATAAACATTAAATTTCACGTTATATTTCATCTTAATAATTACAATACGTTTCAATAAATAACAGACAAGCAAGCGCCTGTTCATCAGGGGGCAGAAAAAAGCGGATAAAAAAAGGAAGTAAAAACCGAACTTAGGAACAGGGTATTGGGATAGAGACAGTGAATAAATTGAGCGTAAAGGCTACACACATCGCCTGCAATTTTTACTCGAAAGTCGGATTAAATTTCCCATCTAATAAACACCAAACGCCTGCCGCCCTGTGCAAAAGCGAGTTTGGTTAAATGGAATAAGCCTTGCTTAGTTCAATGTTTGTAATACAGGTCTAAAGATATTGAGAGTATTCTCAGCTCTGCGGACATTTTAAATATACGCTAACAGCGTTTCGATTAAGGAGCATAAAATGGCAATTGTTAAATGGGCAACCGCAAAATATGAAGGGCTAGGAAAAGACGGTAAAGGTCATGTATCAATGGAATCGGGAGCATTGCAAGATCATCCCTACGGATTTAATACTCGATTTGAGGATACGTCTGGTACAAATCCAGAAGAACAAATCGCCGTCGCTCAGGCTTCGTGTTTTACCATGGCCTTATCAATGAGTTTGTCAGAACAGGGCTTTAAAAAAGGCACTTTAGAAACCAAAGCGGCAATAACATTGGTGAAAGACGATGATGGCTTTTCAATCAGCAAATCTGAAATAACCTTAGATGCGCAAGTACCGGGGATGGATGAAGCTGATTTCGAAAAAGTAGCAGTGGAAGCGAAGTTAAATTGTCCAATTTCAAAATTATTAAACTGCGATATCACCCTGGATATCACATCTTTTAAAGGCAATTAAGTTTGCCACAATCGTCAAGAGAGGTAGCCCTTGGGCTACCTATTGCTGATGTTAATGAGTTGGCATCAAACACACTTCTCTAATATCACATCGTGGGTTTGCTGAGATGGCATAAAGCACTGCATCAGCAACATCACTGGGGTCGAGTTTATCCGGCTTAGCTTCATCAAAAAATGGTGTATTAACCATACCCGGGCAGATAGTAGTACAACGCCCATTCCACTGCGCCATTTCTTCCGCAAGGTTTTTACCAAAGCCGTAAGCGAACCACTTAGAGGCACCGTATACCGAGCCCTTGAGGGTAATCTTTCCGGCAATTGAACTGGTAATAATAAAGTGTCCTTGGGTTTTGCGTAAATAAGGCAAACTAGCTTTGGCAGTAAATAACAATGCATTAATATTCACGTCCAACATGGTCTTCCAGTCTTTGACATCGCCTTGTTCAATACCGGCAGCTTTAGAACCCGTTCCAGCATTTGCAAACACGACATCTAAGCGACCAAACTTATCGATAGCTTGGTTCACAACACCTTCTATTTCGGACAAATTAGTGACATCGGCTTTAACAGGTAAAACCTGTTCTTCGCCCCACTTTTTTGCAATATCCTTTAATTTATCAATGCTGCGCGCGGTTATCACTGCTTTATGTCCGGCTTTAACCACCTTTTCGACTGTTGCGGCGCCTATTCCACTAGACGCCCCCGTTATCAATACCACTTTTTCTTCAGCCATTAAAATATCTCCTATACTTCAAACGAAAGTAACCTGATCACTCACATGCTTTGTAAGCCAATCAACTATTAATTCAGTAATTTTTCGCTAATCGCTTCTATGAAAGCAGGGATATCATCCGGATTACGACTGGTGATCAACTTACCATCCACTACGGTTTCATAATCTTGCCAGTTCGCCTCGGCATTTTTTAAATCTGTTTTAATGCTGGGGTATGAAGTCACTTTTTTGCCTTTAATAATGTTAGCTTCGGCCAATAACCAAGGACCGTGACAAATAGCCGCTATGGCTTTGATCTGACTTTCTTGATCCGCTGATTTAATGAAATTCACCACTTTAGGATCGGTACGAAGAATATCTGGATTCATCTGTCCGCCCGGCAAAATAACTGCGTCATAATCATTGATATTGGCGTGTTCGATTTGTTTATCGACTTTAACTTCTTCACCCCAGTCTTTTTCGTCCCAGCCCCGTATGGTCTCATTACCGTTAATAGAAATGACATGAGTGATTGCGCCTCTCGCTTCGAGCTCAGTTTTTGGATCCAACAATTCACTTTGTTCAAAACCATGGGTGGCAATAATGGCAAGGGTTTTAGTATTTAACATAGTACTGTTTGACATAATTTCTCCAATTACTCGGTTAATTAATATGCAAAAGTTCATTTATTAACAGCAAACTTCTGCAGAAACAGAATATGAGGTGCAACACCTATACCAACACATAGAGTTACCTCCAACCCACTAAAAATAAGTAGTGTGAGGGTTTCCCTAATAAGGTAACGTTAGCTAAATCAGTTTTTCCTGTGGTTTCGTCAATTAACTTTGTAAGATTTTCACATTGTTACCCTGCCGCCTACTTACCCTAAGTGGTATTCCATTGTTATTCTTCTAGCCTGTTTTTTCAGACTAATTTCATGATTAGAGCAGGTAAAATATCGTGACGAACGTTTACCCCTTCAATTTTCCGTACCGAGTGGTATAATAAGTATCGATTCATTTTATAGGTAAAAGTAATGGCAAGCGGTCGTAAACGAGAATTTGATTCCGACGCTGCACTGGATGCCGCCATGCATGTTTTTTGGCAGAAAGGTTACATCGGTGCATCTCTCATGGATTTAACTGATGGCATGGGCATTAGTAAGCCAAGCATGTATCGTGCGTTTGGTAACAAAGAGTCACTATTTGTGAAGACCACCCAACGCTACATTGAAACCAAAATGAAAGCCCATGTTGAGCTATTGTTTGAGGCAGGGGTGCCATTAAAGCAACGCCTTAAAAACCATATGATGTCGATTGTTGATATGCAATGTAGTTCCGATCAAGTGAAGGGATGTTATTTAGTGCTCTGCCAATCTGAAATCATCAGTGGCGTTATCCCCAAAGAGGCGGAACAGATCCTAGTCGAAGCTGAAGCCATGCCCATGCAATTGTACACAGATTTATTTGAGCACGATCCTGAAGCTATTGAGTTAGGCTTAAATCACAATGCCCATACCAACGGTCTTAGTCTATACACCATGCTAAAAGGAACAGCATCAATGGCCCGTTCCGGTATCAGTAAAGAAGAACTTGCACGCTCAATAGATACTATTAT
This sequence comes from Aliiglaciecola sp. SL4, assembly GCF_041538045.1. NCBI lineage: Bacteria > Pseudomonadati > Pseudomonadota > Gammaproteobacteria > Alteromonadales > Alteromonadaceae > Aliiglaciecola > Aliiglaciecola sp. SL4. Next base: position 496,159 of record NZ_JBGOSE010000001.1, on the reverse strand, counting down.
TAACGGTATAGGACTGCATTAATTACCTAATCAAGGCTATGCAGTAACTCATCTAATTGGCTAATTTCAATATCAGGCTCTACTCCCCAAGGATCGAAAACCGCAGTAGCACTGCGTTTTAACCATGCGGCATGCAAACCATTTGACTTAGCGCCGATTACATCAAATGGGTTACTGGATATCAACCAAGTGTCTTGGGCTGTTGCATCAATTCTATTTAACAAATGTTGATATATCTGCGGATCCGGCTTAAAAGTTTTAATTTCATCGGCACTCACTGCAGCATGAAAATAATCTGCAATTTCAGCCTGTTCAAGTAGGCCTTGAACCGAATCAGACTCACCATTGGAAAAGGCAATTAATCGATACTTTTGTGCCAATTTAGGCAAGGCAATTGCGACATCATCAAAGGCAGGTAAACAACCATATTGTTTTAAAAGTTGCTGTTTTTGCAACGCCGTTAAACTGATATTGAGTAAATCACAGGTGAAGTTCAAGGCATCTTGAGTGCAAATGGAAAACGGCACGTAACGACTCATCAAGCCCCGTCTAAACGAGTATTCTAATTGTTTTGTTCTCCACGTATCAGAAAACAACTGTGCCTTATTCCCAACCAGGGTTTTTAACTGTTCTAACACTCCTTGGGTGTCTATCAATGTGCCGTAAACATCAAATGCCAAATTCACTTTCATACTACCCCGCCCTGTTTTTACCAATAGATTTAGCCACTTAAGTTATCTTTGCAAGACGAAATAAGCTTACTAAACAAATATTCTAGCAATCACCGTTGACTTTAACGTACCGGTCGGTACAATGCAAACCAAGCAATCCGTACCAATCGGTACAAATGAAATTTTAAGGAACTTATAATGACTACATTAACTATTCACACAATTGAATCTGCTCCAACTGACAGTAAACCTTTATTAGAAAATTCAGTAAAAGGTTTTGGCATGCTGCCTAATCTTCATGGCGTTTTAGCAAGTTCTCCTCAAACCCTAGAGGCGTACCAAAGATTGCATCAATTATTTATGGATACCTCCTTTAATGCAGATGAGCTTACCGTTGTTTGGCAGGCCATCAATGTAGAGCATGGTTGTGGTTATTGTGTTCCCGCGCATACCTTTATCGCAAACTCAATGGGAGTTACTGCAGAATTGACGGAAGCTTTGCGTAACCAGGAAGCAATGCCAAACTCTAAGTTGCAGACTTTGTTTGATACAACCATCACTATTGTGCGTAACCGTGGCATTGTATCTCAAGCAGATTTAGACAAATTCTACGCAGCTGGTTACGGTGAGCAGCAAGTGTTAGAAATTATTTTAGCTTTGTCGCAAAAAGTGATTAGTAACTACACTAACCATATCGCTAGTACCCCAGTTGACCAGCCTTTCGAAAAATTTGCATGGTCTAAAAAAGCGTAAAGATCATAAACCTTAAATAAATAGGTTAGGGTTTAATTACGCTCCCCGTACATAGCTTAATTTACACTAGGAGTGATAATAATGGATAAACAATATACCCCACCCGATGTTTGGACTCATGACGCTGAAAATGGTGGGAAATGGGCGAGTATTAACCGCCCAGTTTCAGGTGCTACTCACGAAAAAGCGTTACCAGTGGGCAAGCATCCATTGCAGTTATACTCAATGGGCACTCCAAATGGGCAAAAGGTAACCATTATGCTCGAAGAGTTATTGGCATTGGGTAAAGATGCAGAATACGACGCGCATATGATTAAGATCGGTGAAGGTGATCAATTTTCATCTGGTTTTGTGGCCGTTAATCCCAATTCGAAAATTCCAGCCTTGCTAGACCACTCCTTTGAAGAGCCACTGGCGGTATTTGAGTCTGCCTCAATTCTTGTGTATTTGGCAGAAAAGTTTGATGTGTTGTTGCCTAAAGATGTGATTAAGCACACTCAAGTAACAAATTGGTTAATGTGGTTACACGGCTCAGCGCCTTATTTAGGGGGCGGTTTTGGTCACTTCTATAGCTATGCTCCGGAGAAGTTTGAATATCCAATCAATCGCTTCACCATGGAAATCAAACGCCAACTTGACGTGTTAGACAAGCAGTTAGCTAAAAATGAATTTCTCGCTGGTGACGAATTAAGCATTGCAGATATAGCCACATGGCCATGGTACGGCAACCTTGTTTTGGGTAACCTATACGATGCTAAGGATTTTCTGCAAGTTGACGATTACAGCCATGTGCAGCGCTGGGCAAAAGCAATATTAGCCCGCCCTTCAGTGCAACGTGGTCGCATCGTCAATCGTGACTGGGGAGAAGCTTGGGAACACCTTGAAAACCGTCATAGTGCGGAAGATATTGACAAGATTCTAGCCCTCAAACCGACATAAGCTTTAGGTTGATAAAATCAATGATTGAAAAGCCAAACAGCATTTTTGTTGTTTGGCTTTTTAACAAATACCCGCTGAAATCCTCCTCCTAAGAAAGAATCCTCTAGCCCGCAGGCTGGATAATCAACCACCAAAGCGCCAATTTCCCAAGATTAATAGTCAGACATCTGGATAGTTACGATGGATAACGTTTAGCTAATCCTTGAAAAGCATTGAGCCAAGCCCTATTTATCAGTGAAGACAATTTTCCAAAGATCCCCATGCTGCCTATTTTAATACCGATGTTAATTGGTGCTATCATTATTGCCGTCATAATAGGTAAGCCCTATTGGCGTGACTACAAACGAAAAAAAGTCAGCGCGGTGCCCTTTGCCAAGTATTGGCGAAAAATCCTGCTACAAAGAATGCCCTACTTTAGAAAAATGCCTGCGGATTTACAGTTGCAATTAAAACAACACATCCAGATTTTTTTATCCGAAAAAAACTTTGTCGGCTGCAATGGTGTTGTTATTAACGACGAGATTAAAGTGACCATTGCTGCCCAAGCTTGTTTGCTATTACTCAATCGTAAAACCGACTATTACCCGAAATTGCGCACTATCTTGGTTTATCCTCGCGCCTTTGCTAAACAGCAACAAAGTCGCAGTTCGGATGGTGTACATTTCAGTCAGAAGGTCGCCATGTCTGGGGAATCCTGGGGATACGGCAAAATAGTGTTGTCTTGGCAAGATACCATAGATGGTGCGTATGTACCTGACGATGGTCATAATGTGGTGATCCATGAATTTGCCCATCAACTAGACCAAGAAGACGGCTTAGTTGATGGCGCGCCAATCTTGGGAAAAGATCAAAGTTACGCCTGTTGGGCCGACGTTTTCTCAGACCAATTTGAACAACTTAAACATCATGCTCATAGCGGAACACACTCAATTTTTGATTATTATGGAGCGACCAATCCCGCAGAATTTTTTGCCGTATCGAGCGAAGTATTTTTTGAAAAGTCCAAGCAACTCAAACATGAGCATCCCAAACTTTATCAACAACTGAGTTTATTTTATCGGGTAGACCCTAGCCTTTGGTAATCCACTGTGTTTTACCTTTGATAATGAGTTTGTGTTCAAATACATCCCGCTGTTAATAATGCTTGCAGTGTAAATACCTATTTAAATGACAAAGATGCGCGCCCTATTGCTTATCGTCTAAGAGACATTTTATGCATCATTAAGTAAAAACATTCGACTAACGTGTAATATTTTTCTCAGGCAAATTCCGTTAGTCTCCGCCCTTAGTGATTGACATGGTTTTGGTTAGATAAAGGTTGTGTTGTTTATTCATACCTGGGGAGTGAAAATAATGCAGTTAGCCATGTTTTTTTTTGCGGTTAATCCTTATACTTTTAAATAGCGTCGTTTATAATACGCTTAAATAAGATGTTTATTCTTCACCACCAATTAATACTGTCAAGAATCTCTTTATAACGTCATAAGCATATGGAACTAATGTGATAACCAACTAACTAGATAAGTTCCAACTACACAAAGATATTAATTTATAATGAAAATACCAGGCTCTTTGCCACTACGCATTTTAATCATAGTGCCATTTACGTGTTTGCTTATCATTGCGACTGGCGTTTTCGCTGTAGTGTCATACAACAACAACCGTGCTGTTGCTGTGGAGATGGCTCACACTTTCAATGATTTAATTAGTCAACATGTTGAAAGTTATGTAACGAACATGATGGAAATCATGCCTACCTTGGTGTTAAATAACGCTACAGCGCTGAACAAAAGAGTACTTTCTAGCGAAAATCCAATCAGTAACTCACCATGGCTGCTTAGCCAGCTACGCCAATCTGATCAGCTTAACTTTGTTACCTTAGCATTCAATGATGGCCGCTATCTCGCAGCTTCGAGACCACCTTTACGCAGTAACTCCTTAGAAATTGCCACTAATATCAAAAATGATAAGGGACACCTACAGGGTTATCTGGTAAATGATAAAGACATGCCCAGTATATTGGCGAAGGATATTGGCCCTTATGATCCCCGCACTCGACCTTTTATGCGATGTGCTATATCCCAACCACAAACACCATGCTGGGGCAACGTGTACCAGTATCTTGAAAGCAAAAAATATGCGATAAGTTTCTCTCAAGCCATAATCAATGATCAAAATGTGCCCGTAGCTGTTGCCGCCGTAGATATGAGTTTAAATAGCCTTAGTAATTACATACGTAAACTCAAATTGAAAAATGAAAGTATTGCGTTTTTGTTTGAGCAAGATGGAACTTTACTGGCATCAACAAACGAAAACTACTTGGTTGCGGACCCTGTAACAAACACGCGTTTCACGTTAGACAATCACCCAAGCAAATTACTAAAAGAGTTGGCCGTATTTTTACAACTCAATTCCCCTGAGCAACTGATTGAATTGCATGGTCGCGATTATATTTTTACATCTAAAGACATTCAGTTAGGTTATGAAAAAGTTTGGAAACTGGCTGTTTTACAACCACTTGATGTGACTATATCAACCATAAAAGGTAAAACTTCAGATACGATTATTCTCATCCTAGCGACTCTATTAGCTATGATTGTCTTAGGAGCTACAGTCACAAAACTTATTGCCAAACCCATTGAAAATATCAGCAATATGGCCTTAGACGGCGCGTTGAACGAATTAGAAAAAGCCCCCTTTCAACAAAGCTTTATACCTGAAGTAAGACACTTGTCTTCGAGCTTGGCGCGTTTAGCCAGATCTCAGATTATTTCTATTTCACAATTAGAGCAACGAGTTGTTGAACGGACAACAGAACTGGAAAAAGCCAATACTCGTTTGTTAGCACTTTCTCAAAAAGATCCCTTAACTGGCATTGCCAATCGACGAGTTTTTGATGAAACCTATGCTCGACAGTGGGCATTAGCGGTGCGTCAGCAGTCTCCTCTATCACTAATTTTGTGTGATGTTGATCACTTCAAAACATTCAATGATAACTATGGCCACCAGCAAGGCGATGATGCCTTAATTAGGGTGGCATCCTGTATTTTGAAGCAGGTTCAACGTCCAACGGATTTGCTTGCTCGTTATGGCGGCGAGGAGTTTATATTAGTATTGCCGCAAACAGATGAAAAAGGCGCACGAGAAATCGCAGAAAAAATTCGCAAAGCGGTGATTGAAGAAAATATTCAACGCGATAACATAAATGGTTATACGTATATTACCCTGAGTGTGGGGTTTGCATCTATAGTTCCCTCCGCAAATGACAATTTAGATAAGTTAATAAGTCAGGCAGATAAACAACTATATATAGCGAAAGAAAATGGCCGCAATCAAAGTCAGCCAAGCCCTAAGGTGTAAAATAACTAAAAACTGCAGAGTCAGTGCTTAACTATCAGTGTGCAGTGCAAGTTAACCAAGCTCATTGGCCTTTCGGTAAGGCCCCTCGTAATCAAATAAACGTTGGCTCACTTGCCAATGATGTTTTTGCATTTTGGCTATCACAAAGTCAGGCACTGGCAGGTAAGGTAAAAACTCCTGTAGTTCTTCAAGCGACTGGAATTGAACTGATTGACTTGCGTTAGCGATTCTTCGTGCAAACAGCTCGTTAAAGGTTTGCCTTGAATTTTTGTAATTAAAACGGAAAGTTTCCGATAACGTGAGGCCGTCTTCGTCGTGATAGGTAATTTTTAAGCACTTATCTGCCCAGATAATCTCAGGGGTAATGGCTGCACAGCGCAGTACTTTATTGTTTTTTAAATTTAACGCTTTTCTTAACGCATCATCGGGATCAATTAATTTCTCTGAGCAGTGCAGGCATTGTCTGGCGGCAATATCGTTTTCTTGGTTACAATAAGGACAGTTTTTGAAACGAAAACGGTAAGTACATTGTGACTCTGCACCTATGCCTTCCGGACTTTCCACCAAGCCTTGGCATCGACGCCCAAAGTGCTCAAGAATATTACCATCAATGTCTTTTCTGCCCCAAAATGCGTTGGCAAACCCGCATTGCGGACAATGGATTTGAACAGCAACTGAATCTTGTGTGGGTTTCTTTTCGCCAATTTCAGGCTGAAAAATATTGTAACCATTGTTAGTGTAATCCAATACTAAGCAGTCCTTTTTCCCAGGACTCAGACGCAAACCGCGACCAACAATTTGTTGAAATAAACTAATGGATTGAGTGGGACGCAAAATAGCAATCACATCCACATGGGGCGCATCAAAACCTGTCGTCAATACAGATACATTCACTAGGTACTTAATTTTTTTGGCTTTGAACGCAGTTATTAGGTCATCACGTTGTTTTAATTTGGTGGTACCGGTGATCAAGGCCGTTTGCTCTGCAGGCAAATAACCGCTGATTTCTTTTGCATGATCAATGGTTGCGGCAAAAATCATCACACCTTGACGGTCTTGGCTAAGCTGCAGTATTTGTTCAGTAATCGCTTGGGTCACCCGTGGGTGTTTGTGGATGAGTTCATTTAAAGCAATATCATCGGTATTTTGTTCACCGTCTAAACTTTCAGTTAACAAACTAAAGTCATAATGGGCAATGGCTGCATCAAAATGAATAGGCGGGGTTAAATAGCCCTTTTTTACCATCTGCTGTAGTGGTAATTCGAAAATACACTTTTTAAAAAAAGAGATAGTACATGGCCGCGTAAAACCGTGGTAATGCTGCTGATAAATCCAACCGCTTCCTAACCGGTAAGGTGTAGCGGTTAAGCCAAGCACCTTTACCCTAGGGTTTAGGGTGCGAAAGTGCGCCAAGGTTTTGTGATATTGCGCGCTTTCGTCCATACCCACTCGGTGGCATTCATCAATAATAATCAGGCTGGCGGGCTCTTGAAACCCGTCTAAGTTAGCATAAAGTGACTGAATACTGGCAAAAACTGTTTTGGCTGTTGTATTTTTTTGGCCTAAGCCCGCCGAAAAAACACCTGCTGGCGACCCCGCGGCAAGAAGTTTCTGATGATTTTGCTCAACTAATTCTTTTACATGAGCAAGGCAAATCACTCGACCTTTTGCCATCCGACTCAACTCTGCAATCACTAAACTTTTACCCGCTCCTGTAGGTAATACAACCACCGCAGGCTCATCACTGTGACGAAAGTGCTTTATGCACGCCTTAACAGCTTGAGTTTGGTAGTCTCGTAATATAAATGCTTGGCTCATGATGTTTAGAATAGTGATTGGGTGAAGGAACTGTAAATATTGCCCATAGAATACCATAGAGCCCAAGGTGTTTTACAAATTATAGATGCCAAGGCCATTCACCTTTTAATTCGACTCAAGCTTGCATTTTAGTGTAATAATTTCTGCCGGTTTTAAGTTACCTCAGGTAGAATGCCAGCACTTCGAACATTGGTTATTTGGACATATTATAGATGCAAATTAATCGTGTAGTGCTGACTGCCGTAAGCTGTGTTTTACTCGCTATGGTAACAATTCAATCTGGCGCGTCTTTAGCAAAACAACTTTTTCCTTTAGTTGGGCCAGATGGCACCACTGCATTGCGTTTAGGTTTTGCAGCTGCGGTACTTTGGTTAGTATTTCGTCCTTGGCGAGCTCTACCTCAGGGGCAAGATTGGCAAAGTATTATTATTTACGGCCTGTGTTTAGGTGGCATGAATATCCTGTTTTACCTCGCTATAGAACGTATTCCTTTGGGGATAGCCGTGGCTCTTGAGTTTACTGGTCCTTTAGCCGTCGCTTTATTTGGGTTTAAACGAAAAAGCGATCTACTTTGGGTTGCTTTTGCCATAGCTGGAATTGTTCTGCTAGTACCTGATTTAGCCAGCGCACAAGGACTGGATCTTACAGGCTCATTAATGGCGTTAGGAGCCGGAGCCTGCTGGGCTGGTTATATCTTGTTTGGCACTCGTACAGGTAAGAAAGCGTCAGGAGGTATTACTGTCGCGTTAGGCATGACAGTAGCCGCTATTGTCATTGTGCCAATTGGAGCGGTAAACCAAGGTTTAGGCTTATTTGCTTGGCAAGTTTTACCCCTTGGCTTATTGGTGGGGATATTATCCAGTGCCTTGCCTTACTCCTTGGAAATGGTCGCTTTGCGAAATATGCAAACACAAACCTTTAGCGTGCTGATGAGTTTAGAGCCGGCGATTGCTGCTTTGGCGGGTTTTGTTATTTTAAGTGAACAACTAAGCTTCTTGCAGTGGACAGCCATTGGTTTGGTTATCATTGCCTCGATAGGCAGTAGTTTAACCCCTAAAAAAGCCGTTGAGATGGGAATGTAAAAGGTTAGATAGAATTTTGTGAGCTGCTGGTGAGTAATCGCTCGGAAGCACAGCCGTTAAAATCAATTATCAACGGCCTTGCGTTCGAATTAAAGCGAAGTCGTCGTATTTTCGACTTCACTTCCTTCGAAAATAAATAACACTGTTACTTTGCTTTAAATAGCAGTGATAATTTAAATCCGAGTTTACCCTAGCTTGGCCAAGGTGAACTTAGTGTCTTCTGTACGCAACAAATATAGCGCGAAACATGCTGCCCACATTGGCCATGCAGCAAAAAACAAGAGATTATTGAAAGCGTCCATATATTGACTCACCGCAGATAAAGTAGAACCGCCGTGAAGCAAGAAAATTAATCCGTAAGTAATACGCTTTTGAACACCGGCTAAAAAAGCGAATACCAAAATAAGTTGAAATACGCCCAACACATAAGCCATGGTTTCACCCATTCCCGCTATAGAATAAAAATGTTCGAAAATCCTAATACTGTGCCCAGGGTTAACGAACTTATCTAATGTCCAAACAAACATAACTAGGAAAACGCCTAGTCGTAGGGATAAAAGAGACCACTGTAGGCGGCTGCGAATTTCGTTAGGAAGAGCTTCACTCATATTAATTCCTTAGTTACACAATTAATTATATTTATTCAACGTCGTTAATCGACGTATTGTTTGACGTAGATGATATTTCAGCCTTTCTAGCGCCGTTTACCTGAGATCAGGAATACCATCAGACCGAGGTTTTTATTTTTTATTTCAGCTTTTTTTAATTCAACAGAACTTTATCGATAAGTCATACATCTTTAGAGACCAACAACATGAAAAGTTATTTGTACAAAATAGATATATCGAAGCCACCTAGCCTATGAACAACACAAAATCATCATTTTTAACTCATGTTAGAAATGATGATTTTTTTATATAAATGAGCACATTTCCAATTATTTGGAGTTAGTATGCAATAAAAATCGAAACCGCTGGGTCTCTTGGCTCAGAGAGATTAAATATAGGAACAGGAATAGTGATTAAATCACAACAGTTATTAGTGGGTGTGAGTTTAGTATTGAGTTACCCCGTAGCAGCCCAAGACAACAATATTGAGCATGTAGTAGTTACTGGCGAGGCGCAACCGGCTATAGTTTTGTCTCCAAAAAACGCAGTCATTGATGGCCCCTTTGGAAAAGACAAAAACTTAACGGAAATTGCCCGTTCTGTATCGTCCATTTCTGCTGATATGCTAGAACAACTGTCCATTGATGATTTGCAAGACGTGCTAACCCTAGTCCCGAACACTTATTCTGCAAGTGGATTTGGTGCTCCTAGCTTGCCCACAATTCGCGGGCAATTAGGTGAATTATTTCAACAAGGCATGCGTCGTCAAGCCGGTAATAATGGTTTTGGGATCCCGCTATCATTTAACAGTGTGGGCCAAATTGACGTAGTAAAAGGTGCTCCTTCGGTCATTTTAGGAAGTAGCCAAAGAAACGGCGGTTTTGTTAATTTAAACAACAAAGTTGCTTCGTTATCTGGCACTGAAATTAAATTCCAAGCCAATGCCGGTAGCTGGCAGCATTACCGTGGTCAGCTAGATGTAAATACCGTCATTGAAGAAGGCAAAAGTGCCCTGCGGGTGAGCGCTGAATATATCGATAATGATAGTTATTATGACTTTAGCAGATTTCAAAGTGAGGATTTATTCGTTACATTTCATCTGCTGCCAGATAGCAAATCAAGTTGGGATATTAGTTTTGAATATTATGATGTGGATTTTACTGACAATGCTGGTATTAACCGACCAACACAAAATTTAATCGATCATGGCCTCTACATTACCGGTCAAGGTGTTCAACCCAATGGTTCGCAAGTACCAGGTGCATTTGCTGTTGTTTCTCCCACCGCTGAGGTGGAGATCCCTCGCAGCACAGTGTTAACCGATCCCGATAACATCAACAATGCACAAACCTTGGTTTTTCATAGCACATACCACCGAGAGTTGAACTCCATCCATAGTTTAACTAATCGCAGTTATTTTCAATATTTAGACCGAGAAGAGATCGCGCAAAACAGTTTTGTTGAGATAATTGACGGCGCTAAAAGTGCGCAAAACCGGCTAGAAATGCATTCAATTTGGCGAGCAGAACAACAGACCACCTGGGGTATAGACATACGCTACAACGATGTTCTGGGTTACAGTCAATTTACCACTGAAGCTGACTTACCCATTGATTTATTGGGTAGCATTGAACAGCGTCGAATTCCATTAACGGACACTCAAAAGGCACGTTTAGTTGAGTTGCGACCTGGTGTATATGTTTCTCCTGGTGCAAATTACGATATAGACGGTGATGGTATCAACGACTTTTCTTTATCTGACACCACAGATTCAACAACATGGCAGACAGGTTTGTTTGTTGAACAGGAAAGTGAATGGAGCAAGCGCTTTAGCACCACTATTGGGGTAAGAGCAGATCACTATGATGTAGAGGCCAGAGACGCCCTTGCACCTCAAGGACAAGTTGCAGCCCAAGACACCTATTCAACTTGGTTATATTCAGGCTCTGCATCTGCCCGCTTTAAGCTCACTGATGCTATGGTCTCATACGCGACTTATAGTTATAACGAAGCAACGTCCAATAGTATGGGCGGCGGCACAGTATTGGGTGCAGACAATAAAATTAATCCACTGAATTTTGCAACCGAAAACACCCTTTACGAGCTGGGTTTGAAATACTCTCCTGCTGGCACCCCCTGGTATGCCGATGCTTCGGTATTTGAACAAACCCGCAGTTTACGCAACCGAGATGGCAGCAATACAGGTATTGTCGCCAAAGGTTTTGAAGCACAGGTATTTTATCAAGGTAGGGCCTTTTGGGCGAATCTTGGCTACAGCTATTTAGATGCTCGCTATGATAACTCTGCCAGTGCACAAGACTCTGAGCAAGTGGCTGACGCCTTTGACAACTCTCGCCCTGATATTATCCAAGGAACTGGCATAGGTGCACCTAACTTTGCCGGTTTCGAGGCCTCAAATCAGCGGGTGCAAGGTATCCCTCAGCAAACAATTTCAGCCAGTCTAGGTTATCAAATTTTCGATAGCTGGGATGTCTCAGGCTCTGCTATTTACAGTAAAAGCTATCCGCTGGACTACTTAGCCACAGTGCTTATACGGGATCAAATCACCTTAAACATTAATACGACTTTAGCGCTGTCTGAGCAATCAAGTTTGCGCTTAGAAGTGCGTAATTTAACCAACGAAACAAATTGGCGCCCGGTGTTTGAGGGTGGCTATTTTGGATCAACTCTCGTTTTCCCTGAACTTCCCCGAAATGTTCAGTTAACCTACACCTATAATTTTAAGGCTTAAATCCAAGATGAACAGTAAACGTTTAATATTGGTCATTGTAATCGCTGCGTTAATCGCCAGCTTTTTTATCTTTGATATTAACCAATACCTCACCCTAGAAAGCTTAAAAAGCAATCAACAATCATTGGCTGGAAACATCGAAGATAACTGGTTAGTTGCATTTTTTGGCTACTTAATTATTTATGCAGTAGCAACGGCTTTAAGTGTACCAGGAGCGGCCATCCTAACCTTAGGCGCAGGTGCTTTATTTGGCTTTGGTTGGGGTTTGTTACTTGCATCATTTGCCTCAAGTATTGGCGCAACTTTAGCCTTCCTAGCTTCACGTTTCTTGTTACGTGACTGGGTGAAAAGTACTTTCTCGAAAAAGCTCAAGTCTATTGATAAAGGAATCGAAAAAGACGGCGCTTTCTATTTATTGAGTCTGCGCTTAGTTCCTATATTCCCTTTCTTTATCATTAACTTAGTAATGGGTGTCACCAGTATTAAAACGTGGACTTACTATTGGGTTAGCCAAGTGGGAATGTTAATTGGTACAGCCGTATACGTGAATGCCGGTACCCAATTGGTTGAAATTAACCAACTGTCTGACATCATTTCTGGCGATTTAATTTTATCCTTTGTGTTGTTAGGTATCTTCCCTATCCTAGCTAAATTTATGCTCAGCGCATTACAACAGCGTCGTGTGTATAAAGGCTGGAAAAAACCAAAAAAATTCGATCGTAATTTGATAGTGATTGGCGCAGGATCTGCTGGGCTAGTTACCGCTTATATTGCTGCTGCAGTTAAGGCTAAGGTTACCTTAGTCGAGCGTCACAAAATGGGTGGCGATTGTTTGAATACCGGTTGTGTCCCCTCTAAGAGCTTGTTACACGCCAGTAAGTTGGCGCATATCCACCGCACTTCTCAAAACGCAGGTGTTACTTATGAGGCACCAAAAGTCGATTTTAAAGCGGTAATGAACAAAGTCCATAGCGTGATTAAATCTATCGAACCCCATGATTCAGTGGAAAGATATGAGTCACTAGGCGTAAATGTGGCCATAGGCGATGCAACTATAGTGTCTCCATGGCAGGTAGATATTCAAACCGAAGACGGGGTGCAATCCCTAACCACTCGGAATATTGTTATCGCTACTGGTGCCCGTGCGTTTGTGCCTGATATTCCAGGGTTAAAAGACATTGATTATTTAACCGCCGACAACCTTTGGGAAATCCAGGAACAACCGAAGCGCTTGATCGTGCTTGGTGGTGGCCCAATTGGTTGTGAGCTCTCTCAAGCATTTGGACGATTAGGAACCCATGTAACCCAAATAGAACGTGGCGAGCAGGTATTAAGTAAAGAAGACCCTGATGCGGCTAAATATTTACAAATTCAGCTTGAAAAAGATGGCATTGATTTACGTCTTAATACCAGTGCAATGGCAGTTGAAACCACCAGCGAAGGCAATGTGTTAGTGGTTGAGTTTGAAGGAAAACAAGAACGTATCCCTTTTGATAAAATACTGGTTGCCGTTGGCCGTCAAGCCAATCTGACAGGTTTCGGTTTAGACAAACTAGGTATTGAAACCGACCGCACTGTTGTTACCAATGACTTTTTACAAACTAAGTATCCGAATATATTGGCTGCCGGTGATGTTGCAGGTCCCTTTCAGTTTACCCACACTGCCAGCCATCAAGCTTGGTATGCAGCCGTTAATGCTTTATTTAGACCCTTTAAAGTCTTTAAGGTTGATTACAGCGTAATTCCTTGGGCAACATTTGCTGAGCCAGAAATTGCCACAGTGGGCCTAAATGAAGTGGCGGCTAAGGAAAAAGGAATTGAAGTGGAAGTGACTCGTTATGATATTGGCGGACTAGACCGAGCATTGGCTGATGATCACGCCCGCGGTTTTGTAAAAGTGTTAACCAAACCAGGCAAAGATAAGATTTTAGGGGCAACTATCGTTGGTGCTAACGCTGGCGAGCTATTAGCCGAGTTCGTGTTGGCCATGAAGCATGGTTTAGGATTAAATAAACTTTTGGGTACTATTCACATTTATCCAACCATGGCTGAAGCCAATAAAAATGTTGCAGGAAACTGGAAGAAAAACAACGCACCTGAAAAGTTATTGGCGTGGGTTGAGCGTTTTCACAGCTGGAATCGTAGCTAATCTATGGCGTGTATAAACAAGCGGTTTTGATGAACTAGGGTAAATGGCAGCTCAAACTGTAAACCAAGTTCATCATAGCCGCTTTTAACTGCTTTTTTTTAGTTATTCCCAAAAATGATATTTAACGGAAATTAATATGTTTAGTTTTTTAAGTAAAATCATAAAAATCGGCAATAAAACCCTTGTGACAAGCGTCCTATTGACCCTTTTAGTATGTTTGAAGTCGCAGGCGGCGGGCGTTGAGGATGTTTTTAATCACCGCTATGACAACTTCAATCAGCTACTGACCCAAGTGGTGAAAGTATCCGATGACAAAAAACAAACTCGTGTAAAATACCAACAACTTGCCAATAATAACGTCGCCTTAGAGGCCGTTTTAAGTACATTTTCTGCTGTCAGTAAAAGTCAGTTTGATGACTGGAGCGAGCCGCAACAATTGAGCTTTTTGATCAATGCATACAACGGTTTCACCTTAAAACTCATTGTTGATAATTGGCATGAGTTCAAACAAGGGGATGCCACATCCATTCGTGACCTAGGATCTTTGTTTAGCTCTCCATGGAAAAAAGAATTTTTTATACTTTTTGGTAAAACACACAACTTGGATGACATTGAGCACGAAATGATTCGAAAATGGTTTAAAGAACCTCGTATTCATGGTGCATTAGTCTGTGCTGCGGTATCCTGCCCTCCTCTGCGAAATGAAGCCTTTAAGGCGGACCAACTAGATGCCCAACTGGATAGTCAAATGCAGCTATTTTTAGCCGATGGGAGCCGCAATGAAATCATCATTGATGGTCAACAAATTGAAGCTTCTCTTTCATCTATTTTTAAGTGGTACCGCGAAGACTTTGAGAAAGGTGATAAAGGATTTAACTCATTGTATGACGTATTAAGTGTTTACAGTGATGCACTAATCCCAAGCCTAAACTCGACTAACCAAGTAGACAGCAGTCACGCCCAGATGCAGAGAAAGATGATCAAAAAAGGCAACTACCCCATCTCCTTTAAAGAGTATGATTGGCGTTTAAATGATGTGGCAAACTTTTAAGGTACCCAAGATAATGTCGGTTAAACATCCTTTGCTTCTGGCCATTGTTATGCTGTTGCTTGTCTCCACAGACGGATGGCCATTAGCCCATAGCCAAGAAGCGCAGCTTGCCAACGCCACTAAAATGGCAAATAGCCCACAATGGCAAAAAACCTTAAATGAAGCCAAAGGAGATACTGTCTATTTTTACGCTTGGGGTGGCTCAAAGCCGGTAAATGATTATTTACGCTGGGCAGCACGAGAAATTGCGAGTCGTTACAAGGTGCGGTTACGCCATGTCAAAGTGGCGGATATCAGTGAAGCCGTCAGTCGCTTAAAAGCCGAGTCGGGTAACAAAAGTGCCATCGACTTACTTTGGATAAACGGTGAGAATTTTAGCTTTTTAAAACAACAAGAATTATTACTCGGAAATTTGTGGACAGGCATTCCCAATGCCGCACTACTGGCAACCCAAGCACTTTCATTAGAAAATGATTTTGGTGTCCCCATTGATGGCTATGAAGTGCCTTGGGGCGTGGGTCAATTTAATATCATTGCCTCTAATAATCTGCTAGTAAATAACAGTCCCCTAGCAACTAACAACCTTGAGACACAAAACCGCAAGGTTACCCCTGAAAGTATTCTGCAAACTGCTAAACAGCATCCTGGACGACTCAGTTATCCGCGACCACCGGAATTCCATGGCACCACATTTTTAAAGCAGCTTTTAGTTGCCCTTAGCGATAACGATGCACGTTTATTTGCATATGCCAGCCCAGAAGCACAGGCAACATTGTTGCCATTGCTGTGGGATTATTTGGACCAATTACATCCTCTAATTTGGCAACAAGGCCGGGCCTTCCCTAGCTCGAATACAGAACAACTTTCACTGGTGCAGCAAAAAACACTTGATTTGACGGTGAGCTTCAATCCCAATCAATTGATTAAAGAACAGAAAGAGCAGCGCTTGCCCTTATCGGCGCAGCGATTGTATTTTAGCCAAGGGGCGATCACGAATAGCCACAACTTGGCGATCCCAAAGGGTGCCCAAAGCCCTGCGGCTGCCAAAGTTGTGATTAACTTCTTGCTTAGTGAGCAAGCTCAGCAACAAAAACTGCAAGGCAGTTGGGGGGATCCTACGGTAATCACTCCGTTATTGGATCCAGCATCAACTTTACCCTCGCAACAAGAATTGCATAGCTCTTGGCAGCAAGTTATTGAAGAACAATGGCAACAAAAATACGGCGCTTAATCCTCATAGCAGGTTGGTTTATTGTTACCTTAGTGGCAGGACTCCCCTTGTTTGGCATCGTTGTCGGATTATGGCCATCGGTAGCAATTTCTTGGAGTGACATTACTCATTTTTTTGCGTATAACGGCTTGGCATCATCTATTTTAAGTACGCTTTTTCTATCTCTATTTGCGCCTTTATTGGCCCTTTACATTGGGTTTATGGTGTACAGTCAATATCGTTTTAACCCTCGCTGGCAAGCGCTGGAAAAACGTCTCGCACCTCTATTATCGTTGCCTCATTTAGCGGTCGCACTGGGTTTAGTCTATCTATTTAGCTCTGGGGGATTATTGTGGTCGTCCCTATGGGGAATATTTGGCACTACTGCGCCAGAATGGTTAGGCTTACCCCATAAAAGTATCGCCACTATGTTACTTGCCATCAGTATCAAAGAAGTGCCCTTTTTCCTATTAATCTTCAGCGCCCTTGGACGTCAATTACCCATTAAACATTGGTTATTACAAGGTAGAGCTCTGGGCTATAGTGAAATGGCGAGTTGGTGGTTATTAGTCTTTCCAGTTTTATTAAAACAATCCCGTTTAGCCTTACTCGCCGCCATGGCGTATTCATTGTCAGTGCTAGACATAAGTGTGTTGGTTGGCCCTAATATCCCAGAACTCTACGCTGTTGTACTCTACAACTGGCAGACAGGTTTTACTGTTGAAGAACAAAGCGTTGCCTTTATTGGTAACCTTGTACTTATTGCCCTGCTAAGCATGTTGATTGCTGGGATTTATTTACATGAGTGGTGGTCGATCACAACATTACGTCGTCACGCAGTAAAACGGACATTTTTAAAAATTGTGCCCATAAGTCGCCTCTTTACCCATTGGCTTGGCTTTTTTAGTCTATTAACCCTTGCCATTTTAGTCACCTTTTTAGTCTGGTCTTTAGGTTGGAATAACCAAGAGGTTGTGCAAAGCTCAAGTGCGATCAATTGGTCTTTTTCCTTATGGCAAGACGAATGGTTTTTTATCCAAGCACCGCTCATCAACAGCATCTACATTGCATTGTGTAGCGCAATTATTGGGGTGTTAACCACCTTATTGGCCTTGGAGCTACAACGTCAAAATAAACACTACCTACCGGATTACATTTGGTTGATGGCTATTCTATTGCCCCAGTTGAGCATGGTTTATGGTTGGCAAATATCCCACACAACAATACATGGTGGATATCATAGTGGCTGGGTGATTATGTCTCACTTGCCTTTCACCTTTGCTTATAGCTATTTAGTGTTACGTGGCCCTTTTCAAAGTTTAGATCGCCGTTATGAATTAGTTGCGGCAAGTTTTGGCTACAACTATTGGCAGCAGTTTTGGAAAATTCGCTTCATGTTATTGCGCCCTGCGCTGTTAAGCGCCCTCGCTATCGCCTTTTCTGTGAGTGTTGCTCAATATATTCCCACCTTAATGATGGGTGCAGGAAGAGTAACCACCATCACCACAGAAGCAGTGGCGATTGCCACAGGAAATGAACAAAGTATCACTGCCATCTACATGTTGGTCCAAGCTGTATTGCCTTTTGTCGCTTTTTTGTTAGCCAGTGTAGTATCACAACGCCTTAGAGGAAGTTTCGATGTTTCGCATTAATAATTGTCAGATTTTCACAGAAAATGGATGCATCGAGCTGCCAGACATATGTCTACAGAATGGGGAGTTGTTAGTGCTAACCGGCCCCAGTGGCATGGGTAAATCGACGTTTTTACATTGGCTTTTAGGGGACACCCTAGAGCATGCAAAAGTCAGTGGTGAAATAATATTAAACGATATTCAGCTCAACCCCCTGAATATTGAGCAGCGCCGTTTAGGCTTGTTGATGCAAGATGTGCATCTATTTCCCCACCTAAGGGTGATAGACAACATTTGTTTCGCCCTGCCTGCGCACGTGAAAAATGAAAAAGATAAAAGCCTAACTCAGCACCAACGTCGTGAACTTGCCCTTAACATGCTAAACGAAATTGATATGGGTTATGTTGCCAACCACTTTGTTGAACAATTAAGTGGTGGCGAGCGCTCACGGGTAGGTTTAGTAAGAGCTTTGGCAAATGAACCTAAGGCTCTGCTTATGGACGAACCTTTTGCTGCACTGGATCCGAATACCAGCGAGCAAGTAAGCCAATGGGCATTTTCTCAGCTCCGAACCAAAGGTGTGCCCAGTATTATGGTCAGCCACGATTTAAATAACATTCCGCCCCAGGCTCAGCATATGGATTTAGCTGATTTTTATCGCAGTCTATAATAATGAAAATAACATAAAATAGTGACTCGTCCACAAGCACAAACAATATTCAATAAGGTAAACTATGATTGACCCGCTATTAAATCGGCTTTTGAAGAAACCCCTTTGCAGCCTAGCTAAACAGTTGATAAAAAGAGGTGTTAACGCTGATACTGTGACCTTTGTGGGTTTCGTTATTGGTATGCTAGCCATACCTGCAATCATATTTGGACACTATTTTTTGGCACTGTGCCTAATTTTGTTAAATCGATTAGGAGATGGGTTAGACGGTGCCATTGCCCGCGAAACAACGCCATCAGATGCCGGCGGTTTTCTGGATATCACTTTAGACTTTATCTTTTACTCTGCCATTGTATTTGCATTTATCTGTGCCAATCCTGTAGAAAATGCTGTTGCTGGCAGCTTTCTTATGCTGTCGTTTATGGCCACCGGTGGTAGCTTTTTAGCCTTTGCTATTATGGCAAGCAAACATGGTATCGACAGCCCCAACTACCCACAAAAAAGCTTGCATTATATGGGTGGTTTGGCGGAAGGTTTTGAAACCATTTTAGTCTTATGTCTATTTTGTTTGTTGCCGAATCACTTTGTACTCATCGCCAGTGTGTTTGCAGTGATATGTTGGTTAACTGCAATCATCCGCATTTGGGTTGGTTACCGCACGCTTCTGGCCACCAAAGACTAATGGTTATTGTTACTGGGTTTATCACCAAATGGCATTAATAACACAGTGCTAATCCCGGTATTGCTAGCCTCATCTGTATATTCCTTTAATCCCAACACCAGTCCATCGTCCCCTGCCTTAGCTTGTTTAGTATAACTGTTAAAAAGGCGATCCCAAATGGACAAACAAAAACCATAGTTACTATCGGTCTCTTTTACTACTTGACTGTGATGAATACGATGCATGGCTTGAGTAACGATAAGTTTGCGTAACGGCCACTCTAACCAATTGGGTAGTTTAATATTACTGTGATTAAAAATAGCGCTGGCATTGAGCAGTATTTCGAATATAAGAATAGCCTCCACCGGTATACCAAGTATCAATATCCCCAACGCTTTAACCAATAAACTTAAAGCGATTTCAATGGGGTGGAAACGTAGACCAGTGGAAGCGTCGAGATGAGGATCGGCATGATGAACTTTATGCAACCGCCACAAAATGGGCACACGATGAAAAACACGGTGCTGCCAATAAATTAAGCAGTCGAGCATGACCACAGATAAGAAAATAGCCAACCATTCTGGCAGCGCTAGGATATTCAATAATCCAAAGTGAAGATTATTTGCGTAAATAGCGACCACAGCCAAACCTGCTGGAACCATTAAACGGCCAACCAGAGCACCACAAAAAACCAGAAAGAAGTTGCTAAGCCACCTTTTCCAGCGAGGCACAGGAGAAACCCTATTGGGCAATAACGCCTCCCATACCATCATCACTATCAATACTGTTAAAAAGCTACCTATTCGTAACCATGCTTCATTTTGCATATAATGTTAATACCACTTAAAAACTGATTGAAAAACAAAGGTTAAAACAATTACTGACCATACTTACTTGTTCATATATGATAAGCCGATAAACCAACAATAATACAATAAGTTCGGAGTTCACATTATGAAGACCTTGGTTAACCTCATTAGCTTTCTTGCTATTTTACTTGTTGCCCTACCTGGCCCTCTATATAAATTTGGAATTTTAGAGTTAGGCCCCGCATTCACAGCCCTACGTTACGGTGTTTTCGCCGGTATTGGCGCTATTGTGCTGATTCTAATTCAAGTGATCTTTTTACGGAAAAATATTAGCTGGGCGAATGTTGCAATATCCGCAATTTTTGCATTAGTGGCTGTAGGCTTACCCCTTAGTATTATGAGCAAAGCAAAGTCAGTCCCTCCTATTCATGACATTTCAACTGATCTTACTAATCCACCTAAATTTATCGCCATTGCCCCCCTGCGTGCCGATGCACCTAATCCAGTTGAGTATGCAGGTGAAGAAACTGCTAAACAACAGAAAGAAGCTTACCCACAACTAACCTCTCAAAAATACTCTGAGCTTTCTTCGCAGATCTTTTCTGCAACAGAGGCTGCAATAAAAGAATTGGGCTGGGAACTCGTCAATGCAGACAAGTCATTAGGTATAATTGAAGCTACGGATACTACCGCTTGGTTTGGCTTCAAAGATGATGTGGTAGTGCGAATTGTCACCTCTGGTGCGAACACTATTGTTGATATACGCAGTAAATCCCGTGTAGGAAGAAGTGACCTTGGCAAAAATGCTGAGCGGATCCAGCAACTCTTTACTACAATCAATAATAATCTATAACTGTACGCTGCCTCACAGTTTTACCTCGGCAAAAACTATGAGGCTTTTTCTATTTAGCTAAATTGAGCTGCGAATGACATTTAGCCAAGTTCCGAGAAATTGTATTTTCCCTGTTATGCTCTTTAATTCAATGCTTACCGCCTTTGAATTCTAACGTTTTAGTTACTTTATTTAGGATTTAATGATTCAGAAATGAGACGATTTTTAAAATCTATTCACTCGAGATTGGTCTTGCTCATTTGTTTAGTTGCGTTACCAGGCGCACTAACTGTGGTTTACATGTCGGTCATAGAGCGTGACCATGCGATTAAAGAAGCACAGGAAGAAGCCCTTAAAACCACCGAGATAACAACTACATTTCAATCTCTGCTAGTTAAACGAACTGAAAACTTTTTAAAGAACCTAGCTACTTTTGATGCGGTTTTAACGCCAGAATCTCCAGACTGCAGCGCTCTTTTGGCTGATATTATAAAAATTAAAGATATCTACATAAATATTGGTGTACCTAAAGCCAATGGTGACTTAATTTGTAACGCCCACCCTAACTTCCTCGACGAAACGATAAACGTCGCAGACCGTCCTTATATTCAACAAGCTATATCAACAAGGCAATTTTCCATAGGGGAATATCAAATAGATCGGGCGGCAAATGTAGCCAGTATAAACTTCGCCTATCCAATTTTTGATCCAGTAAATAATGAACTAGTCAGTATCGCCGTCGCAGTGCTGTCTCTTGATTGGTGGAGTAAGCAACTTTCTGAGTCTCGACTTCCCACAAATTCAATTGCTTTCATTACAGATCGAGAAGACAAAATCATTGCTGTTTTTCCTAACAATCCCGATTTATTAGGAACGAAACTATCGATGATTCAGCCAGGTTTATACCACTATCATTCAGCATCAGAACTCGATAACCAATCACGCGTATACATAAAAAAGCCATTGTTCACCGATAGTCAACTTGTGAATATTATAGTGGGCATTCCTTTTCAAGAAGAGCTTGACGCTATCAATTCGCGTTTAATTTTAACGGGTCTAACGTTACTTTTTATCATATTTGCAATGATTATTATCGCTAGTTTAGGGATTCAAAAAACCTTAGTTACCCCCTTAAGAAACCTTATACAATCAACTAAAGATCTAGAACAAGGAAAAGATATTAAAACTTTGCCCCTTCAAGGTGCATCTGAATTGGTAGCATTACAACGAAGCTTTAGTGTGATGGCCAAAACACGCTTAGATGCCGAAAGAAAACTATTTAACAGTCAAAAGTTACTATTAAAAAGTGAAAATGAATTTTCTGAACACATTAAAAAAACACCGCTCGGTTGCATTTCATGGGATAAAAACCTCATTTGTACTAAGTGGAATAAATCTGCCGAAAGAATTTTTGGTTACAAGGCTCATGAAGCAATCGGTAAACATGCTTCTGACCTTATTTTACTCCCTGAATTACAAGAAGAACTGTGGAATATTTATCAGTTACTGTTAACCCAAAAAGGGGGGGAAAATAATACTAATAAGAATCTCACCAAAGCCGGGGATATCATTACGTGTGAATGGCACAGTACACCCATTCTGGATCAGCATGGTAGTGTTATAGGCGTGACGTCTCTGGTTCAAAATGTGACCAAAGACAAGCAAAATGAGGAACAACTCAAATTAGCAGCCAGTGTATTCTCCCATGCCCGAGAAGGCATCATCATTACAGATACTAAAGGCGATATAATTGATGTAAACCAAACTTTCGTCAATATTACCGGTTATTCAAAAAAAGAAGTTTTAGGAAAGAACCCTAGTATTTTGAAGTCTGATCGCCAGTCTGATGATTTTTATCAAAAGCTCTGGCTATCTATTTCTAAACATGGCTTTTGGTGCGGAGAAATATGGAATAAACGCAAGAACAATGAAATTTACGCACAGCTGCTAACCATAAGTGCAGTTAACGATGAAAATGGTAATGTTAAGAACTATGTGGCTATTTTTACTGACATTTCGGAGTTTAAAGAGCAGCAACTTAAGCTTGAACATATGGCGCACTACGATGTTTTGACAGACCTTCCAAACCGTACATTGTTAGCAGACCGTTTAAGAATCGCCATATCTCATAGTAAACGCAATGAAAAACTATTAGCGGTAGTATTTTTAGATTTGGATGGATTTAAAGAGATTAATGATTCCCACGGGCATAGCCTAGGGGATGAGCTACTGGTTATTATTGCTTCTCGTTTGAAAGAAACGATACGTGAGTGCGATACCCTATCCCGTTTCGGTGGCGATGAATTTGTGGCTGTGTTAGCCGATCTGCAGACACAACACGATTTTTCCCCCATAGTTAATCGCATGTTGAAAGCGGCTTCTGTGCCTGTAACCATTGATAACCTTACTCTCAAAGTTTCTGCAAGTATTGGGGTTACCTTGTACCCTGCAGACCAGACAGATGCGGATCAACTTATTCGTCATGCTGACCAAGCTATGTACTTAGCTAAACAAAAGGGTAAAAACTGCTACCATCTTTTTGATATTAAATCTGAAGATGCGATTAAAGTTCGTAACCAAACCTTATTCAATATCAAAAATGCTTTAAACAAGGGCGAATTTGTCCTGTTTTACCAACCTAAAGTCAATATGCAAACAGGGGAAGTTGTTGGTGCAGAGGCTTTGATTCGATGGCAACATCCACAGCGTGGTTTGTTATCTCCTGCGGAGTTTTTGCCCTTCATAGAGAACCATCAACTTAGTATTGAGGTGGGAGAATGGGTAATTGAAGAAGCATTGCAACAAATAGGCAAATGGCAAAAAAACAACCTTATGATTCCCATAAGCGTGAATGTGGGTGCATTGCAAATTCAACAACGTAATTTTGCCGACCGACTAAAAGCTCTCCTTATGGCTTACCCTGAAATTTCCCCAAGTTATTTGCAACTTGAAGTACTCGAGACCAGTGCTTTAGGTGACTTGCTTGATGCATCCGAAACAATGAAAAAGTGTATAAAGTTAGGTATTAGTTTTGCCATAGACGATTTTGGGACGGGTTACTCATCATTAACCTATTTAAGAAGACTACCTGCTAGCTTAATCAAAATAGACCAAATATTTATTCGAGACATGTTAATTAATCCAGAAGACAGAGCCATAGTAGCTGGCATAGTTGCTCTTGCAAAATCCTTCAATCGAAAAGTCATAGCTGAAGGCGTAGAGACCATTGAGCATGGTATTACTCTACTGCAACTGGGTTGCGAACTCGCTCAAGGTTACGGTATAGCGCGTCCTATGCCTGCACAGGACATAATCGAGTGGTCAGCTAACTGGAGAACAGAACAAGTCTGGAAAACATGGTCGGATGATAAGCAAGATTAACATCATTTATAAATATGATGATGGAGTGTTTTTTCTAGCCAAAAATATACTGTGCTGAGTTCCTTTTCTTTTTTGCGAGCTAACCTCACGTGTATCCACGTCAAAGCCAGCATCTTTTAGACGCACGCTAAATAAATAATCAGGTCCTGCGGACCAAACAGCCAACATACCTTTAGGTCTTAATACCTGATAAATATCCTTAAGTCCCTGCTCAGAATAAATCCAATTATTATCACCATGGGTAAGACCTTTTGGACCGTTATCAACATCCAATAAAATCGCATCAAATGTTGGTTTATTTGTAGACAATAGTAACTTTACATCGCCGACAATAACCCGTGCACGGGGATCATCAAGTGGCCGCTTTGCACATTCACCCAACGCTCCTTGATTCCAAGTAACCACTTCTGGAACTAGCTCTGCCACAGAAACTTGAGCACTTTGGTTAACGACCTTTAAGGTTTCAGCTAAGGTGTAACCCATGCCTAAACCACCTACTAGAACATGAGCATTATCAGCGTCTTTTATGTAAGCGCAACCCAACTTAGCAAGTTCTTTTTCTGAATTAAAAACGCGACTATTCATTAATTCGCCGCGTTTACCCGTTAATCGGATAGAAAACTCTTTCCCTCGTTGAGAAAGTGTCATTTCGCCACCATTGGGAATCGTAGCCGTATCTAATCGGACCCAGGAGTTCATAAAATACCTATGAAAAAATAACCAAAACAACCTCACAGATTAACATATTTTTGAGTCACTCAGTACAAGGAAAGTATTTATAAACAATTTATCGAATCCTGTTATTTGCCGATAGCAGCAATGGCGCTTTATATTAAATCGCAATTTATAAAGGCCTTGTCCAATTGATTAAGTGTTTAGCGTAAATTTGGTTACAATAGTAATTAAGTTAATTTAAAGTTTTACAGAGATCAGCATGAATAAATTGCGAATTAAGAAAATTACCCAAGCAAGCGCTTTAGTATTTTTATCAATATCCTGCGTAATCGCGTGTTCCAGCACCGGCTTGAAGGATCTATCTAACCACTCCCTTTCATCCTATGAGAAAGTCCCCGCCACTAAATTTGATCTATCTAACTGGAGTATTACTGTGCCTGTGGATATGGACATTAATGGCAAAATTGATGAGATCGATGTTGCTGAAATCCAGAGCTATATGCACCCTAACTTTTTCTTTTTAGATGAAAACGGCGGTATGGTTTTCGCCACTCCCAACAAAGCAATTACAACCGCATCATCAAGTAATACACGCAGTGAATTACGCCAAACCTTCCGTGGTATGAATAAAAAAATAAAAACCAAAGCACCGGGTAATAATTTTGCTTTAGCTGCGCACCCTTTAGCTTCCGAATTTGCCTCAATTGGCAGCAAAATAGATGCAACCTTGAAAGTAGACCATGTGGCCTTACGAGCGAAAAACCCTAACACGCCTGCCGCTTACTCAGTGGTGGTGGGACAAATTCATGCAACTAAAGATGACAAAGTCATTTCCAAAAACCAAGGCTTTGGTTGGGGCAACGAACCCATAAAAATTTATTTTAAAAAGTGGCCAAACCATCAAACAGGCTCAGTTTTTTGGAATTATGAACGCAACCTCCCTAAAACAGATCCTGACCGCACAGATATTGCGTACCCAGTGTGGGGAAACACATGGGAGAATCCTAATGAACCAGGAGATGCGGGTATCGCTTTAGGTGAAGAATTTAGTTACCGCATAAATGTGTACGAAAACACTATGTATTTGACGTTTAGCGCAAAAGGCAAAGATGATGTGAAATACCAAATAAACCTAGCCAACAATGTTGATGCTTATGGTAAGGTTGATAAAAAAGATAATCCACTAGGGTATGCTGGCGACGCCCATTACTTTAAAGCCGGGGCCTACAATCAATGCAGCACTAAAGACCAAGCAGACAGCCTATGGTATGCAGGATGTTTAGGGACGGGAGATTGGGAAGCTGACAAGAGTAATGGCGACTATACGCAAGTTACCTTTAGTCAATTAACCCTAAGTTCACCAGCGGTGGAATAACACATCTATCAATTGAGAAAATCTTCTAAAAACCACGCCGACAACTCATGTCGGCCATGTAAGTTACTTTTCTGATATAAACTTGAAGCTTGCTGTCTGACAGTGGCTTCTTTTGTTTCTCTGACAGAGGCAATTTCTTTCAAACTTAACCCTTTTAAAATCAATATCGCAACCTGTTGTTCACCCAAGGTCAAATTCCAGTCGTTAAATTGAGCTTGTATTACTTGGCCATAATGTTTGCGTTCGCTTTCCATTTCGCCACTAAGGCTCTGAATTTGCAAATTTGCATCTTTAAGTTTGGTGGCTAAACGATTTAATGAGCGTGAGCGCGAGCGTAAATCATGGATAAGCAATAAAGCGGCAAAGGCTGACACAATAACAATTATTGTTTCCCCTAAAACATGCCAAAGTGGCACATTTAGATTGATGTCGACAAACACATCCATGGCATTGAGTACCATGATAGTAATTAGCACCAAGATGATAATTCTATCTTTCATTTACCCTCCAATTATTTAAATTTTACCCCTAACTCGACTCTATCGAACATATGTTCGATGCCCTGTCCTACATGTGTTTATTGTTAAATAGCCTACTGATATCAATAATATAGTTACTGACTTCAAAAGTGAGCTGCACAATTCAATGTATTATCTACCAACACTCCCAAAATTCCTTTTATCATTGCTACTTTTATGGCCTTCATGGGTGGTTGCTACACAATTAACCCTCAATGATGTTTTAGATGCCGCGCTAGAAGTTCACCAACGAGACAACAAACAAAATTCATCAGAAATCACTATTCAACAACCTACAGATTCTTGGTTGGCTAGCCCCCCGAGTGTGGGACTTTTATATATGCACAACCAGCAAAATCTCGGCAGCAAAGAAACCGAACTCAGTTTGAATCTAGCCATAAAGTCCCGATTACAAACTGAAATCGATCAGCAATTACAAAGCTCAGTACCGATAATTCAACAACAAGCTTTATTTTTATCAGGACTGATCAGGTTTATTATTTGGGAATATAAACTGCAGTATGTTTACGCTAAACAAGCGCAGCAAAAACTGACTGTTTTAAATAAATTACTTTCCCATTATACGCAACTAGAGGAAGCTGGGAACACCCCCGCCTATCTGACCTTGCTGATCCAACAAGAAAGCATACAGGTTCAACTTTCCTTATTAACGCACCAAAATCAAACCCAAAGGTTATTGGCTCAATATACGGCACTAACTGGATTGAAAACCCTGCCAGAAAAGACTACCGAGACGCTCTACAATGAACATGCAGAAGCGATTAACTTGCACCCTGATATTCAGGCGCTAGATGCGACTTGGCAAGCAAACATTGCACAAATTAATGCAGCGTCCAACCATGCTAAACCTTGGAATCTATCGCTATTTGCCAAACACAATGAAACTGCAGGTATTAGCGACAATCAATTAGGGGTAGGACTAGATATACCTCTTTCAATTGGAAACAACTTTACACCTGCTCAGTATAACCAGTTAATGCTTTTGCAATCTCAATATGCGCTAGAACGAAATCGTTTACAACAACAAATTCAACAAGCTATCAGTAATGCTAAAGCTCAATTGGAACTGAGCGAGGCACGAGAAAGCTTACTTAAGAAATCGTTACTGTTAACTCAGAAGTTGCAGCCCACCTTAGATAGGTTGCTTAAAGCCAATACAACAGAGCAAGAGTGGATCTTAAGACGAACCTTAGAAATTGTAGAAATCCAAGGTCAATACGCCATTAACCAAATTAACTTAGCCAAAAATATAGCCACACTTAATCAAGCAGCAGGAAAATCCTTATGAAAGGTTTCGCAAAATCTATTTTTATAGCCACCAGTTTAATGGCCATCACTTCCGTTTCGGCACAACAGCTGAGGCTTGATATAACAGATCTTAAAGATTTAGCGTTGCTTACAAAACAAGTAGAAGCTGTTAACGAATATGCTGGGCGAGCGACTTTAGGTGAAGTGTTGGAATTACCCGGTGAAGGTTACACAATTCGCTCACCGTTAACGGCTCAGCAGGTTCATTTTCTACACCCGGTAGGCACAACACTCAATGTCGGTGAGAATTTTGTGGAATTAAGCGGACCAGAAGTGCATCACTATTTTAGCCAGTATCAGCTCAAAAAGTCATTATTTGACCTCAGCAAACAACAATATCAAAAGAATAAAGCATTGTTTGCCCAGACATCTATCTCACAACAAGTCTGGTTAGACATCAGTAAAGCCTATTTTGCAGCCAAGCTCGAATATGACGAAATGCAGCACTTTTTTGAATTGGTGGCGGGCTTTGATGAAGAATCAGAAACCTTAACTTTAAAAACCCCCATTCACGGCGCTGTGCATTACACTCACTTTGCATCATTAACCGAAGGTGACGTTATTGCCCGAGCCATTCCCTTGGAAAGTATCAGGTTGAGCTTTAATATACCTCATGATCAAGCCGCTAATCTGGCTTATTTAACCACTCCATCTCCTCAATGTACGCTAAATATAAGCGCCGTCGAAAGTGTTACAACACAGCTGTCCACTAAGGTCTGGAGTGAACCTTTAACAGCTCAGTGCCCTTACAATTTAGGACAGAGCTTATCAGTCACGCCATTTTTTAAACAACAGGCCTACTTGGTGCCTAAACAGTCGGTTTTTTCCATGAACGGTGCCCAGTTTGTGTTTGTAAAATCCGCAGATCAATTACAGCCCGTTAAGATCACCCTCACCAGTAGCCGTGGTCAAAACTATACGGTCACCAGTGAAACGTCTCTAATCAATAGCGCGATACTCATCAGCTCCGTTAGCGCCGCTCAGGGTATGTTGTTAGGTTTGGGGAGTGAATAAATGTTAGCTAAGTTGATACGCTTATCCCTTACCCAACGGGTGTTCATTTTATTATTGGCCATCGGGGTAATGATAACAGGCGTGCTCTCGTGGATGAATATTCCCATCGACGCCTTTCCTGATATTTCCCCCACACAGGTTAAAGTCATTTTAAAAGCGCCAGGGATGACAGCCGAAGAAATTGAAGCTCAAGTTACCCTGCCCCTTGAAACGGAGTTATTGGGGATCCCAAACCAACAAATTCTGCGCTCAACTACCAAATATGCGATTACCGACATTACCCTTGATTTTATCGAGGGCACCGACATTTACTGGGCCAGACAACAAGTCGCGGAGCGCTTAAACAATATTTTAAGCACACTGCCCGCAGGCCTTGAAGGTGGTATTGCGCCAATGAGCACTCCCTTGAGTGAAATGTTCATGTTTTCATTAGAAAACCCCAAGCTAAGCTTGCTAGAACGTAGGCAAATACTCGAATGGGAGGTCCGGCCGTTACTTAGAACCATAGATGGGGTTGCCGATGTTAATATTTTAGGTGGCTTCGCAAAAACCTATCAGATCACGCCTGACCCCGTAAAACTGTCAGCCATAGGTTTATCTTTCACCCAATTGG
Organism: Aliiglaciecola sp. SL4; assembly: GCF_041538045.1. NCBI lineage: Bacteria > Pseudomonadati > Pseudomonadota > Gammaproteobacteria > Alteromonadales > Alteromonadaceae > Aliiglaciecola > Aliiglaciecola sp. SL4. Next base: position 466,258 of record NZ_JBGOSE010000001.1, on the reverse strand, counting down.
CCGAGCACATTCAGGCAACTAATCTAAATGGTAATATTGGTCGTTTGGATATAGGTAACGATGCGCTCATTATTCGTGGTGAGGGACGGGTTGAAAGCATAGAGCAAATTCGAGATATGCAAATCAAATCCAGTGGGCAACACAGCATACATTTGTCGGATGTGGCAGACGTCAGTGTCGGTCACTTAACCCGTTATGGCTCCGTTACCCGCAATGGTGAAGAAACCACAGAGGCCATTGTTATTTCACTGAAGAATGCCAATACCGCCCAGGTAATTGAAGGGGTAACAGAGAAACTAAAACAGATTGAAAAGACCTTACCTAAAGGTTCGCAAATTAATGTTTTTTATAACCGTAAAAATTTAATCGACACCGCCATAGGCACCATTCAAGAAGCGTTGTTGATTGCGGTAATTCTGGTCATTATTGTATTAACTCTATTTTTAGGGAATATTCGAGCAGCCCTGGTTGTGTCAATGATACTGCCCCTTTCAGCATTGAGTACATTTTGGTTAATGGACAGCGTGAATATGTCCGCCAACTTAATGAGTTTAGGCGGTCTTGTTATTGCTATCGGCATGCTAGTTGATGCATCGGTGGTAGTGGTAGAAAACGTGGTTAACCAACTCAGTAAGAAAACCCCATTACCGAAATTGCACCTAATATTTCGAGCCTGTAAAGATGTGGCTGTGCCTGTAGTTTCCGGCACCGTTATAGTCATCATCGTATTTTCACCGCTGCTCACATTGACCGGTCTGGAAGGAAAGCTATTTACACCCGTGGCGATGACAATTGTATTTGCCATGTTTTGTGCACTGCTGCTGTCATTAACCGTTATTCCTGCATTGGCTTCAGTCTTAATAAAACAACATGACGCCAAAGACCCTCGTTTTCTTAGCGCTTTAAAAAGTACTTATAGTCGCACCTTGTCCAAGGTATTAGCCCGCCCTACTTGGCTGATCATCGGCATACTGATTGCCCTGGGTATTAGTGGGGTTCAGTTTGTTTATTTAGGTAAAACCTTTATGCCAGTATTGGATGAAGGCGATATTATTGTACAGCTTGAAAAAACACCGAACATCACTTTAAAGGCGTCTACTGCACTGGATATTCAAATTCAAAATGCATTGCTTGAACAGATACCTGAAATTAATCAAATTGTTGCTCGTGTTGGTGCCGACGAAATTGGCTTAGATCCCATGAGCCTCAACGAGACCGATATATTTATGGAGTTAACACCGCCATCACAATGGCGATTTAGTACCAAGTCAGAATTAGTGGATGCCATTCGGGAAGTATTAAAGCAGTTTCCAGGCATTAACTTTGGTTTCACTCAACCAATTCAAATGCGAGTTTCAGAAATGCTCACCGGCAGCACTGGCGATGTGACCATTAAGGTATTTGGCCAGGATCTAACCGAGTTGGCGCATTTGGCCTCTCGTATCACCGAAATAACCAGAGCCACCACAGGCAGTGTTGATGTCAATACGGCAGTGACCGAAGGAGGAGAGTTTTTAAATATTCGCCTCAAACCAGAAGTTGCTAAACGTTATGGAATGAATATAACTGAACTGTCTAACTATTTACGTTCACAATTTGAAACCGTGGCGATCTCCGAAATAATTCAAGGCAAACGCAAAACCCCGGTTGTATTTGCCACATCGGCCAATACCGCACTGCGTCCTGGGACCTTAGATGAAATTAAAAACAATTTGATTTTATTACCGGATGCCACTTTAGTGCCTTTATATGAAGTTGCGGATATAAACTTTAAACAAGGACCGGTTTTGGTTGAGCGAGAAAACAGCAACCGCTTTTCCGTGGTCACCACCAATGTCACCGGCCGTGATATCGTGGGATTTGTTGAAGAATTAAAACAAACCCTTGCCAACAACTTAGCATTACCATCCGGCTACGTGCTTAGCTTTGGTGGTGAATTCGAAAATCAACAACGGGCGACCAACAACCTGATGATGGTTGTCCCCATCTCACTGTTGCTGATATTAATCATTTTATTCACTACCTTTGGTTCATTACAAAAATCGGCTCTTATTTTAGTGAATGTCCCGTTTGCGGTCATGGGTGGTATTTTCGCCTTATTTATTAGTGGTCAATATTTGTCGGTACCGGCATCTGTAGGGTTTATCGCCCTACTGGGGATCTCAGTATTAAATGGTGTGGTAATGGTAAGCTATTTTGAGCAAACCAAAATGGAAATCCGTGATGTCCTCATCCGCACAATTGATGGTGCAACACGTCGTTTAAGACCGGTGCTAATGACTGCGATGACCGCCATGTTCGGCCTTGCACCTTTAGTATTTGCTTCTGGCCCCGGAGCAGAAATTCAAAAACCTCTGGCTATTGTAGTGATTGGTGGTTTATTTACCTCTACATTGACCACTTTATACTTATTGCCTGTGCTGTATAATTGGATGGAGAATCGAAATGCAAGAAAACAATAACTTTCAATTACTTATAGCCATAGTACCAGAACAACTAAAGGATAAATTAGTCGATAGATTAATCGGTCAAGAGACATTATCAGGCTTTAGTTTAAGTAAAATTCAAGGCTATAGTACTGAACATCATCAATATAACATTCAAGAACAAGTAGAAGGGTATCGAGATTTTTATCGATTTGAACTTTTGCACGATTCAACTCATTACCAAGATTTATTGGCACATATCAGAACCATCAGTCCCCACAACAACATTCGATTTTGGTGCGTGCCGGTAATTGAGCATGGACTGCTATAAACTTTAGCTGCAATACACTGGCATTTACAAAGAATACCCAAGTAACTTAAAGTAGGTGTTGTTCAGGTGAAAACGCTAATAGTTGGTTTGGGGGTAAAGGTTTACTAAAATAAAACCCCTGAACCAAGTCACATCCTAAGCTTTTCAAAATAGTGAATTGCTGTTCAGTTTCAACCCCTTCGGCAACCACTGTTAATTCGAGGCTATTTGCCATTGCTATGGTCGCTTTAACTAAATCACAATCTGATTTGTTTGTTGTTATCCCTTGAATAAAACTGCGATCTATTTTGAGCACGTTAAAGGGATATTGGCGTAAGTAACTTAAAGAAGAATAGCCGGTACCGAAATCGTCTTGTGATAAAGTGATCCCTAAAGCACTGATCTCTGCCAAAGACTTATGAATATATGATTGACCATTCATCAATACCCCTTCAGTAATTTCAAGCTCTAAAAAGTCGGCACTAACGTTTGTTTGCACTAAGCTTTTTTGTAAATTCGCAACTAAACTCTGATCTCTAAATTGACAAGGAGACAAATTAATCGCCATTGTATATGGCTCTTTGTCCCTACTTTGCCAATGCTTTAAAAAGCTCAAAGCTTGATTAATTACAAATTCACCTAAGGTGATGATTAACCCAGTATGTTCTGCAATGGGAATAAACTCATTTGGACTAACTTTACCCAATGATGGATTGTTCCACCTCAGTAAGGCCTCGGCACCTACAACGGAATGAGTTTGCAGAGAAAATTTAGGTTGGTAATAAACTTCAAATTCGCCACGTTCTAAGGCTGAGTGCATTTGCTCTTCAATCTCAAAGCGACGTTGCATAACTTGATTCATGTCGCTGGTAAAAAATGAGAAAGTATTCCGTCCTTGTGCTTTAGCTTGGTACATAGCAGTATCGGCATTTCGCAATAAATCAGAGGCACTGCTACCGTTTTCGGGATATATGGCTATGCCCAAACTCAAAGTAAGCATTAACTCTCTACCGGCTATTTTAAACGGATTTCTAAATATTTTTAGTAAGTTCTCAGCAATGACTAAAACATCATTATGATCGGCGAAACCTTTCATCAAAACGATAAATTCGTCGCCCCCTAAACGCCCGACGGTATCCTCTTTACGTACAACCTGAGTTAATCGTTGTGCTGCCTTTACTAGTAATTTGTCGCCTATTTCATGGCCTAAAGAATCGTTAACCTTTTTAAAATCATCTAGATCAATGAAAATCACCACAGCTTTTTGATTATTTCTTTTAGCCTCGATTAATATTTGCGAAAGACGATCAAGGGCTAGAAAGCGATTTGGTAGCAAGGTTAGGCTGTCATAGTAGGCTTGGTGACGAATCAACTCAGCTGATTTATATTGCTCTGTAATATTCCTCACAATTACCATTATCTGTTTATATTCAGATAGGTATGCCATCCTTGCTTCAAAATATAAAATACCTTTGGGCATGGTGAGATCGTACTCAAAGCTAATTAATTCACGTTGTTCAATCACTTTTTCAATGTGTGTTTGGAATTTGCTGGTAACTTCTTCAGGTAAAACCTCTTGCATATTTTTACCAATAAATTGCTGAGGAGAAACATAGAGGTTTTCTTGTTTACTTGCGTGGTAATCAATAATTTTCCCATCTGTTTCCATCAAGAAAAACAAATCAGGAATAGCTTCAAAGATAGTTTCCAACATATGTTCTTTGAATAACGCTTGGGCTTCTGCTTTTCTGACATCCGTGAGATCAATATCAATACAATACATTTGTTTATTACCGTATTGATTAACGAACATCACATGACTTGAAAAAACCGATACATCAGCTCCGCTTTTATGCCGCATGATAATTTCGGCAGCGGGGATCTCTACACCTTGAATGAGCCAGTTTGCGTGGGCCTTAATCACCCCCTCTCGCATAGGAGCAGGAATAATCAAATCTTCTAGCTTTTGCCCTGTTGCTTCTTGTTTAGAATATCCATACAGCTTCTCACTGCCCTCATTCCAATAAATGACTCTACGGTGATCATCATACCCTTGCACAGATATCACTTTAACCGCATCAAATAATTGGTGAAGGGGATCATTGAGCTCATATTGATGAGACAATGTTTTTTCTATTTTCCTTGAACTCATTGTTCGAATATTCCAAGTTGATTAGCTTAGATTCAAATATTGACCCTGTAATTTTTAAAAGAGACTAGTAAATACTTAATAGTAGAACTAAATAGTCAAATTAACAGTACGATATTATTGTCTTTAAGCCAAAACTTTTGATATTCAATTGTTCAAAGTTGAAAACTCCCCTTTAACCAAACTAGGGTTTGTCAGCTTGTTCCTGTGCAAGAACACTACCTAACACGTAAACCAATGGGGCATTCCAATTAATTGTTACTTCATTGGTTGAGTAGCTACACCAATCATCTAAATAACTACTTGCGGCATAGTTTTGAGCATACTTACAGTTATCTTGTTGGCCGGGTTGCGGGCCACCAACAAGCATACCAGGTAATGGTTTATCTATCTGATCACCCGCTGAAATGCGATGATGAGGGTGCTGCGGCGTGAGCTCACCGAATCCGGTCAAAAATGAATATCCTGTAGGGTTGCGTCCCAATACGAAATTCAAGTTACCTAAGGCTACCTGTCGATACTTTTCTTGCCCCGTTAAGTGAAATGCATGCAATAACATTATCGCTTTATTCAAGACAACGGCATTACTTCCCCACACGAAATCCTCTGAATTCATAGCAACACCATAACCATTGGCTTGGTATATTTGAATGCTAGCATCGGCATAGGCAATAAGTTGAGTTTGAATCTCGCTATATTCATTATCGGCTAACAATTGCTGGCCTTCTCTAATAAGGCTAAAATACCCTAGCGCTGCTACATTAGCCCAGTCGGGTTCTTTTAAAGACTGGCGGTATTGTTTGAATGGCAGCAAGTAACTGCGATCTTCTGTGGCCAAAAATAACTCAGCTCCAGCCCAAGCAAATTCATCAGAAAAATCACTGTCCCCGTATTCACCACTACTCACATCTGATGGTTGCTGGTAAACATAATTTGGATTTGCAATAGCCCAATTCCAAGCCTTTTTAGCACTCGCTAACCACGTATCCAATTGCTGGGGATTATCAGAAAATAACGGACGCAATATTCGACTAGCCGCTGCTAGGGTGGCCGCATAATCTAACGCCGCAGATGTAGATAAGCCTATAACATAACGATCGGCAGTATCAGCATCAGGCATATCTTTACCTGGCCATTGTAAGGTAGTGAGTTTATGATAAACCGCCCCGTCATCATTCTGCATGGTATGTAACCACTCTAGATTCCATATAAGCTCATCCACAATATCAGGAAGCCCATTATTGGACTCGGGAATGCCGACAGATAGGTTGCTATAAAACTCAGGATTATCCGCATAGGCCGCTAACAAGGTATATGTGGATATGCTGGCGTTTACTGTGTATTTACCGTAATCACCAGCGTCATACCACCCCTTCGGGGAACTGATGGTGCTTAGAGCAGGTTGACTAGCACTGGCCGCTGAAGGGTGGACAATAACTTGAGTATCAGGATGCCCAGCTGGGCGCTTAAATTTACCAGCATAGGCTTCTGTTAGGGCCATACCTGCACGATTGAAATAGTAATATTTTAGCGCCGCTTTATGAGCGCGCCGATTTGCATCGCTATCAATATATATCGGGCCAGACTTCCCTATTCCTTCAACCGTTAATACATAGTTACCAGGAACAGTAAACGCTGAAAAGTCAGCAAATTTAAATTCATTCGGACCTTGGGCTGGCCAACCTCGACTTTCACTCAATGTACCTTCAAACACGGTCTCACCGGCACTATTTTGCAAACGGAAAGCCGTTTCTTTTGTAGCAGGGATAATTGCGCCTTTTTCGCCAGTGGCAAAATAACCTAATTGATTGATGTGAATAGTCTGCTTAGCTGGTTGCGAAACAGTAAGGTTGGTTGACTCAGTATTGATGTTGGCGCCATTACACCCCATTAAAACGCAAGTTGTAACACCATAGAATAAACTGGACAAGTAGACTTTTCGATATTGATTAAACATTTAGACACCTTATAAATGGGCTTTTGAACACATTCACAATGAAGATAAATATCATCGGAATCGTTTCAATATATAAAACAAAAGGAAAGCCTAAACCTAAATCAATATTATCCTAGCTTCCCGTAAACACGCCCTAAAGGATGCAGTATTAACATCATTTTAACCAGCGTACTTTTTTATTTTTTCATCTTTTGGGATTTCGAAAATCCGTTTTTATAAACAAAAAATTACAACCAGATAAAAAATTGATACGCCAAGGGCGCAAGCAATGATGAAAATATCGCCGCAATGATTAATGCTACCGAACTAAATGCAGTATCTTGAGAAGAGTGCTTTACTGTAGCCGAAGTGCCAATGGCATGAGAAAGGCTACCCACGATAATGCCGCGATGGACAGCGTCATGCACACCTAAAAGTTTAAAGATTGGGTAAAACAAAATTGCTCCGGTTAATCCAGCAAACAAGCCTAGCACAATCACGATGGAGGTTTGACCGTTTAAACTGCCGCTGATCTCTAGGGCGATGGGAGTTGTGATCGATTTAACTAAAAGAGATGCCAATAGTGGAGCGGGTGCATTTAACAACCAAGCCACCAAACCTGTGAATAAAATGGCCAGAGAACAACTTGCCAAACATGACAGCAAAATTAATTTCATGTTGCTGCGAATTTGCGGCAATTGCTCGTACAACGGATAAGCAAATGCTACCACTGCGGCCTGCATAAAGTAATTTATCCATTTGGTTTGAGCGTAATAGGTTTCAAAGGGAACATCCAACAATAAAAGAATGCCGATGATGGTAAACATACCGACTATTAAGGAATTTAGAAAAGGGATCTTGATTCGACTGAGTAAATACACCGCAAGTAAATAAACCACTAAGGTCAGCGCTATCCACATTATTGCTGTTCCTTTGCCTTGAGTTGTTTAAACACTAAACTCAATATTACTGCGACTACAATATTTGAAAGTATTGTGCCAGCCAAAAACAATGCCATTTGTTGATACATCAAATCAAAGTAGTTCATAAAACCGACTGCGATAGGAATAAAAAATAACAGCATATGTCTAAGCATTAGTTTTGCTCCATCTTCCATCAATCGGGTCGGAATAATGCCCGCAGATAAACAGAGAAATAACAACAACATGCCAATGATACTGCCTGGCAGTGGGATGCCCGACAAAGTCTGGATAGTTATGCCTGTCCACAAAAACGAAAAGATGATTGCGATGGAAAAGGAAATCTTGATAATCGTACGTAACACGCTGACTTCATGCCATTTACTAGTAGGTTTATCAATAATACCAGATAGTCAGCTCAATTAAGCGGTTAAGAGCTAAATTTAATGCGACTGAAATACCCTAAAAAAGATACTCATAGTTAAGTTAGCAAAATTAATTCAAATAAGTTCTCTATAAATGGTAATTGGCAAACGTTTACATTGCCTAAAGTTCGCCAAGACTCGCAGCCTATAACCTTTCCAAAACGTTTTTTAGCATTTCAAATACATGAATAAAAGTGCTAAATTACCCTAATTTTATGAATTATATTCACCTTAATTTTTATAGAACTCAATTATAAGAGTAAAGCCAAAATATGTTAGACCGTAGCCACCTCACTATTATCAAAGCGGTATCAGAGACTGGAACTGTTACCCGGGCTGCCGAGCAACTTTGTTTAACTCAGTCGGCTCTTAGCCATGCTATCAAAAAAATTGAGCTCCATTATCAAGTGCAAATTTGGCAAAAAGAAGGACGTAAACTTCGTCTCACTCAAGCCGGACACCAGATGCTTAATTTAGCCAACCGACTGCTACCCCAATTTGACTACGCTGAACAGCAACTGCAACAGATATCTCAAGGCAAAAAAGGCATATTACGGATTGGTATGGAGTGCCACCCTTGTTATCAATGGCTATTGAAAACCGTCAAACCATTTCTGGCCCAATGTGAGGGAGTGGATGTAGATGTAAGGCAAAAATTTCAGTTTGGAGGTTTAAGCGCTTTATTAGGTTATGAAATAGATTTATTGATCACACCTGACCCTTTATTTCACCAAAATGTGCTCTATACACCGGTGTTTGATTACGAACATGCGCTAGTGGTTTCCGGACAGTCTCCCCTAGCTAAATTGAAACACCTTAGCCCCAATGATTTAAGCGAACAAACTTTAATTACCTATCCGGTGGAAGCTAGCCGTTTAGATATTTTTAGCCACTTTTTAACCCCTGCGGGTGCAAGCGTTAAACAACATAAAATTATTGAGAATACTGAGATTATGCTGCAGATGGTTGCTGCAAACCGCGGAGTGGCAGCACTACCACGCTGGTTGATTGAAGAGTACCAACAGCAAATGGATATAAAACCGATATCATTAGTTAACCCAACCGCCCCAAATGGTATTCAAAAATCCATTCACTTAGGCATACGAGAAAATGAAACAGCACCAGACTACCTCAATACATTTATGGCGTTATCTAAACAAGTTAAAGTGGCCTAGTAGCTAAATTGACGCCATGTTAAGTATTTATAAATAGTCGTTGCACTAATCCGCTGGGATTTGCACAACCTTACCTATAGAAACCTGATTAACTCCCTTCCGCTTTTGAAGATCTAGTCCATTTTTAAACCCGTAGCTCTTAAATATTCCTGTCTAAAAACCATGGAAATCGATTATTTGCAGTAAAAGTAAACAAATAAGTTGACGAAAAATCGTTTGTAAAAGAAACTACCGTTAACAAGTTGTTACTTATTAGTTACTTTAAAATTAACAGCAGTTCAAAAAGCCATCAAAGGAGTCATATCTTGGTACTAAATCACTTATGGGGTATTTATACTCACCCAAAAGAAGAATGGCATGCTATTGACGAAAAACATGAAAGCTATTTCTACAGTTTTAGTCACATCTGCATCATTTCACTTATTCCCGCTATTTTAAGTTATTACTCTTCCTACCATTTAGGTTGGAGTATTGGTGTTGGAGAAGTTATTAAACTAGATCAAATGTCAGCAGCATCTTTAGGTATAGGCATGTATTTCGGTTTAATTGCGGGCGTTATTGCTCTTGCGATTATTATTTATGAACTTGCTAAAGTATTCGATTCAAACCCGAGTTATACGCAATCGTTAGAATTAGCGGCCTATACAGCTACCCCCTTATTTATGTGTGGTTTTGCTGCATTTTACCCTGCACTTTGGTTTGTAATGGTAGTGGCCTTTGTTGGCATTTCTTACTCTATTTACCTATTGTACTCAGGTGTGCCCATTATGTTGCACATTCCTGAAGATAAAGGCTTTATATATTCAAGTGCCGTTGTTACGGGCGGTCTTATTCTATTAGTGGTGCTTATGGTTAGTTCAGTTCTGCTATGGAGTGTCATCGGTGATCCGGTATTCACTCATTAGGGTTTAAAGAACTCAAAAAAAACCGCGCCACTTTGCAAGTGACGCGGTTTTTTATTTTTTGTTGCTTACACAACGACTAGCGTTAATTAAAGGCCGTCAGAGTTCTCTGACAAATACTTAGCAACACCTTCTGGTGACGCATCCATACCTTTCTCACCTTCTTGCCAACCAGCAGGACAAACTTCACCATGCTCTTCGTGGAAGTTCAATGCATCAACCATACGCAACATTTCATCAACGTTACGCCCTAGTGGTAAATCGTTAACTACTTGGTGACGTACGTTACCTTCAGCATCGATTAAGAAAGAACCACGGAAAGCTACGCCTGCATCAGGATGTTCAACATCATATGCTTGGCAAATTTCGTGCTTAGTATCAGCAACCAAAGTATATTTAACTGGACCAATACCACCTTCATTTACTGGGGTATTACGCCATGCGTTGTGGCTGAATTGTGAATCAATTGAAACACCAATGACTTCAACACCACGCTTAGTAAACTCTTCATAACGTTTATCAAACGCAATCAACTCAGACGGGCATACAAAAGTGAAATCTAAAGGATAGAAAAAGATAACTGCTTTTTTACCTTTAATATTTTCGCTAAGGGTAAAACTATCAACAATCTCTCCGCTTCCAAGAACTGCTGCTGCAGTGAAATCTGGTGCTGGACGACCAACTAGTACACTCATTTTTTTCTCCATTTATTAGTAAAAGCATTTATAAACGCAAATGCATCTTCGTTTAACGATTTAAAAAAGCTGATAAGCTCAATATAAGACTAGAATAATAAAACCCAAGGAAAACGAACAACTTTTTTTACTTAAATTTGCAAAAAAGTACATTCCCTATCAAATCACAGTTTAAGACTTTAAATTAAAGACAATGTACAACAAATAATCAAAAAAGCACTTGTAAATGATACAAATAACAACTATTATCATTTGCATAAAGATTGAGGTGTGATTTTATGTACGTTTGTTTATGCCACGGCATCACTGATAAAGCTATTGCAAAAGCTGTCCGCGAAGATGGTGTTGGTAGCACTCGCGAATTGCGCACCAAGTTAGGTGTGGGTAGTCAATGTGGACGTTGTATTCAAATGGCTCAGGATATTATCGACACCACAATCATCGACGAAAGTTTATTTAAAGAAGTTAGTTAAGTTAGCTAATTTCATTTACAAAAAAAGGAGCATATTGCTCCTTTTTTGTTTCTAAGAAGCGAAAACCTTAGTCTTCTTTACCTTCTTCAGCATTTTTTTCTGCAGTTTCTTTAATCAACGGCTGTAACTCACCCTGTTGAAACATTTCCATGATGATGTCACATCCACCAACTAACTCACCGTCAACCCATAACTGTGGGAATGTTGGCCAATCTGCATATTTAGGTAATTCAGCACGGATATCTGGATTTTGCAGAATATCAACATACGCAAATTGCTCACCACAAGACATTAGAGCTTGAGATGCTTGTGAAGAAAAACCGCAACTTGGCAGTTTAGGTGACCCTTTCATATACAATAAAATTGGGTTTTCATTAATTTGTTGTTTGATTTTCTCTACAGTGTCCATTTTACCACTCTCTACATATAAGTTAGTTTGAATATGGGTGTTAGTTTACCTGTTTCAAGCTCTCCTTTCCAAAAGGTTTGCTAATTTATAAAGATTTGTCACAATCATCAGTAATACTTGCATAAGTGCAAATTCATAAATAATCTAACGACTTCGTAAAAAGTATTTGTATTTCGGGTTGATAATTAGCATCTTATCCCCAGATCATTATTTATAAATCATATAATTATAATAGAGTGCTGAGCTTTTATTGAAGCTTTACATTCTAGAAATTCACGCTAGCATTTAGCCTGGCAGTAATTTAATAAACGCTAAGCTCACAATATTGGAGAATTTACATGGCTTTTGAACTACCCCCGTTACCTTATGAAAGAAACGCTCTAGAACCGCATATTTCCTCTGAAACCCTTGATTACCACTATGGTAAGCACCACGCGACTTACGTAACTAAGTTGAATGGTTTAGTTGAAGGTACAGCAATGGCTGATATGTCTTTGGAAGATGTGGTTAAGCAATCAGACGGCGGTGTATTTAACAATGCTGCGCAAATCTGGAACCACACTTTTTACTGGAACAGCCTAAGTCCAAATGGCGGCGGCGAACCAACTGGTGCACTAGCTGATGCAATTACTGCTAAATGGGGCTCCTTTGACGACTTCAAAGCAGCGTTCAATGATAAAGCAGTTAATAACTTCGGTTCTAGCTGGACATGGTTAGTGAAAACTGCTGATGGCAGCCTAGATATTGTCAATACTAGCAACGCAGGTACGCCAATCACTGAAGAAGGTGTAACACCGCTAATCACTGTAGATTTGTGGGAACACGCTTACTACATCGATTACCGTAACGTACGTCCTAACTACCTAGGTGGTTTTTGGGCATTAGTTAACTGGGATTTCGCGGCATCTAATTTCGCTTAATTCGACGTTAAAACGTTAATACAAAAAAACCAGTCATTTGACTGGTTTTTTTGTATATGCCGATAATTTCCGCGGGGCTAAAGCACCCGCCTATGAATGACAATCAAGCTCCCCCTGTAGCATGGCCTTTAGGCCATGGACACACAAGGTAAATCCCCAACGATTTCCGCGGGGCTAAAGCACCCGCCTACAAAGTGGCAGCTAATCGGGTACCTTGGTCGATTGCGCGTTTTGCGTCTAACTCGGCCGCGACATCTGCACCGCCAATTAGGTGATAAGGTTTATTCAGACCATCAGCCAATTCACGCAAGGGATCTTGGCCGGCACAAATAATCACGTTATCCACATCTAAAACTTGCACTTCATCGTTTACTTTGATGTGTAAACCCTGGTCGTCAATCTTCAGGTATTCTACACCAGCAACCATTTTTACGCCTTTGGCTAATAGCCCAGCACGATGAGCCCACCCTGTGGTTTTGCCTAAATTAGCGCCAACTTTGGTAGTCTTACGTTGCAACAAGTAGATTTCTCTGCCAGAGGCGCTAGGCTGAGGTTTTACACCTTCAACACCGGCTCGTGCACTTAGGGTCATATCAATCCCCCACTCTTTCATAAAGGCAGGGATATTTAGGCTAGTAGACTCACCTTCATGGGCTAAATACTCAGAGACATCAAAACCGATACCACCTGCACCAATCACCGCCACTGAATGTCCCACAGGCTTTTTATCGCGGATTACATCTAAGTAACTTAATACTTTGGGATGCTCAACTCCCGGAATTGCCGGAGTTCTTGGTTTAATGCCAGTGGCAATAAGTACTTCGTCAAAATCCCCACTGTTAAGCAATTGGGCATCAACTCGTGTGTTAAGTTTCACATCTACATGATGCAGTTCTAACTGTTTTGCAAAATAACGAAGAGTTTCAAAGAACTCTTCTTTGCCTGGAATTTGTTTAGCAATATTAAATTGCCCACCAATTTCACAAGCACTATCAAACAAGGTCACTTTATGACCTCGCTGGGCAAGGGAAACGGCAGCTGCCAAACCTGCTGGACCAGCGCCAACCACAGCCATTTTCTTAATGACGTCGGCAGCTTCAATATTGAGTTCAGTTTCGTGACAAGCTCTGGGGTTAACTAAACAACTCGTATCTTTACCCTCAAACACATGATCTAAACAGGCTTGGTTACAGCCAATACAAGTATTAATTTCATCGGCGCGATCCTCCATGGCTTTGACTACGAATTCGGCATCAGCAAGGAAAGGTCTAGCCATGGACACCATATCCGCATCGCCACGAGCCAACACCTCTTCAGCAACCTCTGGGGTATTAATTCGATTTGAGGTGATCACCGGAATATTCAACGCTTTTCGGAATTTAGCCGTCACCCAGGTAAAGGCTGCACGAGGAACTTTGGTGGCAATAGTAGGAATACGCGCTTCATGCCAGCCAATCCCTGTGTTAATGATGGTTGCACCGGCTTTTTCAACCTCAAGACCCAATTCCACCACTTCATTGTAAGTTGAACCACCTTCCACTAGGTCAAGCATGGATAAACGGTAAATAATAATAAAGTGCTCACCCACCGCTTCTCTCACACGTCGAACGACTTCAATGGGAAGACGAATTCGGTTCTGATACTCCCCCCCCCATTTATCATCACGCTTATTGGTGCGACTGGCGATAAACTGATTTAAGAAATACCCTTCAGAGCCCATGATTTCAACACCGTCATAACCGGCTTTTTGTGCTTGTTTGGCTGTAAATACAAAATCGTCGATTTGCTGTTGAATCCCCTCTTCATCCAGAGGCTTAGGTTTGAAGGGGTTTATTGGCGCTTGAATGGCTGAAGGCGCTACCAACTTAGGATTATAGGCGTAGCGACCAGTATGCAAAATTTGCATGCATATCTTACCGCCTTCTGCATGCACAGCATCTGTTATGAATTTGTGCTCAGCGATACGTTGCTCACTATCGAGCAAATTCGTTTTTGCATGGGTTGCACCGACTTCATTAGGTCCAAAACCACCGGTAACAATCAGACCAACGCCACCTTTGGCGCGCTCTTTGAAAAACGCGGCCATACGCAAATGGCCATTCTCAACCTCTTCGAGGCCCGTATGCATTGACCCCATGATGACTCGGTTACGAATAGAAGTGAAACCTAAATCAAGTGGGCGAAACAAATTTGGATAGGGTGTACTAACTTTTAAATCTGCAGTCATTCTTTTGGTCCTGTTTACAATTATTTGTTGGTCATCATCGAGCTTTTATCCAATAACTCAGCATATTGTGGCATCCGCTTTTCGGTTTGTGCCGCCATCGCCTCTTGGACATCAGGCATTTGAAACATGCCAGATTGCCAGGTCGCCATATAAGTAAGGCTATCTTGCACACTATGATCTCGCGTGTAATTGATCATTTCTTTACATCCCGCCACAGCCATAGGGGAATTTAAGGCAATTTTTTTGGCAATCTTCATCACTGCCGCTAACATCGCTTCCTGATCTTCAAACACACTATTCACAAAACCTTGAGCCAAGGCTTCCTGGGCACTCCAATTTCTGCCGGTATAGGCCAACTCTCGCACTAAGCCTTGGGGAATTAAATTAGGTAGTCGTTGCAGTGTGCCCACATCGGCGGTCATACCGATTTCCGTTTCCTTAATGGTAAAAAACGTATCTTGCGTACAATAACGACAATCTGCTGCACAAATCATGTCGACTGCTCCACCTATTACCCCACCATGGGTTGCCACTAATACCGGCATTCTGACTTGTTCAAGGGCATTAAAAGAATCTTGTAATTCCAACACTGAACGTCTCAATCGTTCTGCTCTGCGTGCAGGCTCGCCTTTAAAGTCTTTTGCCATTTGCGCAAACACTGACAAGTCCATACCTGCACTAAAATGTTTTCCTTGGGCTGAAATAACAATCACTCGCGCAGCCGATTCATGGTCTATTTGTCGAACAGTTTCCGGCAACTCATGCCAAAACACCGGGATCATGCTGTTAAGTTCTTCGGGGCGAGATAGCTGAATATGGGCAATATGATTTTCTATTGATACCGTTAATGTGGTTAATTTCGAAAAATCTAAATTTGTATTTGCGGTTTCCAAAACGATTTTCTCCAAGTTAGTACACTGATGATAAGTAAAACACGCCTACAAAATTATGGCTGTTTAGTTAGCTTATGCGCACCTATAAATTGGATGAATTCTTGGCTGGAGCGCGTAAACCCTGCCCATCTAGACAATGTCAAGATAAGGTAATATGTTGACGCTGTCAAGATCTATGATAAAGTGCCGGAATGAAAGATAAAAAATCCCCAAAAGCCCGTTACCATCACGGTGACTTGCGAACTAGCCTGATATTAACGGCTTCCTCCATGCTTAAAGACAATGGTGTAGAGAACCTATCTTTGCGTAAGCTCGCTGATCAGGTCGGTGTATCACGCACTGCCCCATACCATCATTTCAAAGATAAAAATGAGCTTTTGTGCGCTATAGCAGAACAAGGGTTTTCCCATTGGAAACGGCAATTGGAGGGGATATATGAAAATCCAGATTTGAATGAAGAACAGAAATTTAGGGCTTTTATCCACGGTTACATCAGTTACGCAGCTCAGAACCCGGAAATGTATGATCTTATGTTCGGACGAACAATTTGGAAACAAAATAGCGCAACAGATTCATTGAAAGACATCGCCTACCCCACCTTTCAATTTCAAGTCAAAATGACTCGAGATTGGCAACATAACGGTTTGTTGCCTGCTAGTTTAGATACACTGCGGTTATCTCAAGTTACTTGGGGAACAATTCACGGTATTGCGCGTTTATTGATAGATGGTATTTATGCAGATGCCAGTCATATTGATGAGATGTGTGAAACAGCGTTAAGAGTATTCGTATTAAATCGTCTAGAAGTAGATAAATAACAACTAAAGCCCATGCTGTTGCTTGATCATGTCAGCGGCTTTTTCAGCAATCATGATAGTTGGAGCATTAGTATTGCCTCCGACCAAACTGGGCATTACTGATGCATCTATCACCCTTAAGCCTGTTAGCCCTTTCACGTTTAACTGGCTATCTACTACAGCCATAGGATCTTCGACACTGCCCATTTTACAAGTGCCAATTGGATGATAAATAGTTTCCGCTCGTTTACGTAAATAAGTCAAAATCTCTTCATCGGATTGAGCTGCAATACCAGGGCCTATTTCTCGAGCTCCATACTGAGCAAACTCGCTAGTAGCCAATATATCGCGTGCTTTACGCACGCCATCTATCATCACGGCTATATCATCTGGATGGGTTAAATAGTTGGGATCGATAACGGCTGGTTCCAATGGATCTGATGATGCTAATCTGATTTCACCGACACTTTTTGGGTATAAACAACAAACGTGTACCCCATAACCGTAACCAAAGGCGGTACTGCGACCGTGGTTTAATAATATTGCCGGTAAAAAGTGATATTGCAGATCAGGGCGGTCTGTGGCTAATTTTGATTTTGCAAATCCGCCCGCTTCGGCAATATTGGATGTCATCAATCCTTGGCGTCCAAATACATATTGGAAAACAGATTTAATATACCTAGGCAATGATGGCAATGCCACGGCATAACTTTCTTTGGCTTCACATCGCTGCTGCACAATAGCATCTAAATGATCTTGCAAATTTTGCCCTACACCCGGCAGATCAACCAGAGTTTCTATGCCATGTTCGGCTAAATGGGCTTTAGGGCCAATGCCAGATAACATTAATATTTGCGGACTATTAATCGCGCCGCTACTAAGGAGTACTTCTCGTTTGGCTTTAAGATGAATAGATTGACCTTTGTGATGTAACTTCACACCAGTGGCAAGATTATCTTCAATGACAATCTGTTCAACTTGTGCGTGAGTAAGCACGGTTAAATTAGGACGGTCTAACGCGGGCTTTAAATAACCTTTTGCACTAGAACATCGTTGCCCGTTAACTTGAGTGACCTGATAAAAACCTAAACCTTCCCGTTCTTTTAGGTTGAAGTCTTCTAAAATAGGCATACCCACTTGTTGTGCGCTTTTAACAAACGAACGAGACAACTTGTTGGTATGACGTAAATCATTGACATGCAACAAGCCCTGATCACCATGGTTATCACTGGCACCATGTTGTTGACGTTCAGACTTAATAAAGTAGGGTTTAACAGACTGCCAATCCCATCCCTGTGCCCCTTGGGCTTGCCAGTCATCATAGTCTTTTTGATCACCACGTATGTAACACATGGCGTTGATTGAACTAGAACCGCCTAAGGTTTTACCTCTGGGCCAATATAACTTTCGATTATCTAGGTTTGCTTGTGCTGCGGTATTGTAATTCCAGCCGACATTTTTAATTCGTGAAAGCAATGACAGACCAAAGGGAATATGAATTAAGGGATTACTGTCTTTTCCGCCCGCTTCAAGTAAACACACCTGAACATGAGGATTTTCAGTTAAACGAGAAGCCAATGCCGAACCTGCCGACCCTGCACCAATAATAATAAAATCAAATTGGGTTTGTGTTAATTCTTGCATGTTGGCTTCTACTTCACAGTTATTAATGGATACAGAAAAATACGTAATTTAGTTAACAGGTCAGCGTAACTGATCTGATGTCTTACCAGTTAGTTTACCAAAAAATAAATCCAGTTGTTACTTTAATGTACAATATGACATAAATAAATAACGTCTAACTTGACATTAAAAGCCCCACACACTCACACTTAGCAATGGACTAGGATAAATAAGTTAATAACTAAGTGGCAGAAACTCTTCGCAAACGATTTTCATTAGGCTTCCATAAATGGATGGCTAAGTGGATGATAAAGTTAGGTAAAATACGCCATGTGGATTATACCATTGAAGAGCTAAATGCTTTGGCAAGGCCGCATTTTCCGCAAACTTTCGACGTAGAAGTACCAGTAGGTAAAGGCAGATTTACTATTCTTGATGCCGAAGTAGATATTCCCCGCAATAGCGACACAATAAAAGTACAACTCTATTCAAGTCTCGATATTGATGCCGTCGGCAGTCCTCTCTACCGTGCCCATTTGCTGATTATTTTAGATGTCATTCCAAAATATAATGTTGAAAACAAGACTGTGGTTATTGATTCATTGAAATTAGATTCAATCAGGCTGGTGAATGACGAATATGCATTACTTAACGATTCTAAGCAGTTACTCGCCTTAGTCTTTCCCAAAAGCGTGCAAAACTTAATATCTGGTACCTTCAAGTCAGCGTTAGGTTTAATGACTGCTGGCAGCTCAGATATTGCCGCTGACTATCTACACTTATATTTATCGGGAAGCAAACAACGGGTACTGGATTACCATAAACCTCAGATTATAAAGTTATTAGATGAAACCAAACAGAACCCCGAGTTCGTTTACAAACTGGACGAGAATGATTGGCAGGAAGCCTTATTCATTCAACTCGGCCAGTTCGTTTGTGTTGAGCAGCGCTGCATTAGATTTAAATTCTAAGCAGATTTTTTTGTTGCTTCATCCGTATCCAAATGCTCATGATCAGCATCATCCACATAGACTTCATCATCGACAATAGACAGATCGGTTTGTCGCACTCTTTCGCCTATATCATCAATATTCAACGAAGGATCATCGATACATTTTTCAAGCATTTCAAACGCTTCGGTGAAATAAACCGATAAAGTTTCCAACGACTTTACGTTCTTATCACAGCACACAATACCCACATTAGCCGTACCAGCATAGGTAATTAACGTGATGTTTACCCCGCCCCCAGGTGTCATGGTTGAAATCGGATAACAAGCTAACAACTTACTGTCTTTTAAATAACGCACATCTGTGGGACCAGGTACGTTAGAAATCAGAATATTGGCTATAGGACGAACAAAGTCAGATAACTTTAACATTTCAAATATTAGCGAATAAGACTGTATCAGCACAGTGTAGTAGCTAAAGGCTAAAGGTCTAGAGCGTTTTGCTGCCCGTTTCACAATGCGGTGATTCTCAATAATCTGGCGTAAGCGTAAGTATGGATCATTTTTACCATGGGCCAAACGCACGGGTACTATGGCAATTTTGTTGCCTGCGGCTTGGTCTCCCGGTTTACGCAAATTAATTGGCATATTGGTGTATAGGGCTTTTTTAAAAGTATGACCTCTATCCATTAAAAACCGATGAACACCAATGTCAAAACAGCAGAGTAAAATTTCATTTGCAGATGCCCTAGCACGCTTACTTAAGCCCCTTACCCGAGCAAAATTTAAATCTACAGTTGAAACAACCCTACCTTTTTTAACTTGGCCTGTTAATAAAGTTTTGGTGCCTGAAAAAGGCAAAGGCATATAGGTTGAATTGATTCGAGTCAACTTCATCAGTAAACGCAACACAATATAAAGTAAGTCAAAAACCACCATAAATAACTCAAAGGCCCCTCCAAAAATTAAGGTTAATATTCCTAATTTTCTGCGTTTTCGACTGCGTCTCTTAGCAGCCCATACGGGTATAAAGGCATCTGTATTTTTCTCTGGTAAATAGCCTGCTTGGAACCAGCGAATTAACGTTGCCCCATCACCGTAAAGGTGATGCACCTTGGCATAGATGGCATACACGTTACTGTGATTGTCAGTAATAAAATGGTACTGCCAAAGTGGTTTATCGCGATCCAACCACTGTTCATGGAGTTTGGCGACAAACTTGTGTAAGGCTTCTTTGTCATTTACATCGTCAACTACATGATATTTAACATGGTAATCCATATCTAAAGTTTCAATTTCATTTAGACCAATGGGAAAGCCCATGAAACTTTTGACGGTGCCGTTGAAAGGACTAACGCCTTTATCGAATTGCTTCACCTCTGTACATAGGTCTTCAACATAGCTAGGGGAAGCATCTTCTGGCATTTCCAAAAGCTGCAAACTTGCAACATGTTTTGGGTTATCTTCAGACTCAGTAATCCAAAATGTTTTGTCGAGAAATGATAGTTTTTTACTCAATCTCAATATTCCTTAAACGTACGGATTTTTAGGAAACGCCTAACGCGCTAACCAAAGTTTGAGTTGCGATTGCGTCTTGCAAATGATGCAGCTCCCCGGGCGGTAGATTAATATATGGTAATACCGCAAATAGAATCGTAGCTAAGCCTTTATACAAGTGAGTTTCATCGCTGATATTTTGACCTTTTAAAGCATAATAGTTCGCTGATTGTGTAAACACTAGACCAACCAGCTCAACAATCTGTATCCCTTGATGAAAACTGGCCTTTAAACTGCCATTTTGAATGAAAAACATGATTAATTTTTCAATGCTTTTTTCTTGTGAGAGTATCAGCAACTTAAACTTTTTAGCCACCAAGGGATAGTTCTCAGCCAGATTGGCCTGATTATGAAATAGGAATTGGAAATGATGGCCTTTTTCTAAAATAACGTACAAAAAATAAAAAAACTCTTCGATACTCAAGTCTTTGTTAACAGCTGAATTAAACGCTGTATCTATCTGATTTTTATACAAATCAAAAAGTGCTGCCACTATGACTTCTTTGCCTTTGAAGTGATAGTAGAGATTACCGGGACTAATATCTAACTCAACTGCAATATCAACACTACTGACATTACTCTCCCCGTGTTGGTTAAATAAATCCAACGAAGTGACTAGTATTTTCTCTGCCGTTTTCATAGTGAACAACCAAAGTTAGTCGAAAATTTTCTTACATTGCCAATTAAAACATCAACCCTTTACAGGGAAATAGGTAGCGGTTGCGCTTTAGGCCAATAATATTTTTTACCTATCATTCCATAAATTATTAACAACATACAAGTGCTACAAATAAATTATTAGGTTATTCATTTGAATCATAATTGCGGTAAATTATGTTTACTTTCTGTTCATTAACCTTATTATTTAATTACAAGATAGCAAATATTCAAAATGTGTAATTGCAAAGGTCGCACCCTTGTAGAAGCAAACAAATCATTTTTCCAGCAACCTAAAACCCAGAGGCAATCCCATTGATTAGAGTGCTATTTAACAAAAAAGGTGGCGTAGGCAAATCGAGTTTAACCGTTAACTTGGCGGCAATTTCAGCGCACCATGGCCTAAAAACCCTATTGGTCGATTTGGATACCCAATGCAATAGCACAGCCTACCTTGACGCCATTAAAAAGGATGATGATTGCACTATTGCTAACCTATTTGAACAAACCATTACGTTTCATTTGCATCGCAAACCACCAAAAGCGTTTTGCCAGCCGACTAAAATAGAAAACTTGGATATTATTGCTGGTTCAGAGCGTTTGTCCGAATTAGAAAGTGAGTTAGATAGTAGGCATAAAATATATAAACTAAAAGAAGCACTAGAAGCCCTTGAACAGGATTATGACCGTATTTACATTGATACAGCGCCTGCCCTCAATTTCTATAGCTTATCAGCTCTTATTGCCGCTTCTCGTTGTTTAATTCCTATTGATTGTGATGATTTTGCCAGACAAGGTTTATACAGTCTGCAACAGAAAATAGCCGAAATTAAAGAAGATCATAATCCGAATTTAAGCATTGAAGGTATTATTGCCAATCAGTTTATGAGCAATGCAAACCTTCCCAAACAAATTATCAATGAACTATTAGACGAAGAATATCCGGTTTTATCAGAATATGTGGCTCAATCAGTAAAAATGCGAGAGTCCCATCAAGCCAAACAACCATTGATCAAACTCGCTCCTAAACATAAATTGACATTATCCTTAGTCGGCATTTTTAATCTGATTGAAAAGTAAGGTGAGTAAACAGACCCTAGCGTATGAACACAGAGACGAAAAATTAGCGGCACTAAATACCGCTAAATATCTTAAATCAAATAGAGTTGCATAAAGCCGGCTATCATCCCAAGAATTGCACCAACCACAATCAATTTCCACTCATCGGCTTGATAAGCTGGCCGCAACACGCCTTCGAACTCTTCAGGGGTAAGTAATTGCATTCGAGCGCACAAATCATCCCCAACTCTTAGGGCATCATTGGCATATTCGTGGGCATATTGCAGATATTTATCAGAGCTATCGAAAATCATTGTTACCGCAAGTTCTTTCATTCGATAGTATTTTTCGGAACCGACCCCCAATGCAAAGTATGGTTGAGCGATTGCCACATAACGCTCGATAGCATCATTAACGTGCAGTTCAATTAATTCCAAAAGTTGCTCTGAGCCTGAGCCGTGCAACACAATGTCGGTAATATTTTTGGAATTGATTAACTTTTTCTCAATGATTTCCGAATACACCTCAGAGACTTCTTTTTGACGTTTTAAAAACATACCTTGAAAGGTGAACCCACAAAAACGAATGGGCTTTTTAGGCTCAAAAATGATTTTAATTGCAATCCAGTTAGTGGCATATCCAACAATTAAACCACCTAGAGGCAAAATCCACCAACTTTGGAACCAGTACCAGAAAGCCATGGTGGGTAAACCAAACAGGAAACCAAAATACAAACCAGAGCGTTCAATAAACGGAAATTCTTTTTCACCCGACCTCAAGAAGATTTCATTAATAAGCTCGGGGTCATTAACTAAATGTTCTACCACCAATTCTTTGATATCCAGTATTTCATCCACATTGTGTTTGAAATCATCTACCATTTTGGCAACGACATTGGGAATATCAGCTTCAACTCGTTTGTATACCAAGTTTTTCGCCTGCACAGGCATGGACGCCCACATCTGCGGTGCTGACTCCTGCATAACTTGATTGACTATTTTTCTTAATACTTGCTTAAGGCGACGTTGAATGGATGCGGTTAATTTGTCTGCTTCAATTCTATCAGCGAGTTCTTGGACACTAAGTAACTTTCCTAAAACCAGTTCTACTTCTATTTCGGCCATTTCCTTGCGTTTCATTGGAATCAGCCCTTGCCAACCAAAAAATGGACGAACACCAATAAATTCTATTGGATAAAACATCATTTTAACTGCAAGAAAGTTAGTTGCCCAACCAACTATTCCACTGGTGATAGGGATCAGCAACAACAGGTAATTTTCTAAAATCCATTGCATAAGTAGCGTGGATGCCTTTATTTAGTTAACCAGAAATGAAAAACAAACTCGATAGATAGCTAAGTAGTAGAGTCTGCTGCTTAATAAATCAACGCCTCTAAGTTTACCCTAAGCTAGTTCCTTAGGTCAGGCTAAACTTTGCCATTACAATGGTCAATCAAATTTATGCTATTGATTATAAATACTATAATAATGGAGCAGGTGAAAATGCATGAAATCTTATCATTTCATGCAAATTGGGTAGCCTTTTCTAATTTATTGTTTTATTAATAAAGCATACTAATTGCTAATGTTTATTTAGCTTGTGTAATGTTAGCTTTTAAGATCCAAAGCTAAATATATCGTTTCAAATATCTAAATTTATTGATTCAATAATCAGATTTGAAACCTCTTAATTTGATAGTCCTGGTACGAAAACGTTTACTGGGTTAAATAGGTTGAACCATATGGCTTACTCGGATTCCCTTAGGGAATTAAATGCTGCAATCAAACATGCAGAAAGTTATGAAGAGTACAAGGAAGCCTGCCAGGAACATGATGAAATATCTGGCGCTGAAGAATGGAAAAGTAAAGATGCTTGCAAAGAGTATGACTACCGTCTTATTCGTAAACGAGTGCAACGCATAAAATTAGCTCGCTCTCGAGGTGATGCATTAGGATTGATGTCGATACTGCATGAAGGTATCCACGGAAATTTAGGTAATATAGCCAACTCTGCGATTAAAAATCACAGCAAAATTGGCACTAAATACCTGATTCAAGAATTTATCGACCAAGTATGTGAGTCTTTAGATTTTATATACCATGCAGATGAATCTGAAATTGATTTTTACGAGAAGCTATCTTTCTTTGATGAAACTGCCCATGCATTTGGACAGAGTTGTCTAATGTTAAGTGGCGGCGCCGGTTTAGGTTTTTTTCATGGTGGCGTAGTTAAGTCCTTAAGTGAGCATGATTTACTTCCAGATGTCGTTTCTGGGGCTAGTGCAGGCTCAATTATCGCAAGTTTGATTGCTACCCGCACTAATGAAGAGTTAAAAGAGGCGCTAGAACCTCAGAATATTTACGAAAAATTCAGCAATTGGCGAATTTGGCAGGGCTTTGGTCGAAATAGCCTAATGGACAGCTCTAACCTCGAAAATGCATTAATAGAATTATTCGATTTAATGACTTTTGAAGAAGCCTTTAAAAAAACAGGTCGCCATGTGACTGTAACGGTCTCACCGTCAGATTTACATCAATATTCTCGTCTACTTAATGCCAAAACCTCTCCTAACGCAATTATTACGCAAGCAGTGCGAGCGTCATGCGCAATTCCTTTGGTGTTTAGTCCTGTACAATTAAAAGCCAAACAAGCAAATGGTAAAATAGTACCTTACATTCCAAATCGCCGCTTCGCGGATGGCTCTTTAATGGCTGATATGCCATTTAAACAGTTGGCCCGTCTATATGGTGTTAACCATAGTATTGTGAGCCAAACTAACCCTATTGCCGTGCCCTTTTTATCCCGAGATAAAAAAGACACAAGAGGCATTGCAGCTTTGACTTGGCGGCACATTGCAAATATTACCAAGATGAATAGCATCTATGCATTTGATGTTCTAGAAGGTGTAACTTCACACAAAGGCGCAAAGTTGGGTATTCACAAGTTACGCTCCATCATTGATCAACAATATGTGGGAGATATTAATATTTTACCGGAACGAGGCTTCGCAAGTTTAAAACATATATTAGCGAACCCCTCTTTGCGCAGCATTGAAAAATTAATATCAGGTGCAGAACGAGCAACTTGGCCGCAAATTGATCGCATCAAGCGAGATACTCAAATTAGTAAAACCTTCAGTAAGTATCTTAAAAAGCTAAAGAGCAGAGAAGAAAGAGTTTTAACTCAGCACAATGGGCTGCGCTTAGTAGACTCACCAAAGTCTGCTTAATAGATGTCAATCGAAGGCAGAAAATATGATGTTAGGGGCTATTTTGAAAATTTAACTAAGGTCTGGAACTGTCAGATTTAGCCCGTTGATATCTTTTGATGAATATGAATAGTCTGCTCAATTAGCAGTGAAAACTAAAAAATCCTCAGTGTTAACTGGGGATTTTTTTAATTGTAAGGCTGACTAGTTGTGTCTCATTTGACTGGATTATGCTTTTCAATACACTCAAATAAAAGTGCTTTGTTTAAAATACCAACCTAAACACATACTTAATGCCTAAATTAAAAACTACTCTTTATCAGCAGAACTTTTGGTCGCTGGGGCTTTTTTCGCAGCAGGTTTGCGCGTAGTACCAGTAGTTGTTTTTGTAGCAGTTGTTTTTGCTGTACTAGTTGATTTACTTGCAGCCGTCGACTTGGTCGCAGTGGTTTTCTTTGCTGCTGGCTTGCGGGTACTGGCAGGCTTAGCTGCAGTGGTTGAAGCTTTAGCGGCTGCCGGCTTAGTTGTAGATTTCGCAGCAGCTTGTTCAGCGGCTTTTTGCTGCGCAAGTTTAGCGACAACATCGATCAAATTATCAACTTTATTGGAGAGTATTTCTAATTGAATCTCGCGACTGTGACTTTGCATGCCCATTTTACTTTTGAACATTGCAATTTTGCTTTTTAACATCGACTTCCCCTTAAATATTGAGCTGTGTTCTAGTTTAGCTTTAAGATCCGCTTCCACTGATTCACCGCGTACAATCAGGTCTTGTACTAAAGCATTGCCATCTGTATACAATTTGTCCAGTGCATCTGTAGATTTATTTAAACTTTCTCCATAAGCACCAACACTTGCTAACCAGGATTTACGCCCGCTTTCTTCAACAGATTTTATCGCTTTCATAACTCCCCCGACGTTTTTCGTACTTCTCAACACATTTATCAGTTCAGGCGTTGTAAACCTCAATCCTATAGATTAA
This sequence comes from Aliiglaciecola sp. SL4, assembly GCF_041538045.1. Taxonomy (NCBI): domain Bacteria; kingdom Pseudomonadati; phylum Pseudomonadota; class Gammaproteobacteria; order Alteromonadales; family Alteromonadaceae; genus Aliiglaciecola; species Aliiglaciecola sp. SL4. The sequence continues at coordinate 439,566 of NZ_JBGOSE010000001.1, read as the reverse complement.
AGCCTACAAAACGCCTGAGCTTAGTTACATTACTTAGCTGCTAATTTAGCAACAGCGTCAGTCAATGCATCAATTTTTGCAGAAAGCTCTTCTACTTTATCTTCTGAACTTGAAGCGTCTAAACCAAGCTTTTTACGTACCTCAGAAACACGTTCTTCAACATTAGTTTTAGCTTTGATTTTAGCTTTGGCTTCAGTTTCTAATACTTCACCTTTTTCAACTAGCTCTTCAAAGACTTTACCTGCTTCGGTAGTCAACTTTTCATATTGACCTTGAGCTTCATCAAAACTCTTACCATAAGCACCTAAACCAGCTAACCAGATTTTACGTGCAAAATCTTCAGCGTCTGAAACTTTACTTTTGATTGCGTCTAAATTTGTCATGATTATTTCCTCGATTTGTTGACTGTGATTAAGATTAACGATCAAAATTAGAAAGCGCATACTAAAGTCTCAAAATAATCTAAATTAATTTGAGACTTTAGGGCAAGGTGTTGAAAAATATTGATATTTTAATTTTAAAATTAAAAAGTAGTTGAATAGTGCTTAAAGGATTTTCGATATTGGTTTTTCTATCCCTTAATTTAAGGTCAAAACACGGTTGCATATTCTTGGTTCAAAACAAACGAATATACAACAGTGGGTTTAATCGACAAGGTCGTTGGGCATTTCTGCGCGGATCTCGTGCCAGATTTTACCTGACTCAATTCCGTACTCACGAACAACAGAAGCAACTTTATCAAATTCACCAGTATCCGCTAGCTCCATTAACTTTTGGTAATAGTTACGTGATAACTCCCGTGATTTAGGGCAAGAAAAATAGTATCCACCAATTCTGGAGTACAATCCTCTGAACCCATTCATCATTAATACATAGACTTTGTTTCCTGATGCAAACGCCATGTCATGGTTAATTCGATAATCATACATTGCAAAAGCAGCGCCCTCTTCAGGGATATCTTTATATCCTTTAAGGATTTCCTTAACTCGTCGCGCATCATTTTTGATTGCTCCACGGATGAAAACAGCGCTTAAGTTTGTTCTAGCAGCTAACAAATGATCCACTAATTCGGAAATTCCTTCTTGATCTAGACGAGCGAGTGTCTCAAGGATATTCAAGCCCGACGTTTCCCAAAAGTTATTCACTTTGGTGGGTTTACCATGCTGAATTGTTAGCCAACCATCTCGAGCAAGTCTTTGCAATACCTCACGGAGAGTTGTGCGCGTTACGCCTATGAGTTCTGATAACTCACGCTCTGCGGGTAAAATCGTACCTGGAGGGAAACGTCCACTCCATATTGACTCAACAATATATTCTTCTGCAAATCCTGCTGGACTTTGTGCCTTGTAAATCATGCAACGGCTCTCTTATTATCATTTAAGTGTCATGTTATAACTGATTGTACCAGATGAATTTTGTATGGAACAACGAAACTTTAACAGCATGTTAAATATTTAATAGACTTTATCGGTCGCAAAGGTGTGCAATATCTGTTCAAATAGTATCAATTCACTGATTAACAACAGAATTACCTTGCATTTTTTGCACTTACCTTTTAAAAATGAAGGGATAAATAATTGCGATTGCACTTCAAATCGATGAGTAAAAGGACACACCTATGCAAGTTTCTATGACTCAAGCTATTTACAAGAACTTTTTAGGCCATGCACCGGATTGGTATAAACAAGTTATTGTCGGATTTTTGATCTTAAACCCCATTCTGTTTTATTTCGTTAGCACCTATGTAGCAGGCTGGGTATTGGTGTTGGAGTTTATCTTCACCCTAGCAATGGCGTTAAAGTGTTATCCATTACAACCGGGGGGATTACTACTCATTGAGGCCCTCTTTATTGGGATGACATCTCCTTCTCACATGTACCACGAAATAACCGTTAATATTAGTGTGGTGTTACTACTAGTCTTTATGGTTGCTGGCATATACTTCATGAAAGATTTGCTAATGTACTTGTTTACTAAGCTATTGATTAAAATAGAAAATAAACGAGCATTATCTTTAGCGTTTATTATTGCTTCGGCCTTTTTATCCGCTTTCTTAGATGCATTGACAGTCATTGCGGTGATTATTGCGGTGGGGTTAGGGTTTTATAGTATTTACCATAAAGTTGCCTCAGGAAAAGATTTTAACATAGATCATGACCACTCCAGTGACGATGAGATAGCCCAGCCAAGTCGTGACGACTTAGAAAATTTCCGAGCATTTCTACGCAACCTTATGATGCATGCTGCCATAGGAACCGCTTTAGGCGGTGTAATGACAATGGTTGGTGAGCCGCAAAACTTAATCATTGCCGATAAAGCATCTTGGGGATTTGGCGAGTTCTTTATTCGTATGTCGCCGATTACTCTACCTGTATTTATATCTGGGTTGTTAACGGCTTATTTAGTTGAAAAAATGGGTTGGTTTGGCTACGGCGCTAAGTTGCCTCCAGTTGTCCGTGGGATTTTAAGTGACTACAACACGCAAATGGATAAACAACGCACTAAATTAGATACCGCTAGACTATTTACCCAAGCTTTAATCGGTATTTGGTTAATTATAGGCTTAGCACTGCATTTAGCCGAAGTTGGTCTAATTGGTTTATCTGTAATTGTTTTAGCGACTACCATGTGTGGCGTTATTGAAGAGCACTCCATTGGTAAAGCATTTGAAGAAGCTTTACCTTTTACCGCGCTGCTTTGTATATTTTTCGGTGTTGTTGCTGTGATTATCGATCAGGGCTTATTTACACCCGTTATTAACTACGTATTGACCTTCGAAGGTAAAACTCAACTGGTGATGTTCTATTTAGCCAATGGTGTGCTATCCATGGTCAGTGACAATGTGTTTGTAGGTTCAGTTTACATAACCGAAGTTACGACTGCGCTGCATAATGGCCAAATCACTCGCGATCAGTTTGATATGTTAGCCGTTGCTATTAACACTGGTACAAACTTACCCAGTGTAGCCACACCGAATGGTCAAGCTGCTTTCTTGTTCTTGTTAACCTCCGCTATTGCGCCGTTATTACGCTTGTCTTACGGTACTATGGTTTATATGGCATTTCCGTTTACCATTGTATTAACCCTAGTTGGCTTGGCGGCAACTTACTTTGGTTTACAGGAACTAACAGATGTTTTATATAACCTGAACTGGATTAACCACCATGTTCCAGGTGAAGCAGCGGGCGCAGCAAGTGCCCATTAAGTATTAGGATAAGAATCATCAATATGAATATATTTGTATTCTTAGGTAGTTTAGCGTCAACACGATGGGCCTGGTTGACGCTAATGCTATCTGCTTTGGCATTAATTGTGACCGCGCTGTTTTTTCAATACGGTTTAGATCTCAAGCCATGCATTATGTGTATCTATCAACGGACAGCGGTGTTTGGCTTGCTGTTCGCAGGCTTGCTCCCTACCCTTAAAAACAATCTGATCACACGCTTTATCGGCTTTGTGACTTGGGGTGTTTCGGCAATATGGGGGATGTTTACTGCTATTGAACATGTGGGGATCCAAAACGAATCAAATCCTTTTTTCGTATCCTGTGAAATTGTGCCTAACTTCCCGTCATTTCTTCCCCTGCATAATTGGTTACCCAATATGTTTGCTGCCACTGGTGATTGCGGCAATATTGATTGGGAATTTATGAATATGAGTATGCCTGAGTGGATGATTTTTGTATTTGCAATTTATACGGCAGTGTTTTCCATTGTATTGTTTAGCCGTCTTTTTATCCGCCGTAGCTTTTAACTATTATTTCATCTAAAACGAAAAGTTAAATGTAGAAATCGATTAACGCTTAAGTTAATCGATTTCGTTTAATGGCCAAATTACGATGTGATCTTCAAAGTCTCTTTCATCTACATCTCGGTCAAACACGGTTTTGCCCCTTACAGACATACCTGCTTTGTGCATCTCAGATTTTTTGTTCTTATGCAGCAAAGGATGCCAACTTGGGAGACCTTTGCCCTCGTTAAGCCTCCGGTAACTGCAACTGGGCGGCATATAAGCAAGCTGATGAAGATTATCCTGTGAAAGAGTGACACACTCTGGCACCAGTTCATCACGGTCTGCATATTGAGTACAAGCGCATGTTTTGGTATTTAAATAACTACACACAACATTGGTGAAATGTAACTCTTCAGCTTTAGCCTGTTGCGGTGCGTGTTGAGCATCCTCTTGTGATGAGGTGCTGTCATTCGATTCACCAGCATTAGAAAGGCTAACGTCAGAGGCATCTTCATCAATGATTTTGTGTAAACAGCATTTTGCGCAACCGTCACAAACCGCTTCCCATTCTTCACGGTTCATTTGTTTTAATGTTTTATGCTGCCAAAAGTTTGCTTCTAAGCCCATTCTTACCCCAGCACTCTACTGTTCAAACTAAAATGATCATGTAAATGCAAACTCAATTCGTCATCTGCATATAAGGGACCAACACCTTTTGGCGTCCCTGTTAACACTATATCGCCAGGCAACAAGGTGAAAATCTCACTGATTTGTGACAACAATGACGCCACATCCCAGATCATTAAAGACGTGTACCCATGTTGTCTGAGTTGTTGATTGATCTCCAAACTAAACTCTAGACTTTGCAGGTCGGGAATGTTTCCTATTTGAAGAAAACCCGACACCGGACAGGCTCCATCAAAAGCTTTCGCCCGCTCCCAAGGCAACCCCTTAGATTTTAGTTTAGTCTGCAAATCTCGCAGGGTTAAGTCCAGCGCCAATCCCACGCCATAGATGGCAGCTAGACATTCGTTTTGAGACGCACCTTTTAGCGGAGAGTGAATTAGAATAGCCACTTCAAGCTCGTTATGACAACTTCCTAAGGTGCCTGAGGGCAATGAAATGGGGTCATTGACATCACATAAACTGGTAGCAGGTTTCATAAATAATAGCGGATTATCAGGAACTTCATTTCCTAATTCTTTGACGTGATCCACATAGTTGCGTCCAACGCACACGACTTTGCCAACCGGTAACTGAATGGCCTGGCCACTAATACTTTTATGCAAATATGTCATTTAAGACCCCTTTTTAATTCGATCAGCTAGATAACTCACCGCACTGCCAAAATAGGTAGAGCGATTCCAGCGCATAAGTGTATGAAAGTTTGAGTAAACTAAATAAATTCGGCCATTTTCATCATCGGGCATAATTAATGAGGCTTGCAAATCAACATTGGGCAAATCAGAGCCGTCATAGCGTCTCACACCTAATCCTTGCCATGCACTCAAGGGCTGCATTTTTGACTTAGCTAAACCGGCTAGGCTCAAATCAAAGTCTGCAGGAATACGAACTTGTCGTCCCCAGGTAATACTGTCATCCCAACCTTCTTTGCTTAAATAATTCGCAATGGATGCAAATACATCTTCGGGATTACTCCAGATATCTTTTTTACCGTCGTTATCATAATCAACAGCGTAGGTTAGAAAGGAAGTGGGCATGAACTGACTTTGTCCCATAGCCCCAGCCCAAGAGCCGAGAAACTGTGGTTTTTGAATGTGACCTTGTTCTAAAATGGTTAGAGCGGCAAACAACTGTTTTTTAAAAAAAGCCTCTCGACGACCTTCATAGGCTAAGGTGGATAATGCAGAGACGATGGAATAATTTCCCATGATCTTGCCGAAATTGCTCTCGTTCCCCCATAACGCAACGATAAAACGAGGTTGCACGCCATATTCGGCACCAATTTTATCTAACACTTGCTGATGTTGATGATACAAATCGACGGCTTGCTTGACTTTCCAATCTGGTACCCGAGTGTGTAAGTATTTGTCTAAGGTAATTTTAGATTCAGGCTGATTCTTATCTGCCTTAATCGCGCGTTTATAGAATGTGATATCGGCAAAAGCCTGTTCGACAAATTCTGCCTCAAAACCTTCGACTATCGCTTCACTCTTAAGCTGCTCAACATAAACACCGTAACCTTCCTCTGATTTTTGAGCATGTAAGGGCAAACTCAACAACAGAGTTGAAAATAGAACCCAATGCGCTTTCACTCGTTTGATCATTTCGCTTGTTTAACCTTTATTTTTTATTTGAGACTGTTTATGTGCTTTTAGCAAATCTTCATCAGGTGGCGGAAGTTGCAAATAAAAACCGTTTGAATTTAATTCAGTAGTCAACTTATCAATGTCCACTTGTGCTAACTTTTGCCGTTTTTGCAGAGCTAAAATCATCACAAATGTAGGCGTTCCAAAGGTTTGCATAAGGGGTTTTGGCACATCTTCAAAGTTGTCTTTTTGCAAAACATAAAGGTACGTTTGCTGCTTTTTACTACTTTTATAAACATAAACCAGCATTATCTTATCTTCCCGTATTTGCCTACTATTTCAAGAGCTTCATCACCTAACAACTCCCCTCTCCAGCCTTTAATTAAATCAGGCTTTAATCCCATTTCGCGTAATTCATCTTGTTGATGCCAATGGTATTTCAACAATTGTTGAATTTGTTTTTTTGATCCTAAGACTTCAACGGGTATCTCAAGTTGATCCGCTTTTACTTGACACAAGGCTCTGATTTCCGCCGAAGCTTTTTTAAAGCCTTTATGGGTCATCAACCTTTCTACCGGTGGAGGGTATACTTCAATAGGCGCAACCTTGGCTTCTTCAACCAGACTTAGTAAGGCATCTGAGTGGATTCGAGCTTCCTGAGGCGTCATACCATCAATGGCAAAAATAGCGCCTTTGTGGCTAGGTAAAGTACGAGCGACCTCAACCAAGTTAGATTCACGCACAACGAAATTTAAAGCCAAGTCACGTATTCGAGCTTGTTCTATTCGCCACTTAGCTAAGATTTTTAGTAAATACAATGAAATACCTGACAACTTCCAATTGTTTTTAATATTTAAATAAGCTAGATCTGAGGGTAGGTTTATGGATTTCTTCAACGCTAATTGATGCATTTCTTGATAAATCCATTCGGTTCTCCCTAATGCCGCAATTTGCTCGCTCAATTGAGGATAAATTTGCAACAAGTAAAGTACATCATTGGCCGCATATTGACATTGTTCTTTACTTAACGGGCGAGCAATCCAATCTGTTCGCGACTCTCCTTTATCGAGTTTGATATCTAGCATCAGCTCAATAAGGTTGGCGTAGCCAAGTGTCGCCCCTTTATTCAGTAAACACGCAGCAAACTGGCTGTCAAATATAGGGGTTGGGATCACTTTTAAACTATGCCAAAAAGTTTCTAAGTCTTCTGAGCACGAATGCAAGACTTTCACTACATCTGGATTGGCTAACAGATCTACTAAAGGTGATAAATCCTCAATTTTTAGCGGATCTACAAGCACCAACGAAGTCCCATCAAAAATTTGGATTAAACCCAATTTAGGATACAGCGTTCGAGTTCGAACGAACTCTGTATCAACGGCAATAGCAGAAGCGTTACTGGCCTGTTCACAAAAGGACTGTAAAGCGTCGAAAGTAGTTATAAGGGTATATTGCATATGAAAAGATGGACACCTAGAAAATAAAAAACCGACATGAGTCGGCTTTTTTGAATTAAATGAAATACGAGAAGATTTCGTTTAAGTTAATCGCGCAACTCTTTGCGGAGTATCTTACCAACATTTGTCTTGGGAAGCTCGTCTCTAAATTCAACAAATTTTGGCACTTTGTATCCAGTTAAATTTTTACGGCAATGAGCGATCAGTGCTTTTTCAGTCAATTCGTCTGAATTACGTACAACAAAGAGTTTAACTGCTTCACCAGATGACTCACTTGGCACACCAACTGCCGCGACTTCCACCACTTGCTCGTGCATAGCCGCAACTTCTTCAATCTCATTTGGGAATACGTTAAACCCGGACACTAGAATCATATCTTTCTTTCTATCGACGATATAAAAGTAACCTTGCTCGTCAACAGTCGCAATATCACCTGTTAATAGCCAGCCATCTTTAATAACGTCTTCGGTTGCCTCAGGACGGTTTAAATAACCTTTCATTACTTGTGGACCTTTGACGTACATCTCTCCTGGTTGGCCCATAGGTACTTCGTTGCCATCATCGTCACATAATTTTATATCGGTGGAAGAAACAGGCATGCCGATAGACCCCTTGTAACTCTTGAGTTGTGGAGGGTTAACACTCACCACTGGGCTACATTCGGTTAAACCATACCCTTCTAGCAGGACTTTGCCGGTTACTTTTTCCCATTTTTCAGCTACGGGACGTTGCACCGCCATACCGCCACCTAAAGCAAATTTTAAGCCTGAAAAATCGAGATCATTAAACTCTGGTGTATTGAGCAGTCCATTAAATAAGGTATTCACACCAGTAATCACCGTCCAGTGATGTTCTGACATTTCTTTTACAAAGCCTTTCATGTCTCGAGGGTTGGTTATCAACAAACTTGGGCAACCAAACTTTACGAAGGTCAGACAATTGGCTTGCAACGCAAAGATATGGTAGAGCGGTAAAGCAGTGACCACCAACTCTTTTCCTGGTTCGATTACCGTTTCTAGCACAGACGAAATTTGCTCTAAATTGGCCACCATATTGCGATGCGTCAGCATAGCTCCTTTTGATACACCTGTGGTACCACCGGTGTATTGTAAAAAAGCAATGTCATCATTGTTTATTTCAGGTCTGGTATAGGTTAAAGAAGCGCCTTTTTTAATTGCAGAAGTGAAGTTTTCAGTATTGGCAATGGAGAACTTTGGCACCATCTTTTTAATGTACTTTACTGCAAAATTCATTACCCAACGCTTGGGTGCTGGGAACATATCAGCGACTTGCGTCAGCAATACTTTTTGAACATTCGTTTGCTCAATGACTTGCGCTAACGTAGATGCAAAGTTTTCAATAATAACAATGGCTTTAGTATTGGAGTCGTTTAATTGGTGTTGTAACTCTCGAGCGGTATATAGAGGATTTACATTGACCACTGTCAATCCTGCTCGCAATATGCCGAACAATGCCACTGGGTATTGAATAATATTCGGCATCATAATGGCAACGGGGTCACCTTTTTGTAATCCTTGTCCTTGCAGATAAGCAGCAAATTGAGCAGATAACTTATCTAGCTCTGCAAACGTAATACTATGACCCATATTGATGAACGCAGTTTTTTTAGCGTAAGTCGAGACAGACTGTTCAAATATATCGACTATTGAAGAATAACGCTCTGGGTCTATTTCTGCAGGAATTTTAGGGTCGTAGTGCTCTAACCAAATTTTGTCCATTGTGCCTCCAGGGCTTATGCTTCTCGATACAATTACATGATCTTAACGAATGAACATTAAAATTAATACAGGTAAGACCTGATTGTTGCCTAATTTTATTGATTTTATGGATTAGACGCTAAAAAGTTAAGCAGTTTTGTGGCTATCTCCTCCGGATAGTCCATATGTAAGTGGTGTCCCCCTTCACAAGTCACATGACTAAGGTTCGCCACCCATTCAAGTCTCTCTTGCACTTTTTCACGCATAACTTCATATCCTGAGGTTCCCATAATTGCCAGTGTGGGGGCTTGAATATTTTGCATAAAGTGCTTGGCTTGTTCATCCGTCAAGCGAACAGAGGAGAGTGTACGAAGTCGTCTATCGGTGCGAAAACGAAGCTCACCATTTTGTTCCAGTAAATTTCGATTCACTAATAGGGTCGCGGCCTCTTCCGTTAGATCTCCTGCTAAAGCTCTAGCTTTCACGACAGAATCATAACTTTTCGGATGTTTTGCTTCCCTAGCTTGCAGTTCCATACGACTCTCTATGGCTTCACGCATTTGCAATGGACTAGTTTGCGCATCTTTTGACATGGGACCAAAAGATTCAATGGTAATAAAGTGAGACACAAATTCAGGAAAACTACTGGCATACATAGAACCGACAATTCCGCCCATTGAGTGCCCCAGCAAAATAAAATTCTTATACCCTTGGCTCAATACAAACTCGTGTAAGTCATGAACAAAATCAATTTGATGATAATGAGCATCAGCACTGCGGTGACTGGATAGCCCATGGCCAGCAAAATCAATAGCAACCAAGTGGTAATCATGCAAATATTTAGATAAAGGGATGAAACTCGCCGCGTTATCTAACCAACCATGTAAAGCAATAATTAAGGGTTTATCGGTGTGTCCATTTGCGAGTCCTGCTAACTCAAGATTAGGCAAAGAAAACCTGAAATCATGCATTTTAGTGTCCTATTAAGCATTTCGTGAAAAACAAAAAAGCGGCAATTACATGCCGCTTTTTAACACTTTATTGCCAAGACCGGAAATTATCCGCCGTGATACACCGTTATCTTTATTACTTATAATTAGAATAAAATCAGAATTTAAGGCTCTTTATCTGTAGTTCTGCCCCTGTTATTTCGCAACCGTGGTGTGCTATTTGGTTGTATCGTCCTACTTGGCGTTGAAGCACCGCCAGAAGGACTATCACTGGTGCGACGGATAATAACCCGTTGGTGATAAGGTCGATATGGCCATCCCCAGTAGTTCCCATAGGGCCACATGCTTATGCTATTCACATTTACCTGTTCTAACTCTTTCCAAAGATGGTATCCACTTGATTGAATAGTAGGAAACATAAATTTATGTTCACCCACCATACCTTCTTCTGACCCCATAACTGTTCCTGTAAAGGTGATTGAACGACCTTTTTCAAACACGACAGGATCGATAAAACCGTCGATATAAACTCTGAAACGACCCATACTTTGATTTGAGATAGAAGGTCGACCATAGGAGCGCAATGGAAAGTCCACCACTTCAACCATAGTAGCATCCGGTAAGTTAGACACTTCAGCAATAACTCCTCCCCAACGAACTAGTTTTCCAATATTGCTTTCGGGGTTGTTGGTAACTTGCTGGTATTCGAGTAAAGTCGCCCCCTCTTCTACCTGAATACTTTCAGGTATGATAGAACAACCCGCCATCAGTACAACTGAAAGAAACACCGTGATTTTCGCTAACATGAGAATCCCCTTTACCGCTTGATTTAGCTTACTTAATTTAATATATACGGGCGTGAATAGATTCTGGATTTATGATCTACTCGAGTTTAAACCACAAAAACAATGGCTCTTACACTCCATCCCATAATCAAATAGATAGATGTTTATAGTAACATCGAATTATAGTAACACCCCATTCTCGCAATTCGTTTAAAATTTGGATGAATCAACGTTATTTCAGGATATAAAAGCCCTAAACATTACCAATCACCATAACAAATCAGCGAAAAATATTACACCGAATATTGTTTTGATGGGGTTCAAAAGTTAGAAATTAAACGAAGGTATCAATACCTAAGAGTGATTGAATTTCACTACGTTGATTTTCTTTGGCCAGCGATTGGTAGGCATCGATGGCCTGGCGAGCACTAAAATCTTGAGGTTGTGATGAACCACTTTTTTGTTGACTAAAACTTTCAGCTTGGGCAAATGCTTCGGGGGAATTTTGACGCGCAACAACCTGCTGACGTGGCAACTCAGTGTCACGTCTTTGCTGTTTCTGCTCTTGTGCTTCCGCTTGTTTTTGCGGTTCACGGGCAGTGGGTGTTATGGTCAGTTGGTTTTGCGCAGCAACCAACGAAGATTTAATTTCCACTTAGTTAAACTCTTGCATCCTTTTTATCTGTCAAACCATTTTAAACTGCAATTATCATGCACAAGAGGCGTCCTTATTCAAAAAAAGAAAAAGGGCTCTTTAAACCAATCTAGTTAATATAACTATTCCCTACCCGGCAGCTTTTTCCATGTGACTTTGTCTCGCAAATAAACCGGTTGAATATTCTCTACGTCACTCACATTGTCTTGCCCAATTGCCTCTATCGCTAACGGTATCATAGCTGCACTACTTGGATATAAAATGGATGGCTGTCCAGCTTGTGCTACAACGTTTTCGAATGCCTTATAAGCAGTCCAACCTGTTCCGCATAAAACGTCCGGTTTATCCGTTAGTAGCTCAAGCACCGCATCAGGTCCAAGTACTTGCTCTTCCCCAAGCAAACAGGCCAGATTATTCTCATTACGATAAAGCGCGAAATATACTTCATCCATTCGCGCATCTATGGCGACTGCAATTAAAGTCGCCTGAGTCTCATCAATTGCTTGCTGTGCCATGGTGGCTAAGGTAGAAATCCCAACGACAGGCTTTTCAGTGCCCAATGCCAAACCTTGAATAATCCCTGTCGAAATGCGCACGCCTGTGAAACTGCCAGGACCACGTCCAAACACCAGATAATCAATTGTGGCCAGGGTTTGCTCGTTGCGCTCTAGTAGCTGTTCAACCATGGGCAATAGTTTTTGACTATGTTGTTGCGGACACACTTCAAATATTGAATCCGTTTTTTGTTCTACAGAAATCGCCGCCGAACAGGCTTCAGTGGCTGTATCTATCGCAAGTATTTTCATTAATTCAAAGGCCTTCAGAGGAATTTAATTCAGTTAAAAAATCTACCGCTACCGACAGGTCTCGGGTACGCTTCATGGGCGGTAAACTAGCTAAAAATGTTTTCGCATAATCTTTGGTTATTAGTCGATTATCGCAGATCACCAACACCCCTTTGTCTTCTTCATCACGAATGAGTCGCCCCGCTCCTTGCTTAAGGGAAATAACCGCTTGAGGTATCTGTATTTGAGCGAACGGGTTCGCTCCAGATTTTCGACAATCTTCAATACGCGCTTGCAAAAGTGGATCATCTGGTGCGGCGAACGGGAGTTTATCGATCATTACGCAGGTTAAATCATCACCACGGACGTCAACCCCTTCCCAAAATGCCCCAGTGCCTAATAACGCCGCTTGTTTATTGCTGACATATTCATCCAATAACGCACGTTTAGTGGTCGTGCCTTGCACTAGAATTGGGTTATCAATATGTTCGGGTAAACTTTCGGCAATAATTTTCAGCATTGCATGGGATGTAAACAGCAAGAAACAGCGTCCCTTACTTGCCTTAATAAGCGTAATGGCAACTTCCAGTAAATGCTGTCGCATTTCCCAACTGCTAGGTTCAGGTAAATAGCGAGGTACACATAATACCGCTTGCTGTTGATAATCGAAGGGACTATCCAAGGCCAATGTTTTGGCAGTATCTAAACCCATTAAACGCTGGAAATGAGCAAAGCCGCCATCAACCATCAAGGTAGCAGAGGTAAAAATCCAACTTCGTTTTGGTTCTTCAATAAAGGCAGCAAAACGTTTAGCAATGCTCAGCGGCGTTAAATGCAAAACAATGTGCTTCGGCGTTGTTTCGTACCACAAACTCACACCTTTTTGATTAACATCGTTTAAAACCGCCAGCTTCGCTTTGGCGTGTGTCACCCTTTCGAAAAGAGTATCCAGTTCTTTCTCTCGACCTAAGTGGATTTTTATGACTTCATAAAGCACCGTTAGCGACTCGTCTAACTTACTAATTTGAACTTCAACCTCAGGCCGTTTCAGCATTTGTCGCCAATTGCCTCGTTCAGGGGTAACCGGGAATAAAATCCGCAAGTCAGCAGCAATCAAACGACATTTTTCAGCAACTTTTACCAATTGTTCAGCGTCTTTGAGTTGCGTTCGTTTTATGATTTCAATGTCTCGGGCTAAGTCATGTATTTGTCGACTGGAAAGAGCTTCACCAAAATATTCACTAGCGATATCAGGTATTTGATGGGCTTCATCGAACACCACCACATCGGCTTCAGGAATAAGTTCTCCAAAGCCTGTGTCTTTGAGTGCCATATCAGCAAAAAATAAATGATGATTCACCACCACTATGTCCGCATCCATTGCTTTGTTGCGGGCTTTAACTAAATAACAATCTTCATAATCAGGACAATCTCGACCTAGACAATTATCAACGGTAGATGTAACTAGCGGTAAAACTCTGGCATTTTCTGCCAAAGACTTTAGCTCTCCCATATCCCCTGTGTTAGTAGTTGAGGCCCATTGCCTCACTTGGGTCAATTCGTCTAAGGTTGCCCGCTCTAAAAGCGTGCTATTACCACCATGTTGGCCTAATCGATGTAAACAAAGGTAATTTGAACGACCTTTAAGCAGCGCGGCTTGCCGATTACTGGCTAAGGCTTTTTTGAGTAAGGGTAAATCTCGATGAAATAACTGCTCTTGCAGGTTTTTTGTGCCTGTTGAGATTATGGCTTTTTTATTACTTATCATCGCTGGAGCCAAGTAAGCAAAGGTTTTACCCGTGCCTGTACCTGCCTCAACAATGAGTGGCACTTGATCGTCAATGCATTGCTCAATGGCTTCAGACATGGCAATTTGTGATGCGCGGGGACTAAATCCGGCAATTGCGGTAGACAATACCCCGTCTTCGGCAAACAACTCTGACGTTTTACTCATGCACTGTTTGCCTGTCTGTTACTGTCACAAATTAGTATCACTATTGTTATCCATTTATCGAAAATTACTCTCCAGCCTATGAGCGGGAGAAATTGGCGGTGAGTATGCCAAAAAAATCGAAATAATGTTAGCGGAAGATAATCTTTGCCGATGCTTTATGCAGCTCAATGGTTTAAAAAATTGCCCCAAAAAAGACAGTTCGCACCAAAGGTGTATTAAAAAACAGACAAATTTATGAAGCATAATTTACAGGACCATATAGAAACACAAAAATAGCGCTATAAAACAAACAGTTATAGTTTTGGCACAGAATAAGCAATGCTTAGAATATTATTTTATTCATCATAAAACAGTAAGATTTACTTGCTACCTTTCTGTTTTTATTGATGGAAACGACAGGTTTAAAACCAGTTGTTTCAAGTGGCACTTAGAAAGGAGTTCGATTATGTTATTCTGGTTAATCTTAGCGACTGTTGTCACCTTGATGGCAATTTTCAAACCTGCCGGCTTATCTGGTATGTTAATGTCAGCTATAATCTCTACGATATGCTACGTTGGTATCTTTTTATTTGTGACATTAACCTTTGCTCGATCACTTAAAAAAGAAACTGCACTTTAAAATGGACTAAAGGAAACACAATGAAAACAATCAATCAGAAAATTGTATTATCACTATTTATAGCTAGCTTAGGTCTTGCAGGCTGCTCAGAAGCCCAAAAAGAATCTACCAGCGAAACCAAAGCTGAAATGACTGAAGAAATGGAA
The DNA here is from genome assembly GCF_041538045.1 of Aliiglaciecola sp. SL4. Taxonomy (NCBI): domain Bacteria; kingdom Pseudomonadati; phylum Pseudomonadota; class Gammaproteobacteria; order Alteromonadales; family Alteromonadaceae; genus Aliiglaciecola; species Aliiglaciecola sp. SL4. The sequence goes on along the minus strand of NZ_JBGOSE010000001.1, from coordinate 424,495 downwards.
GATATTAAGGAAGAAACTTCAGATTACTTGGATGACGCTAAAGATGAAGCCTCAGATATGATGGATGACGCTAGCGAAAAAGCTTCTGAGATGAAAGATGCTGCACAAGAAAAAGCCTCAGAAATGATGGAAGATGCCAGCGATGAAGTAGAAGAAATGAAAGAAGCAGGCGCTGATAAAATGAAAGAAGCGTGCATCAAAATGAAAGAAAAGACTGGTGGTGACGTTTCTGATTGTAACTAATTACAATTAGGTGTCTTTAAAATGAGACACTTTATGTCATTCTTAAAAAAGAGCGATTTATCGCTCTTTTTTATTTCCTAAATGTCACTAGTTTTTGCACAACATTAGGTTATCCCAAAGCCTTAGCTAATTTCACAGTGCGCCGTTATTCAATTCCGCCCCACTTCTCTGGCCAAGTTGAACAAATAGGAAATCACCCCTTCCTTGGTATTTTTGATTTTATGAACCATTAAAGCTTAACAAAATTATTCGAGTCGCTAATTTTAACCAGTTAAATGCGAACAACTCTAAAAAGATTTACCGTTTAAGTAGTTACCAAATGCACCTAACAACTGAACTGCAGAGTTTAGCGTTAATGATTAGTCAACGCTGCACATCAAATCATACAAAACGGCCGCTTAGTTCAACTCTGCGGGTTTTCTATGTAAAGTTCCCTGTTCATAGGCATAAATGAGCTTAATAAGCCTAGGTTCATCATACATTCGGCCGATAAATTGTAGCCCTGCGGGTAAGTTTTCCGAAGTGAATCCCATAGGTACGGTGAACGCTGGTTGGCCCGTGTGCGGGCTAATAACTTGACTATTATCACCTTTGTAATCTTCTTCAAAACGACGAATTAGGGCGGGTTTGTTATTCCAGGTTGGATAGATAAGCGCATCAAGTTTGTTTTGCTCCATCACCTCTTCAACGCCATGTCTAAATGCAATTCTACGGGCATCGTGATATGCATCTGAACACTCAATAGAGGGTGCACCATAACGCCCACTTATTCCAAGGTTAGCTTCCAGTCGCCCTTTAGCAAACTCCGATTTTGAGCCAACAGCAATGATATCTTCAAGGGTTTGCATCTTTTCATTTTTCACATAGGTAGCTAAAAACGCTTCCACATCATGCTGGAATTCCGCACACCATTGATTGGTTTTTAAATTGTCAAAGTTTGGGATATTAATGGGATTGATCACAGTGGCCCCAAGCGTTGTTAGATCTTCAATAGACTGTTGAAATAAAGTAGAAATTTCCGGATCAGGATGGTTATCGCTGAGCTGATTTAAGACACCGATACGAGCCCCTTTTAATCCATCTTCAACTAAATATGACAGATAAGATTTTGGAATTTTACCTTCAGCGTTAGCCGTGATGGGATCATTTTCATCGTAGCCAGCAATCACATCCAAAACCCGAACGGCATCTTCGGTTGTTCTTGCCATCGGCCCAACCACATCATTGCGTAAAAACAAAGGCACTATGGCACTGCGTGACACTAAGCCTATAGTGGTTCTTAGCCCCACCAGCGCAGCATGGGAAGAAGGCCCGCGAATTGAGTTTCCGGTATCTGTACCTAGGCCTACAGTTGCAAAGTTCGCGGCGATGGCCGAGCTTGTTCCACCGCTGGAGCCCGCGGGGACATAATCTTGATTATAGGCATTACGAGTGATGCCTAGGGTGGAGCTCTCCGTGTGTTTGGGGCTGAAAGCCCATTCTGCCATATTGGTTTTAGCCAAAATTATCGCTCCTGCATCAACCAGTTTTTGAATAACAAAGGCGTTCTGTTCCGGAATGTAATCGGCTAATGCTAAAGAGCCTGCTGTGGTCGGTAAATTAGCCGTGTTGATATTATCTTTCACCAAAATGGGGATACCATGCAAAGGACGCAATTTTCCGGTTTCAGCAAACTCCTTATCTAATTTACTGGCAACCTCAAGGGCATTCTGATTGATCACACTGATAGCATTAACTCTATGATTATACTGTCCAATGCGCTTTAGGTAGGCCTTCACCAAGTCTTGGCTATTGTATTGATTCGTTTGGTAAGCAGTGTGAATTTTCGCAATGCTAAGCTCTGTAACATCAATATCTTTGGCTTGCTCTTGTTCTGGCTGACAGCCCTGTAAAATCGAAATGAAGGTGATTAGAACAATAAGTTTAGGGGTTGAAACAAATAATTTGATCATTCAATAGCCAATCAGTAAGAGTGGAATAGGTTGCCAATTTTATGTTTCAGAGAATGTTCGCTTTATGTTGAATCGCCAGTAAACGATGCATTTAATACCAACATATCTGAACATTCGAAGCCTAGGAACTAGACACGTCAAAAAGCATAAAGCACAACTTAACGCAATTCAATAGTGATAAAATATCCGGCAATCTAGCGCCACTTCCATAACAGCAAAAAATAATAATGTGGACAGGCACCTTTCAAAAAAACAATCTAGACAGTCACCATTCACTAGCTAATGACTTGAGTGCTCATAAAAAGAGACCCGCTTTCTCTTTGGCAAAATAATAAATAACCACACTGGTGTGAGTTAACCATGCTCATATTAAAAAAAGCTAATGCATGCCTGTCCATGATAAAAAATGTAAAAAGTCTTAGGGAATTCGTTTTCCTTTGGTGTCATAAATACGATTTCTGGAAGCCTAAGCAAAATTATTCCAATTAATTTAAAAAAGTTGTCACACTTTTCAAGCTCACCGTTACTTAGGTATGAAAAGCATAAAATATTTTATTTTTAATATGATTAATACAGGCTGAAATACTTATGACAACAAAAAATTTGGTTCGCTCAAAACGCCACTCAATGACAATAATCGCAGCGTTATTATGCTTATTGTGTTGCTCTAAATTACATGCATCAGAACACAATACGTTTAATGTAGAAGTAAAGGGACAAGGACAAGAGATCATTCTAATTCCTGGATTAATGTCCAACGCTAGTGTTTTTGATAGTGTCGTTAATGCCCTCTTACCTCAATATGAAGTTCACCTAATTTCAATAAAGGGGTTTGCAAACACTCCAGCAAGCGGCAATTTTAGCATCGCCAATTTAGTACAAGACTTAGTAAGCTATATTGATGAGAACGATTTACAAAAGCCAGATGTTATAGGTCACAGTTTGGGAGGATTAACAGGTTTTGTGCTTGCTAGTTATCATCAGGACAAAATAGGTAAACTGGTTTCAATAGATGGGTTACCATTTATAGGGCCTATTTTTACTCGTAACTCGTCAACAACTGCTGATATGATGCTAGCCCAAGCTAAAAATATCAAAACAATGTATGCCAACATGACCAGTGAACAATTAGCTGCGCAAACACAACAAGGGGTTTTTATACAAGCCACCTCATCTCAAGATCAAAACAGAATTGTCGAAATGGCTAAACAGTCAAATCCTGAGATAGTAGGCAATACCATGTATGATGTTTTGACCACCGATATGCGACAACCTCTAGCCCAGTCCAATACCAATATACTTATGCTTGGGGCCTCCGGGGGCTATTCTCAGCAAGCCCAGCAAAAAATGGTTAGTTCACTATACTCCCAACAATTTGAAAATGTAAAAAATGCAACCGGTGTAATGAATACAACCACACGCCACTTCATGTTTTTTGACGACGCCACTTGGGTCAATCAGCAAATTACACAGTTTTTAGGGGAATAGTGATGGAAAATTCAATTGCACAGTCAATGCCCTTAGCTCAAGAAGTATTACTTGCTCAAAAAGGAGATATGCAAGCATATGAACGCCTTATCAAGCAATATCAAAACTTAGTTACTTCTATTGCACTGGCCATCGTAAAAGATATAGATGACAGTGAAGAAATTGCCCAACAAGTGTTTGTGTCCCTGTGGCAAAATCTTAACCAGTTAAAAAACCCAAATAGCTTCTTGCCCTGGATAAGACAAAGTACAAGGTTTACTGCATATAACTTTCTGCGCGATAACAAAGTGAAAGAAAAAGTTGATTCAGCTCAAGCCAACCTTATTCTTGAACAGCTGGTTGATCCTAAAGAAGAAAGCGAAGAACAACTTTATCTTAATAATCAAAAATATGTTTTACGTCAGTTTATTGAAGAGCTCGCTTCTGATGAGCGTGAAATAGTGCTGCTTTATTATCGAGAAGAGCAGTCGAGTAAGCAGGTAGCCTCGTTACTCAACTTGAGTGAGGCTAATGTGCGTAAAAAACTTTCACGGGTTCGCCAAACATTAAAAACCAAGCTATTGAAAAATGCGAGTGCTTATATCTATAGTTCTGCCCCTGCATTAGGCTTTAGTGGATTAATATTATCGATGCTTGTTCCTTCAGCCCCCGCAGCAGCTGCAACGTTAACAACTACAGTAGGCTCGACGAGTAAAGCTGGCTCCAGCTTTTTCATGAAGTTATTCATGATTATAGGTGGCTCTTTACTAGGTGCTTTTTTAGCCGTCTTCAGCATAATTTGGTCATCTAATATAGCCATAAAAAGACTTGAAACACTACCACAGAAAGCAGTGTTTAAGCGCTATCGTAATGAAACCATTGCATGGGTAATTGCGTGGGGTTTTATCATTACGGCAGGATACGAGTTTACATCAGGATGGATGGGGCCGGTATTTACTTACCTCGGATTTTCAGTAGGTCTAGTTTTGTTGGTGATACGCAGTATGACATTGATGCATACACACGCCACAAATGCTTCTGGTAAAAAAGCCAATAAAGCAACAATGCTTATAAACTACTCTTGTTTGTTACTAGGTGTGGTGATTGGATTTTCTGGCTTGGTGATTGGATTGATTAACAATGGCCGTCTAGTAATATAATCTAATCCCTAGATAAGGATGTCAGGGTAAGCGTCTATATAGCACTATTGTGCGAGTAATCTATACACTTACCCTGATGGCCTATCTATAGAGTGAAATCAAAATAAAATCAATAACCTCGGTTTTTCCAGAATTGGATCTCGCCATCGGCGTACTCTTCCAAAACGGTGAAGGTTTTTTCCGCTACTATTTTGCCGTCACATTCGATTACCATGCGCCAGTCTCCTACTTTATCGTGGATGGGCGCCCACAAGGTATCCCCTAAGTAGAACTCCCAGTTGTTATTTCGAACATACACATCACCACTGAAGGGCTCCAAAACATTGCCCTTTTTATCCGGAATATTGGGGTGGTAAATAGTGTAATCTAACTTCAGCCCTTTGCCCTTTTTGACCTCTAAAATAAACCCGAACTCAACGTCTAAAGTCGCAGGAATTTTGGTGGTAAAGTTGCGAATCGAAGGCAATTCTTTACTTTTGCTATCCCACCCTTCATAAAGGCCAAAACTGGTCATTTCGAATTGCGCTTTAGATTTTGCCATTACTGCTAATCTCTTTCCTTCTATGGATGGGTTGCATATAAATTAGTGAGCTTTAAGCAAATTACTGACAGCTTTAAAATGCTCATGTTTAGCATCTTTTAACCACCCAAAAACCAGCATTTCCACCGATAGTAAATGACAACCGGCGGCGATTAATTGCTGTTTTGCTAATTCTCGATCAGATTCATAACGGGAAGCTGTTGCATCCCACGCAATGGTAACCTGATAGTTGGCGGCAAGGGCGTCAATTGCGGTTTGATATAAGCACACGTGGGATTCGGCACCTAATAACAACAAGTTTGGCTTAGCGGTGTCCGTTCTTATTTGATCTAGGTGACTCACAAGTTCAGCTTCGGCAAAAGCAGAGAATGCGGTTTTAGTAAAGTTACGTTGAACATAAGGCTGCAATAACTCGTGGGTTTCACCCAAGCCTTTAGGATACTGCTCTACCCCTGTTATTGGCATTTCAAATAATTGTGCAGTCTCCAACAATGTAATACAGCGGCGCAGCATAGCTTGGTTGTTGTGCATTGTAGAAAACAATTTTTGCTGTATATCGACCATTAATACTTGCGTTGTCTGTGGTTTGATATGTTCAATTAACATAAATTTGATACCCCCATGGTGTCATAGTTAGTTCCGAATCTGGTTTGATTTCTAAGCTTTTATTTTCGAAAAAAGAATCGTAATCACCTAAGCATAAACTGCCCTTAAGCGTCACTTGCAATGGCTGGTTGGAAAAATTAATAACCACCAAAACTTTACTGTTTTTATCTGATCTAACAAAACTAAATACTTGTTCAGGCGCAGAATTTGGTACCTGAATCATTCTTGCCCCCCATTGTGCGTTATACAAGGCTGAATGTGTTTTTTTAAGTTGGATTAAGCTTTGATATAAATCACCAATATGATGCTGCTGCCAATCAATTGGATCTTTTTCAAAGAACGCCAATCGTTTTGTTTCTCCAGCTTCTTGTCCATTGTGGATCAGTGGCATGCCCTCGCCAATCACCGACAACACAATAGCGGCTTCAAGGCCCTGTTGAAATTGCTCTAATTGAGTGCCGTCCCAAGCATTTTTATCGTGGTTACTCACAAATGTCATTCGATGGGCTTCAAAAGGATAGGATTTTTCATTCCACGAATAATATTTAAATAATTTACTAATGGGTAAACCATGACAAGTAATACCATGCAGGGTTTCATTCCAACTCCACGCATAGGTCATGTCAAAGGCATTTTGATGAAGATCTTTTGATTCCCATTCCGCCAACATGAATATGGGTTTGATACTGTCTAGATCTGCCCGTACATTTGCCCAAAAATCGTTAGGAATAAAACCCGCCACATCACATCTAAAGCCGTCAATATCTGCCACTTCAACCCAATAACGCATTGCTTTAGCAATATAGTTGCGCAACTCGGTATTGCTGTAATCAAAATCGATAACATCATCCCAGTCCCACCAAGGAGTCGGGGTAAAGTCGCCTTTGTAGTCCCGTGCATACCAGTCGGGATGATCTTCAACAAGGTGATTATCCCAAGCTGAATGGTTGCAAACCCAATCAATAATAACTTTAAAGCCAAATGAGTGAGCCGTTTTTACGAAGTCTTGAAAAGAGGCTAAATCACCAAATTCTGGATTCACCCCATAATAATCTTTCACCGCATAAGGGCTTCCCAATGAGCCTTTACGGTTTTTTTCGCCAATAGGATGTATTGGCATAATCCATAAAATATCGACACCTAAGGATTTTAAACGAGGAAAATGGGATTGAGCCGCATTGAAGGTGCCTAGCGAGGTGAATTGACGGATATTTACTTCGTATATGACCGCATTTTTCACCCATTCGGGAGTGTCGATTTGCACATAGCTTTTTGGAGTATGATCCATAAAATGAAATCCTTTCTACTTGACTAAACCCTTTAAATTAACTGACGTTCTCCATGATAGAGATTAAATTGAGAGTCTCTAATAAAGCCGATTAAAGCAATATCTAATTCCTTACACAAATCTATGGCTAAACTAGTAGGTGCGCCTACGGCAATAATCATACTAAAACCCGCTCTAGCCGATTTTTGTACCATCTCAAAACTTACCCTGCCACTTAGCAAAACAGCATATTGACCAGGTAATTGGGGCAAATATTTACCAATCAACTTATCCAGCGCATTATGTCTGCCAATATCTTCACTTGTAGCAACGACATCCCCGTATTGGTCTAGCAACCCAGCGCCATGAACGCCACCAGTTTTATCAAAAACAGTTTGTTGCTGACGTAATTTATTCGGTAATTCACAGATTAACTTTGCTGGAAAAGACACTCTATTTAGTTCTGCAATAGGAGACAAATTTTCGAGTAAACTTTCGATATTTTGTTGTCCGCATACACCGCAACTGGAAACAGATAATTGGTTAGCCTTGTATTTCGATAGATCAACCTGGGAGCCCGGTTTTACGGTTATTACAATTCGATTACTGTTATTTTGTTGCAGCTTTCCCTTGCCGGTATGCGCAATGCTGAATATATCGCTGACCGAGAGTAAATCAACGGAATGTAACCAGCCTTTAACCAAATTAATATCGTCACCGGGAGTACGCATGGTCGAGTGCAAATACAACATATCCGTTTGATTAGGAGATTTGTAATATTTAAGCCAAATTTCCAATGGCTGCTCATAGGCAATCCAATCAACGTTTTTGGTCGCTGAGTCTTGATAGCGGACTATATTATATTGAACCGATTTTTCCATAGCGCACTTTTGTTAGAGAACCTAATTACCAGAAAACCCATGTATAAATAATTGAGTTGATGCTACGAAAATATAACATCAGTTGGTTTAGCAATATACCACGATTGAGTGCCCTACCCCCAGCAACTAAAACCAAACTTTGCTATTTATCAGTTATCTACACCTTGGAAAAACACACATATTAGGCTAAAACATAATAAGACAATGACAGGCCTTACCAACGATAATAACTTGCAACTTAGCGGGGTCTAAAGATGTATTTTAGCGCAGTCTGTTGCGTTTCAAACAAGACGATGAAACAACTTTGTGTAATATCTCAGTTGCCATTGCCCGTTGTTGATTAGCTATGGTCAAACATTTCACAGATACCAACCATACCAGGATTACCCTAAGTCCGAATCGCTCAGTCAGTTGGGCTGAGGTCAAATTAGTTGTGTTTTGTATAGCTGTATTTGTCTTACTCATTGCCGCTATTTGGGCATTTCTAGGGGTTTGGCTAGTACTGCCTTTTGCTGGATTTGAAGTCGCCTTACTTGCTTTTTTAATGCATAAAGTCAATCGCCAATGTTGCACTAAGCAAGTCATTACAATTAACCCACAAAGGGTTGTGATTGAATGTGGTATCCAACAGCCGGTATTCAAATGGCAGTTTAATCGGCAAACAACACACCTGTCGGTCATAGAGGCTGAAAGTGCATTTGACCGACTACAAATGATATTAACTGATGATACTATCAGCATTAAGTTAGGCGAATTTCTAAATCAACAAGATTGCCTTATTGCCTGCGACTTGCTGACCCGTAATGGCATTATGACTGTGAGTAACAAATGGTGGAAACCTCGCTAGTTAAGAGGCAATTTAATCCACATATTTAACCGCTGTACCACAAATGCTAACCATTAACATACTGCCATTTTGACCAATTACTTCATAATCAATATCAACCGCAATCACTGCGTTAGCCCCCATCATTCGCGCTTCTTCGGTTAATTCGGTAAAGGCGATTTTACGGGCTTTTGTCAATTCTTGTTCATAGGAGCCAGAACGCCCACCAACGATGTCTCGTATCGAAGCAAATATGTCTTTGAGTATATTTGCCCCCATAATTGCTTCGCCCACAACCACACCATAATAATGCTCAATCTTTTTGCCATCTAAATTGTTTGTTGTAGTGACTAACATATTTTATCTCCTAATAATGTGGCTACCTTTTCAATCAAATTAGTTGAATCAGAAATTTCGTAATGTTTAGCAGCTGCAACCCCCCACACTGGCTTTGGCCAAGCGACATCATTTTGGAAACGGCCAATATGATGAATATGTAATTGTGACACCATATTCCCTAAGGCTGCTATATTCAATTTATAAGGTTGGAAAAGGTGTTTAATGGACTCGCTAAGAATTTTAGACTCATACCAAAGCTGGCTTTGTTGTGCTTCATTTAGATCAATTATTTCAGTGACGTCATTAACCCGAGGCACCTGGATAAACCACGGGTATTGATAGTCGTTTAATAATAAAACTTTACTTAAGGGTAAGTCACATACCTCAAAGCAGTCTTTGGCTAATTGTGGATCAAGTTGGAAATCAGCATTATGCATGCTTTCTCCTTATATTTTTGTTGCGACTACTGTTAACAGTGCCCGTTGTCCAATTGCCACATTTTCATTTGGAAAAACAATGGCTTCATTATCAAACTCACAGCGATATTGAGCTCCCGTTTCAGAGGCCAACAAATGCCCTTTTTCGAAGTCCGTAAAATTGGGGGTATCGCTATCGAAGTGTAATTTGAAATCTGCTTGATGCTTATTAATTACCTGATTGACCCGATAAATAAAGCACTTCTGGGGTGAAAATTCAGGTAATTTTAATTCTTTGTTGGCGATAAGCGCGGTTAAGGTTTCTTTAACGGCAACGAATTTCGACATATCATTTTCGCCGAAACGTTGAACTTTGCCTAACTCAACAGTAAATGCATGGGCGCCAAATTGACGAGAAGAATAATAACTAAAAGTGGTGGTGGGACTTTCAGAAAGTAAAAAAGTATTCACCCCACAGGCATATAAAAATGCCAGTTGTTCCAAGCTGTGTTGTTTACCGTGTAAAAATGGATAAACCGCAAATTTATCATTTTTAGAGGCACGAATTGCCGTGTGCAAGTCGTAATGTAAACGCTGGGCTGATTCGTTCCCTTGGGTATAGAAATTCGCGACGGCTTGCTCCAACTCTTTCGCCCGTTGGCGCTCTAAATTTTGCTCGCTAGCGGAGGAAAAATGGGCACCACTAAACAAGCGATTTAGGTTTTCTTCAACAAAGCGCTTTTCAATATCCATCGACGGTAAATTGGCGAATATAACCAGCAGTCGATGTTGTGGGCTAAGTTCTAAACGGAGGATTTGTGACACTAGATCGTCGCAGATCTCAATGGGTGCGGTTTCGTTACCATGCACGCCACAAGATAACACAATGTCCTTTAGTGAGGTGCTCGCTGGGGTAAACTGAATGACACCCGGACTGCTTATGTTGACAGTGACACCATTGGCTAAAACAAACTCAATGGGCTGATTAAATAATTGAGGTTCGAATCTGGACAGTGCCAGAAATTGACCCGATAGAGTAAGTCTCTCAACTAACATATAACCTCTTAACGTTTAAATAATAGCAGTGTATAGCCAATTATCGTAATGCAAAGTATACGAACGGCTTTACGCTGGCCTGGACATAAATGACTGTGACGTCCCCACCATCAAATCTGTATGGTATAGCTGTATAAAGTCCATGCGAGGAATCGCTTTTGAAAACAGAAACCCCTGGCCGCACTCAATACCAATTTCCCGTAGCATATGCATCTGTTCAATGGTTTCAATGCCTTCTGCAACTATGTCACACTTCAGTGCCCGCCCAATTACTTTAGCAGCTTCAATAATGGCTAGATTCACGGGATTTTCTTCTAGTCTTAAAACAAAAGTCTTATCTATTTTTATGGCATCTAACGACAGTTCACGAATATAGGCTAAATTCGAGTAACCCTTACCAAAATCATCGACCGATACTCTCATTCCTAATGCCCGGGCTTCTGATAACTGACGTTTAACCATCAATGAATTGGATAATGCCACATCTTCTGTTAATTCAAGTTCTAAGCAGTTTAAATCGATATCGTATAGCTTCTGCAATTCTCGTAATTTAGGAATGAATTTAAAGTCGTAAAGTTGGGTGGGGGACATATTTACCGACAACACAATATCGATGCCCAGTTGTTTAAACTGCAAGGCACTTTGGAAAGCCTTTTCTAGCGTCCAGTTTCCCAATTCATTCATCATATTATAGGATTCAGCTGCTTCGATTAACGCCCCTGGAAATAAGACTCCGTCTAAGGGATGGTTCCACCTAAGTAGACACTCGGCACCCACTATTTTTAGGGTGTTTAAATTAACTTTGGGTTGGAAATAAATTTCTAACTCATCATTTTGAAAAGCCCGTTTTAAATCAGCTTTTAACGCTAAAGAACGCCCACTTTGGCCTTTTTGACTCATATTTAGAATATGTAAATTCTCGTATTTATTTTCTTTAGCTTGTTTTAACGCAGACTCTGCCGCTGCCAAAAGCTTGATTGTGTCTTGATTATCTGGCTCATTGGCCACTGCCCCCACATTGAAGTCAGCAATAAACGCATGACCATCAAAATTAATTGGGGTTTTGAAGTGTTCAACTAAATGATTAAAGTGGTAACGAAGCTGTCTATCACCATGTCGACCGGGGATCACAATGCCAAAAATATCCCCACTCATTCTACCGAACAGGATTTCTCGTCCAAATAAATACTTAATACGATTAGCAATAGCCAGCAAAATAATATCGCCAACTTGATAACCAAGAGAACTACTTACATCTGAAAAGCGCACAACATCGATTAACATTAAGGATAACTTGTTATCGTGTGTCACCGCTTCGTCGATACGGTCTAAAAATGCATATCGATTTGGAATGGTTGCTAACGTTTTATGAGCTTGACCCATTTTATTTTTCTTATTAGGCGCACTGCTAGGCAATTAATAAGATTCTATACGTATCTGGGTGCAAAAGAAAAGGCACAATTAAATAATTGAGCCTTTTCATAAGTTATTCGCTGATTTGTTCGTCAAACCACGAATTTGCCTGAGTTTAACCTGCGCTTCTAAGCCAATTTATTAGCTTCAGAAATCTTGCTCTACTTCACACGCATCCAACTTCCAGATTCGGTCTACGTAATTTTGTATGGAGCGATCAGAGGTAAATTTCCCCATTCTCGCGCAATTCAGAATGGCCATACGCGCCCACTCTTTACTGTCTCGATAGGCTTTATCTACTTCTTTTTGCGCATTTGAATAAGCTTCAAAATCTGCCAACACATAATAGGGATCACCACCATCTAGTAAACTATGCTTCAATGAAGATAAAGCACCGGGTTTCCCAGGAGTAAAGTAGTCGGTTTCTAACCAATCTAAAATAGCTTTAAGTTCGGCGTTTTGATAATAATAATCGTAAGGGTTGTAACCTTGAACCCGCAGTTCCTCGACTTCTTCGACGGTTAAACCAAAGATGAAAATATTTTCATCTCCTACTTCTTCAGCAATTTCTATATTTGCGCCATCCATAGTACCGATAGTCAGAGCCCCATTTAATGAAAGCTTCATGTTGCCTGTGCCTGATGCTTCTTTACCGGCTGTTGAAATTTGCTCAGACAAGTCAGCTGCAGGGATCATTTTTTCCGCCAAGCTCACACGGTAATTGGGTAAAAACACCACTTTTAACTTCTTATTCACCCTTTCATCATTATTAATACGTTCAGCAACCATATTAATGGCGTAAATAATGTCTTTGGCTAGTTTATAACCAGGGGCAGCTTTTGCGCCAAACAGAAAGACTCTAGGATGCATATCATAGTCAGGGTTTTCCAATAATCTGCGATATAACGCCATAATGTGCAGTAAATTAAGATGTTGTCGCTTATATTCGTGTAATCGTTTGATTTGTATATCAAAAATGGCTTTCGGATCTATCTCAATACCAGTTAGATTTTTCACCTCACTGGCTAAAGCAACTTTATTGTTAAGCTTAATTTTCATAAAGTCTTTTTGGAACTTTGCTTCGCCAGCAAACTTCTCAAGATCTTTCAACTTGTCCAACTGCAAAGGCCAATCAGTACCGATTTTTTTATCAATTAATGCCGATAATTTGGGATTACAGGCTTTTAGCCAACGACGAGGAGTAATGCCATTGGTAACATTAGTTAGCTTGCCAGGCCACATTTGATCAAACTCTGGAAACAGGTTGCTTTTAACTAACTTAGAATGAATTTCAGCCACGCCATTGACCGCAAATGAACCTATCACCGATAGATTACCCATTCGCACCATTTTATCGTTGCCCTCTTCAATGATAGACAACTTTTGTTTGATCTTATTATCCCCAGGCCACTTTTTTTCCACTTCGGCTAAAAAGCGTGAATTAATTTCGTAAATAATTTCCAAATGGCGAGGTAGTATTTTTTCAATCATTCTCGCAGGCCACTTTTCTAGCGCCTCCGGCAATAAAGTATGATTTGTATAAGCGAAGGTTTGATGACAAATTTTCCATGCATCATCCCAATCCAATTCAGCTCTGTCGACCAAGATACGCATTAACTCGGGGATCGCGATGGCTGGGTGGGTGTCATTTAATTGGATAACAACCTGTTGAGAAAAGCGGCTCCAATCGTCTCCATGGGCACGCTTGTAGCGTCGAATAATATCTTTGAGTGAACAGGCACAGAAGAAGTACTGCTGTATTAAGCGCAGCTCTTTACCGGCTTCAGTTTCATCGTTTGGATATAACACTTTGGAAATGGTTTCTGCTTGCACATTTTCAGATTGTGCATCTACATAACCACCAGCATTGAACACGTCCCAATTAAAATAACTTGAAGCTTGGCTTTGCCATAGGCGTAAAACATTGACTGTTTTGCCGCCAAACCCCACCACCGGAATATCCCACGGAATCCCCTTTACAATAGAACCAGGGTGCCACTCTTTAAGGATGCGGCCGTTTTTACCATATTTAGTTTCTACATAGCCAAATAAAGGCACTTCTTGAATTGACTCAGGACGGCATATTTCCCAGGGGTTACCATAATCACGCCAACTATCAGGTCGTTCAATTTGTGCGCCATTTTTAATTTCTTGGCGGAACAAACCATTCTCATAATGAATACCATATCCCACTGCAGGTAAATCCATCGTCGCCAAAGAGTCTATAAAACAGGCAGCCAAACGCCCTAAACCACCATTACCGAGGGCCATATCTGGCTCTTCTTCCATCACATCGGTCAAACTAACCCCTAACTCTTGAAGGGCTTGTTCTGTTACTTCAAATAAGCCCAAATTATGCAGGTTATTGGACATCAACCGGCCCATTAAGAACTCAGCGGAAAAATAATGTACTGCTCGGGTATCGTTTAAATAATGGGATTTTTGTGTGCGGCGTAAACGCTCAAGGACTTGTTCTTGTACAGCAGCACATGCTGCTTTCCACCATGCGTGGTTATTAGCTTTATTTTCGTCTGTTCCTAGAGAACAATGAAGGTGACGAACAATTGAATCTTTAATATCACTTTTACTGAGCTTTTCGGGCTCATCTAAAGTTTTGCTTCTAAGATTAACTTTTGGCATGACGGAACTTCCCACAATGACGGATCACAATTTAGTTTAAAAGTGTAATAAAATTACAGTTTTCATTATGACCGTAGTTGTAGCAGGAAATTCCATCCAGTTCTGTTAAAAAGTTGTTAAATTATGACTTTTTTTTGACTTTTTTATAAAAAAATTGATTTTATTAACAAATTTAAAACCCAATAAACACGTTTATTAAACGTTTTTTGATTTAAATACCCCATCTACTAAATTTTGAGCTTCATTTAGCAGACTATCTAGATGTGATTCACCATTAAAACTCTCTGCATAAATTTTGTAAACGTTCTCGGTACCCGAAGGACGCGCAGCAAACCACCCATTTTCGGTACTTACTTTCACTCCGCCTATAGCTGCATTATTGCCAGGTGCATGAGTTTGAATATTGTTGATTTTCTCTCCCGCTAATTCGGTAGAGGTAATAACCGACTTATCCATCTTGCTTAACACTTGTTTTTGCTCATGGCTGGCTGCAACATCAATGCGCTTATAACTTGGCGAACCAAATTGCTCAGTTAACTTTTGATAATGCTCACCTGGATCAATGCCAGTCACAGCCATGATTTCTGCGGCCAACAAACAAAGAATAATCCCGTCTTTGTCCGTCGCCCAAGGCTGTCCATTTCTGCGTAAGAAAATACCACCGGCGCTTTCTTCTCCAGAAAAACCAAATTCGCTGTTGAGCATACCTTGCACGAACCACTTAAAGCCCACCGGCATTTCAGATAACTCTCGACCGAGAGAGTTGGCTACACGGTCAATCATACTGCTTGAAACTAAGGTTTTACCAATCTTCAAATTACTCGGCCAATCACTACGGTGCTGGTAAAGATAATTAATTGCCACAGCAAGGTAATGATTAGGATTCATTAGCCCAGCGGTTTTGGTGACGATGCCGTGACGATCGAAATCTGGGTCATTACCAAAGGCCACATCAAAATCTTGGCGAAGTTCAATGAGTCCCGCCATAGCATAGGGAGAAGAACAGTCCATCCGAATTTTGCCGTCTTTATCACGGTGCATAAATCCAAATTGTTGATCAACTTTGTTGTTCACCACTTTAATATTTAAGTTGTAACGGTCGGCAATTTTATCCCAATAACCTAAACCCGCTCCACCTAGAGGATCCGTCCCTAAGCTCAAGCCAGCTTCAGATATTGCTTTCATGTCTACGACTTGATCAAGCTCATTAACGTATTGCTGGCACAAATCAACTTCTTGAACAAACTCAGATTTCATTGCTGAATCAAAGTCCATTCGTTTTATTTCACTGCATCCAGCGGCAATAATACGATTTGCTCTATCTTGAATCCAATTTGTGGCATCGCCGTCTGCAGGACCACCATGAGTAGGATTATATTTAAACCCACCGTCTTCAGGTGGATTGTGGGAAGGCGTAATGACCACACCGTCAGCCAAACCTGATTGTTTACCACTGTTGTAATTAAGAATCGCGTGAGATACCACGGGAGTAGGTGTATATCCTCGGGCTTCTTGAACAATCATATTGACCTGATTTGCACCTAACACTTCAACCGCAGTAATAAATGCAGGCTCTGACAGCGCATGGGTGTCCATACCAATATACATTGGACCTGTGGTATTTTGAACACTACGATATTCAGCTAATGCCTGACATATAGCCGCAATGTGCACATCGGTAAATGTATTTAAAAAAGCACTACCACGATGACCAGATGTTCCAAACGACACAGCTTGCGTTGGGTCGTCTAAATTTGGTTTATTGGAATAATAAGCGCTGACTAAACGCGCTACGTTGACTAGTTGTTCTGGAGCTGCCGGCTGACCTGCCTGTGGATGAATTGCCATAGTAATCCTAGTAGTGAGTTTAAGTGAAGTTACGCTTTAAATATTTTACCTAATCGTTCTACGTTACTTTTAGAATACCCCAATATAGTGGCGGTATTGGTTAGCATAGTACATTTTTTATCGGTATTGTTATTTGTTACTACCCAATATTCAGAACCGGGTATTTGTTTTGGATTGGTACTACTACCTGTTTTTAATAATGTATTTTTGTCTGTCGCAAAATAAAGTCGACCTTTACCTTTTATTTCTAATACAGCATTAAAACGGTCTGGATGTGTTTGATGCAATGCACCCAGCATCTTTAAAAAGCGTTCAACTTTGCTCATAGGCTGATCAAACGTCTCTTGATTCAACAAATCAAACAAGGAAGTGGCATTCACTACCTCGTCGCTAGTTTGCTGTTCTTTAGTTTGCATTTCTCGGGATTTTTTAATTTTATTTATATCTTTGACTTCTTTATTTACTTCTGCAGGCTTAGACACGTCGACATTCGGGTTTTCCCCTGCTTCTAATCCTAATTCGTCAATCAAAATTCGGCGCAAGATGTCTGAAGCACTTTCACCGATATGCTTAGTTTGAGAGGCAATAAATCCATATAATTTGTCGTCGATGGTAATCGTTTTCATTTTTCTAATAACGGCTATTTAAAAGTGACTCTATTATAAGACTAATGACATTTTTTTTTCAGTAAAAAATTTACTTCTCTTTTTCTAGCTACCTGTATTCAATACTAAATAGTTACCATTACTGTTATTTTTAACGCCTAGACAAAATACAGGATTTATACGTGAGTATTAACCCCAAGGGTTACAGTGTTCACCCCATAGTCTAAAATTGAATTAACTGAGTATTTAAGTTTCAGACACTAAAAAATAAAACAAGGTACCGCTGACTATGCACCCACAATTGCAACATGCCATGAACCAAGTTTCAGAACAGGTTATTGGCAAACATCAACAAATTAAATTAGCTTTTACCTGTTTGCTGGCTAATGGGCACCTACTCATTGAAGATTTACCGGGCATGGGCAAAACAACGCTTTCTCATGCACTTGCGGGGGTTTTTGGCCTGGATTTTTCTCGGATTCAATTTACTTCTGACCTATTACCCGCCGATATGCTCGGATTAAATATTTTTGATAGCACAAAACAATCGTTTCAATTTCACCCAGGTCCCATTTTTAATCAATTAATTTTAGCTGATGAAATTAATCGTGCGAGCCCAAAAACCCAAAGTGCTCTGTTGGAGGCGATGGAAGAAAAGCAAGTAAGTTTAGACGGTGAAACTCGCCCCCTTCCCTCTCCATTTTTTGTTATTGGGACGCAAAACCCCATGCATCAATCAGGCACCTACCCATTACCTGAATCCCAACTAGATCGTTTTTTAATGCGTATTCAATTAGGTTACCCAGATTGGCAAGCTGAGAAAACCATGCTGTTAGCACAAGATTTTAGCGGCAAACAAACACCGAAGCAGAGCTTAACCATCGCCGAGTTTACGCAGATGCAAAGTCAAATAATAAAGATCAACGTATCTGACGCGATATTAGAGTACATACTAAAATTGGTCACCCATAGTCGCGAGAATGACGGTTTTCCGAATCCCTTATCGCCAAGAGCAAGCAAAGCCCTTATGCAAGCATCTAAAGCGTGGGCATTTTTACACGGTAGAGACTATGTAATACCTGAAGATATCCAAGCCGTATTACCTTCAGTTGCCGAGCACCGTATGCGTGCCGCCATATCAGACTTTAACGGACAAACCAGTTTGAGCGATCGGCTATTGGACGCTATTGATCCCCTGGCCGCTTAATATGTTTGGATGGCAAACTGCGGCACAGAACTGGCTAAATAAACGTATTCCCCAAGCCAGTAAATACCAATTGAATTACCGCAGTATTTTTATTTTTCCCTCGCGTTTCGGCGGTCTATTTCTGCTCTTATGTTTTGGTTTGTTTATTTTAGGCACCAATTACCAAAATAATCTAATGATATTGTTGTGCTATTTTTTAGTTTCACTATTCCTATTAAATCTATTTAGTGCTTATCTCAATTTTGCCAAACTAGAAATCCAATTAGGCAAAATTCAACATGGATTTGCCGGAGAAAAGCTGCAAATTCCGGTTTGGTTCAACAATAATAAACGGGTTTCTCATGGACTTCTCAAACTCAACTTTTGGAAATCCAAAAATAGCGTCACTGTTGACTTAGACGAATCAAGCAACCCTGTCTATTTACCAATGGATTGTGTCACAAGAGGTAAATTAACATTACCTCGGGTGACACTGACTAGCACTTTCCCATTAGGTCTAATCAGTTGTTGGACCCATTTAGCATTCACCTCAGAAATTTTGGTTTATCCTAAACCTATAGGAAGTAAAGTTAAGCTGTTCAATAAACATGATTCTGCACAGTTGAATGAGGCCGACACGACGATTAAAGGTCATGATGACTTTGATAGCTTAGCCCCCTACAAACAAGGGGAACCCCTTTACCACGTTGCATGGAAACAAGTTGCTAAAGGTCAAGGCATGATCTCTAAGCAATTTTCAAATCAATCCGGCGCAACAGGTTGGTTAATTTTAGCTTCACTTCACTCCCCAGATATAGAAACCAAGCTTAGCGAGCTGTGTTTTCAAGTAATTGAATTAACCAGAAACAACAGCATATTTGGATTGGACTTAGGAAAAGTTAAGATTGAACCTAACAGTGGACTGGAACATCAAAATGCATGCTTGAAAGCCTTAGCTCTTCACTCGCCTTATATAAAGGGGGTTGAATAATGATATCTTCTGCAAAAAACCATGCTCATATTATTCTTACCCTTGTATTCCTGTGCATCAGTGTAAGTTTGCTCGAACCTATTATGGGCTGGATTTTAATATTGGTAGTATGTGCAGTTGTTATGCGTAGCGCCCTGTATTTAGATTTACACAAACATGCGCCCTCGGTGCGAACCCTGAACCTTCTTGCCCTTTTAAGTGCAATAGTCTTGGCCTATTTTAGCTTCCAGTTAGGTGTACTTCTAGGGATGATAAACTTATTAGTGTTAGCTTGCTCCTTGAAGTTGATGCAGTTGCGTAGTATCAAAGACTATTACCAATTAATTACCTGCTGTGGTTTTTTAATTGGTTGCGGTTTTATCTTTCAAGATAGCATTGGATTTAGCGTTTTTTATTTGCTCCTGACATTACTACTGCTACTTTCTCTAGCATGCCATATCAGCCCTAGTCTTGGACTTAACAAAAACTTTAAAAGCATCGCTGTTATGGGAGGACAAGCCTTACCCATAGCCCTGCTATTGTTTATTGTATTACCTAAAATTGGGCCATTGTGGCAAATGCCTACTTCTAAATCTCATCAAACAGGATTAGCAGAACAAGTTACTCCTGGAGACATAGCACAACTATCTCAAAGTGCAGAACTGGCATTTAGAGCCACATTTAAAGGCGCTATACCTACTCCACAAGAGCGTTATTGGCGAACCTTAGTGATGGAGGAGTTTGACGGTAAAACATGGCGAGTTTCTTCTGAGCGTAAAGCTATCAAGGTTCAATATAAGCAGTACAATCAGGAATTCAAGCCGACACTTAAAGGACGCTACTTTAGCTATGATGTGATTGCTGAACCTACCCATCAAAACTGGTTATATAGCATCGATATAGGTGTACCTGATGGTCCGCAAAATAGTAGCAAAATTTGGCAAAGTCACGAATACCAATTGAGTAGCAACGGACCACTGGTGAGTAACTTCCAATATTCACTGCGCTCATACCCTGATACCTCACTAAATCAAACATTGTATAGTGTTGACCGTCGTATTAACTTACAGAAACCCAATAAAGGAAACCCGAAAACCCAAGCTTGGGTAAATAAATTGCAGCAACAATATCCTAATGATCAGGATTTCATAAACCAAGTTCTGGCTTTTTTTGCCGAGCAACCATTCGTGTACACTTTGCAGCCACCATTGATGCAAACCAATGCAATAGATACGTTTTTATTTGAACAGCAACAGGGATTTTGTTCCCATTATGCATCCGCAATGGCGTATATATTGCGCCTAGCGGACATTCCAGCGCGCTTAGTAACGGGTTATCAAGGTGGCGAAATGCGCGAACAAGATTATATGAGTGTGTATCAATATGATGCCCATGCATGGATTGAAGCTTGGCATTCTGATAAAGGATGGCAACGGTATGACCCCACAGCAATTGTTGCTCCCAATAGAGTAGAATTTGGATTAAAAACTGCCATAGAAGATGCTGCAGAGCTAATTGACTCACCATTTTCGTTGAACCGCTTTAGCTCCATTACCTGGTTAAACGATTTTAGGTTGTTGTTACACGATATCGATTTTGTTTGGACTAAATGGATATTAGGATTCGATAGGCGTTCTCAAGAGGACCTGATTAAATCGCTCATAGGCGAGTTAACTCCGAAAAAATTAGCACTATTTGGCCTCAGTGTCTTCGCACTTATTGGACTATTACTGGCATTTTTCTTTTTGCCATCGTTACACCGAAGGAAAGTTGATTGTATTACTCAGTATTATCAAAAATCAGAAAAGCTACTAGCCAAGTTACACATCTATCGTCCAATATCTCAAGGACCTATTGATTTTGCTTACAGCGTTCAACGCAAGCTTCCCAGTTCATTGCATCAGCCTTTTAACCAAGCCACCAAAATTTACGTGCAACATCAGTATACAAAAACCAATGAGCAGCAAGACTCCAAGAATAAAGCACGTATAAAGCAACAGTGGCAGGTGTTAAAGAAAGCAGTAAATCGACAGTTAAAACACTAAACCTAGCACAACAGCAAAATGGCAGCGTCAGGTTAACGCTGCAATTTGAAGTCATAAGTTGGTTTTAATGTGAACCGTGACTTCTTCTCGGTCATGATATAAATGTTTTGCTTGCCACTCATAGCTAACACCATGTTTTGCCATTATCTCATGTACCAGTAGCTTTGCCTGTATAACTGATTCGTACCTTTGTTTCATGGGTAGCTTTAGATTAAAAATAGCTTCCTTACACCACTCTTTCACTAACCAATTGGCCATTAATTTTGCAACACGTTGGGGCTGCTCAATCATATCGCACACTAACCATTGGACATTTTTTTTTCTTGGCTCAAATTTAAAACCATCTTCAGGGAAGTAGCTAACTTGCCCTGTTTCCATTAAGTTTTCGTCCATTGCGCCATTATCAACTGCTTGCACGAAGAGGCCTCGTTGCACTAATTGATAAGTCCAGCCACCAGGACAAGCACCTAAATCAACCGCATGCATACCCGGCTCAAATCGCTGCGCCATTTCAGCTTTAGAAATGAACGACTGAATTGCTTCATCCAATTTGAGGGTTGAGCGACTTGGTGCTGATGATGGAAAGCGTAAACGTAAAATACCCAAGGGATAAGCACTGTGCTTTTTAGGGTTCGAGTAACCAAGAATCACGTCAGTACCAGTAACAAAAAACACGAACAAACAAGGTTTGTTACTCTGTTCTTTTGCCGTCAACAAATTATTTTTACGCAGCTGTTGTCGTAAAGGCACTGATAGTTTTCGACATAACTTAGAAAGTTCTCGGCCATCGGTTGTATCAGCATGTTCAACCCGCAATTCACCAAAGATGCTTTGTTCCTGCAATTGTTCAAGTATCGGTGATATGCGATCAGAGGTATCCGTTAATTCTAGAGGCTCTGAACCGGCAAACATTTGTCGAGCAAACACAAGCTCCTTCACCGCTAGTTGCTGAATTACCTTGTCAGCATCGCCATCTTGATGGCAAATAAATTGAACGAAACCAGATTTTTTTGTAAACCTTGGATAACCGTAAACACCCAATTGACTCAATTTTTCTTGCAGCTCAGAACATAAATCAGCTTCAAAGCCTGCACGACAATAAAACAGTAGAGAATTAATTCTCATATTCGTAAGCTGCCACTAATAAACACACCCAACCAGCCACAAAACACAACCCACCTAAAGGGGTGATGGGACCGACCCACTTTAAATTAGTGGTTGCCAAAATATATAAGCTACCGCTGAAAAATAATATCCCGAAAGCAAAGGATCGCGCCCCCCAGATTAACCATTCATTTTTCCAATAAGCGTAAAAAACTAAAAACGTTATCATGGCTAGACTGTGGATCATTTGATATTGCACCGCAGTTTGGAAGTAACCTAACGAACTTTCAGTCAACATATCTTTTAAAGCATGTGCACCAAAAGCACCTAACAATACCGATAGTGCTGCGCTACAAGCAGCAAACATTAATAAAAACTTCATATTTGTTCCTTCATAAATTTTATCATTCGATGAACAGCCGAGCGAATATGCTCATCTGGCCCAACTCCACTAGATTTAAGCGGTACAAAACTATGATCTGCTGCCGCTAAAAATTGAATATCTATATTGTTAGGAAGTTGGTAAGACTCCACCTGACTACGATTACCAAATGTATCCCGCTCTCCCTGAATTATCAGTATAGGTAACCTTGCATCATATAAATGCGCAGTCCGCAGTTTTTCCGGTTTACCCGGCGGATGAAAAGGATAACCTAAACAGATGACACCTTTTATTGCCTCAACGCCTTTGCCTTCGCTGTCGGATTCAAGCATTGATGCCATTCTTCCACCCATGGATTTACCACCAACAAACAATGGTAGCTTTGTATCGGCACCATCTACCATCTCTGTAAAATCTTGCAATAATATATTAGCTCTGTCTGGTGGTTGCCGTTTATTTTTTTCAGCTGCTCGCAGCATATATGGAAAATCAAAGCGCACAACTTCAACCCCGCCCTGACACAGTAAAACAGCAATTTGCTGCATAAAATCACTGTGTTTATTTGCACCAGCGCCATGGGCAAAAATGAAACGTGCGAATGGCTTTTCGGGGCTATCAATTAAGTGCTTCATCTTGATCCTCTTTAACCTGCTCCAACAGCCAATGCCTAAAGGTTGCAATTTTTCCTAACTCAGCTTGGGATTCGTGACAAACCAGATAGTAACTGCTCTTACTCACTAAACGTTCCTCGAATGGACAAATTAGACGACCAGAGGCTAATTCCGGACTGGCTAACACGCTATTGGCAAGAGCAATCCCTTGGCCAAGAGCCGCAGCTTGAAGCACCATCATGGTATGACTGAAGATGGGACCTTGTTCTACTTTCACGCCGTTGACATGAAATTGTCTTATAAACGTCTTCCAGCTTTCGCGGGTACTGTCGTGCAATAAACGATGGTGTTTAAGGTCTTTCAAACTTTCTAACGGCTTAGTCCCGTTAAACAACATTGGGGAACAAACCGGTGTCAAATATTCAGTATGTAATTTGTCTACTTTTAATCCAGACCATTTACCGCGACCATAATAAATGGCCACATCAACGTCGTCCTCCAAGAAACCATCATCAGAATCTATTGCTTTGATTCTAACGTCTATATCGGGATACTGCTGACTAAACTGATTAACTCTTGGCACCAACCATTGAATCGCGAAGCTTGGAGGCATAGCCACAGTTAGAGCACCTTTAGCCCCTGCAGCTAATAGTCTTTCCGTGGCTAAATATAAAGATTCAAACAGCTCTTTTAATTCAAGATAGTAACCTTGCCCTTGTTCAGTGAGCAGCAAGGAACGATTCTTTCTCAAGAATAATTTGATCGAGAGAAACTCTTCTAGACTTTTAATTTGATGACTAACTGCTGCTTGTGTAACAAAGAGCTCATCTGCCGCTTTAGTAAAGCTCAAATGTCTTGCAGCGGCTTCAAATGCTCTCAAGGCATTCAACGGGGGCAATCTGCGATTCATGACAAATCTTATTTTTGGTGGATTACCCTAAGGATAAACCAGAAACGCCTTATATTCATTAGTTTTTCTAATGCTTATCCATACTAAATGTCATTTTTAAGCTTCTAATTAATTGTATAAAATAGCTCCAAGTTAAAATTTTATATAAATAAAACATTAACTTAATCGAGTGTTTTTGTTAAATAAATATGACAAAAATGATAATTTTAAATGAAAATAATTTAGAGAAAAAATGAAAAACTTAAAATATATTACCGTCGCAATCGCATTAACCGCTAGTGTCTGTGGTTTTGCCAATGCAAATGATACCGCTGATATGGGCATGTCATTAGCCACTACCATTGATGCTTTACTTAAACAAAACTTAGATGATCTTCAACCATTGAATGCAATTGAAGCTTCTCAACTTTCAGTAGTATCTATAGCTGCAAAGAAAGAGCTACAACAATTTGTAGTTGAAATTGAAGAAACATCAAGTGCAATCAACAACACGGCGAAACTAACTGAATAAGTTCGCCGTTAGGCTATTAGTTAGCGCTAGTGTCTAAAGGTGCAAAGCTTTTGACCAATTCGTCTAACTGTTTCATTTGTAGCAAATAAGGTTCTAATTTATCTAGCTTTAACGCACAAGGCCCATCACATTTCGCTTGATTTGGTTCAGGGTGAGCTTCAATAAACAATCCCGCAAGACCCAATGACATACCACTGCGAGCTAATTGAGCCGCTTGAGCTCTACGACCATCAGCAGAATCAGAACGCCCTCCTGGCTTTTGTAAAGCATGTGTAGCATCAAATATTACTGGAGCATAATCTTTCATTTCATCCATGCCAAGCATGTCAACAACTAGATTGTTATAGCCGTAACAAGAACCTCGCTCACACAAAATAACTTTGTCGTTACCCGCTTCCAAAAATTTATTAATAATGTGACGCATTTCATGGGCAGCTAAAAATTGGGGTTTTTTAACGTTAATGACAGCGTTGGTTTGTGCCATTGCCACTACCAGATCTGTTTGGCGGGCTAAAAACGCAGGTAACTGAATAACATCAACAATTTCAGCCACTGGTTGTGCTTGATGCGGCTCATGTACATCTGTAATAAGTGGTACATCAAAGGTGTTTTTAATTTCTTCAAAAATTTTTAAACCTTCTTCCATTCCAGGGCCACGATAAGAATGAACCGATGAACGATTAGCTTTATCAAAAGAAGCTTTAAATACATATGGGATATTTAGTCGCGTAGTAACCTCTTTGTAATGTTCAGCAATGCGCATTGCCAAATCACGGGACTCAAGTACATTCATACCACCAAACAAAACAAAAGGTTTGTCATTAGCAACATCTACATTGCCGACGGAAATAGTGTGTTGATTATTCACTGAAATTAATTCTCTTGGTTAAAGTCATCATAATAATGACAGGCATAGTAGGAATATTACAGCAGGGAGTAAAGTAAATTTGTTACTTCAACGTATCAGTTGTTTATGATTTATCACCGGACGGAGGTTTTGAGTTGAACAAACTTGCTTAACCCAAGACAAGTTAAGCAAACTATCACCTAGCTATTATTCTTACGCGGCGTTGTTACTAATGTAAAACGATATTACCTACACTATCCCAATTGTGCATTTGCAGCTTTAATATTTGCGCAGAAGGATCTTGAGGACAATGTTCTATGAAAAATTGATAATCCGCTTTAGCCACCTGAGGACATTCTAATTGATAAAGTAAAAAACCTCGGTCACGGCGCTCGTAAGGATCAGCAGGACAAAACTCAATCAATAACTCCACAGCTATAAGGGCCATTTGATAGTTTTCTTCTCGAATATAGGAGGCCTTCAAGTTATGTAGTAGCCTCACTAAAATTTCTTCGGTAGAGGCAATGTTAAGGGCATCGGAAGGCATTTCTTCATCTTCTGTTTCCCCAACAATACTGAAATATAAGGCCTCTAACTCTTGCCATTTTATTGTATTGCCATTAAGTGGGTCGATAAAACGCAATCGTTTTTCCCGAGTTTGTAGACGAATCAAAAAGTGACCAGGAAAATTAACCCCTGCTACGTTAAAATCTAATTGATTAGCAATGGCAGAAAAAACAATGGATATTGTGACAGGAATCCCAGTGTGATAGTCGATTACTTTATCAATTAAACTATATCTAGAATTAAAGAAATCGTTTTCATCTCCGCTAAACGCCAACTCAGTGTAAAAGCCATCAATTAGCTGCTGAAACCTTACCAACTCAGATGCGTTAACGTCTATCTGCTTTGCGACTTTTTTAGCGAGAATATCAATTTGATCAATATATTTTAAAATATCAATATCATTTTCAAATTGCTGAGTTAACAATAAACTCGCTAATAAAGAATTATTTTCGTTGATAGCATGATTAAGCGCTTTCACATTACCCTCAGACAACTTTGCATTATGTATAGTTATCGGGCTGAAAAAATTAAACTTAACCGCAATCGTTCTCTATTTTTTAGAGCCCAATAAGTGCTTGTTTAGTAACCGCTAAATTAGCTGCCAGTGCTAGACAGGCGATAGCAAGAGAAAAGCCTCCCCATTGTTTTAAGGTCGAATTAGCAGACTTCAGGACGTAAAATCCTAAACCAATATAGGCAATAACTAAGATTATTTTTTGCCACAACCAAGGGTGTTGCATAGGATTAAAAGGTACTATAAAACATAGTGTTATGGCAGAAAGCAGTAAAATAGTATCAACGATGTGCGGGACTATTTTCACCCATTTTTTATGTAACAAAGTGGAATTACGTTGTAACCATACAAAACGTAAGATAAACAAAATTATGCTAAGTGCCACAGCTGTGAGATGAAGATGTTTGGCCATCATGTACATAAAACGCCCTTTTTTAATTTTTATATTTCAATTGGTAAAATTTGAGCCTCAATATAAAGGAAGATAGATAAAGCGACCAGTATTTTATAGTAAGTATCTGACCAAACAGAAGGGCTAGTGGAAGGTGTTAGTTAGACTAAGGTACTTGCCGTTTGCTTCGCCTAGCTTTGTTAATATTGGGTTCTATTGAACAGGTTCAGGATATTGTCGCTGGATAGTTTCGAATTTTTCGATATTAGCAAATAACATATCAACCAGTTTAGGTTCAAATTGTTTACCACGCGCTTGTGCGAAAGTGTCGAGAACTTTATCCAATGACCAAGCTTCTTTGTAGTTTAATGTACTGCGCAGAGCATCGTAAACATCGGCAACAGCGGTAATTCGACTATAAAGATGTATTTCTTCGCCTTTTAAACCTCTAGGGTAACCATTACCATCCCAGTGTTCATGGTGGTCACGAGCAATTTCCGCAGCTGATTGAATAATTTGACGACGAGAACCTTTTAACAAATCATAACCAATTTGTGCGTGCTCCTTGGCACTAGCTTTTTCTTGCTCATTAAGAGGGCCTGACTTACTTAATATATGTTTGGGAACACTTAACTTTCCGACATCATAAAGCGGTAATGCCAAACTAAAAGTTTCAATTTGAGTTTCACTAAGACCGTACTCGACTGACAAGACTTTACACATCTCTACAATTCGCTGAATGCGCTTTCCAACGCAAAAATCTTTGTTAATAACCGTACCTAAGCGCTCAATTATTTCACGTTGTGAATCTTCAATATCTTTTGTAAGCAGCACATTATCAAAGGCAATTTGCACATTCTCGCTGAATATACTAAGAAGATTTTTGTCATAGAGATTCATTTTTCTGGGGATCCCTGATAGATATAATAACGCCCCGTTAGTATGTTTACCCTGACAGTATGCCGCGACATATTCTTCGCCATAAACAAGCGACTTTTCTTCTAAAGCTTTTTTACACGCTATGAGCCCCTCTCCGGAGACGACCTCCTCTAACAGTGCACCTTCTTGGCCTTGATATTCACCTTTCCCAGTAAATAGATAAAAATTTTCAGGCTCTAAAATATCAATTGGATTAGGCGCAGCAACGGCAGAGGTAATATAGGCCGCATCTTTAGTTCCGCCAAGTAACGAAGATAGTTGCTGAATAATTCCTTCGATAAAATTTTCTAAAGAACGGATAGTAAACAAATTTGCAGAGGCAGAGATGATTTTCTCTAAACCTTTTCGATTTTCTTCGATTACCATTATATCTCGATAAGAACGAAGAGAAGCGATAACGACGGTAAATAACTTTTGAGCAGTTAATTCAGTTTTCGATTTATAGTCATTAATATCATAGTTTAAGATAACATCACGCTCAGGCGCTTGGCCAGGTTGACCGGTTCTTAAAATAATACGCGTAAAGTTGTTGTGAAGCTCATTGCGAATATATTGTGCTACGTCTAATCCGGCCTCATCTGTCTCCATAACAACATCCAACAAAACAACTGCGATGTCATTGTGCTTTTGGAATAGTTCTTTAGCTTCAGCACCGCTATGAGCACTAATAAAACTCAGTCCTTTTTCCTGAAAAATAAAATCATTCAACGCAAGCCTAGTAACCGCATGAACTTCAGGTTCATCATCAACTATGAGGACTTTCCATACACCTTTCTGAACTTCAATTTCTTCATCTGTATCTTCAGCAAACAGAAACATATCAGACATAGTAAAACCCCATAGAAAATTATCCGAGATAATCTAACACTTAGAATCTTCCTGAGCCATAGAAATTTGAAATCCAATCAAGTAACTCAATACCCTAAGCATTTTACTTACCTCCAAAAGAAATACAGAACTTCTTATCCAATATTAATCACCGCTTTAACATGCGCTTTAATCTGGACACCCACCAGCTTTAACGTGGACACCCATCGTAATAAAGCTTTAACGTGGACACCCACCGATTAACCAAACAGGATTGAGCTGATTGAATGATGGGTGTCTATGTTATTACGATGGGTGTCCATGTTATTAACTTACCCGATTACGGTGGGTGTCCAGGTTATTGCGAAGGCTGCATTGGTTATTGCTTGACTAAACAAAACGTTG
Organism: Aliiglaciecola sp. SL4; assembly: GCF_041538045.1. Lineage (NCBI taxonomy): Bacteria > Pseudomonadati > Pseudomonadota > Gammaproteobacteria > Alteromonadales > Alteromonadaceae > Aliiglaciecola > Aliiglaciecola sp. SL4. The sequence goes on along the minus strand of NZ_JBGOSE010000001.1, from coordinate 395,046 downwards.
ATTAGGAAAGTAGGCGAAAGGGTTGATAATTGCTGATTGGATTACGGCTTTTGAGCTGCACTAATACGTGGTTGATCGTTCAAGTCTTTTTTGTGAAAAATATGGGTATATTGATATTGCATGAATAACTTAGCAAGATCTTCTGATTGATTGTATCCATGTTCAATCATCAACCATCCTCCGCTTTCTAAATGCTTCAGCGATTGCTCAATGATAATCTTAATATCATCTAAACCATCCTTGCCGGAAGTTAACGCAGATGCAGGTTCAAATCGCACATCCCCTTCCAAAAGGTAATGACTGTCACTTTCCACATAAGGCGGGTTGCTTACTATTAAATCAAAGGTTCTAGCATTCAAGTTGTCAAACCAACTACTTTGCAGAAATTCAACATCTGGTAGCAGATTGGCAATCCCATTACGTTTTGCCAGTGCCACCGCACTTTCAATAACATCTACTCCTGTTACTTGCCAATCAGGCTTTTCTTGAGCTAATGACAATGCTATTGCGCCTGTTCCGGTGCCTAAATCCAGTACTTTTGCTGTTTGATCTATAGGTAAATGCAAGGCTTGTTCAACCAGTAATTCGGTTTCAGGTCGTGGGATAAGGGTATCTGGGGATACCTCAAGACTTAGTGTCCAGAAATCCCGTGTACCTATTAAATGGGCCACAGGGTGTCCGATTTTGCGTTTTGTTACCAATTTTTGAAAATGAGATTGGATATCCTCATCAACAATTTTGTCTGGCCAAGTCATCAGGTAAGTAGTTGACTGGCCCATGCAATGTGCAAGTATAAATCTAGCGTCTGTTTTTGGGCTCTCGCCTGCCGATAACTGCTGATAAGCCCAATTCAATAGCTCTGAAATGCTCGAACCAGCGGTCAAACTTAAATTAGCTCCCATCAGACAAGGAAGCTAGCAGATCAGCTTGGTGTTCTTGCCTAATAGGTTCTAGCAACGCATTTACATCCCCAGCAATGACATCATCTAATTTATATAAGGTTAAATTGATTCGATGATCCGTTACCCGTCCTTGTGGGAAGTTATAGGTACGTATGCGTTCTGAGCGATCTCCGCTTCCAACCAAGTTTCGGCGTGTGGAAGCCTCTTCAGCTGCACGTTTATCTTCTTCAATTTGAGTCAATCTAGATTGCAATACCGACATAGCTTTAGCACGGTTTTTATGCTGTGAACGTTCATCCTGACATTCCACTACAACGCCTGTGGGAATGTGAGTTAAACGAATAGCAGAGTCGGTTTTGTTGACGTGCTGTCCACCAGCCCCAGATGCTCTAAAGGTATCCACTCTTAAATCAGCTGGGTTGATTTCGATGGCTTCTGATTCTGGGATTTCAGGTAACACAGCTACGGTACAAGCAGAGGTGTGAATTCGGCCCTGAGACTCAGTTTCAGGCACCCGCTGTACGCGGTGTCCACCTGACTCAAATTTCATAATGCCGTAAACACCGTCGCCAATAATATTTGCCACCACTTCTTTATAACCACCGTGCTCGCCTTCGTTGGCATTGATAAGCTCCAAACGCCAACCTTGTGTCTCAGCGTAACGGCTATACATTCTGAATAAATCACCCGCAAAAATTGCGGCTTCATCACCACCGGCTCCGGCTCTAATTTCTAAGAAACAGTTGCTATCGTCGTTGGGATCTCGTGGCAACAGCAATATCTGTAATTCATTTTCTAAGCTTTCAATTTTCGACTTGGCTTCTTTAAGCTCTTCTTGCGCCATCTCACGCATTTCTGCGTCATCTTCTTGCATCATTTCTTGCGCAGATTCTATGTCTTCCTGCGCTTGCTGATACTGTTTAAAGGCTTTCACCACACCTTCTAATTGGGAATATTCTTTTGACAATGCACGGAACTTGTCTTGATCCGCAATAATTTCAGCGTTACTTAATAACGCCTGAACTTCTTCGAATCGTTCGATAAGAGTTTCTAATTTACTGACTACTGAATCTTTCATGGTTTTCCTGTTTATTCTTTTTCGACATCCAGACCCAATGTTTGCCGAAGCAATGACAATGTGTTTTGGTCTTGTTCTGATGCAGCGCGGCTCAGCGCTTTAGTTGGCGCATGAAGTAACGCATTGGTCAGCTTATTTGATAATTCTATCACGACTTCTTGCGGATCTTTGCCTTCGGCTAACTGGCCTAAAGCACGCTGTTGTAATTTAACTTTAACGTCATTATTTTGCTGCCGAAATAGCTTTAAAGAATCAATCGACTGTAACGAGTTTTGCCAATTACTAAATACTTGTGCTTGTTCTCGGATAATCAACTCAGCTTCATCTGCCGCTTGCTGACGACTAGCTAAATTCTGCTCGACAATATGTTGTAAATCATCGACTGAATATAAATATGCATCATCCAGATCTGCCACTTCCGTCTCGATATCTCTTGGTACTGCAAGATCTACGAAAAAGATAGGTTTATGTTTACGATCCTTTAATGCACTTTCCACCATCCCTTTACCAATGATGGGTAAGGTACTGGCAGTGGAGCTGATCACAATATCGGCTTCATGTAATACTTTAGGTATTTGCGCTAGAGTAATAACATTGGCGTTGATTTGTTCTGCTAAATCTTTACCGCGACTTAAAGTACGGTTGGCAACCGTTATCGTATTTACACCACTATTCGTTAGATGCTTAGCAACTAACTCAATGGTTTCACCCGCGCCAATTAACAAAACTTTAGTTTTCGATAAAGATGAAAATATCTGTTTAGACAATTGTACAGCGGCAAAGGCAACCGAGACAGCATTTGCACCAATATCTGTTTCGGTTCGCACTTTTTTCGCCACTGAAAATGTATGTTGAAATAATTTTTCAAATTGGCTATTTACTGCCCCATAATTCTTGGCATTAATATAGGCTTGTTTGACTTGGCCTAATATTTGTGGTTCTCCCAATACTAAAGAATCTAAACCACTGGCGACGCGCATTACGTGGCGAATTGCCTCATCTTCTTCTAGCATGTAACTGTGACAAATCAATTCATTGGTATCTAAATTATGAAATGTGGCGAGCCACTGGACTAATTTATCAGCTAAAGAATGCTTAGTTGACACATAAATTTCAGTACGATTGCAGGTAGACAGAATAACCGACTCATCAGCTCCTAATTGCTCTCTCAAAGATGCAAGCGCTTCCACCATGGACTCCACGGGAAAGGCTACTTTCTCCCGTAAAACAACGGGGGCAGTTTTGTGATTAATTCCTACAGCAATCAGTGTCATTGAGAAATGCGAGTCAACCATGCAACATTATTGGGAGCGGCATTGTACGCAAAAGCCAAAACTATTGAAAGTAGTGGAGCTTCTGTGTTCCCATATATACTAATATTTCAACTCAATTTTAGCTGTTTTTTTATCTTAAGCTTTGATAAACGAATAAAATATCAACTAAATTTCAACTTGGCATTTTGCATGAAACCGATTTTTGTCATATCAGCCTGCTTACTCTTACTGATTTTATCCGGTTGCGTCACATCAACTAAAATTAATCAAAGTATCGACAGCAAACGCCATCAACAGCAACTTTCAGATTTAACCCACTGGAAAATCAAAGGCCGTTTAGCGTTTAAAAGTGAAGAAGAAAAAGTCAGTGCCTATATGAATTGGCAACAGCATGAAAATCAATTTGATTTACAATTAAATACGTTTATTGGTACCAATATTTTAAAAATGCACAGCGATGATAATTTTGCAAAGTTAGAAGTTGACGATAAAACCTTCACCGATTCTGATCCCAACAGTTTAATTTTAAAGGTGACGGGTTGGAATATTCCGGTGGAAAAACTCGGGCTTTGGGTAAAAGGACAGCATACCGCCAAGGATAATGTTATTTACGACGAATATGGTTTAGTAAGTCAGTTAGAAGCTAAGTGCAAAAAGTGTGTACCTTGGACATTAACCTATTCAAATTACAAAAAAGTCGAACAGTTGTGGTTACCCCACGCTTTACAACTAACGAACACCCAAAACATCGCAAACCAAATTAAAATTAAAATATCTTCTTGGCAGAAATTGTAATGACACAAAGCGAAAAACCTAAGCAATGGTGGCCCAGCCCTGCAAAATTGAACCTTTTTTTACATATCACCGGACAAAACGAAAAGGGTTATCATTTATTACAAAGCCTATTTCAATTGGTGGATATTGGTGACCAACTCGCATTCGAGACCACTGATGACGGCATTATTTCCTTAAAGACGCCATTAGATGGTGTCGCCGAGCAGGATAATTTAATTTACAAAGCCGCTGAAAAATTGCAGCAACACTCCAGCAGCCCGTTGGGATGTAATATTTGGTTGGATAAAAGGCTACCTATGGGTGGCGGCATTGGAGGCGGCTCTTCTAATGCTGCAACCACCTTAGTGGCGCTTAATGCTCTATGGAATACACAATTATCGTTATCTGAATTGGCGGAGATTGGCTTGACCCTAGGTGCCGATGTACCCATTTTTATCCATGGCAAAACCGCCTTTGCAGAAGGTGTGGGTGAAAAAATCACACCAACAGAGCTACCCTCACCTTTTTATTTGATTGTTTTTCCCAATTGTCATGTTTCCACCGCAGAAATATTTGCCGCGGATGATTTAATCCGAAATTCAGCTAAAATACAGTGGCAGGACTACGAATTTACAAAAACTCGCAATGATTGCCAAAAATTAGTCTGTGATCGCTATCCTAAAGTTGCAAATTTATTACGTCAGTTGTTAGAATACGCGCCGTCGAGAATGACGGGAACAGGAGCATGCTTATTTTCTGTTTTTGACACTTTCGAACAAGCTGAGCAGGTTAAACGTATCTTGCCTGAAGATTGTCAGGCGTTTGTCGCAAAAGGTATTAATACATCACCCTTACATGAGTATTTAGCTAAAATGCAATTAACCTCGGCTTAACTGCTGACAAACGCAATCTAGACTAAGCTCGCGGCAAGCCTGAAACGCGATGAATCAATGTAATCATTGGTTACCCTTAACACTTTCGCACTGAGGAAATTTCTTGTGCCGGACATGAAGCTTTTCGCTGGTAATGCAGTACCAGAACTCGCCCAAAAAGTAGCAGATAGACTTTATACTAAACTTGGCCACGCTAGTGTGGGCCGCTTCAGTGATGGTGAAATTAGCGTCGAAATACATGAAAATGTACGTGGTTCTGACGTTTTTATCATTCAATCTACCTGTGCCCCTACCAATGATAACTTAATGGAATTGATCGTAATGATCGATGCACTTCGTCGCGCATCTGCGGGTCGTATCACTGCTGTAATTCCTTATTTTGGTTATGCTCGTCAAGATCGACGAGTTCGCTCAGCACGTGTTCCTATTACCGCTAAGGTTGTTGCTGATTTCTTATCGAATGTAGGCGTTGACCGGGTTTTGACCATCGACTTGCACGCAGAACAAATTCAAGGTTTCTTCGATGTGCCGGTAGACAACGCATTTGGTACGCCAATACTATTAGACGATATGCGCCAACGTGATTTTCATAATCCAGTGGTTGTGTCTCCAGATATCGGTGGCGTAGTGCGAGCCAGAGCCATGGCAAAACTCTTGAATGACACCGATTTAGCAATTATCGATAAACGTCGTCCTAAAGCTAATGTGGCGCAAGTGATGCACATTATTGGTGACGTAAATGATCGTGATTGCATCATTGTTGATGACATGATTGACACCGGTGGTACTTTAGGTAAGGCTGCTGAGGCGTTAAAAGCGCACGGTGCTCGAAATGTTTACGCCTATGCGACTCATGCTATTTTCTCTGGAAATGCAGTAGAAAATATTCAAAATTCAGTGATTGATGAAATTATCATCACTGATAGTATTCCTCTTGCAGATGACATCAAAGCATTAAGCCGAGTAAAACAACTAACCTTGTCTAACATGCTAGCTGAAGCGATTCGTCGTGTAAGTAATGAAGAATCAATTTCTGCGATGTTTGAGTATTAAGCCTTAAACACGTCAGTAAAATTGTAAGAAAGCCGTTTGATTTAATAATCCAACGGCTTTTTTTGTGCACTTTTATAAAATGTAATTGTCAAACTATCGTGTTATACATATTTGTATATTGTTCAAAATAATATTGATGGGATAAAAATGAATAGGTTACTTTGTCTATTTTCCATAGTCTTTTTTGCGGGCTGTTCTGGCAATGACACTACCGATGCCAACTCCCCTGCAGAACTCGAAGTTCAATCCAATATAGAATTGAAAAAAGCCAACACCAGCAAAACGTCACAAGAGGAACCAGAAATGCTTACCATTACCGGCACTATTGTATACAAAGGCATGGAAGGTGGTTTTTTTGGTTTAGACGCAAATGATGGTAAAAAGTACATGCCCAGAGGTATGAACAAAGAAATGCTGAAAAATGGCATGATAGTGCAAGTAAAAGGTTACATATTAACTGACGTATTAACCTTTCAGCAGTATGGTCAAGTTCTAAAAGTGGTAGAAGCCACGGAGATAGGTCGCAGTGAAATGGGTCAAGAAGACTTTAAATAAGTTTAGTGTACGCCAAAAACAAATGAGCCCGAAACAAGTCGAGCTCCTGGGTAACCTTAATCAACAGTAAAGGTAGATTAGTTTAAGTTGGCCTCCACCGGTTGGCCGTCTGATTTATACACCACCCCGCCTTTCATCACAAAATCCACTCGTTGTAATAAGTTGATGTAGCGCAAAACATCACCATGAACAGCAATAATATCCGCCGCTTTGCCTGCCGAAACAGTTCCGGTTTTATCATGGACACCCATCATAACAGCCGGCCAATAAGTTGCCGCTCGAATAGTATCCATTGCACTTATATTCATTTCATCTACCCATACGGCCATTTCATTCCAAGTACTTTGACAATGAAATTTAGCCGGAATGCCACTATCAGTTCCAACCAGAAATACCACGCCGGCGTCTTTTAATTGACCTATTTTGCGTTTCAATGTGGGCTTACGCAGCGGAGTAAGCTGCATGTAGTCCAGTTGACCAACATTTTCTAACGAGCCTTTAATATCAGCAATAGTGTCTGCTTTTAATCCACGTTTCCAACATTGACTGTCCAATTTTTCAGGATTGGCAACGGTGGTAGGATAGTTCCATAAACCTTCAACGGTGGGTGTCCAAAATAAAGGACCGCCTGCGACACGGCCAGTAGCAGTACGCTCCTTTAGCATTGTTATTATATCTTCTGGGTATTCTGGTGAAGTGGTTAGTCCCGTATGTTCAAAGTTATCAACACCAATTTCAAGGCCTCGTCTAATTTCATTGGGCCGGTGCGAATGGGCAACAACTTTTAAACCTCTTTTATGGGCCTGATCGACGATTGCTTGAGCTTCTTCTAAAGCCATTTTATCTTGATCAATTAATTTAATAATATCCATGCCCGCATCAGCCAATTTATCAACTTTGCGTTTTGCATCTCGCACCCCGTCGATTCCCCAGCGAAAGCGCTCTGTTCCTGGATAGGCTTGGTGTTGTAGAAAAGGCCCAGACACATATAAGTTAGGTCCTGGTATAGAGCTATCTTCAATGCGTTTTTTAACACTAATGGTATCTTCTAGAGGGGCGCCTAAATCTCTAGCGCTGGTGATCCCTGCCAGTAATAGTTGAACTGCACTTGCTGGCATAATTTCATCTGATAAACGATTGATATAAGCTTTATCCCAATGCACATAATCCGAATGTCCATTGAGCATCAAATGGGCATGGTTCTCCCATAGGCCAGGCAACACATCCATCCCTTCTGTAGAAACGATTTTATACCCCTTAGGAACCGGCAAGGTATCTACTGTGCCAACGTCCTGAATAATGCCATCTTTAACTAGGATGACACTATTAGCGATGGGCTGGTGTCCAAACCCATCAATTAAGCGGCCACCTACTAAAGCTGTTTGTTCAGCCAAAACCTTAAAATTCGCAAAACATACACATATTATTATTAAAGACTTAAGATAAATCACTTAAACTACTTCCTATTATTAGCGCTATGTAAACGGTGAACCTACCCTAGTTTTGCTACGGATACAAAATCTTACTATGTAACTGAAATAACGCCTCAAATGCTTGTTAAGTATGCAGTCTAGTGGTAGACTTCGGCGCCCGTTTTCAATGGGTCGCAAGCATATGCTTGTATTTAAGTTGTTTCTGGTCGCAAGAAACAACAAAATTTAATTTTTTAATTTGGAGTTCCAAAATGTCTGATGCAATTTTCAACTTGGATGCAGAAGTTCGTACTGACTTGGGGAAAGGTGCGAGCCGCCGCCTACGTCGTGAAGACAAAGTTCCTGCTATCCTTTATGGTGCTGGTAAAGACCCAGTATCTCTTACTTTAGCGCACAATAAAGTAATTCAAGCTCAAGAATTCGAAGCTTTTTATAGCCATGTTCTTACCCTTGATATCGCTGGTGAAAAAGTAGATGCTCTTGTAAAAGATATGCAACGTCACCCTTACAAGCCTAAAGTTACACACATTGATTTCTTGCGTGTTGACAAAAATAAAGAAGTAACTACAAATATACCTCTTCATTTCATCAACGAAGACAAAGCTGAATCAATTAAAACTGAAGGCGGTCACGCAGAACATCACATGAACGATGTTGAAGTAACCTGTTTACCTGGCGTACTTCCAGAGTTCATCGAAGTTAACTTAGAACCTGTTGGCCTAGGTGAAACTGTTCACTTGTCAGACCTAGTGCTTCCTGAAGGTGTTGTTTTAGTTGAACTTTCTAAAGGTGAGTCACATGACTTAGCTGTAGCAACTATTAAGACTGCTAAAGGACCTAGTGCAGACGAAGAAGAATCAGAAGCTGGCGATTCTGAAGAAGCTGCACCTGAGGAATAAGTTGCTTGTCTGACATTCAACTTATTGTGGGCCTGGGAAATCCAGGCCCCGAATATAAAAACACACGCCACAATGCCGGTACATGGTTTGTAGAAGCATTGGCAAGACAATTTGGGTGCACGCTCAAATTAGAAAACAAATTTTTTGGATATACTGGCCGCATTACTTGTGCTGGACAGGATATTAGATTACTTATTCCTACCACTTATATGAACAAAAGTGGTCAGGCAGTTTCCGCCCTAAGCGGGTTTTATCGAATCCCCCCTGAGAATATGCTTGTTGCTTTTGATGAGCTTGATTTACCTCCCGGTATTGCAAAGTTCAAAATAGGTGGTAGTTCCAGTCAAAATGGGATTAGAGATATCGTATCAAAACTAGGAAACTTTAAAGACTTTTTAAGACTACGCATTGGTATCGGTCATCCTGGTGATAAATCTCGAGTTACCGGCCATGTGCTAGGAAAAGCGTCACAACAAGATCAAGAAAAAATCGATGCCGCAATAGATGAAGCATTGCGTTGTACCGAAATTTTGTTAAAAGATGATGTGAAAAAGGCTATGAATCGCCTTCACTCATTCAAAGTAGAATAACAGCATACGCCGGATTATCTGAGCGCAAAATAGTTTAAGGAACACCAAATGGGTTTTAAATGTGGAATCGTTGGTTTGCCCAACGTCGGAAAATCAACGTTGTTCAATGCATTAACCAAAGCAGGCATCGAAGCGGCTAACTTTCCGTTTTGTACAATTGAACCCAATACAGGTGTAGTCCCTGTGCCTGATGAGAGATTGACAGCATTAGCTGAAATCGTAGAGCCCAAACGCACTATTCCAACAACAATGGAATTTGTAGATATTGCCGGATTAGTCGCTGGAGCATCTAAAGGTGAAGGACTAGGAAACAAATTCCTTGCTAATATTCGCGAAACTGATGCCATCGGACACGTAGTCCGTTGTTTCGAAAATGACAACATCGTGCATGTAGCCGGTAAAGTAAATCCTCAAGACGATATTGATGTCATTAACACCGAGCTAGCCTTAGCTGATCTTGAAAGCGTAGAAAAAGCACTTATCAGAGTTGGCAAAAAAGCTAAAAGTGGTGACGCTGACGCCAAATTCGAAATGAAAGTTTTAGAAAAAATTAAACCTGCGTTAGATGAAGGTACTTTACTACGCGGTGTCGAACTAGAAAAAGAAGAATTAGCAGCCATTAGTTATATGAATTTGCTAACGCTTAAGCCAACTATGTATGTGGCAAATGTTAACGAAGACGGATTCGAAAACAATCCCTATTTAGACAAAGTTCGTGCTATCGCAGAACAAGAAAATGCTGTAGTTGTTGCTGTTTGTGCGGAAATTGAATCTGAAATTGCAGAATTAGATGATGAAGAAAAAGCAGAGTTTATGGAAGAGCTAGGCTTAACCGAACCTGGTTTGAATCGTGTGATTCGTGCAGGTTACAGCTTATTGACTTTACAAACTTATTTCACCGCTGGAGTACAAGAGGTTAGAGCTTGGACTTTCCCTGAAGGCTCAACTGCACCGCAAGCAGCAGGTAAAATACATACAGACTTTGAAAAAGGCTTTATTCGCGCAGAAATCATCGGTTACGACAACTTCGTAGAATTTAAAGGTGAGCAAGGTGCCAAAGACGCGGGTAAATGGCGCTTGGAAGGTAAAGATTACATTGTTAAAGACGGTGATGTAATTCACTTCCGCTTTAACGTCTAATTTCTCGCAAGGTTATTCAGATACTCAAAAGGCCCACAAAATGGGCCTTTTTGTTATACCAAACTAAGACAGTTTTCTAGGTAAAGAACAGAACCATATCTACATGTTCAATGCCACCGTCGTCATAGCTATCTCCTTTGATGGCAAATCCCCACTTTTTATAGAAATCAATTACCTCAACCTGAGCGGATAACAAAACACTTTCAATGCCCTGCTGTTGCTGAAAATAGGCAATAATTTCATTCATCATCTGAGCTGCTAGTCCAAGGCCTCGAGCATGGCTGTCTACTACAACTCGTTCTATTTTACCCATCGAAGATGACTCACCTACTATCCGTAAACGTGAGTAAGCCTGTAACTGTTGAGTGTCAGAATAAACACAAAGGTGTTTAGCTTCTTGATCGAGATTATCGATATCGTCATAGAAGCTTTTTTGCTCTAAAACAAAAACGTTCTGGCGTAAGCGTAAAATTTGATAAAGCTGAATAGTGGTTAATTGTGCAAATGTATAAAAACAATAATTCATAAAACTAAGAGCTCATTTTGCCTAAATATTGAACTTTAAAGAAACTCGACTGTAATAATATTTTTACGGCGGATCAGGGTGCCCCTAGTATGCCACCGCTATGCTTGTTAGCATAGATCAACGAATATAGAGATAAATATTAAAAAACAAAGGATTTTCAATGGAATTAGGTACAGTCATATCACTAACTGTGTATTTTATCGTGATGCTAGGAATAGGTCTTTACGCCTTTAAAGAGTCTACTTCCGACATGACAGAATACATGCTCGGTGGTAGGACATTGAGCCCTAAAGTAACGGCTTTATCGGCAGGTGCATCAGACATGAGTGGTTGGATGTTAATGGGCGTGCCAGGAGCAATGTATGTATCTGGTTTATCTAGCATCTGGATCGCAGCAGGATTAACCATAGGTGCATTTCTTAATTATATTTTAGTGGCACCACGTCTAAGGGTTTATACCGAAGTAGCAAATAATTCTATTACCCTACCCGATTATTTTGAAAACCGATTCGAAGATAAAAGTCGTTTACTCCGTGTGATTTCATCAGTGGTAATCATCGTATTTTTTACTCTTTACACGTCAAGCGGCGTAGTAGCAGGCGGCAAACTCTTCGAATCTTCTTTTGGCTTAACCTATGAAACCGGTCTGTATGTGACTGCTGGTGTTGTAGTTGCCTATACCTTGTTTGGTGGTTTTTTGGCGGTAAGCATGACCGATTTTGTACAAGGCTGCATCATGTTTGTTTCCCTAATCATGGTTCCTGCTGTGGTGCTATTCGAAGTGGGCGGCATAGGTGAAGTGACTCAGCAAATATCTAGCGTAAGCGAGAATATGATGAGTCTATGGGTTAATGCTTCAACAGGACAGGCACTATCTGCTATCGGCATAATCTCATTGTTAGCTTGGGGACTGGGTTATTTTGGACAGCCACACATAATTGTTCGATTTATGGCAATTCGCCATGTTAAAGACATGAAAGTAGCTAGACGTATTGGCATGAGTTGGATGATAGTGTCCTTGGCCGGTGCCGTTGCTACAGGATTGTTTGGTCTAGCTTATATGAGTAAGACACAAGCTAATATTGAAGATCCTGAAACCATTTTTATCGTCTTATCCCAACTTTTATTTAATCCATTTGTGGGTGGCTTTTTACTGGCTGCAATTTTAGCGGCAATCATGAGCACAATTTCTTCGCAATTATTGGTTACCTCAAGTTCCTTAACGGGTGATTTTTACCAAGCATTTTTGCGTCGTGGTGCCAGTCAAAAAGAACTCGTTCTGGTAGGCCGTATCTCAGTGGCCCTAGTTGCATTTGTAGCGGTATTACTTGCATACGACCGCGATAGCACAGTACTGACCCTTGTGAGTAATGCGTGGGCTGGCTTCGGTGCCGCATTTGGCCCCTTAGTTATTATCAGCTTATATTGGAAACGAATGACTTTTGCTGGCGCGTTAGCTGGAATGATCACAGGTGCAATAACTGTACTTATTTGGATTTTTGCCGACCTAACAATAGATGGACAGGCATTAAGCGATGTTATTTACGAAATTGTCCCTGGTTTTATAGTCAGTTGTGTTTTCACCGTGGTGGTTAGTTTATTAACAGCGAAACCAAACAAAACCATCAATGAGACATTCGATGCTGTTGATCGCGAATTAAAGAATTTATAAAACAATTAACACATAAAAATTACATTTAGCGATCAGTTTATTTACAAGCGGTTCGCTTTTTGTTTTTTTAAACCATTTTGTTGCTAAATATAGTAAATGGTCATACCTATAATGCCGTTATCTATGTTATGGTTCTATGCATATAAGTATTTTGTCTAACGCTTGAATTTACGTGGAAATTAAACATGACTAACTCTATTCCGTCAGTGACTCATTTGAAACAGCTTGAGGCTGAAAGTATTCATATTTTCAGAGAGGTTGCTGCAGAATTCGATAACCCAGTAATGCTCTACTCGGTAGGTAAAGACTCTTCAGTCCTATTACATCTTGCCCGCAAAGCTTTTGCGCCTGGTAAAATTCCTTTTCCTTTGTTACACGTTGATACCACTTGGAAATTTCATGAAATGATAGAGTTTCGTGACAAGATGGCTAAGAAACATGATCTTGATTTATTAGTACATATTAATCAGGAAGGTATTGATATGGGTGTAGGTCCATTCACCCATGGTAGTGCAAAGCATACCGACATCATGAAAACCGCTGGATTAAAACAAGCATTAAACAAATATAAATTTGATGCTGCTTTTGGTGGTGCACGTCGTGATGAAGAAAAATCCCGTGCAAAAGAAAGAGTCTATTCTTTCCGTGATGATAACCATCGTTGGGATCCGAAAAACCAACGCCCAGAGTTGTGGAATATCTATAATTCACAAATCAATAAAGGCGAAAGCATTCGTGTGTTCCCTATGTCGAATTGGACCGAATTAGATATATGGCAATATATTTATCTAGAGAATATTGAAATTCCATCATTGTACTTAGCTAAACCACGACCTGTGGTTGAAAGAGACGGTGTATTGTTTATGGTGGATGACGACCGTATGCCTTTGGAAGAAGGTGAAGTGCCTGAAATGCGCTCGGTCAGATTTAGAACGTTAGGGTGTTACCCATTAACTGGGGCGGTGGAATCTGAAGCTGATACCCTACCTGAAGTTATCCAAGAAATGTTATTGACGAAAACTTCTGAACGCCAAGGAAGAGTGATTGATCACGACTCTTCAGGATCTATGGAGAAGAAAAAGATGGAAGGATATTTCTAATGGCTACTAACATCGTATGGCACCAACATGAAGTAGACAAGAAACGCAGAGCCGAGGCCAAAGCACAAAAACCTTCAGTCATTTGGCTAACGGGGTTAAGCGGATCTGGAAAGTCTACGATTGCCAATTTATTGGAAAAGAAACTTGCAGAAGCAAGTAAACATACTTATTTGCTTGATGGCGATAATGTGCGCCATGGTTTGTGTGGCGACTTAGGTTTTAGCGACTCAGATAGAGTGGAAAACATTCGTCGAATCAGTGAAGTAGCAAAATTATTTGTGGATTCTGGCCTAATTGTACTAACCGCTTTTATCTCTCCATTTAAAGCAGACCGTGATTTTTGCCGCGGTTTATTGTCTGAAGGTGAATTTATTGAAGTTTTTGTGGATACACCCTTAGAGATCTGTGAACAACGAGATCCTAAAGGTCTTTACCAGAAAGCTCGCCAAGGTGATATTAAAGACTTTACCGGCATCGACTCCACCTATGAAACACCTGAGAATCCAGAAATTCACCTAACATTTTCAGGACAAACTGCAGAAGAGTCTGCGGAGTTGTTATTTAAAATGCTGCAAGAAAAAGGATTTTTAGACTAATGTTTGATCATGCTTTGGCAACTCAAGTAGCTGAAATAACCCATAAAGCTGGGGCAGCCATACTTGAAATTTATAAAAGAGATTTTGCGATTTACGAAAAGTCTGATGAAAGCCCTCTGACAGAAGCAGATTTAGCTGCTCATCACATCATTATTGATGGTCTTAGGGAAATTTCTGAGTTACCTATCTTATCAGAAGAGTCTGCCAGTATTGACTGGAAAACCAGACAAACTTGGGATGACTACTGGCTGGTTGATCCATTGGATGGCACCAAAGAATTCGTAAAGAAAAATGGTGAATTCACCGTTAACATTGCTTTAATTAGTGATGGCAAACCCGTTTTAGGCGTTGTTTACGCACCAGTGTTAAATGCCACCTACGTGGGTGTAGAAGGACTAGGCGCTTATAAAATTGATGGCGGAGAAATTAACGATATTAAAGTTAGTCCTCATCAAGACGGTGAAACATGGCAAGTGGTTGGCAGTCGTTCGCACCAAAGCCCTGAGATTGCATCTCTGCTGGAATCTTTGCCTGGTGAGACTGAGCTAGTGGCAATGGGAAGTTCCCTCAAACTATGCTTGGTTGCTGAGGGTAAGGCGCATTTATATCCTCGTTTGGGCCCAACCTCTGAATGGGACACGGGCGCTGCACAAGCTGTAGTTGAAGCTGCAGGCGGTAAAGTTACCGTTATCACTGCAGACAACCCGTTGGCCCCCGATACACCAGCATTACGTTACAATCAAAAAGATTCTGTATTAAACCCTTATTTTTTGGTGAGTTGCTAAAATATGAATAGCGAAAACACATTACTACAACAAGATATATTGTCATACTTAGATCAACATGAGAAAAAAGATCTTCTTCGATTTTTAACCTGCGGAAGTGTAGATGACGGTAAGAGTACTCTTATTGGACGTTTGTTACACGACTCTAAAATGATCTACGAAGATCAACTTGCAGCTATCACCAAAGACAGTAAAAAAGTTGGAACTACAGGTGAAAAAGTCGACCTAGCGTTATTAGTTGATGGTCTGCAATCTGAGCGTGAGCAAGGTATCACTATCGACGTTGCTTATCGTTATTTCTCTACCGATAAACGTAAGTTTATTATTGCAGACACCCCAGGACATGAACAATATACCCGTAACATGGTAACAGGTGCATCAACCTGTCAAATGGCGATTATATTAGTAGATGCTCGTGCTGGCGTGAAAACTCAAACTCGTCGTCATTCATTTTTGGTTTCTTTGTTGGGGATCAAACACGTTATCGTGGCCATTAACAAAATGGACTTGATGGATTACAGTCAGACTGTTTTTGAAGAGATCAAACAAGACTATTTGGAATTTTCAAAACAACTGGATATTCCTGATATTAGCTTTATCCCATTATCGGCACTTGATGGTGATAACGTAGTTAATAAGAGTGAACATACACCTTGGTATACAGGCGATACCTTGATGACCGCGTTGGAAAATATAGAAATTGATAAAGATTTAAATTTAGATGATTTCAGATTCCCAGTGCAGTATGTCAACCGTCCTCACCTTAACTTCCGCGGCTTTGCGGGTACTGTGGTATCCGGTCAAATCGCAGTTGGCGATAAAGTGACAACTCTCCCCTCTGGTAAACAATCGACCGTAAAATCAATTGTTAACTTCGAAGGTGAGCAGGAAGTAGCCCATGCTCCCTTGACAACAACCTTAACCCTCGAAGATGAAATAGACATTTCTCGTGGTGATATGATTGTTAAATCGGATAATTTGCCACTGCATGGAAGTACCTTCAAGACTCATTTAGTCTGGATGGATGAAGAAGCACTAATTCCAAACAAACAATATGGTTTTAAATTCGCGACTAAGTTTGTACCTGGTTCAGTTACTGGTATCAATTATTTGATTGACGTAAACACCATGGAAAAGAAAGATGCCGTGCATTTGAATCTAAACGAAATTGCGGTAGCAAATATCAAGCTTACCCAAATGGTAGCCTGTGACCCTTATACTGATAATCGTGCTACTGGTGCGTTTATTATTATCGATAGGGTGACTAATGGCACTGTAGGTGCGGGTATGATAATAGAGCAAACCCAGGCTACTACTGCTGCTAATCAGTTCTCAGAATTTGAAATTGAGTTTAATACGTTAGTTAGAAAACACTTCCCACACTGGAATGCCACTGACATAACTAAATTATAATCACTCGAATTTCCAACTGTGGATATTAATCAAATTGCTGTTATAGCAATTTTTTTCGCGACCATTGCGGCGCTTATCATCACTGATAAGCGCCCTTCTTCTGTGTTTGCTGGTTCAACATTAGCGTTGATGCTAAGTGGCCAAATTACCTTTACAGAAGTTGCACATAACCTTACCAACGAAGGTTTACTCACCCTTATAATTCTATTACTGGTGAGTACTGCTGTTGATAAGACATCCATGATTAAGAGTTTGGGAAGAAAGTTGATTACAGCTAGTTTCAAAGCTAGTTATTGGCGATTATTTGGACTCACTTTCGCCTCATCTGCGCTACTCAATAACACAGCCGTTGTTGCTAGTATGATTGCCCCCATCAGTCAAAACCAGCATCATCCCGCATCCAAATTACTTATACCTCTGTCATACTCCGCTATTTTAGGCGGGACAGTCACCCTTATCGGGACATCCACTAACCTAATTGTGGATAGCTTTCTAATTGAGCAAGGACATCCAGGCTTTCAGTTCTGGGATTTCACCTTTTATGGTTTGATTGCAGGTTTGAGTTGTGGCTTATTAATGTTTTTATTAACACCATTGCTGCCTAACATTGAGACACGCAAAGGGAGTTTTCAATATTACTTTATCGAAGCTGAGGTAATTGCAGAGTCGGAATTAATTGGTAAAACCGTAGAGCAGAACCACCTCCGAAATTTACCTGAGTTGTTTTTAGTTGAGATTGTCCGCGATGGGCAACTAATTAGTCCGGTAGCTCCTGACCTAATGATCTTAGAAAACGACAAATTAATTTTTTCTGGCAACATCAAGAACGTGGACAGCCTTTCACATATTAAAGGCTTAGTATTGTTCGCTGAGGCAGATGGGCTATTACGAGACAACTTAACGGAAGTAATCATTTCAAATCGCGCGCAAATCATTGGCAAGACACTTAAAGCTGTTGGATTTAGAGCTTTATTTGATGCCGCTGTAGTTGCTATTAGAAGAGATGGTGAGCAACTATCCGGAAAGTTAGGGGAAATTAAATTACAAGCTGGAGATTTTCTGCTGCTTGCAACAGGTCAAGACTTTGTAAATAGACACAATTTAAGTAAAAACTTTTTCATTATCTCCGAGCAAAAAATTTCTACCCGTTTGAATAAACCTCAAGAATATCTAACCATAGGTGGCTTTTTACTAACCATTTTATTAGCCGCGACCTCAGTAGTAAGTTTGTCATCTGGCCTATTATTTTTTATGGCCGCACTCATTCTTTCAGGGGTAATTAATAACTCAGAATTGAAGCGGAATATTCCAATTAACTTAGTGATTGTTATTGTAGGCGCATTAAGCTTAGCAACAGCATTGTCATCTTCTGGCGTAATTGCTCTGTTAACTGGCTCGTTAAAACCCTTTATTAATAGTGGTAGTCCATTTTTAGCATTACTTGTTGTTTATGGATTAACGCTACTTTTAACCGAATTGGTAACCAACAATGCAGCTGCAGCCCTTATGTTTCCTTTTGCATATGGTATAGTTGAAGTCCTCGAAGTTCCACTGATGCCGTTCGCATTAGCAGTAGCATTCGCTGCCAGTGCTAGCTTTTTATCGCCTTATGGTTACCAAACCAATTTGTTAGCATTCAATGCTGCAAATTATAAATTTAAGCACTTCATCAACTTCGGCTGGCCGGTATCTTTGCTCTATTCAGGTATCGTTTTACTGCTATTGAAATACTCTTACGGCTTCTAAGATTACGGCGCTGTATTTTAACCTGGACAGGCATCTTATGATATTTTAACTTGGACAGGCATCTCATGAACTATTTTAACCTGGAAAGCCACTTTATAGACGTTCAACCATGTCATAGGTTGACAACGGCTTTAACTTTGACAGCCACAATAACTTCCGGCTCTAACCTAGACAGCCATAATAATTTTCACTCCAAACTAGACTTCAATTTGGCTTGAACTAGACTTCTCCTCTTAAAAATACGACTACGCTAAAGAAACCTATAGTAACAATAGAGAAAACAATGCCTTTAGCACGCAAGCATCAAATTAGCCTGGTTGATACTCCTTACTATCACTGTGTGTCCAGATGCGTTCGCCGTGCTTATCTTTGCGGTAGAGATACATACAGTGGTAAAAGTTATGAGCATCGTCGCCAATGGGTTGAAGATAGAATATTGTTGCTTACATCAGTTTTTTGTATTGATGTATGTGCATATGCTGTCATGAGCAACCATATACATGTGGTCCTTCATGTAAACAAAAGTAAAGCACTAGAGTTATCTGATAAAGATGTAATAGCAAGTTGGCGAAAATTGCACAAGCCAACTCAATTAGCTCTGCAGTTTCTTCAAAACAAACAGAACGAGTTGAATGAAGTACAACTTCAAACCTTAAATCAAACCATCAAAATATATCGGCAACGACTTTTTGACATAAGTTGGTTCATGCGTGAGTTAAATGAGCCAATAGCGAGACGAGCAAATCGAGAAGATCAATGCACCGGTCACTTTTGGGAGGGCCGATTTAAATCCCAAGCATTATTAGATGAAAAAGCATTGACCGCTTGTATGGTATATGTCGATTTAAACCCTATTAGGGCAAAAACAGCATCTACCCCTGAGAGCTCAAACCATACCAGTATCAAACGGCGTATTATGGCATTTGAAAGAGGGGTTCAACCACCTGAATTGATGCCGTTTTCAAATAATAATAAAGATTTTTGTCTACCATTGAATTTAGCCGATTATATTACATTGGTAAGGACCACCGCTAGGGCTCCGACTCCGACAAACAGAGCTTTATCTCCTCCCAACTTTCCTCAAATCCTTAAAAAGCTAAATTTGATTGAATCTAGTTGGTATGCCCTTAGCCATCAATTTGAATCCATATATAGTATTGCAGCAGGTAGTTATAAAAGTCGGAAAAAATTCAAGGAACACACGAATAGGAAACGCATAGCTAGCGTTGCAGACAATTATTATTAAAGAAAAGGCATTACAATAAATGCCTACAACACAAAATTTAAGCTAACTAAGGTTGGGTTATCGGAACAGTACTTTTTCTTTATTGAACCAATTGACGCAAAATGCAAGTAAACCTGCTGCAATCAAAGCGGTAGAGCCAAAAATTGCAATCAATTGAAAATAATCCATTGTACCTTTAATCAACTCTTTAATCGCCAATGCAACGTTGGTTAACGGTACCCAAGCCCAAACACCTTTAAGCTCAACGCCTGGTGCCATAGCTAAGAAAATAGGGATAAAAAGCAACATCATCAGGGTTCCCATGTAACTTTGCGCTTCTTTATAACTCTTAGCGTAAATAGACAGGCTTAGTAATATAGATGCAAAAATAGCAACAACGGGAATTAACATTAAAAACATTAAAATAAAGTCAACAGCGCCAATAGAAGACATAAATGCCACCACGAACTCAATTGCTAGACCTTGGCTAAGTATCAATCCCCACAATGCCATGCTAGAAACGGTAATAAGCGCAGAAGTTAATCCTGCCAGGGCAATGGTTAGAAACTTACCTAACACAAGCTTATAGCGCTCTATGGGCGAAATTAACAAGGTTTCTAACGTGCCTCTTTCTTTTTCCCCCGCGCCTAAATCTGCTGCTGGAAACATTGCACCTTGAAGGCACAATATAAAAATAAAGTATGGAATGAGGCCACCTATTTTTTCTCCCCAGTTTTCTCGCGTATCCGCGGTATTCACTTTCTCTAAGATAATCGGCTCTAAGACTGCAACTTGCTGCTTTTCAGATAGCTTCAGCTTATTAAAAGCGGTTTCTCTTAACTTCTGAACCTGCTCATCAACAATTTCATTTACACGATAAAAAACCCTGTTAAGTCCAGAATCATTTAGGTGGAGCTTTAGTGATGCCTGTCCACTTTGTAAGATATCATTAGAATAGTTTGAGGGAATTTCCAACACAAAATCGACTGTATTGGCTTGAATTAACTTTTTGTAATCCGTTTGCTGGTTAATATCAACACGATTAAAACCATCAATCTGCAATAATTTAGTCTCAATTTCTGGCGCGTACTGGCCACCTATCAAAGCATAATTTAGTACTTTATTTTGAGCTTCAGTCGCTGCATTTTGAGCAAAATATATAGCTATCCCAGCAAATGCTGGCATAACAAGAATTGGAACAGCAATCATAAAAAATAACGTTTTTTTATCTCTTACAAGTTCTTTTAATTCTTTAAATAACACTAACCACATTACTGCTCTCCTTGTTGAATAGTGGCTAAGAAAGCGGCATGTAGATTTTTATTTGGTGCCTGTCCTCTGAATTCGTCGAGGCTACCATTAAATTGACTAACGCCATTGTCGATAATTGTGACTCGGTCGCATAATTCCTCCACTTCACTCAAATGATGGGTAGAGAAAATGACTGGAATATTTTTCTTTTTCAAACTTCGAATAAAATCTAATACTGTCTGGGTCGCCATGATATCTAAACCCGTTGTAGGCTCATCTAAAATAACAACTTCAGGACTATGAATAACGGCTCTAGCAATTGAAGTTTTCTGTTTCATACCTGTTGAGAAGTTTTCACTTCGGCGATCTAAAAAAGTGTCCATTTCCAAAAGAGCCGACAATTCCGCGATTTGGCTTTCAATCTGATGTTTATTCATACCGTGAAGTTGCCCAAAGTATTCGATATTTTCACGACCAGTTAAACGGCCATACAAGCCTGTGGAACCAGATAGAAAACCAATTTTCTGGCGGGCAACCAAAGGGTCTTTTAATACATTAACATCATTAATATATACGCTGCCTTGATTAGGCTGTAATGCGGTGGACAACATTCTTAACGTAGTAGTTTTGCCAGCACCGTTAGGACCGAGTAAACCAAGTACTTGGCCTCTATCGACGTTGAAGGTTACATCTAATACGGAATGAAAGTATCGCCCTTTGAGCCGAGGATCTTTCTTTTCTTGTTCACTCAGTTTTTTGGGGTTCTCAATCTCGAACTTCTTACCTAAATTCTTAATTTCTATCATTACTTTTCCCTGATTATATCTGAGCTAGGTAAACTCATTCGTTTAACTAAATCGTTTTTTTAAGAACAAATTTTGATAAATCGCTCTCTCTTGTTCAATAGTGTATAACTTACTGGATTTATTACATATAATTGAGAACACTTAAACTCGATATTTATGGCTCCCCTTTTAATTCACTTTTATTGAGCCTCGAAAACTATAACTCAACGAGAGCACTTTTGTTATGCAACCGAAAAACCCTTTGCAAGCTTCTTTACAAATTTTCACAAAGCCAAATGGTGTTTTTGAGGCTGTAAACAACAACGACAATTGGTCTTGGATACCCTTTGTTTTAGTTATGAGCTTTGTCTTACTACCATTATATTTATACTATAACTTTGTCGATTTCGAATGGTATAGGGATTATATCGTTAATAGCACAGCGGGTAATCTTAGTCCTGCTGAACAAAATAATATTAGAGCGCAAATTAGACCTGATTTTTTAGTTGTTGGCATCCTAATAGTTGCTTTTTTATTCCAAGTAATCGTTAATTTAGTACTTGCCGCCTATCTTAATTTAGTAGCTAAAACAGATGAAGAGTGCATTAATGGATTTACTGACTGGTATGGTTTTACGTGGTGGATCTCTTTACCTTCAGTTATTAGTTTTATAACGGCAATACTAGTTTTGGCTTTAGCCGGAAACAATCAAATGCCAATCAGTGAGTTGAATCCTTTAGCATTATCTTATTGGTTAGGCTTAGGCGAGGACTCTAAGTGGTTTGGTTTAGCAAACTTGGTTAAGCCAGAGCTGTTTTTTAGTATTTACCTCATAGCAGTAGGATTGAGTCATTGGACTAAATTCAACAGAGCCAAAATTTACACCGTAGCCATTGCACCATTTGCCATTGTAATTACACTTTGGTTCTTATTAATTGTAATAAATTAATCGAAATAGAATAACTAGCTACGCGCCGGTCTAAAATAGTCTTGATTCAAATAAAACTCTCTACTTTGGTTTTGGGAATACCAACCAGGTATCCCCAACAAAGGGATTGGCGATAGCTTACCTGAATCTGAAAGTGAGTTTTTACAACATAAAAGATCATATAGAGATGAATCTAAAGTGCTTAGCTGACGGGTATGATTCTCAGCAAAAAAGCGGTCATCCACTTTGATCGGTAGCCACTTCCCAGTTAGCCCAATGAATGGATTCAAAAGCATTTCATAATTTGCGTGCCCAAAAACGAATGCTTTTATTTGCGGCTTATGTTCATGACTATTAACATGGCAGTCCATGTTAAAAACGGCGTTTATCTCATCATTGAACATTGCATCTTGGTTATCCCACTTATGCCTGTCTTCGATAAAAACCTTTTGCCACTGATGATTGGCTAAGTGTTCACAGACCCTTGAATCAGATACAGCTAAAACGATACCGCACTCATCAAATAAGGTAATTTGATTTCTACGGTGTGTACGAGGTGTTAACCCATATGATTGAATATCTTCAACGTGCCATCGATTTAAAAGGGTTTTAGTTTTAGGGAAATTGAGCCAAACCAGTCCATTAAATAAGTCATGCCATGAATTTGGGCGAGTAGGAATGACTCTATCTTTAAAAATGATAGTTTCATAATAATCTCCTGTCTCAGGCATTGAATCTTGACACTTAAACGTAAATTCAAAACCATCTTTAGATGCCTGTCCACGTTGAGAAGTTTTTAGAGGTACCCCAGAAACATCGTGCGATGCCTGTCCACGTTGAGAAATTTTTAGAGGTACCCAAGAAACATCGTGCGATGCCTGTCCACGTAAGGAACCTTCAATGGTGGGAAGCTCACTTTTTAAGACGTTAAGCGTGTCTGCATGCAATAAATTGTCGAATTTGGTTAAGCTGTAACGCTGTTCGAGTTCAGTAAAAGGCGGTCTTTTTACGATGCCTGTCCACAATTCGTGGCACTCACGGGGCGATGGTTGGTTAACGGATGTCATTGGTTACTAGAGTCTTGTTGATGGATTTCTTATACTGGGGACAAATGTAATTATAAGAGTAACAATATGCAATCAATGCGTTTTATTTTTCCAGTAATATTATCGATTTTAGCGGTTGCGGGGTGTAACCAACTGCCAAACAGCAAAAGTCCGCAAAGTAACTTCCAGCAAGTGTATGACAACATCAGTGAACAAGAGTTGAGACAACACGTCAAAATTATATCTTCTGATGAGTATGAAGGCAGAGCCCCAACCTCCCATGGCGAAACCAAAACCCTTGAGTATCTAGTCGAGAATTTCAAGACCCTCGGATATCAGCCTGGTAATGGTAATAGCTATCTACAAGCAGTGGAGTTGATGGAAATCACTGCCGATCCAAACATGCAGTTGCACATGGGCGAAAACACTTTTGAATATCAAAAAAATATGGTTGCCTCGTCAAAGCGGGAAACACCGCAAGTTAATCTAATCGATTCTGAAATTGTGTTTGTTGGGTATGGGGTAAATGCACCAGAATACGAATGGAATGATTATGAAGGTTTAGATGTTAAAGGTAAAACCGTAGTCATTTTAGTTAATGATCCTGGTTTCGAAAACCCAGAAAGTGGCAAGTTTCAAGGTAAAACAATGACCTACTACGGTCGCTGGACATATAAATATGAAGAAGCCAGCCGCCAAGGAGCCGAAGCTGCTATTATTGTCCATGAAACCGCCCCCGCTTCCTATGGCTGGTCTGTAGTCTCCAACAGTTGGAGTGGTCCTCAATACAGTCTAGTTTCCAAAAATGGAAATGCCGACAGAGTGGCCGTAGAAGGTTGGATTAGTCTCGAAGCAGCCAATAAAGTGTTCACTGAAGCAGGACTTGACTTTAGTGCAGAAAAAGCCAAAGCCATGCAAGGCCCTTACTCTAAAACCTTGGGTACAAAAGCATCAATTAGCATAAACAGTAAATTGAAAAAGTCAGTTAGTAATAATGTGATTGCCACTTTACCAGGCAGCGTAGCTGCTGATGAGCACATAATATACACCGCTCATTGGGACCATCTAGGCATGGACACCAGTTTAAAAGGCGATCAAATCTATAATGGCGCCCACGATAACGCCACAGGTGTCGCTGCTAGTTTAACCATGGCCAAAGCATTTTCAGAACTTTCCATTCGACCGGCTCGTTCCATAACCTTTTTAATAGTGACAGCTGAAGAACAAGGGTTACTGGGCTCTAAATATTATTCCGAACATCCCATTATTCCCCTAGAAAAAACCGTGGCCAACTTGAATATGGATGCCCTCAACGTTTTAGGCAGAACCAAGAACGTTGCAGTGGTAGGTATGGGCAAATCGGATCTGGAGAAATACCTGGAATCTGCAGTAACTAAACAAAAGCGCTACCTGACTCAAGAAGACAGACCCGAAGCCGGCTCGTACTACCGTTCAGATCATTTCAGCTTCGCCAAAAAAGGTGTTCCAGCACTTTATGCCAAAGGCGGCAATGAACCAATAGACGAAGCGACTGCCAAGTATCGTAAACGCGCCAGCGTTGTCGTTAAAGGATGTTACCATCAGGTGTGTGATCAATTTAGAGAAAAATGGGACTTTGGCGGCATCCAAGAAGATACCCAAATGTTATTCGACGTAGGTTATAACATTGCTAATTCAAACGATTGGCCAAATTGGAGTAAAACCAGCGAGTTTCAACGTTAACATACGCAGCATTAAATAAGAAATGCCAGCAAAATTGCTGGCATTTCTTATCGTTTGAACCTAACTTTATTTCTGACTTTCTTTTATGAAGTAACTCAGCTCTTTGATGCAGTGGCGCAACACTGGGTTCAATCGAGTATTTTTCCCATTCATCACAAATAGCTCATGTTCGAATTCAAACATTTTACCGCCACCTACAGGCACTAAGCCCAAACCAGCACCTTGCTCTTTGGTCATATAATCAGGCAATAAACCAACATATTCACCCGTCATAATAGCCGACATACAGCCATCAAAAGAGTCTGAAAACGTTTGAATCAGCAAACGACTTTCATCTTGAATATAGTTAGCTGATGATAATCCGGAAATTCCTATGGCGGGATAATCTTCTATTTTTAAATTATCGGGTAAGGCTTCTTTATACTTAGCTAAAGGATGAGATGGTGCACAATACAATCGTCCGTGACAAATATGATCCACTGGATGGAAAGTCACCGATTCCGGCTTCACCATGTCATAAGTAGAGATAACTAAATGACATTCTCCAGATAAAGCAACATGCTCTACTTCATTATATAGTCGGGTTTGAATGTTAACGTGAATATCATCAAACTTCTTCATGGTACTTTTAACAGCCTTACTCACCGCTAAATGCATAGAAAGAGGCAAACCCGCCATTAAGACTAAAGTAATATGCCCAGAATAATCGTCATGCAGACTTTTCAGATTGAAGACAAAATTATCGAACGCATTAAAGATGCGCTTGGTTTCCTGAAAAACAACTTCACCTTCTTTTGTCATTTGAAAGCCACCTCGACCACGATGACAGAGTACTAAATCCAATCTTTCTTCAAGCTTTTTGATGGCAGCACTGATATTTGGACGTTGCATTCTCAAGACAGGCTCAGCAGCAGTAAAGCCATTGCATGATGCTACAGCGTAGAAAACGCGTAACAATTTAATATCTGATTCTTGTAAACGGTTTAACATAAATACACCAATGTAAGGTATGTAAATAGATACTCTAATTGCTATATTAGGCAAGCCGCATCCGTATTACAATCATTAATTACAGTTTATTCTATAGCGGTATTAGCTATTTAGAATCTTAGCGTCGTTAATTAAACCTTATCTAAACTCATACCTTAATAAGGCTGAATACACACATCACAAACACAGATACCCCAGCCTAGGTAACAACATTTAGAACATTTACCTAAGACAACTTTACACTTTGTTCGCGCAATAGCTCTACTTCATCTCGCAGACTTGCCGCCTTTTCAAACTCTAATTCTCGAGCCGCAGTAAACATTTGTTTCTCTAATTCAGCAATTTTTGTCATTAATTCAGTAGCAGTCATTGCCTTATAAGTTTTGTTAGCTTCTGCAATTTTCCGCAACTTAACTTTGCCACCCACATCAACGGAATTCCCCTCACCTAAATCCATAATGTCGGTAATAGGTTTGTTTAACTGGGTAGGTTGAATACCGTTGTCTAAATTATGTTGATGTTGCTTTTCACGGCGACGCTCGGTTTCTTTCATTGCCCTTTCCATCGAACCGGTAATGCGGTCAGCGTAAAGTATGGCTTTACCGTTTACATTTCGTGCAGCCCTTCCCATAGACTGAATTAGCGAGCGATCAGAACGTAAAAAACCTTCTTTATCGGCATCTAAAATAGCCACTAAAGACACTTCTGGCATATCTAAACCTTCACGAAGCAGGTTAATTCCAACCAAAACATCAAACTTACCCAATCGCAAATCACGGATAATCTCAATCCGCTCAACGGTATCGATGTCTGAATGCAGATAACGCACTCGAATACCATGTTCATCCAAATAATCGGTGAGATCTTCAGCCATACGTTTAGTCAAGGTAGTGACTAACACTCTTTCGTTTTTCGCCACACGTAAATTTATTTCCGACATTACATCATCAACTTGAGTGGCAACGGGCCTCACTTCAACTTCAGGGTCAAGCAAACCTGTCGGTCTGACAACTTGTTCAATTATATCCTCACCGGATTTCTCTAATTCATATTTACCCGGTGTCGCAGACACGTAAATGGTTTGTGGCGAAATCTGTTCAAACTCGTCAAATTTTAATGGTCGATTATCCAGTGCTGAGGGCAGCCTAAAACCAAATTCAACTAAAGTTTCTTTACGTGAACGATCGCCTTTATACATAGCGCCTATTTGTGAAACCGTGACGTGAGATTCGTCCACAAACAACAATCCGTCAGCAGGGAAATAGTCCAACAATGTTGGTGGTGGCTCACCAGGTGCTCTGCCTGATAAATAGCGAGAGTAGTTTTCAATTCCAGAGCAATACCCTAGCTCTTGCATCATTTCCATATCAAACTGAGTACGTTGCACAATGCGCTGTTCTTCCACTAATTTGTGAACAGATTTAAGCTGTTCTCTGCGCTCTTTCAGCTCATCTTTGATATGACCAATTGCTTCTAGAATCTTTTCTCTGGGCGTAACGTAATGAGTTTTTGGAAATACCGTGGCTCGGGTAACCGTTTGCTCAACACTCCCGGTTAAAGGGTCGAATAACCGAATGGCATCAATTTCTTCGTCAAACAGCTCAACTCTGATGCCTTGCTTCTCAGAGTCGGCAGGAAAAATATCAATAACATCCCCACGTACTCGGAAAGTACCGCGTTCGAAAGAAACATCATTACGGCTATATTGTAACTCTGCTAAACGTCGCAAAATTGCCCTTTGATCCATCAGATCCCCTTGGCGCAAATGCAGTAACATTTTCATGTACGACTCAGGATCACCTAAACCATATATAGCCGAGACACTTGAAACAATAATAACATCACGACGCTCCATCAAAGATTTGGTAGCCGACAAACGCATTTGTTCAATATGATCATTTATGGAAGAGTCTTTTTCGATGAAAGTATCAGTGCTGGGCACATACGCCTCGGGCTGATAATAGTCATAATAAGATACAAAGTACTCAACTGCATTGTTAGGGAAAAACTCTTTCATTTCCCCATACAATTGAGCTGCAAGGGTTTTGTTATGAGCAAGTATTAAAGTCGGTCTTTGTACTTGTGAAACAATATTCGCCATTGTAAAGGTTTTGCCTGAGCCCGTTACCCCTAACAATGTTTGATTTGCTAATCCGCTTTCTAAACCATCCACTAACTTTTCAATAGCTTGAGGCTGGTCACCAGCTGGTTGATAGTGTGAGGATAAATCAAATGGTCGACTCAATTTCTTTTCCTTACTTAATAAGATGCAAATTGGCAATTGTCCTTAATAATAAAATACTTATCCTGGTTGATGCTGAATATTTGTGCTTTTTTTAAACCAAATATAAGCCACTATCGCAGTACAAAGGTTTGCCACTATGATCCCAAAAAACATACCATGAATATCCAGCAACCTACTTCCCACGTAAGCCAAAGGCACAAAAAACAAAAATAAACGGACCACGCTCAAGAGCAAGGCTGAGATTGGCTGATGCATCGCATTAAATGAAGAGTTTGTAAGTATAACCACTCCTTGCAATCCATAACCAAGTGGAACTATATATAAAAATAAAACAATCAGATCTGCAACTTGCTGCTCTTCTGCAAACAACGATGCTATATAAGGCGCAACGGCACACAATATCAGGTAAACAATGAACTGAATAATTAGTACCGATTTCACTGAAAGCGCGTAACTAGTTGCAACTCGAGTGAGTTTATTAGCCCCTAAATTTTGACTGATAAATGGTGGCAACGCCATGGAAAGGGCTAAAACTAAAATACTGGCGATCGACTCTAAACGACTACCAACTCCCCACGCTGCAACTGCACCCGCCCCATAAACCGAAACAATTTTAATGATCACACCTCCGGCAATGGGCGTTAACATATTGGCTCCAGCGGCGGGCAAGCCTATTCGCAAAATTCCGCCACTGGTAAGCCTTAATTCGTCAAACGTTAGCAAACGAGGAAGCATTAACTTTCGTTTTATCGCCAGCAAATACAATATATAAAGAAGCCCTATTCCCCAAGAAATAGCAGTGGCTAGCGCTGCGCCTTTAATACCTAAGGCAGGAACGGCTCCCCAACCAAAAATTAAAATAGGATCTAAAATAACGTTAATTATGCCCCCTACAGTCATAACAATACTGGGGGTTTTGGTATCGCCAGCCGCCCTCAAGACACTATTTCCCACCATAGGAACAGCTAAAAAAATTGCTGCTGCGTACCACAACACCATGTAGTCATGGATAAAAGGGAGCAGTTCGTCAGTGGCGCCCATTGAACGAAAGATTGGATCAATCGCTAAATACCCAACAAAAGCTAAAATGCCGACTAAAATAAAAGACAGCATCAATGCGCCAGTAGCAAACTCTTTTGCTAAATGAGTTTCACCTGACCCCAAGGAGCGACCAATTATGGCTGAAGTCCCAATACCTAAACCAATATTCAAACTAATAATGGTAAAAGTAACTGGGAAAGTGAAACTAATTGCGGCCAGTTCTGTAGTGCCTAACATACTAACAAAAAATGTATCAGCTAAACCAAATGTCATTAGCATAATCATTGCTAAAATCATCGGCATTGTCATTTTTTGAAGAGTTTCGAAAATAGGGCCATTTAGCAAATCATTATTACGGCTTGTTGCTTTGGGCTCGTTCACTGTACTTGTACTCATTAAGGCTAATCGGCAAATTAAAAGACACAGCAATAATTAACTATGCCACCTGTATATTGAATTATGTTTGGAATGTATTTACGCCGCGAGAACAGCCGATCAATTATATGACAGACAGATTTCCGAATATATGCCTATTTAAAATATTTTAACTATTTATCTCGCCTTTCAGCGATTAAAACGAATTTTCGACAAGTATTTTGGTCTTTATTAACCCCTTTAAAATGTTAACTAAATGTTAACATCCAACATCTTAGTAAACAGTTTTAATTTGGCCAACAAAAATACACACAGGGAAACAAAGATCAGGTAACTTTATGTTCCATTTTGGTGCAACTCACAATCAAAAAGTTGTAAGGATATGATTTTTATAAATAATTATTTTTTTTGAAAAAATATCAAATGCTATATTGACTTCTATAAACAAATTATGATCTGTAATCTTTAACTGTTATACACAAACTTATCCACAGGAATAGTGGATAACTGTACTCACACCAATAAAGTCGCCATGTTACAGTAATGTGACTAAAATTTAGGTAAGTCAACACTAACCTGAGGGACTGTAATTTTATGTTTCAGAATTATTAAATACTGTTCTAAAATACAGTGATCAACCAAATCTTTATAACAAAAAAGAATAGTAAGTTGTGTTTATCGTAATTAGTACACAAACAAACGTTGGCACTTTTATTGCGGATTTATTATTCACTGGATGCTCACTTTGAATTTTCACCTGTTTAATAAATAGACAGAATAGTTTCTATTTTGTTACGTCTTCTTGGGCCTCTTTGAAATAGCCAAAATAACTTTCGGTAGAATGAGTTAACTAATATAAGCAAAATAAAGAACCAGAAATAAGTTTGTCAGCACTCAATTTCTCCTTGTTATTTGTAACAGTTTCACTTCCTTATGCTAATAAAAATTGTTTTTTAAAATCTTTTCATTTTTTCGAAAATCGAGTTTGAAATAATTAAATTCCGTCAATTAATAAAAATTAGGCGTTTTTCCATCAAAAATAGCTGCTTATTCAACCAATTTGAATTAAAGCCTAAAAAACTAAGATATTGTATTGACAGAACGGTTGATGCTCATTAATATTCGCCTCCGTTGAAATCAGGTCCCCCTTAGCTCAGTTGGTTAGAGCGACGGACTGTTAATCCGCAGGTCCCCCGTTCGAGTCGGGGAGGGGGAGCCAAATTCAACAATACAATTTGATTCCCCCTTAGCTCAGTTGGTTAGAGCGACGGACTGTTAATCCGCAGGTCCCCCGTTCGAGTCGGGGAGGGGGAGCCAAATCTCCTAGCTCTATCTCTCAGTGTCATTTTAAGTAGCAAATAGGCTAAATTTTAGCCAACACAACCTTATAAATATCAAGTTGTTAATCGGTCTGTAAACAGAGATAATAGACGCCGTTTGCATCATCGTTAGGCGATACACATATCAAATGAGTGAATTTTTAGTTTTATTAGTAGGTACAGTACTGGTAAATAACTTCGTATTGGTCCAATTTTTGGGGCTATGCCCGTTTATGGGTGTGTCTAATCGTTTAGAAACCGCGATCGGCATGTCTATGGCAACAACCTTTGTCCTCACTCTAGCCTCATTAACCAGTTATTTAGTCGAACATTACGTCTTGCAACCGCTAGGCATGGGTTACTTACGTACCCTAAGTTTTATTCTAGTCATTGCCGTAGTCGTGCAATTCACCGAAATGGTTGTGCATAAAACCAGCCCCACGTTATATCGTTTGCTCGGTATCTTCTTACCCCTAATTACCACCAATTGTGCAGTGTTAGGTGTAGCACTATTAAACGTCAATCAAGATCATAACTTTGTTGAGTCAGTTATTTATGGTTTTGGGGCTGCTGTTGGTTTTTCTTTAGTATTGATTCTCTTTTCAGCCATGCGAGAGCGCTTAGCTGCTGCGAATGTCCCCTTTCCTTTTAAAGGGGCTTCTATTGCCATGATTACCGCAGGCTTAATGTCAATGGCATTTATGGGCTTTACCGGATTGGTGAAGTTTTAATGACCCTAATAATTGCACTTGTCGTAATCGGGATCATGGCACTAATTTTTGGTGCCATCTTAGGTTACGCTGCCATTCGTTTTCGGGTAGAAAGCGATCCCTTAGTAGAACAAATCGACGCCCTGCTACCACAGACCCAGTGCGGTCAATGTGGTTTCCCCGGCTGCCGCCCTTATGCAGAGTCCATTGCCAATGGTGACGACATTAATAAATGTCCGCCAGGCGGTGACGCAACGATCAAACAGTTGGCAGAGTTAATGGGAGTAGAAGCTAAACCTTTAGATGCAGCCCACGGACAAGAAGACGTTAAAAAAGTCGCCTTTATTCGCGAAGATGAATGCATTGGTTGCACTAAGTGCATCCAAGCCTGCCCAGTCGATGCGATCATTGGTGCGGCAAAGCAAATGCACACGGTTATCCAAGACGAATGTACTGGCTGTGATTTATGTGTCGATCCCTGCCCTGTTGATTGTATCGACATGATTCCCATAGAACAGAATACTTCTTCGTGGCGATGGCAGCTCGATGCTATTCCCGTAAAACAAGTCAATTGAGGAAGTCGAAATTGTATTCTGACTATGACCACATTTTACAACGATTAAATCAAGGCCGATTATGGGACTTCCATGGTGGCGTGCATCCACCACAACTCAAGTCGCTTTCAAATAAAAAAGCCATTGAAACTATCACCATGCCTAAAACCCTACATGTTATGGTGAAACAGCATATAGGGGTAGAAGGAAGCTTATTAGTCAAAGAAGGTGACAGAGTCCTCAAAGGGCAGCCCTTAACTCACAGCACCAACCCCTTTTCTGTGCCCGTACATGCGCCTACATCAGGTTATGTGCGTCATATTGGACCTCATGTATCAGCTCACCCTTCTGGCTTGCCAGAGCTTGCCATAGAAATCAGCACAGATGAATTCGAAACTTGGGCCCCCTTAGAGCCTATTTTAGATTATCAACAAAAGCCCAAGTCAAAAATTGTTGAAGCAATTTGTAATGCTGGCATTAGCGGTATGGGCGGCGCAGGCTTTCCAACTCACATAAAATCTTCGCCAAAGAAGAATGTGGAGTTTTTGATTATCAATGGTGTGGAGTGTGAACCTTATATCACCTCTGACGATCGTCTAATGCGCGAACATGCTTGGCAAATTCGCCAAGGTATCGATATTTTGGTGCATTTGTTATCTCCCAAACTGGTGATTATTGCCGTAGAAGACAACAAACCAGAAGCCATTGAGGCCATGCAAGTTGCCTGTCAGGAAAATGCAAAGTATAGAGTTGTTTCCATTCCCACTAAATATCCTGCTGGCGGTGAAAAACAACTGATTCAAATTTTAACTAATCGTGAAGTGCCCGGAAATGGATTACCCATCGACGTGGGAGTTATTATGCAAAACGTCGGCACCTGTTTTGCCATTGCCGACGCCATTTTCACCGGCACCCCCCTTATTCGACGAGTAGTAACCCTAACCGGTCAAGCATTTAAACGGCCACAGAACGTTTGGGCCCCCATAGGCACTCCCCTTTCACACTTATTGGAAGTGGGACATTACAAAGCCCATAAACAACGGGATAGAAAACTCATCATGGGTGGCCCTATGATGGGCTTTGAAACCATCAATGATGACGTACCTGTAGTTAAAATAACCAATTGCATATTGGCCCCATCTGCCAGTGAAATTCAAGCGCCTAGTGCTGAACAACCGTGTATTCGTTGCAGTGCCTGTGCTGATGCGTGCCCAGCTAGTTTGCTGCCACAACAGTTGTTCTGGCACAGCCAAGCTAAAGAATATGAAAAGGCCCAGGAGCAAAACCTGTTTGATTGTATTGAATGTGGCGCATGTGCTTATGTTTGCCCTAGTGAGATTCCGCTGGTCCACTATTATCGTGTTGCCAAAGCCGATATCCACACTCAAGAGCAGGAAAAAGCGCAAGCAGATAAAGCAAGATTACGATTCGAAGCACGCAAAGAACGTCTAGAAAGAGAACAAAAAGAGCGCGAAGAAAAACACGCTAAAGCGGCAGCAGCGCGCAAAAAAGCCATGAGCGAAAAAGGCAATGATGCCAAAGATAAAATAGCCGCTGCCTTGGCACGAGCCAAAGCTAAAAAACAAGGGAATACGCCTGCACCTGCCTCACAAGAGTCTGCACAACCATCAAATGCAAGTATTGATTCCTCTCAAGCGCAACAAATAAGCAGTGACAATAAGCAGACAGAGACGAGCAAACACGACAAAGTCGCTGCAGCAATTGCCCGTGCTAAAGCCAAACGGGCCGCGGCCAAAGAAGCTGCAACAAAAGAGACTAGCGAAACCGCTAAACCTGAGCAGGCTGCAGCTACGGCAACCTCTAAAACAGATAACAACGCTGTCGATGATAAATCCGACTCTGATAAGTCTAACTCTGATAAGACTGCCACTGAAACACCACCAGCAAAGGTACAGTCAAGCAAACAAGAAAAAGTATCTATTGCCATAGCAAAAGCGAAAGCTAAGCGGGAAGCTATTAAAAAGGCGCAACAGAGCCAATCCGCTGACTCCGAAAATGTTGAAAATGCACAAACAGATAAGCCGCAAGTTGATACTCAGCCAAGTGAAAGTCAGCCAGGTGAAAAGCAGCCCGTTGACAGTAAACAAGAGCGACTACAAACAGACGAGTCATCTGAAGAAAAACCAGCTCCCACGGCAAAACAAAAAGCCATAGCCGCGGCAATTGCCAAAGCAAAGGCGAAAAAGTTAGCTAAAGCCAATGCCAGCGAAAATGAAGCGGCGAAAACCCAGTCTTCAACAGAGCAAGATACCAAAGCTCCTGAAACGGCTAGCAAAAAAGCGTCAACGGGTCAGCAAGGTGAGAAATTAACCGCTGCACAAATTCGCAAACAAAAAGTAGAAGCAGCAGTGGCAAAAGCACGCGAACAAAATCGTATTGCAAAATTAAAGCGTGCCGAAAAAGCCGCCAAAAAATCGTCTAGCTCCGCAGCAGACAAGGATGAAAATTAATCAGCCATGAGTTTTAAATTCGCCAGCTCGCCCCATCAAAGAGTGAAACGTACTACTGGTCAGGTAATGCGACTTGTTATGTATGCAGGAATTCCTGGTTTGGCAGTACAAACTTGGTTTTTCGGTTGGGGTGCATTGATTCATTTTTTGATCGCCAGCATTACCATCATTGTCACTGAAGCAGCCATTCTTGAAATGCGCAAAAAGAATTTTGAAGTGGCGATTAAAGATTGCAGTGCATTGGTTACCGCTTTTTTAATTGCTGTGAGTATTCCGCCATTCGCGCCATGGTGGATCACCGTGATCGGCAGTATTTTTGCCATCGCCATTGTCAAACAATTATACGGCGGCTTAGGGTTCAATTTATTTAACCCTGCAATGGCCGCTTATGTGATGCTGCTCATTTCATTTCCAGTGCAAATGTCGACATGGGCAATCCCACAAGCATTAAGCCAGTTTCCCCAATCATTTAGCGATTCATTTAGTATTATTTTTAGCGGCTTTAGCGCCGACGGTTACAGTATTGAGCAACTGCGAACCCATGTAGATGGTTATACTATGGCCACTCCCCTTGATGCGTTGAAAACATCAATATCCCAGGGCTTAACCGTACAAGAAAGTATGCAAACCTCGGTATTTAATAATGGCTTAGGCGTTGGCTGGTTTTGGGTGAACTTTGCTTATCTGTTGGGCGGGTTATTGTTGTTAAAGCTAAACGTGATTAAATGGCATATTCCCGTTGGCATGATTGCTGGCATTAGCATTTTATCTCTGATGATGTACTTGGTGGATGACGGGATTTACGCCAGCCCCATGTTTCACCTCTTTAGTGGTGGTTTTATGTTGGGTGTGTTCTTTATTGCCACCGACCCAGTATCTGCTACCACCACGAACAAAGGACGAATTATTTTTGGTTTAGGCATAGGCGCTTGGGTGTATATTATCCGAACCTGGGGTGGGTATCCCGATGCAATCGCATTTGCCGTGTTAATTATGAACATGGGTGTACCACTGATAGATTATTACACTAGACCACGGACTTACGGCCATCGCACAGAACACAAAAATGTAATTAAAGTGAAACAGATTGATGAGGACTAGTTAATGAAACAAAGTATCGTTAGCAATGGTCTCAAACTTACCGCTTTTGCTATTGTAACAACGGCGATCATAGCCATTACCTTTGCAATGACTGAAGATCAAATTTCCGAGCAAAAAATACAGAAACGCTTGTCTATTTTGAACGCCATTATTCCGCAATCGTTGTATGACAATGATATTCAGCATGATTGTACACAGGTCGTGGATACCGAATACCTAGGCTCAAAAGATCCTCACACTGTATATCTTGCCAGAATCAATAATCAGCCTTCGGCAGTGGCAATTGAAACAACAGCGCCCGATGGCTACAGCGGTAAAATTGAGTTAATAGTGGGCATTAATATGCAATCGGAAGTCACTGGTGTGCGTGTTTTAGATCACAAAGAAACCCCAGGTTTAGGTGATAAAATCGATATGCGTATTACCGACTGGATAACGTCATTCACAGGCAAATCGGTGACCGAAAATAATCAAAAAGATTGGCAGGTTAAGAAAGATGGCGGTCAGTTTGATCAGTTTACTGGCGCAACTATCACCCCAAGAGCGGTGGTTAAAAGCGTAAAAAATACCGTGCTATATTTTCAACAGCATCAACAGACTCTTTTTAACGCAGCAAACAGCTGTGAGGTTGAAAATGAGCAGTCAAACCGTGCTGAGGTAGAATAAGATGAATCAATTTAAAGAACTCAGTTGGCAGGGTTTATGGAAAAACAATCCAGCCATAGTGCAACTGCTAGGGTTATGTCCGCTGCTAGCGGTGACCATGACAGTCATCAATGGATTAGGTTTGGGTCTGGCCACAACTTTGGTGTTAATAGGTTCAAATTGCACGGTGTCCTTAGTACGTAATCTAGTCCCAAATGAAATACGGATCCCTGTTTTTGTCATGGTAATTGCCGGTTTCGTGACCGTGGTACAATTGTTAATGAATGCTTATACATTCCGACTTTATGAAGCCCTAGGCATCTTTATTCCGTTAATAGTAACCAACTGCGCCATTATTGGTCGTGCTGAGGCTTATGCATCGAAAAACCCCGTAGGTCATGCCGCTTTTGATGGTTTGATGATGGGACTTGGTTTCACCCTAGTGTTACTGATTTTAGGGGGAATGCGGGAACTTTTAGGGTATGGGACCCTATTCTCTGGGGCAAATCTACTCTTTGGTGAATGGGCAAGCGTATTAAAAATAACGGTCTTTGAAACGGATAGCCCTTTCTTGTTAGCAATACTGCCCCCTGGCGCGTTCTTGGGCATGGGACTGCTTATCGCCGTTAAAAATGCGTTAGATAAACGAGTAGAATCTTGGGTGGTGACACCAGAACAGGATAAAGTGGTACAGCGCGCCAGAGTAACGGCGGAAAGTTAAGGTAGTAGCTCTAATGAATAATCAAAAACGTCGAGAAATATTGACACGATTACGGGCAGAAAATCCCGAACCCACTACAGAATTAAATTACTCCACCCCCTTCGAATTATTGATAGCCGTATTATTATCGGCTCAAGCCACAGATGTGGGTGTCAATAAAGCCACAGCCAAACTTTACCCTGTGGCCAATACACCACAAGCCATATTAGATTTAGGCTTAGACGGACTTAAATCTTATATCAAAACCATAGGCTTGTTTAATACCAAAGCCGTCAACACCATGAAAACCTGCAAAATGTTGGTGGACTTACACGGCGGAGAAGTGCCCGAAAACCGTGAAGCCTTAGAAGCCCTACCCGGCGTTGGACGCAAAACCGCTAACGTGGTACTCAACACTGCCTTCGGCTGGCCCACCATTGCCGTAGACACCCATATATTTCGCGTTTCCAACCGCACTAAGCTCGCCATGGGTAAAAATGTCGATCAAGTTGAGCAGAAACTGCTTAAAGTAGTACCGGCTGAATTTAAAGTGGATGTGCACCATTGGTTGATATTACATGGCAGATACATCTGTGTAGCACGCAAACCTCGCTGTGGAGCTTGTGTTATTCAAGACTTATGTGAGTTTAAAGATAAGACGGATTAGCCTTAATTCTAGTCTTAGCACTCTGTAAGCTATCAGTTAAACTTCTCAAAAATCAAGTCGCTTATAATAGGTCCAGCCTGATATAGAGATGGCTGTTTTTTGACATAAACACTTCGCTTATTTCACACGCAAAAACCATCTATACAAAATACTAAAAAATAAATTCAGACGAAAAACTAGCTGTAACCAGTGGTTATGAAAAGTGTTAATTTGACCAATACTCAAACTCCTTGGTGAAAGCAACAATCTCACAGATTGAGGAATTAGCTAACATGATAAAATGTATCGACATTTAATATGCCTGAATCACTCTTTTAGATGATTTTTTTGCCCAGTGCTTTATTAAAGTGTATTCTACTGAGAAAGATTGGAGAGGACTTTCAGTCACATTACCCCCAAGGCATGGATTCGGTGTTCAGATTAGTTGTTGTAGTATTATTTTTAGCTCCGTTAGCTTGCAAAGCATCTGTTTTAGTCAATGACCAACCATTAGTAACGGCTGTCAGTAAAAGTGCTGTTTGGCACAAGCTCTTACATTTTGAGGCTGGCTATTTTCATGGAGCAAGAAGCGGCGTTAACACTTCAGACTTTTTTTTATCGCCCGATGGAAGAAAAGACGCTAAAGCCGAATTAATCGCGACGATCAATACTTTGACTAAAGTTGCACACGCTCAATGTCAGTTTCCGGCACGTGCAATTTTCATCATCAAAAACTTTCCAAATTTCACCCTCCCAAAAACCCAATGCAAAAGCTACAAAGCATATTTGGATGCCTTTCAAACTCAAAGTATGAGTCTCATATATGCAAGTGGATATTTAGGTAATCCAGCTTCAATGTATGGACACGTGTTTTTAAAATTTAACGGTGAAGTTGAGCATGACTTGCTCGATAATACGTTTTCTTATGGCGCCAAGGTACCTGAAAATGAATCTCCGTTAGTTTATATAGCGAAAGGTATTTTTGGAGGTTACGAAGGTAAGTTTTCCAACCAGAAATATCATCACCAACATTTGACTTATAATGAGTCAGAACTTAGGGACCTATGGGAATATAAGCTCAATGTTGGCGAAGATGATATTTTATTTTTACTTGCCCATTTATATGAGTTAGAAAATACAAAAATGAAGTATTACTTTTTTAAGCAAAATTGCGCATTCCAGCTCGCAAAATTGCTTGAACTTGTCATAGATGTCCCGATAATTGCGCCTAATAAACCATGGGTAATGCCATATGACCTGATTATGATGCTCAATAGACACGCCGCTGAGCATCATCTTATTGTTGATGTCGTTTATCGAGGGTCTCGACAAGAAGCCTTGCACGCTAAGTGGAATCAACTCAGCAAGCAAGAAAAGAAAAGTCTTGTGGAAATCATAGGCGCACCTTCAATCAAAGTAAGTTCAATATTAGCCAACCTCACAACACAATCGGCCAAAAAAGTTATAGACACGCTATATGACTATTATGCATTCATAGAGGTAAAAGAAGGTAAGTTAGATAAAGAACAGGCTGCGAAAAAGAAGGTGCTTTTATTAGCGCGCTTTGCGCTACCTAAAGGTAAAACACAATGGATTACTCCAACCAAAAACCCGCCACATATGGCGCAAGACACGACTTTGCTTCAGGTCAGCACAGTGCACAATGAAAAATTTGGAGAGGCATTAGAACTGCGATTTAGAGCAAATTACTATGATTTACTAAGCGTCAATGCTGCGCGTATTCCGTTTTCAGAGCTAAGTACCTTTGATTTAAGGTTATTGTATTCTCAGGATAACTCATCTCTGGAGATGCGAGAATTGACATTACTACGCATTATAAATCTTAACGCTTCTAATACTGACTTACCCTTTGACAGCGAATATGCGTGGAAGGTCGCAGTAGGCTACAAACCACAATCGTTATCCTGTAGTCATTGCTCTAACGCATACGTTGATGGCTTTATAGGTAAAGCATGGTCACGTTCAGAAAATTGGGCGGCTTACGGAGCTCTTTCTGTGAGTGCAACAGGATCTAACGAGTTTGGTGGATATTTTTCTGCCGGACCCGAGATAGGCGGTGTGTTTAACATCACACCACAATACGCTGTGTCCCTAGCAATAGGGTATCGGTCATACTTAAATGATCTGACTCAAGATCGTAAATATTTGGCATTCGAACAGCGTTTTTTGGAACACCGTTCATATGACATACGTACATCGATTAACTATGATGAATCGTTTGAATATGCCATTAATTTTTCTTTGTATTATTAAGGACAACAATTATGAAAAAAACTTCACTTGCTATTGCTTTAGTTGCAGCTTGTTTATCTACTTCTGCAACGGCGCAAGAAAAGAAAGTTAACCCGTGGAAGCAATGTGGTATTGGCGCAATGATTTTTGATGATAATGGAACTGCAGCTGCGATTTCTAACGTTATTTGGGATCTTGGTACAACAGCCGTTTCTTCAAACGTTTCTTCACAAGATAGCTGTAACGGTATCGAAGTTACCGCAGGCCTTTTTATTCAACAAAACTTTGATTTAGTTGTTGAACAAATCAGCCAAGGTGAAGGCGACCACTTAAACGCAATGCTCGATATTCTAGAAGTTGAAAGTGATGCGCGT
This sequence comes from Aliiglaciecola sp. SL4, assembly GCF_041538045.1. Classification (NCBI taxonomy): domain Bacteria; kingdom Pseudomonadati; phylum Pseudomonadota; class Gammaproteobacteria; order Alteromonadales; family Alteromonadaceae; genus Aliiglaciecola; species Aliiglaciecola sp. SL4. Next base: position 354,236 of record NZ_JBGOSE010000001.1, on the reverse strand, counting down.
GCAGACGTTATTGCAAGTGTCCGTAGCAATGCTGCCAATGCAATTGCAGCTGATTCAGCCACGCCTGAAAGTGTTTATAACATCATTGTTGCCAGCATCTAGGTGCGAAATTAGGTCCGTTGGCCTACCGTAAAAAATTATTGCCAGTGAACCGTAGCACGGGTCACTGGTTTTTGATATTTTACCTCTTACTTTTCGTAAACGCATAGACAAACGCTGCAACCATAGCGCCCATCAAAGCGTATTATGGTAAAGGACTAGCACAATAATTACTTGGGCAAATTACTTGTCGAGATTCCACATCACAAGCAAAAAACGCTCTACTTCGTCTCATCAATAATATGTTTATTTAAGCTTTTACTTACTAAAATATAACTTCCTCATATCTACTTTCCATATATTTCGCGTTTCCAACCATACTAAGCTCGCCATGGGCAAAACAGCCTCCCTCAGAGATGTTGAGAAGCGATTGAAAAATGGCGAGAATAGTCTAAAACTTTAGAGTCGTTTATGGTTAATCCAATTGATACAAATAAAGTCGATGATGCCGACTATGTTAACAGCATTATAGAGTCAGGAAACATACAGAAAATCATCCATTTACTTTCATCCGTCGAGCACTTCTCAAATAGTGTTATTGCGGAAATGACTTGTGAGAAGTTTTTCGAACACCCCGCTCCCTCCGTGCGTCTGGCTACTGTATCTGCCCTTATCAATATAGCTGAGAGTAACGTACTGGCTTTTGAAATGTCAGCTAAAAACTTTTTTGACCAAGAGTTAATTAAAACCAGCAATAACAGCATTTTGAGCATAAATGAAAAGGAAGTTTTAGAATTATATCGGCGCATGGAGATAGCGATGGAATGGTCGTTTAGTCATCCAAAGCTAAAAAAAGTAAATTGCGGCGAGTTAACCCCCTGGGCTTATCTTTTACGAGATGAATTGGACACCTGTACGTCAGAAAGATTATATGATCTTTCTCAGTCTGATTGGGATTATTCAAAGCCTGAAAAATGCGGACAAAGTGTAGATAATGTCGATGGTATGGTAACGATTTACTGCTGTCCAAATTGCCAAACATCCTAACTTCGCCATGGAAAAACATTCTATTCTAGTGGTGCAAAATCCACTTAAAATAATAATTTCAAAATAAAAGATGTGAAAATGGAATTGTATGGATTTACAACTAACACAGCGTCCATATCTACACTAAATCCCCTAGCTGTAACTCTGTTTGTTCGTTTCTTCACTAATGCAAATAATGTTGACATAAAAATTTCCGGTATTGGAACAAACTTGCCATATACATTTAGTATTGCTTTGCACAATAGTCGGGGAACGAGATACTTGCTTTGGATGTCAATTATGTGAAAATACTAGGGTTAATATAAGGTTATGTTTATGTTAACATTACGAAAAATATAACAATTACTCTGTACTTATTTAAGGATATCGTAATGACCGATTGGTTAGAATCCCCCCTAGTGACATTATCAGACGTAGAAAGGTTCGAGAATGAAATGCCACTTCGTGATCGTCTTGCTGGCGACAGTGTGTACGACGTATTCGTCCGATCCGCTGAGGTATATGGTAAACGAACCGCACTGACACAACTTATGACTTGTGATGCCGATGAGCAGCCCCGCAAAGTAAGTTACGCCGAGTTACTTAAACTTGTTAACCAGACAGCTAATCTTTTCAGGAGTCTTGGGGGCGAGCGACCAGGAGTCGCGTTCATGTTGCCGACGCTTATCGAAACACATGCAGTTCTGTGGGGGGCGGAAACAGCCGGTTACGCAGTGCCGATTAATTTCCTGCTTCAACCGGAGCACATTCGTGGCCTGATTGAAGCCTCAGGTGCGAAAATTCTAGTCACATTCGGACCACATCCTCAGCTCGACATATGGGAAAAGTCACTCGAACTTAAACAACAGATGCCTGACCTAATCATAGTAAGGATAGCTGAGTCAAGCACTCCCTCTGTTAATGGAGTCATTGATTTTTACGATGCAATTTCTGAACAACCGAACGATCGTTTGACTTTCGGGTCCGCTGGCCGCGGACTTGATGTCGCTGCATACTTCCATACCGGCGGCACAACAGGAATGCCGAAACTTGCTGCCCATACTCATGAAGGCCAGCTTACTGCCGCTTACGGCTGTGCCGCGTTAATGAACCTCGAGCCTGACGACGTTGTGACTGGCACGCTTCCAATGTTTCATGTCGCGGGTACGATTCTTATCGGTATCAGCACATTCATCGCTGGAACAGAGGTGATTATCATGTCACCATCTGGTCTGCGAAACCCAACGATGGTAGATAATTTCTGGCGGATTTGTGAACGATATGGCGTCACGATTGCTGGTGGCGTACCAACGTCAATCGGTGCAATCATCCAAGTTCCTGTTGATGGGGCAGACATCAGCTCAATACGGTGCGGACTCACCGGAGCATCATTGCTTCCCGTTTCAGTACGCGAAAAATTTGAAGCGATCACAGGTATACAATTGAAAGAGATCCTTGGTATGACCGAAGCATCAGGCCTCATCTCCTGCAATCCCTTCGCTAGCCAAGGCGGAGCAGGTTCAGTGGGATTACGCCTGCCGTACACTATGGTATCAGTTTGTCGCCTTGAAGACGATGGCTCCCTCGGCGAGGAATGCGAAGCCGGAGAAATCGGCGTGTTGACCATTTCCGGACCAACGGTCTCACCTGGATACCGGAACACCGAACAAAACGAAGGAGCCTTAGTTGATGGCACACTTAACAGTGGCGACCTCGCCTACACCGACTCAGAGGGCAGAATTTACATCGCTGGTCGGTCCAAGGATCTAATTATACGCAGTGGTCACAACATTGATCCGCTGATGATCGAAAACACCCTTCAGCGCCATCCCGCAGTGGCGGTCGCAGCGGCCGTGGGGATGCCCGACGTGTACGCCGGCGAACTGCCGATCTGTTACGTTCAGCTTACCCCGAATACGACCGTCACCGAAGATGAACTTCGAACCTTCGCCCAAAACAATATCAGCGAAAGACCTGCATGGCCGAAATATATTCATATTGTCGATTCGATTCCAGTCACGGCGGTTGGAAAGATTTTTAAACCGACGCTCCGTCGTGACGCCGTCAAGCGCATCGTTGAATCCATCCTCATTCAGAACAAACTTACCGGTGACGTCGATGTTACTATCGGTGGTCCACGAGGCATGCGAGTATACGTCAAACTCTCCGACAAACAGCAAAGAAACATAACTCAACTTCAAGACCAGTTGGGTGCTTATTTATTTGAAGCGATAGTTAGCAACTAGGCTTTATAGTCACTATGCTAATCATCTCCCGTGTGAGTTTAAAGTGGGCGCTCATCATTCTGTAAAGTATGCAAGCCCCACTTTAGCAACTGTATTATTGAAGATTTTTGTGAGTTTACGAACGAGAAAGGAAACTTAGTGAAAAGTAATACTTATTATCGCTAATATGAGCACATTTCAAGAGAGTTAATTTTTCCTAGATAGAATCTTGATTATTGAAGTGGTTAGTTTCTTGTTTATTCATCAAAGAGCAATCCAATATTTTCCTTTGGGTAGTTATCGATTTTAATAAAATCGTCAGATTTCACTTAGGCACACCTTATTCAGTATTGTTTATTTTTCACACTAAACTTATAGTTAGCTACGTATGTAAAATGGATTGAAAATGCATTGCTAGGATAGCTCCTTTCTGTTTCTAATCCTTTGATTTTGGCGAGATTGCCAAACCTTCTTTATTTTAACATTGACGTTAATCGTTGGAGAAAGAAATGTCTAAACCCATACTCATTTTGATGCATGGAGTCGGTGTGCATACATCAGCCTCATTCAAAAAAAGTCTAGTCAAGGCTGCCAATAAAGCGCTACACCGTTATCCTTCCTATGAAAATCTAGAATTTGAAGAACAATTTGAAGGTATCCATAGCATCAGCTATGACCACAAGTTCGAGGAAATGCGAAAAATAATATCCGATAATGGTTCAACTGTTGAAGCGTACATTAAACAACACCTCGGCGGGCTTGAACTACCCAATTTAGCCACTCAATTAATTGGAATCGATTCAAGTTTAGGTGAAGATAAATTTATTAATACCCATGGACTTGATGTCTTACTTTATCTGTCTTTATTTGGTGAAAGTGTACGTGGCTATGTGAACACAAAGCTCTTAACTATCATTAAACAGTACCCTATCGGCACGCCCATTCATTTTATTAGTCATTCATTAGGAACAGCGGTTCTGCATGATTCATTAAATAAGCTTTTCACTTTTGATGAACCTAATGACACGCAACTTTCGGCACACAACTATCGTTTAAACTCATATTGGTCATTTGCCAATGTCAGTGATTTAGTTACTTCAGTTTCAGGCCTAACCTCACCATATGAGTCAAAAGTAAAACCAGGCATAGAAGGTATAATTAGTGAGTTTTACAATATCTATCATGAACTAGATCCAATTTGTTTTGATATATTTAAACGCTTCGATCCTGCAGATGATGGTACGTGGCTACCCAGCGACATATTCAATTCATCCTACCTAAAAATTGTAAATACTAAGGTAAGCAGAAAAGACACCCACTCAATAGAAGGCTATATTGAAGACCCCAATGTATCTTATCTACTTCTCTACAACTTAATTAGTAACTTTGATCCTTCAAGTGAAGAGCGCGATATTGCAAATTCTAAATTTGTACATCTAGAAGCCCTAGTCGATGAAATAAGGGATTACCAAATAACTAACAATTACTCTAGCGATTTAAAAGGATTAGTTGAAGCAATTGAAAAGTTAGAAGAGTTCATTGAAGGAGATAATAATGAGTAAGGTACTAATAACACTGATGATATTAATTGGTTTTACCCATTCAACTGCTGCCCAAGAGTCGGCATGTGAAATTGGTACTGCGAAAAAGCAAGACGTTTTTGAAAATATGTACTCTGGTATCAATGGGTTTTCTAAAAAACTGTGCGATTCGATGATTGATGGCTCGGGTTTTGATGAGCAAATGACAATGTACCTTCAAGATTGGAAAAACAAACTAACGCTAAACCTAGAGGCGTTAGATGCATTAAAATTCGATAAAGATTACCTTGTGACCTCATCGACTAACGCTTTATTGTCATTTAAACAACCTACACAATTAAAGGTAACCAATGTGCGTAATGGTCCGGTTGCTGACCTACAACTAGGGGGGAAGTCTATTGCCAAATTAAACAAAGTCGATTGTAAAAAGTACTTTCAAAAAAAGAACTGTAAACAGCTATTTGATGACATTAACCAGGCAATTATTTCACCATTTGATGCTATTCAAAAGAACACATTGGCGAAAAGAATAAGTGCTCATGAATTTAAAAACAAAGCCTGGACTAATTATTTTACGAATTCACGTTCTCAGACCTCTTTAGATATTTTTGTGAATACACTTTATTACCGCAATGAACTAAAAAAAGAAACCTATGTTGGCCCACCTGATAAGCAATATTTCTTCATACATCCATCTCTCATTATGCACTACAGCAAAAACGCTGCAAAAGGCGAACGAATGCAAGAAGCCCTTGCAATTGAATGGTTCGGTGTTAATTACTGGAATCGTCCTACGCCTATTGGTTGGTCGATAATTTCCACTTACGCTGACAGAGCCTCAGTTAAATCGGTTTCTCACGGTATAATGGTTCATGTAAATAACAACTACTCTTTTGGGTTTACAACTAATAGTGATAAAGAGCATGGTATCTTCGTCACCTTTGATTTACTCAAACTATTTGAGGATACCAAGTCCAACTACAAAAGTTATGTTAGCTCAGCTAAAGATTACCTCATACAAAGCGATTGACATTATTCAGAATCAATTAGTGCAATGATACTTCTGGTTACGACATTCTTCTAAAAAGGATGTCGGATCACACCATTCACGCAACACAGCAAAAACTAACACGCCATCTTCATCATTGCGGATCAGAATAATGAGGCTCTTAATTAAGTGAACCTTTAGGTTTAACGCATATTAAATCGCACTTTATCTGCCAACGTTTATCAGGTTCTACAGAAATTATGTAACGTCGATGTCTATTATTTGGGCTTTGCTGCTTGCTAACCAAGAACCATGAAAACTGTATAGGCTTAATGGCAATAGATATTGTTCCAACCGAGTTAAAATTAGATTGAAATATCTTGCCTGCATGAAAAATAGTGTTATTCTACCGACCCACAAAAGGTTATAATATATCATATCAACTTCATACAAATCGAGTTAAAGCACATGAAAAAGCCGTTCTTATTTTCACTATTTGTTATTTCTAATGGTGTTTTAGCACAGAGTGACAATGAGCAATCGTTAGCTGCGACTGACGAAATTGAACACATCGAAGTTAAACGATTGTGGCAGCCATACCGAGGTAATGTGCCACTAGCTAAAACGCCTCAGGCTGTAGATCAAATCGGGGCTGATTTAATTGAGGATGAAGGAATAACTCGTATTATCGATGCACTCAGCCTATCACCTAGTATTGTTAGACAAAATAACTCTGGCGGTATGTTTGATAGTTTCGCTATTCGCGGGTTTTCAGGCGATGAAAACAACCCTACTGGTTACTTAGTTAATGGCTTTAATTCTCGCGGTTATAATGGTAATCGAAGTACAGCGAATATTGAAACCATCGAAGTAATGAAAGGGCCAGGCTCGGCTTTATATGGGCAAGGAGAGCCTGGTGGTACTGTTAATATCATTACTAAAAAGCCGCAATTTGAACAGCAAGGTTACATCCAAGGAACCATAGGTAATTACAATAGAAAGCAAATTGAATTTGATTACACAAATGGACTCAACGATGATGTGGCGTATCGATTAAACGGCTCTTATGAAGACTCAGACACTTATCAAGATCATGTTTACCTTAAAAGTTTACACCTCAGCCCTTCGGTGTTGTGGAATATTTCCGAAACGACAAGTTTAAGCTATGAAGCGGAAATTCTTGACCAGAAAAAACCATTAGATCGCGGAATTTATGTTTTAGATAATGACTTTGGTGCGACGGAACCCGAGACATTTTATGGTGATATTAGAGATGGAGCCCATGAGGTTGAAGCACTTGGTCATCAATTACTTTTAAATCATAAGGTTAATGAGAAATGGCACTTACTTGCGGGACTTGCATACAGAGATTCTTCATTTAAAGGAAAATCGTCAGACACCGAACTTTCTGCCGGTCGACAGCTAATTTATAGCGACCCAAATATCTTATCAAGACAAAGAAGAGAGCGTGATTACCAAGCGCAAGATTTGTCTGCTCGTTTTGAATTAAGTGGTGATTTTGAACTTGCCGGTTTAAAGAATAATCTATTGTTTGGTATCGATTATTTTAACTTTGACCTAGATACAGATTACAAAGTTTGGCGAACAGCGTGGGGATCAGGTGATCAAACCTATAGCATAGATCCTAATAACCCTGATTACACTCAGCCACAACCCGAAACCTCACCTACGACCTTCACAAGTGAAGAGCAACAAGGGCTTGGTTTATATGCACAAGACTTTATTGAATTAACTGAAAAGTCAAAGTTATTGCTAGGATTCAGAGTTGATAAGTTTTCTCAAGATATACTGAATAAGCTCAGTGACGACACTCAAAGTAAAGACCAAACTGAGATCACTCCACGTATGGGTTTTGTGTACGAATTAGATAACAACATTAATTTATACACCAGTTATGCCGAAGGATTTAGACCTAACCCTGGGCTCGACGTAAATAGAAATGCATTTGAGCCAGAGGAAACTAAATCCTTTGAAATTGGTGCTAAGTGGCAAAATATCGCTGATGTTTTCTCTGGAAGTATCGCTATTTACGATGCCGAGAAAACCAACATGTTAACTTCTGAGCCAGACACTGGCCTTTCTGCAACCTTAGGGGAAGTTGAAAGTCAGGGTATCGATTTTCAGTTGATAGCTGCGATAACCAATCATACAATTCTTGAATTAGCGTATGCTTACACCGATGCAAAAACCGCTAATGATGTCATTAACTCTGACTGGGGTGTACCAATTCCCAAGGGCTCTCGCTTAATTAACATAGCTGAGCATGTTGGTCATGTATCTTTGAAGCACTATACAAATGTCATGGGGAAAGAAGTAAACTTAGGTACAACAGTCCATTACGTGGGCGATCGACTAGGTGAAACCACTGACGCTGATTATATTTTGCCATCATACACATTGGTCAACCTGTCTGCGGCCATTGAGTTAACGAGTCAACTTAAAATGAAGTTTGATGTTAACAACTTATTTAATGAAGAGTACTTCGAAAATTCGTACCATAAACTTTGGACAATGCCAGGCTCGCCAAGCAATTATAGTGTTAGTGTTAAATATCAGTTCTAATTCTCAGCGTTAAGCTAGCTCAGTTAAGAGCGTATTTCAGTCTGGGCTATTTAGCTCAGGCTTTTTTAATTTACACCTATTAATAGTTAATCATGAATCATTTACCACATATCAAAAAACGTGTTCCCTCAATCGATATATTGCGAGGTATCGTCATACTGCTGATGCTAGTAGATCATGTAAGAGAACGGGTTTTTCTGCACCACCAAGTAACGGATCCTATGGTGGTGGATGAAACCAGTTCAACGTTGTTTTTTACTCGCTTTATGGCGCATTTTTGTGCTCCCGTTTTTATATTCTTAACGGGATTAAGTGCTTGGTTATACGCTAATCCAATAAATAAACCCCAAAGAGATGTGAAGACATTTCTGTTGAAACGTGGATTGTTCATTATTTTGCTTGAAGTGACTTTGGTTAATTTTTCCTGGTTTGGAAGCTATGATGCCTTGTATTTGCAGGTAATGTGGGCAATTGGCTTGTGTATGATCGCTCTTGCGTTTCTGACATTGCTTCCCCACTGGCTCATCGGTTTACTCGGTGTCAGCATTATATTTGGGCACAATGCCTTAGACGCTATTAATTTTACATCTGGTGAGCTAGGTTATTCTATTTGGACGATTTTGCATGATCGCGGCTACTTGTATGTCGGTGACGCCTTTAAAGTAAAAGTATCCTACCCAACTTTGCCTTGGATAGGCGTGATTTGTTTGGGTTACTTTATTGCTCCCCTATTTTCAGCCAAAGTAAGTGCAACTCATAGAATACAAAGCCTATTAAAATTAGGTACTTTTAGTTTACTAACTCTATTCATCATCCGAATGATCAATGTGTATGGTGAACCCGTCCCTTGGGCCGTATTTGATTCTTGGTTATTAACCTTAGAGTCCTTTATTAATTTTACTAAATATCCTCCTTCGTTAGATTTTCTTTTATTAACATTGGGAGTCGCTTTCATTGTTTTAGCCCAATTAGAAACGATAACCTCAGATAAATTAGACTTTTTACGCCATTATGGCTCAGCCCCCATGTTTTTCTACCTACTGCATTTATATGTTTTGCTAGCACTTTATTTAATATTAGAAAGTATATTTGGTACAAACAAAGGCCACTACTTTGGCGTTGATAGTGTGTGGCAAGTTTGGTTAATTTCTTTGTTACTTAGTTTAGCTCTGTATTTACCAACCAAAACGTTTTCCAATTTCAAGAAAAACAGCCAACAGGCTTGGGTAAAATATTTGTAACTACTTTTTTAACCTAATTTGGGTTGCACAAATGGTGAATATATTAGTCTACTCACACTAGACTTAAGGGAAATCTCAAATTTTTTAGTTTGGCGTTTCCCGTCTGTTTATCCCCCCCTCCGTAAACCTTTACAAAAATAAAATTGGACCGAGTTTAGTACTGAGATTATTATCACCTTTAGGCTTTTTTTGGGGGATTCTATTGTTGAAAGTGACAATAAATATTTTTGCGATTTAGATAGCCGTGGCTTACTGTTATTCCTAATGCTCTATTTGCACTACTTTTGCCATTATGTTGGTTTTTAAAGGCTTTAATTTGAACCCAAAGTCAGCTATACATTAGAAGCATATTGCACAAACGGTAGGTTTTACTAGTCCAGCCCTAGTTCAAACAAGGAACGCTTATGAAAAAGTGGCAAAAGATTACTCTTAAAGTATTGCTCGGGTTTTCCCTTACCACCACCAGTATCTATTTGTTCGCTCCTTGGGAATATGCACTGTATTATTTAACCCCAGTACCCCGCACCATTGATGAACAAGTTAACGAGGCGACTACCCAGGGAATCGACGGGATCATAGTGTATGTGCAAAAGGCAAAGAACCCTGCCCAATTGTATGTAAGTGGTTGGCATAATAGACAAGAAAAAATACCGGCCTATGGCAATGGGCTTTTTAAAATTGCCAGTATTGCTAAATTATATGAAGCGGCGGCAGTTGCCAAATTAGCAGCATCCAAGCAGCTTGAATTAGATAAGAGCGTTGCTGACTATTTACCCCACTTGGCCGAACGTATTGAGTATGCTGATCAAATTACTCTGCGTATGCTGGTTGAACATCGCAGTGGGATCCCTAACTTTACCGATCAAGATGGGTTTGATTGGGCTTCAAACTCCCTTGATGTATTCAGTTTAGTATTAGACAAACCCGCTGATTTCGAACCTGGAACCGATTACGCATACTCCAATACTAACTATTTGTTGCTTGAAAACATAATGACAAAAGCCTTAGGTTACCATTACTCACGCTACATAAAGAATGAGATCCTTTTGCCATTGAACTTACATTCCACGTTTTTCTCCATCAACGAGGTAGATAGTGAGCAGCTGATGAGCGGATATTACGTTGGTTATGATCAAGACTTTAAACACCTCGATCAAGGTTACGTTGCCAGCGCCCAAGATGTGGGTATTTTTTTAAGGGCGCTAAATGACGGCAGTTTATTTACGCCAACAGAAAGCAAAATATATGCGTCCATGTATGAGTATAATCATACCGGCTGGGTACTCGGCTATTCAAGTATTGCCCGATATCACCCGGATATTGATACCGTTGTCATTCAATTCACCAACACAACCGGTGAAGACAGAGTGATACTTACAGGCATTATTTATGACCGAATTATGAGTATCTTACGAAGCCAATAAAATGAATTATTTGAGTAGGTATTGCGGAGATTTAATTACCTCTTTCCGGCAACAGTCCATAAAGCATCATCGCCTAGGATTTTTCAGCTAACAACATACTGCCATCGTCTAAAAAGCTCAAAACAATCTGTATAGCGGGGCGATTATCGTCGAATAAATAGCTATATTTCTCTACTATTCTATCTCTATCAGCTTGATTTCTGGCTGTCGACATTTCGTCGCGAAAAGGCTGTCCTTCCATAATACCGGCATAGTGACTGGCAATAGCGGCTGTTGTGCGCAATGCATTTTCAACTTTGGGGTTCTCTGTTAATGCCTGTGTCAACTGTGCCGAATATGCATAATCTGCCGGTAAAACTAACTGCCCCTGAGTGTTGAACTCTATGCTTGCCGGTGGTGAGGGTATGCCATATTGTGCTAACAATGCTTTAAACTCGTTTTGCGAGTATTTGGTTAAGGTATCAATATTGTGCGCTGTTGGCAGTAATAAAGGTATGTCCTTTAAATTCACTGAATCAGGTTGCGCTCCAGGCGTGAGATACTCATCTAGATTGATTTCCTGTTGGTCACCTTGGGAAGTATTCATGCTGAAAACCGCACTTGTAGCGGGCTCTTCTACTTTTTGAACCTGATTATTTTGTTGATAAGCGGCTAATAACTCCGAAAAGCCATTGTTTCCTTTCGATTGATTGGGTTGCAGTAAATTTTGTGAATATTCTTGAGAAATACGATTGGTGACGTCCATTTTAACCTCGATATTTTAAACTTTGTAAGCGTTCTAATACATTCAGGACATTGGCTCTTAGTTTTGCATCAGTGTTTTGTGCAGTGCCAATAGACTGATTAAACTCCACCGACTTTCTGGCCAAGGCTAATACGTCATATTTTTCATCGGCATCAAAGTCTCGACTTGGAGGCGCTCTCATTGCTAATCCCTGTTGTGGCGTGATTAACCCATTTAGTTGTAACTCTGACGACATACGGGTTAATTCGCTATATGACATATTAGTCGGATCATACTGACTAGCGATTTCTTGTAATTTTGTTTCTGCATCAAGGCCGGCCTGACTCAGAGTGACCTTATCTGCATGGCTGTCATTGTTAAATTGGTCAATGTTAGATAGCAGATTCGAATGAGTAGTATCTACACCTTGGTTTTTACTGCTTTGATAGATAGAACTCAGCTGACTATTGTTACTTATTTCCATCATATTCCCATTAGTCAATTTAGCGCTAATCAGCACTTATTGTCGGCTTGTTTAGCTTGATAAGTTTGAGCAGCAATGACTATGCCATTAGGCACTATTTTGGGTTTGGATTGACCTAAGTTAACGAATAAAGGCTGTCCCAATAGGTTCAGGCGCTGCGAGTTATTCCTTAGGTTATCTTTCAATGAAATGGTTAAAATCAATTAGGCAAATTATTGCCGAGGTGAAGACAATATCGGCAATGACAGGAAAAAAGGGCAAGAGCGGCAAAAATGGCTCGTATCCCTTTGACCTTAAAAATAACACTAATGGCAATATAAAGTTGCACATTATCGATAGGTTAGCCGAGGAAATTTTACCTAGCATATCGAATTCAGATAGTGTTTTAGTTATGATAACCGGAGAATTACTATTTTCCGGTTGCATTTAACCCTAAACGCTCACCAAACTATTACGAATACCTTAACCGGCCTGAATACCTATAATAAATGGAGAAACCATGCACCTTCGTAAACGCCTTGTTCTAGGCACAATAATGAGTCTTTTTAGCGTTCAATTACTCGCCGCTGAAGCGATTTTGAGCACTGAACAGAAACAAACCGTTGAACAACTTATACAAACCGCCTTAAAGAGTGATCTGGGCATGGACATAGTGACTTCATTGACGACTGAAATTGGTCCTCGCCTTGCGGGCTCTGAAGCAGAAAAACGGGCCAGAGATTGGGGCTTAAAACTTGGTAAGAGTTTGGGTTTCGACAAAGCGAATATTGAACCTTTTACTATGCCATTCTGGGATAGAGGGACGTTACACATCTCCCTTACCTCTCCCTACGACCAAGAACTATACGGTACGGCCTTAGGTGGGGCTGCACCATCAAAACAAAATATTAATGCTGAAGTAGTCTATTTTAGAGATATTCACGCACTAATGGAGGTAAAAGAAGGCGCGCTTAAGGGTAAAATCGCTTTTGTTGATGGCGATATCATGGTTAAGAGTCAAGTTGGCGCAGGTTATGGACAGGCAAACCAACGCCGCAGAGTGGGATGGCAACATGCACAGCGTGGCGGTGCAGATGCCTTAGTCGTGCGTTCAGTAGGCTCAGACTCCCATCGATTCCCGCATACAGGCATGATGAGTAAAGATGGCGACAAATGGGCTAGTATCCCGGTTATTGCCATTTCTAATCCTGATGCTGACCACCTTCGCCGTTTACATAATTTAGATAAACCCCTTAGCATGTCAGTGCACTCAAACTCTGACTGGAAAGGTGAAGTTAGCAGCGGAAATGTTGTTTTTGATTTAGTTGGCAGTGAAAAACCTGAAGAGATCGTGCTTATTGGTGGCCACTTAGATAGTTGGGATTTAGGTACTGGCGCTGTAGACGATGGTGCCGGTGTTGCGATTACCACTGCCGCTGCTGCATTGATTGCAAAACTACCCAAGCGTCCTAAACGGACTATTCGTGTGGTCATGTTCGGCGCTGAAGAAGTTGGACTTTTAGGTGCCTTTGCTTACGCTAAGAAACATGAAGCAAATTTGAGTAATCACGTGGTGGCCACAGAGTCAGACTTTGGCGCGCAAACCGTGTGGCAATTGGAGTCTAATCTTAATCCTGAGGCAACGTTATTAATAGATGAAATTGGTAGGCTGTTATCCCCTATTGGCATTGTTAGAGGCCGTTCAGATGCACAAGGTGGTGGTCCGGATATCATTCCAATGGCAGCCAAAGGCGTGCCAACCATACGGTTAAAACAAAACGGTCAGGATTATTTTGATTTACACCATACGCCAGATGATACATTGGATAAAATTGATCCCGATGAACTGGCGCAAAACATTGCGGCCTATGCAGCCACAATTTATTTAATCGCCGACTCGGATGTTGAATTAAAACCTTAACGTCACGGCGTAAATTTAACATATGACAATAACGCCCCTGATCCTCAACTTATCTAGGATTAGGGGTGGCGATCGCTCCATTTTGCGTCAGTAAGTTATATAGCCGAGGCTGTCACTTTATTGCATTAGAGGATGTGGACACGCAAATTCCGCTACAAATTCAATTCAAACAAAATAACAATAGTGCCACCGTCAAGGCCTTCCTAGATATCGCGTTAGCAGCAAAGGATGAAATACAGCAGAGTATGGCGATTTAAGACTCGGCTCACTTAGGACTAGTTTCACTTATCATTAACTCTGCGTTGCCTGCGGCGAACATTGTGGTCTTAGATCCCTCAAGGGCGATCACAAGGCTTATCACAAGAGTTTTGACAAGAGTGAGTAAACAGAAAAATTCAGGCTAAAAAATGCTAGCCTGAATTCAGTTTAATGCTAATTTTAGATTTCGATAACCACTTTACCTAAACCTTTGCCACTGGTTAACCTATCATGGGCTAAGCCAACTTGCTCAAGGCTGTAGTAGTTTTCGTCTAACACTGGGATTAATTTTTCAGCTTCAATAATTTTAGTCAACTCTTTAAGTATCAGACTATGCTCTGCCCGTTTGTAGTTATGCAGCATAGGAATCAGCATAAATACCACATGCAAGGATAAACCTTTAAAATGCGCTTCTGTTAAGTCCAACTCAACCATGGAAACCGTAGTGGCAACCTGCCCATTTAATGTCGCAGCTTTAAAGGAGTTCAGCATATTTTCACCGCCTACAGAATCAAAAACCACGTCAAAACCAGCGTTATCAGTGTGTTTCGCAACGTAATCCTCTACTGCTTCGGTTTTATAGTTTATTGATGTGGCACCTAATTTTTCAATTAAGTTTAATTGACGTTCACCGCCACCAGTAGAAAATACCTTAGCCCCAAAATAGTTAGCAAGTTGCAACGCTATGTGCCCTACACCACCTGAACCACCATGAACTAACACAGACTGTCCAGCTTGAACGCCTGCACGTTTAAGGCCTTCATAGGCAGTGATCCCACATAATGGAATGGCAGCTGCTTCGGTCATTGAAATATTTTTCGGTTTAGGGGCTATCAAATTTGCATCTGCAACAATATATTCCGCTAACGTA
Source organism: Aliiglaciecola sp. SL4 (assembly GCF_041538045.1). Taxonomy (NCBI): domain Bacteria; kingdom Pseudomonadati; phylum Pseudomonadota; class Gammaproteobacteria; order Alteromonadales; family Alteromonadaceae; genus Aliiglaciecola; species Aliiglaciecola sp. SL4. The sequence goes on along the minus strand of NZ_JBGOSE010000001.1, from coordinate 338,932 downwards.
CCCGGCAAATCGGCCAAACCACCTGCACAGCCATACACCTCATCTCCTACTTGGTAATCACTAACCCCTTCACCTACAGCTTCTACTGTGCCGGCGAAGTCCATTCCTAAAATGGCAGGAAGTGGTGGTGCAATGGGCAGGTCCGCTCCCATTTGGCGGAGCATAGTATCCACCGTATTGACACTAGTCGCGGCGATCTTTACCAATACATGACCAGGTTTTACATCGGGTTTAGCAACCTCAGTTACTTCGAATACGTCACTGCTACCATAGGCGTTAATAATCATTGCTTTCATTTTTGACTCCTTATTGATTTGATGGAATAAGTATATTCAACAAGATTAAAATTGATAATAAGCAATTATATTGAATGACTTTATATATTTTATTGATAATAATAGGTATTGAAGGGGGGAATGAACATGAATTTGGAACATTTAAAACTATTTGTGCGCATAGCAGCGTTAAACAATATCAGTGCTGCGGGGCATGAACTTCAATTATCGCCAGCGGTTTCCAGCAACTACATCAATAAGTTAGAGGAAACCTTAGGAACACGTTTGATCCACAGAACCACACGCAAAGTATCGTTAACAGAAGAAGGCAGAACCTTTTTGCCTCACGCAGAAAATGTACTCATGAGTGTAGAATTGGCCATGGCATCAGTGGGCGTCGGTAAAGTAACCCCGCAGGGTAGATTAAGAATCACTGCGCCGGCTTCCTTTGGCCGTATGCATTTAGTACCAGCACTTGCCAGCTTTCTTAAACAGTATCCCGATATAGATATTGATCTAAGGCTTTCCGATAGCATAGTGGATCTGGTTGAAGGCGGCTTTGACATTGCCATTAGAGACGCGGCTTTAAAAGACTCTAGCCTAATTGCCAAAAAACTGGCAACCGATAAACGGATTGTCTGTGCCTCACCCGATTACATCGCTAACAATGGCGCCCCCACTACCCCGGACGAACTGCAACAACATAGTTGCATTACTTTAGTCGGTTTAGATAGCTGGAACTTCCAAACTAAAAACACAACCCAAACCATTAAAGTGATTAGTCGTTTTACTACGGATAATGGAGAAGCAACAAGAGACGCTAGTGTAAACGGCTTGGGCATTACCGTTGCCTCTACATGGAGCGTTTATCAGCATTTAAAAGACAAATCCCTAGTACCGGTTTTATCCGATTACCCGCTGCTATCAGAGACAGATATTTGGGCGGTTTTTCCCAGCTCTCGGTTATTAGCTCCAAAAGTAAGGGTGTTTATTGATTATTTTGCGGCCTATTTTGGTGAAATACCTTACTGGGATAAATGACGATATTCACCGAACTTTCATATGTTGGTGGTATTGTTAACCCAATTGCTAGCCAAGTTAGGGGTAAATACCCCAATTAAATACAAGTGGGGATCTATGTTGTACAAACTACCTTTGTTGTTATGGTTGTGCCTATTTTGCACACAGCTGTTTGCTAAACCTATTGTTATCGCTCACCGCGGGGCGTCTGGGTATTTGCCTGAGCATACCTTAGAGGCTGCTGTTCTAGCGTTTTCCCAAGGGGCAGATTTTATCGAACAAGATTTAGTCTTGAGCAAAGATCTAATACCCGTAGTACTCCATGATATACATTTAGAAACCGTGACCAACGTCGAGCAAGTATTTCCTAAACGTCACCGGCCTGATGGTCGGTATTATGCAATGGATTTCACCTTGGCCGAATTACAAACCCTCAATGTACACGAGCGAACAACCGAACAAGGCAAACAAGTTTTCCCCCACCGTTATCAGGAGCCTCGTAATCAAGAGCGCTATCATGGACAGCGCTATCATGGACAGTCATCATTTAAGATCGTCACGTTCGAGCAACAAATTAATCTGATTCAACAACTTAACCGTCAATTCAATCGAGATGTGGGCCTGTATGTGGAAATTAAATCTCCCCTTTGGCATCAAAACAATGGCGCAGACTTAAGTCAAATCACCCTAAATATCCTACGTAAATACAATTTAGATAACATGGACAGCCATGTTTATCTGCAGTGTTTTGACTTTGCAGAAACTCAGCGTCTTAGAAATGATTTACAGGCGAAAGTAAAATTGATTCAACTCATCGGCGAAAACAGTTGGCAGGAGTCGGAATCTGATTATGATTATTTGAAAACGGCTCAAGGTCTTAAAGCCATAGCAAAAGTCGCCCAGGGTGTGGGCCCATGGATACCCCAGCTATTCAATTTTCAACAGAACAAATCCACGGATTTACTGGCCAATGCTCACCAGGCAGGTTTACTGGTGCACCCCTATACATTTCGAAAAGACGATTTACCCCAGTCTTATTCATCCGAACACATGTTAGATATTTTATTCAAAGATTTACAAGTAGATGGTGTGTTTACTGACTTCACCGATGTGGTAAAAGAGTATTTAGATAAGAAAGGAAAAAACGTTCAGGAATAAATATTGTTAGGTTTAAATGCTCGCATAGCCAATGACGCTAAGCGAGCTTTGCATTTTTAGGGTTTGGCCATGCGAATAATCACTCTGCGGTTTTTAGCACGGGACATTTTATTGGTATTGGCTGCCGCGTGACGGCGCTCACCGTGACCTGTCACCTCGATGCGGTCAGGATCAACCCCCATCTCAGTAAAATAGGCTTTAATTTCCTCTGCTCGACGAATCGATAACTGTTCGTTATTCCATCGACCACCGTAACTATCAGAATAACCATCTAACAACACCAACTCGAGATCAGTATCTTCTTTTAGATAGTCCCCAATCATCTGCAAGCGTTTTTTAGAGTATTTGGTCAAATCTGTACTATTACTGTTGTAACTTAATACCGTGTAAGCAATATCTTCAAAGGCGAAAGGTAATAAGTTGGCAACACACTCAGCAAACTCAACATAAGGTTTTGCAAAGTTACTGGCATTTAAGCCTACAGCAATACGGTCAAAGTCACTGTACCAATCTTGATAATAAAGGGTTGGCCAAAAACCTTTTTCTAATTCGGATAACATTGTCCATGCGGCTTTTTGCGGTAAATCACTGTTGTACTGTTTACGAATAGGCATTTGAGCAATTTCACGTTGCATTTGCCCTGGCATCCATTTGGGGGGCACCGAGTAGACAGACGCGACTGAATAGGTGTTAGGCAACCGTAACATCTGTAACTCAAATTCCATATTGAGCTGTTTCGAAGCCGAACTATAGAAAGCCGCTTCTCCATACCCTGGTAATTGATGACTCAAGGTACATTGCAAGCGACTTTTTTGACTGACCTGCCACTGAGAATCCTCTACCGGCGCAGCATAATGTCGCAAGCTAGCCTGGCTAGCAAAGCTAAGGGTTAAGCCCAAAAAAATCGCGCACGTTTTCATATCAAGCACAAATCCAGTAAATAGCGTTTATTCATAATAGGTATCGACATTCGAATCAAAAAGTTTAGTCCCCTATTGTGTATGGATAATAACCAACTAGCAGTAACTAATGCAAATGCTTCCAACATATTCACAACTGAACTGGTACAAGGCTTTAAACGTTGACATAATGGCAAGCTATTTTGTCGATTAATAAGGTTATTATGTCAGACCCAATTCACCTGTTGAACCAACGATTTAGAGGGTACTTCCCAGTCGTCATTGATGTCGAAACAGCTGGATTCAATGCACAAACTGATGCTTTGCTAGAATTAGCCGCAGTAACATTGAAAATGACAGCAACTGGGGACATAGAGATCGATAAAACCTTTCACTATCATGTTAACCCATTTGAAGGGGCAAACCTCGAACAAGCAGCATTAGACTTTAATGGAATCGATCCCCATTGTGCATTGCGCGGTGCCATTGATGAAACCGAAGCAATTAAAAACTTGTGTAAAGAAATACGCAAAGAGCAAAAAGCCGCAGACTGCCAACGCTCGGTAATTGTCGCCCACAATGCCTCATTCGACCAAGGGTTTGTAAATGCCGCCATTGAAAGGTGTAATATTAAACGTACCCCATTTCATCCGTTTGTGTCATTCGATACCACTAGCTTAGCAGGTTTAACCCTAGGCCAGACGGTACTTGTTAAAGCTTGTGAAGCAGCGAAGATTGACTTTGATCAACGCGAAGCCCACTCGGCACTTTACGATACAATGAAAACCGCTGAATTATTTTGTTATATGGTGAATAAATGGAAAGCCCTTGGTGGATGGCCAATGGAGTAATCCCTAGCGGCTGCGCATTTAATCTGCCTAGCAACTTACGAAAGTTATTAACCCCGCAAAACAAAAGTGAGGCCGAAGCCTCACTTAATAAAATTATTCTCTAGAGCAGAGATTATTCCCTCACTAGCATGAGTTACTCATCACTATCCGAATCAATATTATGCATTTCCAAGTTACTCAACTCAGTTTGAATCATGGATTTTTTTGCACCTTCAGAACGGGCACCGTCGACTCTTTCTAAATAAACTTGGTCAATATCACCGGTAATGTAATCACCGTCAAATACTGATGTCTCAAAGCCAGTAATGGCTGTATTCTCGGCACCTACCGCTTCGACCAGATCTTGAATATCTTGGTAAATAAGGCCATCAGCTTTAATTAACTCGCTAATTTCGTCAATATCGCGTCCATAAGCGATTAACTCGTTTGCACTTGGCATATCAATACCATATACATTTGGAAAGCGTATTTCCGGCGCAGCTGAAGCAAAATAGACTTTTTTCGCACCTGATTCACGCGCCATTTCGATAATTTGTTCTGATGTGGTACCACGAACAATTGAGTCGTCCACTAATAGGACGTTTTTATCTTTAAATTCCGATTTAATGGCGTTAAGTTTTCGACGGACGGATTTGCGTCGCAACGTTTGCCCCGGCATGATAAATGTGCGTCCGATGTAACGGTTTTTCACATAACCTTGTCGATAAGGTAGATCTAATTCAATGGCGATCTGCAAGGCTACATCAGAAGACGTTTCTGGGATGGGGATTACCACGTCTATATCTAAATCAGCCCATTCTTTAGCAATTTTCTGACCTAACTTTTTACCCATATTGACCCTTGAAGCATATACAGATATGCCATCAATAAACGAGTCGGGGCGAGCGAAGTAAACGAATTCAAAAATACAGGGGACATTTTTCGGATTTTGAGCGCATTGTTTAGTGAACAACTCACCTTCTTCGGTGACATAGATTGCTTCACCTGGTGCAACATCACGAATAAATGTAAAACCAACAGCATCCAAAGCAACACTCTCAGACGCCACCATATATTCATCACCCTGCTCGGTTTTGCGCTTACCTAAGGCAAGAGGACGTATGCCATAGGGGTCACGAAATGCGACCATACCGTTGCCGATAATCGCAGCAACCACGGCATAAGCTCCGCGGATTTTCTTATGAACATTGGCAATAGTAGTGAAAACATCGTCTGGTGTTAGGGTTAAACCAGCACACTGTTGTAACTCGTGGGCAAAGATATTCAGTAAAAGTTCTGAATCTGAGGTCGTATTAATATGACGCCTTGCGATTCGGAAAACTTCATCTTGTAAGTCATGAGCATTGGTCAAATTGCCATTGTGAGCAAACGCAATACCAAATGGCGAGTTAACGTAAAACGGTTGCGCTTCTGCAGAGCTTGAAGAGCCTGCTGTAGGGTAACGCACATGGCCAATCCCAAACTGTCCCGTTAAACGTTGCATATGGCGGTTATGGAATACATCCCGTACCAAACCATTCGCTTTTCTAAGATGGAACATCTTATCATCAACAGTCATGATCCCTGCGGCATCTTGCCCGCGATGCTGAAGCACAGTTAACGCGTCATAAAGTGCTTGATTTACTGCACTCTTTCCAACAATTCCGACAATACCACACATGCAATTTACCTACTTATTCGGCGTTAAAAAACTGGAGTTATTTTGAATAAAACTAAAAAACCACTCAATAATTGGAGTGAATTCAGGAACTAATACCGACTCGATCCACCAGGTGGACTCAGAAGCAGTGGTAAAAGTATCTAAAAAGAACAAAGCAGCGCTGACAATAAGAATGCCGCGGATTATACCAAATACGGAACCTAAGGCTCTATCGGTACCAGTCAATCCGGTAAATTGTACTAAGCGCGCAATTAAGTAATTGATCAATCCGCCTAAAATCAGCGTACTGGCAAATAAAATCGCTATAGATACACCGTTTCTGACCATTTGATCGTCAAACTTAGTCATGTAAACAGCGAGGTATTCGTAAAATTGGCTAGCAATAAAAAAGGCAGCGAACCAAATAGCTAAAGAAATGGCTTCTTTGATGAATCCCCGTACCAAACTTATAATGGTGGAGACAGCGATAACGCCAATGATGGTGAAATCTATCCAATTCATAATGACCCGGTCATATTAATTGTTGGTTCGTTAAAATCGCGCGCATTCTATCAGAGCTGGTATTTATTTCTAGTATTCATTTCACTGTGAATGGTGTAACTCGACCCTGCAACTTAGTCAATTCGCGAAGATGGGGAACCGCTTTTTGCAGTTTTTGTTTATTTAACTCAGGACCAACAAACACTTTGGTTAGCTCGCCAGTGCTAGTTTGCACCGGTCGGCTGAATGCTTGGTAACCCGCTTTACGTAACGTACTTAGTAGTTCACTAACATTTTTCTGGTGGCGAAAAACACCCAATTGAACAACCCATCCAGCTTTTGCAAGCAAACGACTATCAATTTCACTGGGGTTGTTTTGTATGCCATCTTTAATTTCTACGACGTCTTCAATTGGCCGATCAACTTCATTCGGCGGGATCTTTTTAGTTTCTGTTTTTTTAGACGTCCCAGTGTCTGCTAAATTTTGTTGTTCCACGGTGTCTACAGGTGGTGACTGATTTTCATCTATTTCAAAATCGTCATTAGCAACATCAGGTACTATTTCAACTTTTGGTGTAACTTCTTGTTTCACTTGTTCTACAGGAAAATCTTCGGTTTGTTTAACATCGAGCATTTTCGGTTGAGTGGGTATTGATTCAAATAGGTCTTGGCTAGTTTCTTTTTTACCATCAAGTAAATCTGGCAAGAATATAACAGCTAATGCAACCACTATAATGGTGCCTACCAATCGGTTTTGTAGTGCTGAAGACAAGACTTTTCCTCTTATAAATCCATTGCATCAAAAGTATTTTATTCAATCAAGATGCTTGCGTCACTTCGCTGACAGTGAAAAATGAACCGAATACAACGATTAAATCATCATTATTAGCATTTTTCGTAGCGCCATAAAGCGCATCAGAAACAGTCTCAAACTCTATCACTTTTTGGGGCTCAGTGAGCACTGTTTTTAATTGTTTACTTTTTGCGCCTCTGGGCACATCGAGTGAAGCAACATACCAATTGGCATTTAAGGATTCAAGTGGCGACAGGCTACCGGCAATATCTTTGTCTTCTAACATAGCCACAACCAGATACAGTTGGTTGTAATCTAAGCGCCTAATTCTGGTGGCTAAGAGTTGTGTTGCCTGAGGATTATGTGCCACATCTAAAATTACTTTAGGGTCATGACTTACTGTTTCAAAACGCCCAGGTAAACTAGATTTTTCTAATACTGTTTGGATCTCACCCTGATCCTGAGGTAAATATCCGAGCAAATGTAAAACTTTTAACGCGGTGGATGCATTTTGCGTTGGTATGAATGGAAACCTCAAATTAGCCAAGGTTTCTGAACTATTGAACCAACGCCAATGTGTTGCCGTTTCTGCAAATCCAAACTCTTTGCCTTGCCAATATGCCTGTGCTTGCAGTGTTTCAACTGCAGTGATAAGGGTTGTCGGAGGATCAGGCTCGCCAATGACCACGGGGATCTTGTGGCGCATAATACCGGCCTTTTCAGTCGCAATGAGCTCTCGGGTATCACCTAAATAATCTTGATGATCAAGGGCGATACTGGTTATTACCGCGATATCAGGATCGACTATATTAACCGCATCTAATCGCCCACCTAACCCCACTTCTAGCACAACAAAATCAGGTTGGTGGTTAGCAATTAAGACTAAACCCGCTAAGGTTGCAAACTCAAAGTAAGTTAACGTAACAGAGCCGCGAGCTTGCTCTACTTGCATAAAGGCATTCACATGCTCTTGTTCGCTTAACATTTGGCCATTTAGGCGCACCCGCTCTCGATAATCGACAATATGAGGTGAACTATATACGGCAACACTTTGTTGCTGCATCAGAAGCCCCATTTCGATCATACGACAGGTGGTACCTTTACCATTGGTGCCAGCGACAGTGATTACCGAACTGTTTGAAAAGTCTAAATTCAAACGGGCGTACACTTGCTCAGTGCGAGAAAGCCCCATATCAATAGATTTGCTATGGATTGCCTGTAAGTAATCTAACCAATTAGCAACAGACCAGGATAAGCTAGGCTTACCCTGGTCTGTAGAGGATGTATTATTTGGCATTAATGGGACTGAGTATGAAGCTTTTTCAATACACTATGGATTTTGTCACGCATCTGACGACGGTCAACAATCATATCGATTGCACCTTTTTCCACCAAAAATTCACTGCGTTGGAAACCTTCAGGCAAGGTTTCACGTACGGTTTGCTCAATTACCCGTGGGCCAGCAAATCCGATTAACGCTTTGGGTTCCGCAATATTAATATCACCTAACATAGCCAAACTAGCAGAAACACCACCCATAGTAGGATCGGTTAATACTGAAATATAAGGTAAACCCTTTTTACTCATGCGCGCTAAAGCAGCACTGGTTTTGGCCATTTGCATCAGTGAAAATAAAGCTTCCTGCATACGTGCGCCACCACTGGATGAATAGCACACCAACGGCATATTATGCTCTAAGCATGCTTCTACGGCTTTTACAAACCTTGCACCAACTACAGATGCCATTGAACCACCCATGAACGAAAATTCAAATGCAGCACACACTACAGGCATGCCTTTCACTTTACCTTGCACAACAACTAAAGCATCTTTTTCTTTGGTTGCTTTTTGGGCAGCAAGAAGGCGGTCTTTATAACGTTTAGAGTCTTTAAACTTTAATACATCTTGGGGTTCTAAATCGTCACCAATTTCTTTTCGATCAGCCTGATCTAAAAAAGCGTTAATTCTGGCACGAGCCGTAATACGCATGTGATGATCACATTTCGGGCACACTTCAAGTTGCTTCTCTAATTCGGTTTTATACAAAACCGCGCCACAAGATCCACATTTAGTCCAAATCCCCTCAGGCACATTGCTCTTAATAGAGGACTGGGTTCGCGGTAGTATTTTTTGTATCCAACTCATTCAATTCATCCTAATTGCAAAAACTTTCGCTATTTGTGCTGCTATTTTCGCCAAAATCATGATTAATATAGCTTTATCGTCATATTAACGACATAAAATATTTATACTGGCCATTAAAACATAGTTTAGTCTCGGGAAGAAAACAAAACTGGTCTAAGAAGTACTAATAGTTTATTTCAAAACACCTAGAACACTCAGAAAAATGCTGGCCCTAATGGGATCTCTGGAATTTCAAAATGCTCGGGATAAAGTACATCGACTAAATACAAACCATTTGGCTTAGCGGTTGCCCCAGCTTTAGCTCTATCTTTTTGCTCCAGTAAGGTTTTCATCCACTCTACGGGTTGCTCTCCGCTACCAATCACAGCAAGGCTTCCAGTAATATTTCGAACCATATGGTGCAAGAACGCATTTGCTTGCACATCAATCATAATGTATTGGCCACGTCGGGTTACCTGAATATGCTCAAGTCTGCGCACCGGTGATTTAGCTTGGCATAAGGATGCTCGGAATGCACTAAAATCATGTTCACCCACTAAACATTGGGCCGCTTCATGCATTTTTTGATGGTCCAGTTGCGTATACATATGTGTTAAGCCCCCTGCCAATATTGCTGGGCGGAAAGGGTTATTGTAAATAATGTAACGATAGCGGCGACCGACTGCTGAAAAGCGAGCATGAAAGTCAGGACTCACCTGTTTAGCCCATTTAACAGCAATATCTTTTGGAAGATTAGTATTTACTCCCAACGTCCAACTTCGTTCAGGTCGAAAGGCGGGCGTTTCAAAATGCACAACTTGACCAGTGGCATGAACCCCAGCATCTGTGCGGCCTGCACACAATACAGGCACGGGATGATTAGCAACTTTACTCAAGGCTTTTTCTAGATGTAATTGCACACTGGTAACTTGAGATTGTCGCTGCCAGCCATAATAATTACTGCCATCGTACTCAATCCCTAACGCGATTTTATTAGTTTGTTGTTGTTCCACTGACGCCCTTGTTAAAAAAGTCTGAATTCCACTAAAGGTAAAATTTGCACTACTGTGTGCTGAAAATTGCGACATTGTAAAGAAATTTACATCACTTTTCATAACATGTTTGTAAATACTAGACTGAAAGGTGTTTTTAGTTGCCAAATATGCGTCAAAATAGGTAAGAGATACTTAAGGTTTGTATTTTAACTACCGATTGCACCGACAATCAGGTCGACTTGTTCGTATAGCCTGCAAAAACTATGTCTGTTTATAAGCAAGGGGAAGGCTTGAGGGGGGGATTGTTGAGAAAGCCCCAACTAGCTCTCTCGCTAAACCGTAGTAGCTGAACTAACCCTAGCGCCTTACATCTGTTCTGACTACCACTTAAAGCGAGAACCAGGCCTTTAGTGAATATTGGCTGACGATATGATCAGGATGGAAAGCAGTCATTCGGTAATATCGCAAATAAAACACAGATAGATGATTTAATAAATATATTTGAAAAAGGAGGCAGTACCTGAGCAACAGCACTTTGTTTCGACGTCATATTAGATTTAACGGTTCTCAAACCTTCGGTTGACGAAAACTCCACCTACCAAATACGAGTCTCCTCGAAAAACTGAACCTTCCCCCTAAAAAGCCTATGTTGTTCTTCATATTTTAACAAAGCGAAATTGTCTGTTAACGGAGTCATATTTGCATCGGTCGAAAATTCTCAATTTAAGTCAGGCCATCTACCTGTAATCACATAAAAGTGATGTATTAAGGCACCAAATCGAATTGCTCGTTGAGCATCTTCAAATCCACTAGCCTTTGATTTTCCGCCACTATTGGCACAACCATTTAGTAATGTTAGAGCGACAATAAAAATCTCATCGACGTATAACGACTCAATAAGCTACTAATAATACTTGGTTATAGTTAGCCGCAACGGCCCGTATCCAAGCGACATACGTCTGTTTGATTGACTTGCTATGTCCGTTGTTCATTTGACACATACATTGTTTTTTTACCTTGGAACTCATTAAATAATTTTTCATGTGCAAGTTTGGAAAAGGTATCTGTACGAGTTGTATATTGCGTAATCCAATCGATTAGCATTTCTAAATTTGCATCCTGAGCTTCTTTGTTTGCATATTTGTGGGGTTCCCATGGACGATTTTTAGCATTTTCAATGCAAGCCGAGACTGGTAAGTTTAGAAAAACAACTTCATTTGCTTGCTCTGTTACAAGTTCTAATAAATCAGAATAACACCCCTCAATAACCCAGCCACTATTAGCTGATAAAAAATCATTGATCGACTTACTAGACTCTGAAACAGGCAACCGCTCTGGCGGTATAATAGGTTTCCATGCCACAGTATCGAGATCTAAATGAGCTAGGTTATTTTGCGACGCTAAGCCTTTTGCTAACGTTGATTTACCTGAACCTGAATTTCCGAAAATTAGCACTTTACTCAAAACTATCCCCTCAGTACATAATACCCGCATAACGGGCAGTATTACACGGGCAAAACTTAAAGCGAAGGGACAGTACCCAACGGTTACTGTCCCAGTGAACTTGCAAACGAGTAAATGCGCTTGCTATGCAATCTTTAATTACCATTTAATTTCTTGCCCAGATTCAACAACCATACCTGACGTTATAATATTGGTGATAACGTGAACTTCATTTATGGTAACAGAAAAATGTTTAGATAGTGCTTTAGCTAGACCAATCTGAAGCAATGAAATATCAGAAGTAGACCACATTGATGGAAGCGCCAAGTTAGCCATTATTTTATATTTACTTCCTAACTGCTCGCTGCTGGTAATTATATTAATAGTCATATGCTGCGGTGATATTTCCGACTCTTGAGCCCAGAGCGCAATAAGACTTCCTGCACTTTGGGAGCATTCCTGTGAGATTACGCAATTAGCTATTGGCATAGTTAAACTCCTTGGCACACTTTACTAGGCCCTTACCGCCCACAAAGGAGCTGCAATACCTAGGCTAAAATTAGGACGAAGCAACAAGAACCATAGTATTACTGTTCCAACCAGCGAAGCGAGAGCGTTAGTGGCTGTTGTTAGCCATTTACTACATGAAAGTACGACTTTGTTCCAATACCAACTTGCGCGCAAACCTTAAGTTTATGGTTGCCTAAATAATCGTATTGTTCTTCCATTTCCCAAAGCGTAATAATTTGATCTGGAAAAACATACTCAAATTCATTAAACATGTGACTTTTAGATTCATTCACAGCAATAGCATGAAACAAATTTACACCGTCTACGTCAAAAACATCAATATTTTCATATGACACTCTAAAAGCGTTATTTTGAGATTTACAATACAAATAAAATCTACTAACTCATTTACAAATTCAATTTGGCGAGAATTATCAAATAGAAGTCTATTGTTTTTCCGATGATGAGAAATATTGTACAAGTAATTCTTTTATTTGCTCTATTTCTCTCACTATCCCAAGCTTAATTATGCCAACGCCATCATTCGGCTTGAATACAAACTACATACTTCCCTTTGGCTTAACGCCAGAGTTCACAAAAAAGCCAATTAAGAAGCTATTAATAGTTGTTTTCCGGCAATAATAGGGAACCAAGTGATGGGTGATATTAACCCGATAAAATAGACACCATCCACCATTCAAGTTACTGCTAACTCGAACTCTGCAAGCGTTTTATATCCTAAGCTCCAATGCAAGCGCGGCCTATTATTGAAATAATTTAAAATCCTAGCAGTTTAGAGCGCAGACTACTGCTGGTTTTAAATTTGTTTTCTCTTATTAAATCTGCTTTTAATGAATGAAAGAATAACTCAATTTCAGCATTGTCAGTGCAACAATCTGGCCGATTCATTCTAGTTTTGATGTTGTGACAAGCTAAGTAATGCAAATAAGAACCAACTTTCAAGTAGGTGATGTCACCTGACCATTGTTGGTTGATGTCAGTCGCTTTAACGATGCCTTTGCGTTTGTCTTCTATTTGTTTATAAAAGAGCTTCACCTTAGCAGGCTTGCTGTAAGTCTTTAAAGCACTAGCTCGTAAACCGTTTTTTATCATCAAACACGCTACGCATTTTTCACCAGTTGTTCATCATCCGAAGCTGTGCGAGTGGTTAATGAGCGTTTGCGCCAAGCATAGTAACCACAGCGCGATACGTTAAGCCATTAACATAGGTATTTGACACCTAAGACTTGTCTGCTCCTTTGGGTGAATCCAAATCGCTCTGATGTACTTCCACCAGATACCGATACCACTTTTTAGTAGAGCATTTTCCTGCTCTAATGACTTGTTAAGTATTTGACCTTAGGTTTGCCACTTCGACTTCTGCATTTGCATTACGAGCTGCCGCTGCAACCTCTTTAGTTACGACAGTTTTACCGACAGGCGCAATTGAAATACCTGCAAGTTTTAAATGCTGTAATGCAAATGGAATACCTATAATAGTTATAAAACAAGCTATAGCTGAGAAGACATGCCCCAGTGCTAACCAAAAACCTGCAAAAATGAACCAAATAACATTACCTAGCATTCCCAAACCACCAGTTCCAATATCTTGGGATTGTGTTAGTTCATCACGAGCTATCGCTTCTTTACCAAAAGGAAAAAATGAAAAACCAGCCATAACAAAACAAGATCTCCCCCAAGGAATGCCTACAATACTAAGAAAAGCTAAAAGCCCAAAAAAGCACCAAGCTAATCCCATAATTATTCCACCAAAGATAAACCAAATTAAATTCCCGATTGTTCTCATTTTACGTCCTTATATCATATTAAATACTATTATTGATAAACCACTTAAACACACAACATCTTATATGTATGCCTCACAGTAACACGCATCCACTTTCACCATTGGCCGCCACAATTCTTTTACTTATATCGGTAGCTTACTTTAAATATTATGTGTTTTACCATCAGAAATTCGGCGTGTTATTGAGAACTCTCAGTAATTACAAACCCAAAACTGCACCCAAAATCATACTTAGTATAGGCTACAGAGCATTTCAAACGATTTTATAATGGTATAAATCCTATTTTTTGAAGATATACCTAAAATAATGAGGACGAAGCATAGTTCTATTCAGACTGAGAAAAGCTATCTTTTATGAATAAAGAGATTCATTGTTTTTAATTAAAAACGCCCCCCAAAGATATGGGTGAACAAGGGGTTACTGCGTTGCTCACTCATCTAGCCGTTGACAGGCATGTCATCTCATCAACACAAAACTTGACACTGTGCTCAATCGTATTTTTGTATTCAGAGGAACAAACGGTAACGATAGAGTCACGATATTACCAAACAATCTAACAATATCCCTAAGGACTCAAATTGATGCAGCTCGACAAATTCAGCAAAAGGACATCACCGAAGGGGTCGGTGAAACAAGTTTGCCTGCTGGGCTAGCAAGAAATTATCCCTTTGCGATTAAAGAGTTCAAATGGCAATATTTGTTCCCCTCAACGAACCAATGCCAGCATTCTGCTGGAACGTCCAGTCCTTTAGATAGGTAATTCTTCAGTGGACGAATATCCACTTTTCATAAAAAAGCCAGACTGAGTTGTAACTCAACCCAAATAATTCACATTGAGAAGTCTTTAAGCAAGCTTTTTCAGCAATTCTTTCGCTTCTTCTTGCTGTGTATCATCGCCATTTTGTAATACTTCTTCGAGTAGTTCTTTGGCTGACTCAATATCATCTGTTTCAATATATGCCTGTGCTAAATCCAACTTAGCGCCTATGCCGTTATCTGAATCCACATCTACCTCATCAGCCTCACCAAAACCTTCATAGGATTCAAATGCTGCTGCAAGATTTAACTCTTTATCAATATCAAGGCTTCCTTCAGCTTCGATACTCTCTTTAATTAAATCATCAACGTCTAAAAAGTCTTCTTCAGATTTTTGCTCAGTGGCAGCTTCAGATGTTGCATGCTGAGTTGATGGAGTATCCACATCGTTTAACAATGCATCAAAATCTAACCCACTATCTATGTTAGATAGTGCATCTTTATCATCTATTGAGCCGACTTCTTCGCTGTTATCTTCAGTGGCATCTATGCTATCAAGCAACTCATCAAAGCTCGTATTTTCAAGCTCATCTAAGGAGTTGGTTTCGGCGGCTTCTTCAGACGACAACCAGTCACCTAATCCTGGCAGATCATCTAATTCGACGTTTTCTGACTTTTCAGCTGATTTTTCTGCAGTATCGCTATCTTGATCAGCTAAATAATCTTCATCGAAAGCTCTCAGTGCTTCATCTAAATCGGCATCATCAAAACCATCAGAATCGTCAGTGGATAAACTATCTATATCATCGATACTGGGTATTTTTTCGTCAAAATCAGAAAGGACTTTTTCAATATCGTCTTCATGCTCGATGGGAATAATTTGCTCTAATTGCATTTCATCCAAGTCTTCGCTGGGCAGCGCTAGATTGTCACCATCTAACTCAACATCAAAGCTCGTTGCTTCTGACACAACCTCTTGTTCAAAGTCATCTAATGCTTTATCAAGATCCTCAATTTCATCACTATCTAATGATGTAGTGTCGTTTTCAGAGCGTGTCTCTGTGGGTAAATCTTTCTTAGCCTCTAAGGGATCTGCTGTATCTTGAACCTCGTCAACAGCTGGTTCTTCTGCTATGTCTTGAACCTCATCAACAGCCGGTTCTTCTGCTATGTCTTGAACCTCATCAACAGCGGGCTGTTCTGCTGTGTCTTGAGTCTCGTCAACAGCGGGCTGTTCCGCTGAGTCTTGAACCTCGTCAACAGCGGGCTGTTCCGCTGAGTCTTGAACCTCGTCAACAGTGGGCTGTTCTGCTGTGTCTTGAACCTCATCAACAGTGGGCTGTTCTGCTATGTCTTGAACCTCGTCAACAGCGGGCTGTTCCGCTGAGTCTTGAACCTCGTCAACAGTGGGCTGTTCTGCTGTGTCTTGAACCTCGTCAACAGCGGGCTGTTCCGCTGAGTCTTGAACCTCGTCAACAGTGGGCTGTTCTGCTGTGTCTTGAACCTCGTCAACAGCGGGCTCTTCTGCTGTGTCTTGAACCTCATCAACAGCGGGCTGTTCTGCTGTGTCTTGAACCTCGTCAGCAGTGGGCTGTTCTGCTGTGTCTTGAACCTCGTCAACAGCGGGCTGTTCTACTGTGTCTTGAACCTCGTCAGCAGTGGGCTGTTCTGTTGTGTCTTTAATCTCGTCAACAGTGGGCTCTTCTGATTTAGATTGTTGATCTTCGGAATCCACAGATAAAGAAGAGTCAAGGGCTGCTAATTCGTCTGTTTGTGTTTGCTTATCACTTTCAAGCTCAGCCAAGAGTTCATCCGCTGATAAAGATTCCACACTGCTATCCTCAACGCTCTGTTGATTTAGCAAATCGTCAATATCGTCAGCATCTACTTTATCGTTGTCTTCAACTTCTGAAGGCTGCTCAGCATTTTGTGTATTAATCGACGAGTCAGTACCTACATCGTCGATGGTATCGACAGGCTCATCGGCAATATCTAATTCTTCAACGCTATCATCGCTTAAATCAGCGATAACATCGTCTTCGTCAAGGTTTTCTGATAACGAATCTAATTCCTGAATTCCCATCTGGCTTTCCGTGGGATCAGGTTCTTCTATTGATTCAGTCTCTTCTTCGAGCATTCCACCCATTTGTTCCAATTGCTCTATTTCATTAAGCAATTCATCGGTAATATTATCGAGTTGGGCATTTTGCTGATGAATTTCCTTATCGATACTCTGGAGCATTTCCTCATCCATTACATCTGAATTATCAGAAATAATAGAGTCTTCATCTTCTTCTGAAAGAGGTTGCTCAAGTAATTCGTCGATACTTATTTCAGGTTTGTCGGGTTCATCATCAATAGCAGGGGGCGTGATTACCGCTGCAGGTAACTCAGTTGAAACATCTGAATCGTCAGTCGTAGGCTCACTTTTGTCAGCTTTATCTTCAGGGATATCAATATCTAAATCAGGTAATTCGCCTAATTCATCAGTTTCATCATTATCGATTTCATCTGGATTCGATTCAGACAAATCTAAATCATCTTTTTCTAATTCTTGGGAATCGTTTTGTTCTGTTAATGGGTCTAATTCAGCATCGGCATCACCTAACTCATCGCCAATGTCTGCGAGTAACTCATCTTCATCAAACAGGTTATCGAGATCATCTTCCAGACCACCGTCATCTTTTGCTGCGTCAGCTGTGGATTCTTCAATAACTGGGTCTAAACTGTCGTCATCTAAATCATCAAAGGCTTCAAAGTTTTCATCACTATTAGCATCTAATGACTCTTCTAGTTCTTCTGACAATACATCATCGAGGAGATCGTCATCTCCAAATAAATCATCATCACTATCTTCTAACTCTTCGCTTAACTCGTTGGTTAATGCATCAGCCAGATCATCCATTTCATCACTTTGCTCTAAAATAGCGGCGTGATTTTCGTCAAGTATAGCTTCGCTTTCAGCTTCAGGGCGCTTACGGCGAATTAGCCACATAGCAAATGCACCAAGCAAACTAATGGTTAACAATACAGATAAAAGGATAAGAAATAATGGATCGGTCAACCATGCAAAACCACTCTTTTCCATCTCAGCTTTGCGCTGGCTTTCTGCCTCTCGAGAGATAGATAATAATTCGTTTTGCAGTGCCAACATTTGGTCCATTTGCACTTGCAACTCTTCATCAACGCGTCCGCGTAAACTACTAATTTCAGTGTCAACGGTATCTAAACGGTCAACTAACTTACGATTTTCATTGAGCAGTGTTTGTACACTTTCGATTGACTCGGCAAATTGCTGCCGAATTGCCGTGAACTGGCGATTTTGTTCCGCATCAAGGGCACTTAGTTTTTCTTCAATGACTTGCTTGGTTTCTGTTAGATCATTTTTACTCGCTGCTTCTTGGGAAGTTTTTACGATAACTTGCTGAGTTTCACCTTTTGTGAACGCTCGCCAAGCATTATCATCTTGTTCCGCTTTCATCTGTGCAGCTTTAGGATCGATTCTAGCAACATAACGTTCTGAAGGAAGCTTCAGAATACTGCCATCAACTAAATGATTAAAATTTTGATCTTCAAAGGCGTCAGGGTTGAGTTGGTATATAGCCTGCATCACCTGATAAACAGAAAGGGTTTTGTTCTGACGGTATTTGCTGGCTATTCGCCATAGCGTATCTTCTGGAACCACTGGACCATAGGTACTGCCTGAAAGCTCAGCCGTATTACTTTTAGACCCTCTAATTTGTAATTGTTGAGCATCAATAGTGGCGCTAATAGACAAAAGTCCTACGCTGGCAAATAGTAAAAACGCTACCTGTCGCACATTCATATAATTAAGTCGTCGCCCTGTAATAATTATTATTTTTTGCTCACAAAGGTGTGACCAATTCCATAAAAATTAGTATTAAAAATCCGTCTCTAACTAATAACCGCTAACTTGCACCTATGGGTGTTAAGCTATCGTAGAGAATCATAATATGAGGAATAAGCAAAACTCATTCCATACCAATGTCTTTAATCAGTATCAATTACCACAAATATAAACCACATAACAACGATGATCTACATAGATAGAACATTAAGCATCATATAGCTGTTTTTAATCGATTAAAAACGTCAACTGGTGATTAATATATAATGTTATATTTAGTTATCGGCATAGGTGTAAATTACTAAAAATAAATCAAAAAAAAGGCCAGACAAGAGTCCGACCTTTTAAGCATAAACCTATTCTTACATGTAATCTCGAACCAGTACTTCTGCTATTTGAACACTGTTCAAAGCTGCACCTTTTCTGACATTGTCAGACACGACCCACATATTTAAACCATTTGGATGAGAGATATCATTTCTTACTCGACCAACAAACGTTTCGTCCTGACCGCTAGCGTCACCAACTTGAGTTGGGAAGTCTTCTGAGTTCTCTAGCAACTTAACGCCAGGGGCATCGGCTAATAATCGTTTAGCATCTTCTGCATCCAAAGGTGAATGAGTCTCTAAATGGATGGCTTCGCCATGGCCAAAGAATACCGGTACGCGTACAGCAGTAGCGTTGACCAAAATAGAATCATCACCCATTATTTTTTGCGTTTCCCAAACCATTTTCATTTCTTCTTTGGTGTAGTCATTGTCCATGAACACATCAATTTGTGGGATAACATTAAAGGCAATTTGGCGGCTAAAGGCTTTAGGAGTGATTTCTCTGCCACTCAACAAGTCTGTAGTTTGTTTAGCCAACTCTTCCATTGCAGATTTACCTGCGCCAGAAACAGACTGATACGTTGATACGTTTATACGCGCAATGCCAACTGCATCTTGAATCGGCTTTAAAGCCACCATCATTTGGATAGTTGAGCAATTAGGGTTAGCAATGATATTACGATTTCTAAAATCGGCTAAAGCGTGAGGGTTAACCTCAGGCACGACTAATGGAATATCAGGTTCGTAACGATAATGTGAGGTGTTGTCGATAACGACACAACCCGCTTCTGCCGCTTTCGGTGCGAAAATTTCAGACACACTGCCACCAGCAGAGAAAAAGCCCAGTTGAACGCTAGACCAATCGAAGGTATCTGCATCTAATACGGTAATCTCTTTGCCCTTGAAGGTCACTTTACCACCCGCAGAGCGACTGCTCGCCAATGGATACAATTTATTAACCGGAAATCCTCGTTGTTCAAGAATTTCAATCATGTGTTGACCAACTAAACCAGTTGCCCCTAAAACAGCAACATCAAAAGCGCGAGACATTAGTGCATTACTCCAAAAAATATAATCAAATTAAGCTAATACTGAATAAACAATTAGCCTACTCTCCAATGGTATTAAAACCAAGGCCGTAGAGTGCCTCGGAAATGTCTAAATTTCCAGTTTTTAAGGTAACTGATGCAAATTCTCTTCTTATAGCATAGTGCTTTCGGCTATAAACGAAGTCTGCAGCAGATTTCACCCCTTGTTTGAACGAATCACTATCCATTTTAACATCATAAGTACTCAAAATGGCGGCACTGATTTGTCCGATTTTGCTTTTATCAGATAAGTGTTTAATTTCGATGGTTTTAGCAGCGGGCAAACAGCTTTCAAAATTCAATTTTTGTGGCAAATCAAATCGCTGACACAACTGCTCATACAACATATAGGTCCCTCTTGCCTTACCTTCAAGGGTATGGCCTGCAATATGGGCGGTAGCAATTCGACTGTGGGGAACCAAGTCAAAATCAATCCCCGGTTCATTTTCCCATACATCCATATTCAGATGCAGTGCCTTACCTTGTTGTAACAGGCTTTTTGCGGCTTGATTATCAATGACTTCACCACGACAGGCGTTGATTAATAATTGACTGTCTTGCAGGTTAGATAACCTTTCAAGATCAAACATGTGGTGGGTAGCATCTTCACCCTCAGCAACAAAAGGCACGTGTAAACTAATAATATCACACTGACAGATATCGTCGAAGGCGTAAAAACGTCTTGTGTCACCGGCTTTTTGTAATGGCGGATCACATAATTTGGTTTTTATGCCCAAAACCTGTAAACGTTTATCGAGTTGAGTACCAACATGACCTGCCCCCACAATTCCAACGGTTGCATCTGCTAAATCAGTCAAGCAGTCTGCATACTCATTGACTAAACAACTCAACACATATTCTGCCACCGCAATTGCATTGCAGCCTGCAGCGCTGCCCCAAGGAATAGATTTTGCCGCTAACATAGGTTTATCAATGTGATCAGAACCAGCAGTTGCAGTGGCAACGTATTTTAACTTTTGTGCTTTGCTAAGTAATTGATCGGTTACTTTGGTTGTTGAGCGCACCAATAAAACGTCGATATCCGTAAGATCATCAGGTGTTAATGTTTGACTAGAGAATGATCTAATATCACCAAGAGGTGAGAAAAAGTGCTCAGCATAGGGCATCGAGTCTTCGTATAAAATTTTCATATTTGTTATTATTCCGAGGGTTTAGGAAAAATCTGTGAACAAATAAAAGCCAAGGAACACATGCCCTGCTCTGTTAATTGGGGCAATCCCCCCGCCAGCGCTGACGTATACCCGAGTAAAATAATGGTTTAGTTAAGAGTACATGCCATAAAGCTGATCCGGCGCAGTTTACCCTGTTGCGAGGCTAAAATCACCCCACCGAGAGCAAACGGGTATTGGGCTATAAAAGGATGCCTGTCCACGAAAAGGTTATTGAAGGTGGCTGTCCATGTAGATGCAGGATAACAGGGTACACTGACATCACCGCCTAATTTGTTACTGGCGACAGTTAATTAGGCTGAAAAATTGCGTGGGTTATATCATTTGTGAAAATAAAACTGCCTGTATGCATGCATTTATCTTTTGTTCCCGTTAATCTAGGGAATCAAACCATCCCAATCAAAGAGATTTCTCCATGAAATATGCTTTAGTACTTGGTATCTTGCTGATATCAACCACCTCAGCGTTGGCAAATAACGTACAAGATTCCGAACATGCTAAAAAATCCTTGGAGATTTATCGCACAATCGTCGGCATTCCCACTGTTGCGGGCAAAGGAAATGTGCCGAAAATGGCAGCTTATTTAGCTGATGAATTTAAACAGGTTGGCTTTAGGGAAGACGATACTCAGATTATTCCTAGCGGGGAAACTGCGTCATTAATTGTGCGTTATCCAACTAATGGTTTAAGCCAAAAAAAGCCTATTTTGTTATTGGGCCATATGGATGTGGTTTCGGCCTTGGCAAAAGATTGGGAACGCCCACCCTTTGAATTGACCCAAGATGATAAGAACTTTTATGGACGTGGTAGCATTGATAATAAGTATGGCATTGCCATGCTCTCATCAACGTTTATTCGTTTAAAAAAACAGGGATTTGTACCTAATCGAGCGCTCTACCTAGTTTTTTCAGGTGATGAAGAAACCGGTATGGTCACCACTCGTATGTTAGCCAATGAACGTCCAGAATTGGCAACTGCAGAGTTTGCGTTAAATTCAGATGCTGGAGGCGGTAGTTTGGATGCAAATGGCAACGCACTAACTTACAAAGTACAAGCTGCAGAAAAAACCTATGTGAGTTTTGAACTGACGTTGCGTAATAAAGGCGGTCATAGTTCTCGTCCACGTCCCGACAACGCCATTTATGAGCTCTCAACGGCTTTATTGAAAATAAGAGACTATCACTTCCCGGTAAGGTGGACAGATATGACCCGCAACTTTTTTCGTATTACAGGGAAACAACTAGGCGGTGAATTAGGTGGGGTAATGTTAGCATTCGCTGAAAACCCTACTGATAAACAAGCATCTGATCGCTTAGAGTTAGAGTCGTCTTACGTGGGGACAACCCGCACCACTTGCGTCACCACCATGTTACAAGCAGGCCATGCTGAAAATGCCCTACCCCAATCCGCAACGGCCACAGTGAATTGTCGCATTTTCCCTGGAGTCACTGTTGCAGAGGTTAAACAAAGCTTGCAAACCGTCGTTGATAACGATGAAATTGAATTTGTCACTTTGGGCACGCCAATTGAAAGCCCCGTATCCGAATTACGGGAAGACGTGATGTCGGCCATTGCTAAAGCCGTACACGTACGGTATCCCAACCTAGATATTATCCCTTACATGGAATCCGGTGGCACCGATGGTATGCACTTTCGTAAGGCTGGGATCCCAACATGGGCGATATCCAGTGCCTTTATGGACCCAAATGAGATGTTTGCCCATGGCTTGAATGAGCGGCTTCCCATTAAGGCGTTTTACGATGGCTTGGATCATTGGAGCATTATTATTAAGGAGTTAGCTGGAAAATAGTCTATAAACACAAACCCCATTAAGTATTTACGTTAATTAATCAAAAAAGATAGGAAAAGTTATGAAGTTTATTGTTTTAGCCGTGGTTATTGCATTAGCAGTATTCTACTTCAATAGAAATTCAAATAATAGAAAGTTAGCCGTTGAAAACACCGCAACAGCCAAGGCATTTTTAAGCAAAAACAAAGCCACCGAAGGTGTGGTGGAAACGGCTTCTGGCTTGCAATACCAAGTATTACAAAAAGGCGACGGTGAAGCCCACCCAACGCCTACCTCTACGGTAAAGGTTCACTATCATGGTACGTTAATCGATGGCACTGTGTTTGACAGTTCGGTAGACAGAGGGCAGCCTATTAGTTTTCCTTTGAATCAAGTCATTGCTGGTTGGACAGAAGGCGTTCAGCTCATGGTAGTGGGTGACAAATTTAAATTTTTTATACCCGCTGATTTAGCCTACGGCGACAATGCCACGGGAAGCATCACCCCAGGTTCTTTGCTTATTTTCGAGGTTGAGCTTTTAGACATTCAATAAACTTTGTTCGCCGATAACATCAGTATCGATGTTAATAAAAAAGGTTTTTCAGTAATTGAAAAACCTTTTTTTAGCCATGTGAAAACCTTCTAAACTATTGGTCGTAGCCTGGATTAATACGATCTAATTTACGCAATATACCTGGCCAAGCTAAAGCGCCACCAGCAGAGCGAGTCACCTGTTTCGCTTGGGCTTTGATACCACTTAATATGGGATCTGGAATTTTAATCATGGGCTGTCCCGTTGCTTGGGCTTGCAATTGGATTTCGCATGAACGTTGCAACATGAACATTCCCAAAAAAGTATCCGCAATTGACTCTCCACAAGTAAGTAATCCATGGTTGCGCAAAATCATAAAACTGTTATCGCCTAAATCTTCTACTAAACGACTTTTTTCATCAGGATTGAGTGCCACTCCTTCATAGTCATGGTAGGCCATTGAAGATAAGGGAAACAATGACTGTTGGCTGTAGGCCTGTAACCCGTCTTTTAAAGTCGATATCGCGACGCCAGCTGTGGTGTGTAAATGCAACACACACAAGGCATCTTCTCTTGCTTCATGCACGGCACTGTGAATAGTAAACCCCGCTGGGTTAATATTGAATTCGCTATCCATTACAATATTGCCTTGCAAGTCCACTTTGACTAAGTTGGATGCTGTCACTTCTTCAAATAATAAACCATAGGGATTAATTAAAAAGTGATGCTCAGGTCCAGGTACCCGAGCGGAGATATGGGTAAACACTAAATCGTCCCATCCATAATGGGCGATAATCCGATAACAGGCGGCTAAATCCACACGCATTTGCCATTCCTGTTCACTTACTCTTTGTTTAACACTAGCGACCATATTTATTACTCCGAAATTACAATTTAATAACATTTGGCCACTGTAAGGCATTTATTTGGGTTACACTGTCGCCAATTTGACAATCTTTATGGAATTGCCATGGATATTTCGGAAATAGAACATCTTTTCAAACACAATAATTGGCTGGATCAACTGCCTCTCCATGTTATTCAAGGGTTGATTGCGGTGAGTAAGTTAAAAGTCCTTAACAAAGGGCAAATTTTATATGCTAAAGGCGATAGTGCAGATGGTATGTACTGTATTTCAAAAGGCAAAATTCGGGTAAGTAATGTTAATTCGCAAGGCAAAGAAATGGTGCTGACATGGCTTGAAAATGGCATTTGGTTTGGGGAAATATCAATGTTTGATAATTTACCCAGAACCCATGACGCCCATGCTGATGAAAAATCTCATTTACTGATAGTGCCAAAACTCGCATTTCAAAAATTACTGCAAGATAACCCCCACTTTTATCCGTATTTTATGCGCATGTTGTGTCAGCGAATTAGAGTGACATTTAATTTAATCGATGAGACAGGTGGATTGTCATTATTAGGACAATTGGCTCGACGATTAATTTTGCTGGTGAACGGTCTTCATAACGCAGGTCAACACCAAAAAACCAAACAAATTGGCATATCACAAGAATCATTGGCCCATATGATCAACAGCTCACGACAAACAGTAAATAAGCTATTAAACCAATTAGGTCAGAAGAATATAATAAAAGTTGATTATGGAATGATAGAAATTATCAATATGCAGGAGTTAGAAGCTTTGTGTGAAATATAGTGAGCAAGGTAATACCTTGCCCACTAAAAAGCCCTTAAGCTTCGTATTTTTTCAACACTAATGTTGCGTTCGTTCCACCGAAACCAAAACTGTTTGACATGATAGTATTCAGTTTAGCTTCACGTGGTGAGGTCACGACATCTAGACCTTCAGCCGCTTCATCTAAATTATCAATATTAATGGATGGTGCAATGAAGTCATTTTCCATCATCAAAATACTGTAAATAGTTTCATTAACACCAGCAGCACCAAGTGCATGACCAGTCATAGACTTGGTTGAGCTGATTGCAGGACTCTTGCCACCAAACACTTCTTGAATGGCCGCCAATTCTTTAACATCACCTACCGGCGTAGAAGTACCGTGGGTATTAAGGTAATCAATGGGAGTATCTACGTCTTGCATCGCCATTTGCATGCAACGAACCGCGCCTTCACCAGAAGGAGCAACCATATCTACACCATCAGAAGTAGCACCGTAACCAACCACTTCGGCATAAATTTTAGCACCACGCGCTAAGGCATGTTCAAGTTCTTCAACCACGACCATACCGCCACCGCCAGAGCTAACAAAGCCATCACGATCAGCATCATAGGTACGTGAAGCCACTTCCGGATTATCATTGTACTTCGATGACAATGCACCCATAGCATCAAACTGCACAGATAATGTCCAGTGTAGTTCTTCACCGCCACCAGCAAATACAACATCTTGTTTGTTCAGCTGAATCAACTCTAGAGCGTTACCAATACAGTGGGCACTGGTAGCACAAGCTGAAGCAATTGAATAATTGATACCTTTAATTTTAAAGGGGGTTGCCAAACATGCAGAAACGGTACTGGCCATAGATTTGGTGACCATGTAAGGACCGACTCGTTTCACCCCTTTTTCACGCAAAATATCAGCAGCATCTACCTGACTTTTTGATGACGCACCACCAGAACCTGCAATAATACCAGTTCGAATGTTGGACACCTGATCTTCAGGTAAACCCGAGTCTTCAACAGCTTGTTGCATAGCAATGTATGCATAAGCCGCTGCGTCACCCATAAAGCGTAACTGTTTGCGATCGATATGTTCTTTAAAATCGATATCTACCTTTCCCCAGACCTGTGAACGCAAACCCATCTCCGCGAACTCATCTGAAAAGGTGATGCCTGAACGACCTTGTTGCAAGGAATCCAGAACTTCTTTCTGGTTATTCCCTATGCTAGAAACAATACCGATACCTGTTATGACTGCTCTTCTCATTTTTCACCTTTTTTACGATTTAATCGAAGAATTTTCCGCATATAATAATGATTTTACAGACTTAACTGGTCTGCTCTTATGCTAAATGAAATAATGCTTTTAGTAATGCTAGCATGGGAATTAATAAGTTTCCTAAAAATCACCATTTTTAATCAGAATAAACTTGAATCCGGTTATCTGTATGATTCAAATATAAATTAAGGACCCCCGTTGACTATTCAACCAGCCAAAATCGTTTACAACTCTGAAGGTACTCCCGTTGCAGAAGATTTCGACGATGTGTATTTCTCTAATCACAACGGGTTAGAGGAAAGTCGTTACGTTTTTATAAAAAATAATCAACTACCTGATGTATGGACAACACACCGTCAAAGAAATTTTGTGATTGCTGAAACGGGTTTTGGGACAGGTTTAAATTTTTTGGCTGTTTGGCAACTTTTTGACCAATTAAGTCAATCACCAAATGATGCAACCCCTGAGTGTTTGCATTTCATTAGTTGTGAAAAGTTTCCGATTCCCAAGGTCGACTTAATCACGGCCTTAAATAAATGGCCAGAATTAAATCACTACTCAGCACAGTTAACCAAAGACTATCCTGATTTAGTCGCTGGCTGCCATCGCCTGAGTTTTGATAGCGGAAAGGTGATACTTGATCTTTGGTTAGGTGAAGCTAATGAGGTTTTTTCGAGCATGCACAATCTTCCTCAAGGGCTTGTTGATGCTTGGTTTTTAGATGGTTTTGCACCGAGCAAAAATCCGCAAATGTGGAGCTCAGACCTTTACCAACAAATGGCTAGACTAAGCAAGCAAGGCGCTACTTTTGCAACCTTTACTGCTGCGGGCATAGTTAAACGAGGCATAGCTGAACAAGGTTTTGAGGTCAAAAAAGCCAAAGGGTATGGACGTAAAAGAGACATGTTAGTGGGTCACTTTAATCTCCCTGATGTCAATCGCCGAACTGCCCGCTACTTTCAACGTCACGGCATGCGAACCACAACAGCAAAACAGAAACAAACCATAGGCGTTATTGGAGGCGGCATCGCTGCTGCAAATATAGCCCTTTCTTTGGTCCAAAAAGGGTTTAACGTCACTTTAATGTGCAAAGACTCTAAAGTCGCACAAGGGGCGTCTGGCAATCCTCAAGGTGGTTTTTATCCACAACTTAATGCCGAAGCGAATATTGCGAGTCGAATTCAAGCAATATCCTTTGGTTTTGCTTGTCGCCGTTATAAGCAACTGCTTGAGCAAGGCTACCCATATGCACACCAGTGGTGTGGCGTACTGCAGTTGGGCTTTAACCCATCGGTGGTAAAACGTCAGCAAAACTTATTACATAACAATATTTGGCCAGAGTCTCTGGTTGGCTATAGTGACCCAGTAACATCCACGCGTATCTCTGGGTTAGATTTGCCCTACGAAGGACTATTTATCCCACAAGGAGGATGGTTAAACCCACCTGATTTGGTCGATGCAATGATTCGATGCGCTCAAGAGCAAGGGAATTGTGAACTATTGCTGGATGCTGAAGTGACGGGGCTCAGTAAATCTGGCGAACATTGGAGGGTAGAACTACCTGATAAATATGCCAGTCATACTAAACAGTTTGACGCTTTGGTAATTGCCACTGGGTCTGATATCAGCCAGTTTTCATACTGCAACGCAATCCCTTTTCAAATGGTAAGAGGCCAAGTTGAGGCTATCCCAACCCAAACTCCCTTGGATAAGTTGCAAACCGTGTTATGTCACAAGGGCTACATGACGCCTGCAATGAATGGATTTCATGCCCTGGGGTCGACTTACGTCAAACAAGATACCAATCAAGAGTATCGCAGCATAGAACAAAGCACTAATTTACAAATGCACAGAAAGGCATTAGCGAAAACCAGTTGGGCAGAGGATCTTTATGGACAAGAAACAGGGCGAGCGGCAATTCGCTGCTCGTTACCAGATCACATTCCAGCAGTTGGTGCAGCGTTTGATGCAGACGAGCAATCCCAACAATTCAAAGATTTATATAAAGCTTTACCCATTGAGCATTATGCAGATGCGCAGGACTTAGAGGGGTTGTATGTTTTTGCGGGTTTAGGCTCTAGAGGATTAACCACTGCCCCCCTACTATCTGAGTTGTTAGCATCGCAGATAAATAACGAGCCCTTACCTATGGCCAAACAACTTCTTGATGCCCTCAACCCAAATCGGTTTTTGATTAAAAACTTAATCCGCCGGATTTATACTTAAACTGATCCCTAAATTGCTAAAATCGTTAGGGGTTTAGGGATTATTCGCCAACTATGACGTATTCTGGTTGTAATGACTTAACCACAAAATTGGGGATCAAAATGGACGCGCTTGAAACTACTATTTTAGAGTCCATGGAAACCACTCTTGCATTAACTCGAACCCCTTTTTCATTGCGGATCAAAGTGCCAGATAAGATGTAGTCTAGGTTTAACTTGTTTGATAATTTACGCGCGTCACGGCTAAATACCAGATCGCCATTGGCACCAACGCCAATGTAATCGGTGGTTTTAAAGTCCACCACTTGCACCCCAAAGCCTTGCACCTCGACGATCAACATTTCAGCCAATTGATTTCCCAATACGCTCGTTTGCTTAAGGGTTTTATCGAAGTTAACAAAAGATGCCACTCCCACTTTACTTTGGGTGTTCAGTTGTCTGCCGTTTTTCACTAACGACATGGTCAACTGCTCAGCATAATCAGATAAGGATTTGTGCGTAAATGCAGGTTGATATAATGAATTTGGGGCACGATAAATGGCTATTGATTGCTGCTTGTTGCTACTGTCAGCATTGAGCATTTTTGCTCTAGAATCTGCACGATAACCAAGGCCAGTCTCTGGATTAGGTCCCTCTTCGACTTGCACAACAGGCGCCTCCACTGGTGGCTCAGGAGTGGAAAACCAATGAACCAACGCATTATCCGAGGAAGCACAACCACTGAGTACCACCAATATACAAGCAAAAAGAGCGTAAACCTTGAACATCCGATTCATGGCGCTATTCCCCTTGGGTCAGTTGCACACCATCAACCATATTGTGCTCACTGGGTAACAACGCATCCACCACATAAAACGGCATCAACATCTGTGCACTTGCCACTACAGCTTTACTTTCCAAACCTAGGATCCGCGCATTAACAATATAGCCACCTTGGTGCTTGGTCATAGTGCCAGTTAGAATATACTCGATTGGAGACTGCTCTGTTAACTCTAGAAAATCTCTGCTTAGTAAAAAGTCACCATGTTCAGTCACGCGAATATATTCAGTAGCTTTAAAATCAATCACCGGAATACGAAACTTATGCAATTCATGCATAAATGATTCAGTCAATTGAAATCCCAACAAGTTACTTCTTTGTAAGTCACTATCAACGAGAGCAAAATTAGTCACACCGACGGGCGTTTTATCGGTTATATATTCCATGTTGGAGATTAAATCTTGAGTCATGCTTTGCACATAATCGCCGACATGTTTAGTTACCATGCGCGCACTTGTTCCGCTGCCATTGCCGTATAACGCATCAGCACGTTCACTGCCGTATAAATCAGACTGGGAATGGGAAGTGGTTGACGATTGCTCAACATCAGCATTTTGAATCGCAGGATCGGCCACAATATTGACAACTTGCATTCGAGGTGTCATTTCTGTTTTCGTTTTATTATCTGGCTTTTCTGTGTCTGATTCACCAAATAAAGAGAAACTTGAGCAACCCGACATTAGCAAAGCGGCGGTGAATATTGATATTAGTTTAGTCACTTAAGACTCCTTCATTTAAGAACCCGTACGGTAGATCATGCCACCTCGCATGGTGACTTTTTCTCTTTGCCAAAACAGCTCTGCGGGAAAAAACTTTGTTGCCGATGCCACTACATCTTTACTTTCAACATGAATAATTCTCGCATTTACAATTGCCCCTTCTTGCTGCTCAGTAATAGTACCAGCAATATAAAAGTCTACATTTTGCAGTGGCGCTAATCGAGAAACGTCACGACTTAAGGCGTATTCTGCTTCTTTAGTTACTAATATATCGTTTGTAATCTTATAGTCTTGAGTAATAAATCCACGGCGACTAGCTTCTGTGACCATTCCTTCGGCTAATTGATGGCCTAAAAGCATTAATGGATGCTGATAAGTTTTATCAAATTGCAGGTTAGTCACAGGAACAAAACTTACTACCGCATAACGGTAATCACGATTTTTTGTCACTCCTGCAAATAGCTCATTGGCAAGTATCGAGGTGTGATACTCAATATTACCCAGTGCCGGTAAAGACTCTTCATATTGCATCTTTGGCTGGTTCTCAGAGTCAGACATTGACGAGCATGCCGTCAAACAGAAAACCAATGTTAACCATACACAACCATGCAATTTTTGTTTATTTAGAATTTTCACACGCTACTCTCTTGCTCTAGGAATTAGTGTTGTCTTGCATAAAACTCATCAACTTTAACAACGATGACTAACTAAATGAGTTCATCGTTTTTATCGGCATTACGTCTATTAGCAAACACACACTGATTAATAAATAGGTTCATCTAGTTAAGTGAACTGCATTTATTAAGCCATTCTTGCAAACATCCAGTGAATGCAAAGAAGCCGTTTAAGCCTGTAGGTTATTGGAATACGAGTGCAACAATAGAGAGGGAAAACGGCAATGAATCACCCTTTAGCGGCAAGCTTTTGACAGAAATGTAGTAAACGGCAGAATTGAAGTTTTAGATATTAGCAGCGAGAAGGTGGCTAACTCGACGGGTTTTTCACTAACGATTGCCACAACAGCAACACTTTTTGCTGATCTTCAGGCTCAAGTTCCTTTTGCGCAAACGCACTATCTAAATTTGCACACAAAAGCTTGTCTAAGGTTTCTATACTGGCTTGTTCACTGCTCAAAGCTTGACTTACTACCAATGAAAAATGCCCGTGTAAATAACCAGCAATGAACAGCTCGTCATCGGTACCATTATCCACCACTGCGTCTAATTGAGATTCGGCTTGTTGAATAAACGCTTCTAATTGCTGATGGGACACTAATAAAGATTCCTAATAGTTATGATAAATAATGTATTGGCTAAATTTCGGCTATGGGATACAAAACTTGATCCCGATAGCCGGTGATGACGGGAATTAGTCCAGACAATTGTGCGTCTAATTGCGCATCTCCAGAGTCGCTAATTAAAGGTCGCCCTTGCAACGACTGCAATTTAGATTTAGTTGCCACTATATTGATGTTCTCTCGGCCTATAGTGTTAACCACTTTAGGGCTGAGTTGCTGATTACCGCGACCAAAGATATGCCCTTGCCCGCCAATTAGGGTGATCACCAGTTTGCAGGGTTTGTTCTCAATGAAGGTCAAAATATCATTTTCAGTTGCGTCTTGATAGATCAATTGCTGATCAACCACAATATCTACGCCCAACAAAGTATTGTCCAACCCCAGTTCTTGCATAATTGCGCCAACGGTAGACCCTGATCCCATCACAAATACGGTTTCGGGGAAATCTTGCATTAATTCAATAACCTGAGCAGCAATGTCGGTTAACACTAATTCCTCAGACTCTTTGCCGCCCATTTTAACGGCTTGAACATAACGCAATTCAGTGGGTACACGCATTTCGCCATAGTAACGAGCGCTGACTTTACCTTGACGAAATTGCACCTCATCAATGTCTTTCACTTCAGCTTCGCTTAGACTTACAATTTCCCCTTGGATTAACATATTCACCACCCGTCCGGCAGATTTAGGAGTGATAGCGTACACACCAGAATGAATTTTACAGCCCGCCGGCACACCTAAAACAGCAACTTTATCAGCCACAATGTCGAATATGTTGCGCGCAGTACCGTCGCCTCCCGCAAAAAGGATTAAATCGACGTCAAAGTCTAATAAACATTCGGCTGCCTGTTGACTATCTGTGGCCTCCGTTTGCTGCTCCACAGGTGTATAAACAACTTGAGTTTTAAACCCCATTGAACGGCACAGGTCTTCCCCCATTTCTCCTGATGCGGTGAAAATCGTCAAGTTATCTTTATGGGGTAATAACTCTTCTAAGGCTAATTTGGTTTTCCCATTGGCTCGTTTTTCAGCCCCCATTGCCAACGCTTTTGCACGGATTTCGGGGCCATCACTGCCTTTTAAGGCTAAGGCTCCACCGATGCCAGCATAAGGATTTATAATCAAACCTAATTTAAACTGCCTCATGCCCTTAGTCTTACTCTAGGGGTTGAGCAATTGAGCGTATCATCACACAAAATTATGGATGTTAGAGAAACCTGATAGAACGAGCATAATGCCTTGATCATAATTAATGCTCTGGGGGGAAACCCATTTTGTTGATAATGTTCTAGCTGCAAACGCACTTTGTGTTGAAACGCAGCTCTGTCCGGCTGAACACCATTTAGGTTATCGGTGCTGACTTGAAAGGGAAAATTCGCAGCCATACTAAACGCCCATTCGATTGCTTGAGGTTTTACTTCCACCTGCTCAAATGCTAGTTGTTGCTCTTGATTGCGACCATCAGGACAATACCAGTAGCCATAATCCTCTAATAATCGCCTTTGTTTACCGGCAATGCACCAGTGCGCAATTTCATGTAATCCACTGGCAAAAAAACCATTGGCAAATACAACCTGATGATAGCTAGTGGTATGATCCTCTGGCAAATAAATGGGTTCACTTTCGCCTTTAATTAATCGAGTATTCTCACTTATTTGGAAACATTGATTAAAGATGTCAATTAGGTCGCGATAGTGATGCACAAATTATCCGAAACAGAGTTGCAATATAGAAACCCTATTGTAACCAATTGCAACTATGTAACTCAACCACCATCAGCGGTTGTATTCAGCTGATGTATTTAGTTATTGTTATAAAGGTTGGTTTAAGCCAAGCTAATACGAAGTTAATGTACTCAAAGGAAAGGAAATGCGTAGACTTGCAATGAAATTTTTCCCTTTAAGCAGCACAGTGGCAGTATTCTTTTCGTTGATTTTCAGTACCTGCGCTGTAGCCATCGATGTGGTAGCAACATCCACCCCACCAATCATTGACGGAGTTAACAACGAGCCTCAATGGCAAAAAGCGACGTGGTTACCCATAGACCAAGTCATACTCGGCGGCCCTTTAAGCAAACAAGATTTTCAAGGTCGTTATCGACTACTATGGAATGCGGATAAACTCTATTTGCAAGTTGAAATCGTAGATGATCGTTTGGTCGATTTTAATGCCGATCCTCTAGATAAATATTGGGATGACGATACGTTAGAAATATTTATTGATGAAGATGCATCTGGCGGCAATCACCAATATTCATATAACGCTTTCGCTTATCATATTGCACTAGACAACCAAGTTGTTGATATTACTCCAGAAGGTACCTTTGCACTGTTTAATGAACACATTGAAAGCCGCTGGAAAAGAGACATCAAGGGCCCTCATAAAATTATATGGGAAGCCGCGATTTCACTTTATAGTGATGACTTTGATTCTTCCAAAGCCAACGCCCCAAAGAGGCTAGTAAAGGGGAAAAAAATTGGCTTTATGTTGGCCTACTGCGACAATGATAACAGTAAAACCCGCGAGCATTTCATTGGCTCAAAAGAGATAAAAGCGGTGAATGGTGACAAAAATCGCGGTTGGATAGATGCCAGCGTGTTTGATACTTTAATTTTAGGTGAATGACAAAGTTATGAGTTTAATTCTGGATAATATTATCCAACACCTTCATCATGCCAATGAACTGCATGAACATACTCAAAAAGCCCAGCTTATACAGCCCTTGCGTGAATTGCAGCATTGGCAAACTAAGCGTCTTCTGGCTACCCATCAAGATTTATGGCAAAGCAAACGTTTTCGCCCGGCAATGGGCTTTTTCATTGACGAACTATATGGCCCACAGGATTTCAGTCAACGAGATCAGGAATTGGCCAGAGTCGTTCCGAAAATGGCCAAGATAATTCCTAAGCAGGCATTGGAGTCGTTAGAAGCAGCCCTGCGATTAAATAGTCTATCTTTGGCATTAGATATCGCCTTAACTGAAAACTTAGCCTCTGGCCCTGTTACCAGGAAAAGCTATGCTTTAGCCTATGTTCAATGTGATAACCAAGAGCAGCGCGAGGAACAAATCGTTTTGCTTGAAAGGTTAGGTGTGGATTTAGCAGATGTAGTAAAAATTAAAGGTATTTCAACCTTGTTAATGTTGTCACGCAAACCGGCCAAAATGGCTGGAGTTGAAAGTTTGCATAAATTTCTCGAGTCGGGGTTTAAATCATTTAAAAAGCTCGGCAATGTTGATGAGTTTATCCAGCCTATTATTACCCGAGAGCGAGCCTTAAAAAATGCATTGTTTGCCCAACAAGTGCCTAACCCTCTCCCCGAATTTGAGGCCTAATCATGTCGAATGAGTCGCTGATTAATCAAATTGATGCCCACGAAACGGCAAAACACCAAGTAACGAAGGAAGTGATCACGGATTACCATTATCTTCCTTGGCAATTACCACACCCCCACGTTATCAAGTGGGTAATCGCAGTCGAACAAATAGATCATTATAACCACGTCAATAACGTGGCTTATGTATCGCAATTAGAGCGGGTATCTTGGTCACACTCCATGTCTCTAGGGTTGGATATTGGCATATATCAACAACTAGATAGAGGAATGGCAATTAGTAAACACGTTATTGAATACCACGCAGCAGCAGTATTGGGCGATCATATACTCTGTGCTACCTGGGTTACGAAGTGCGATAGTAGATTAAAGTTGTCCCGTCAATTCCAGTTCATTCGAGAGTCTGATGGAGTCACTGTTTTGACCGCACAAACAGACTTCGTATGTATTGCATTATCATCGGGAAAACCTAAACGTATGCCCCCAGAATTCCGCGATACTTATGGCAAGGTATGTGTATCTAATGCTTAAATGTTGCGAAAGGTTTGCAGATCATGAGTAAATTCGGACTGAGTATTATTTTGTTATGCTTAGGGATCTCCATATCGTTAAACGTACTTTTTTGGTTTCAATTACAATCAGTGGTCACCACGGACCAAAGCAATAATGTCGGCCAGCAGCTAGCACAAGGTTCAGCTAACGAAAATAACGCAGGCTCTTTTCCTTTGTATAACGCCCAGCAGCGCACTGCAGAGCAATCAGAATTTGAGCTCAGCCCCCCGTCGGATGAAAGCAGTCAATATCAAAAGGCCATATATTGGATCAAACAACAACTGGCTGCTGGAGAACTCCCAGAGGCCAAAGAGGCAATACAAGCATACCTACGCAATCATCCACAAAATATTGATTACCTACTATTGGAAGGGCAATTAATCGCTAAAACTGCGCCCATAAGTGAAGTGTTAGCACATTATTATGGGTTATTGGATCTTCCTTTACAGACTGAAGAGAAAGCCAAAGTTTTAGCCCTGATTACTGAGCTGACTAATAGTAATATCGATAAACTCAAAACAATTCGCTCTTGGGATGTGCTGGCAACATTTCTTGAACCCTTGTGGCAATTCGATCCAACTCGACGTTCTATCATAGTGGCATTGGCTGAAGCCTATGCTTATCAAAACCAAGAATTTTTGATGGAAAATGTGTTGGCTTCACTACAACAAGGGGATCTAGATGCAGCACGGATAAGACAAATATTAGGGCAACAAACTTCTGTCATTAAAACATCAACTCCCATTCAAGAAAACGGCCCAATTGCGACTGATTATGAGCGTAATATTAAATTACGTGCTTTGGGTGATCATTATACAACGCCTGTGATGATTGGTAGAAGCACCCATGAATTGATGCTTGATACCGGTGCTACCACTACAGTATTAACAGCTGAAGCCTTCGATAGAATATCTAGGCGCACTAGCTGGGAATACGTGGGAACTTATAAAATCAATACCGCAGGTGGGCTGTTTGACGCGCCAGTTTATCAATTAAAACAGCTATTCTTTGCAGGTTTCCGTTTAGATAATGTAGCAATAGTGGTGTTACCTATGCCAGATTTTAGCTACGCAGATGGTTTACTCGGGATGAACATTCTTCGCCAATTCGACTTTAAAATAGATCAACAAAATGACACATTGCTTTTAAACAGAACAGGTTCTTAAGTTAACTAAAAAGTAATCTCGATATCCGGTTGGGCTTTTTGTATCTCAAAATTTGCTATCTTATTTTGAATTGCAAAATTTCGCAGTGTCAATGTGACCCCCTGCCCTTTCATATTACCACTGGATGGCTGAAAAGAGCATAAGCTCAACACCTCTTCAAAATCGTCTACTGGCCAGAAGTAACACTGTCTAAAACCAGTTAGTAACAATGCATGTCCTTGTTCGGTTTCAACAAAATGCGTTTTAGGCGTGACTTGCAGATAATCGAAGTAATCTTTTACCAATTCAGCGGTTTCACCTTTGTCTGTTAACTTATTCACAAAGGCACTCAATCTAACTTCATCATCCTTATCCTGAGTCATATCTTGTACTTGCTTAAAACTCATAGGTTCACCGTATTTAACAATTGCTTGCTCCACGGTTTTGTTATAAACCGGTAAAATGTCGAGATAACGACTAGCAATACGATAAGTAAGGGAAATCTGATGAACAAATCCAAGATCTTTGTCAAACAACAGGGAAAGGTTTTGTAGAAGCTCAGATTCTAAATAAGGCTGCTTAAAAACAATATCGACTTTATCACTGCGATTGCCACCCGAGATATATTGTACTTCACCATTTTTGTTGATTAGATTCAGGGTTTGACCTAAAACATTATCTCCGATTTTGACATCACGAATATCCATTTGTGAGCGCATATTGAGGTTTAAGCTGGCGTCAAAGCGAGTCAAACTAGACAGGTTTTTATCATCTTGAGCAAAGACATTGGGAACCAAAAATATACACGCTAAACAGATACTTCTAAGCATAATAAAACTTCACACTCTGGCTTGATTTAAAAATCAGTGATTTTAAATTCGTTAATAGAGTATATACCCAAGTGACGTGAAAATGCAGGTTTGTGTTTAGGTAAGTTAAGTTCGACGATTTGTCTGCGGGTTATCACTGAATATCAATCCCCTTTAATGTGACATTCTCTTAGCGCGGACACCTAAAAGGAACAATGCAGAGATCAAAGCTGTAACGGCAGAAAATAAGAAAGCTTGGTAAGAACCAACCCCTTGTTGCCACAAATAGCCAGATGCATAATTGCCGACGGCGCCACCGAAACCAAACGCGATGCTTATATACAATGCCTGTCCACGGCTTTGGTATGCCTGTCCAAAATAGTCATGGATAAATTTTATTGAAGCAGCATGATGCATCCCAAAACTAAATGCATGAATTATCTGACTTAAGATCAAAATCCACAAATATTCCGCAGCCACACCCAACACATACCAACGTATTGCAGTTAAGCCAATACTGATAAATAAAATCCATTTTAATCCAAAGATTTTAATTAATTTACCGGCCAACAGAAATATCACAATTTCCGCAGCAACGGCTAAAGCAAGTAACAAACCTGTAGTTTGGCCGCTGTAGCCCAAATCCCGTGTATATAGCGCAAAAAAGCCATAATAGGTTGCGAAACTAACCTGTAAAAAGATGGCACTGCACATAAACAATATAAACGGAGCAGTATTGGCTTTGCCCCAAATACTGCCTTCAGCTGTCTGGCTTTTAGCTTTACTGGGCCCTTCAGAAATGAATAAAGTAGCCAAAAATAAACCCAATAAAACCACAGCACTAACATAAATGGGGGCTTCAGAAGAACTAATATCAATGGCTTTACCAGTAATAATGGTCAAGATGATAAAACCCACACTCCCCCACAATCGAATGCGACTGTATCGGCTAGGGTCACTGGCAACACAATTCAGAGTTAATACTTCAAGCTGAGGCAATACCGCAGTCCAAAACATCATCATTAAAGCGAATCCTAAGGTTAGGCCCCAAAAACCATCAAGCCAGAATACCAAACAAAAGGTACTCACGGTGAGCAAGCTGCCGAGTCGTAATATCGCCAAGCCTTTGCCCGACTTGTCAGCCATGGACGCCCACAGGTTAGGCCCTAGGATACGAGTTATAGTTATCAGCGCAAACAACTCGCCAATCTGTTGTGAACTGAACCCTCGGCCATCCAAAAAAACACCTAAATATGGCACTAGCACCCCTAACTGCCCAAAGTAGAGCAGATAGGTAATGGCCAACAAGATTAAATTTACTTTTGAATTCGCTTGCCGAGAAGAAGCACTAGCTCCGAGCAAGGGTTTTACGCCTGCCCGGGTATAATAGGTGTGATTGAAGTAACATCAGCATTTTGACCACGATGGCGTAACAAGTGGTCCATCAAAACAATGGCCATCATTGCTTCAGCAATAGGAACCGCACGGATGCCAACGCAAGGATCATGACGTCCTCTGGTGATAATTTCTGCTGCCTCACCGTTGATATCCACTGAATCACCGGGGACGCTAATACTAGATGTCGGTTTCAGTGCCAAATGTACTATCACATCTTGTCCTGAAGATATGCCACCTAAAATCCCACCAGCACGATTAGATTTAAATCCATCAGGTGTGATTTCATCACGGTGTTCACTGCCTTTTTGTTCAACTACATCAAAGCCATCACCAACTTCAACGCCTTTAACCGCATTTATGCCCATCATCGCGGAAGCCAAATCCGCATCTAAACGGTCAAATATTGGCTCGCCTAATCCAACAGGCATATTTTTAGCGACAACTGAGACCTTAGCGCCAATAGAGTCCCCTTGTTTAATCAGGTCACGCATATAGGCATCAAGATCATCAAGCTTGGATGGATCAGGACAGAAAAATGCATTGGTATTGGTAACACTCTGGTCTACTTGTTCAATTTTTATTGGTCCTAACTGTGACAAGTAGCCATGAATTTCGATTCCATGCATTTGTTTCAAATACTTTTTGGCAATCCCACCTGCGGCAACACGAATAGCGGTTTCGCGGGCAGAAGAACGGCCACCACCTCGGTAATCACGTAAGCCGTACTTTTGCTGATAAGTGTAATCAGCATGTCCTGGCCGAAAAGTATCCTTAATTTTTGAGTAATCTTGACTGCGCTGATTCGTATTATTTATTAATAAACCAATACTTGTACCTGTCGTTTTACCTTCAAATACACCAGACAAAATTTGTACTTCGTCTCCTTCACGCCTAGCAGTGGTGTAGCGCGAAGTGCCTGGCTTGCGACGATCTAAATCGATTTGCAGATCTTCTTCGCTAATTTCCAAATTGGGAGGGCAACCGTCCACTACTCCACCAATGGCAATACCATGACTCTCACCAAATGTGGTCACAGTAAACAGCTTACCAAATGTATTTCCAGCCATATCTATTTCAATTCCTAAGGTTAACTATGTGTAGCCCAATAGGCTTTAAGAGTTGCTTGATTAATCACAAACACGCCACTTCCACCGTGTTCAAACTCAACCCATTGAATATCCAAATCTGGATATTTATGATCCATATGCACTTCGCTATTGCCCACTTCCACGAACAACCAGCCATCAGGATTTAAGTGTTCAACAGCTTGACGAAGTATGTGATCAACCAGATCTAAACCATCTTCTCCAGCAGCTAAACCAAGTTCAGGTTCATGCTGAAATTCATCAGGCAAATCGGCCATGTCTTCTGCATCCACGTAAGGCGGATTAGACACGATCAAATCGTACTTTTGGCCTTCCAGTGCCCCCATTAAATCTGACTTAATCGGAAACACCTGATCATGCATGCCATGTTCTTGGATGTTGATTTCTGCAACTTGTAAAGCATCATCACTGATATCAACGGCATCTACCTGAGCTTCCGTAAACTCGTAAGCCAAAGCAATAGCAATACACGCACTGCCTGTACATAAATCTAAAATGTGCTGAGGCTCAGTTTCTAACCATGACGAAAAGTGTTGGTTAATCAATTCAGCAAATGGAGAACGGGGTACTAACACCCTTTCATCAACATAAAATGGCAATCCGCAGAACCAAGCTTGATTCGTCAAATAGGCAACGGGGACTTTTTCGGTGATACGTCTTTTTACCAAGGCCAAAATTTGATTCTTTTCCACACTTGTCAGCGTAGATTGCAACAACATGCGAATATCATCTTCAGGCATATTTTGCGGTAAATGCAACACTTGCAGAGCAAGTGTTAATGCTTCGCTCCAAGCGTTATCCGTGCCATGACCAAAATATAAATTCCCTTGATTAAATTGGCTCATGGACCACCTCACCACGTCTAAAATGGAAGTCAGTTCAGTAGCGGTACTTTCCAAATCAATGGAGTCAATTGATGTCATATATAATGGTCTTATTTAAGATGTTTAGTGCCAGTCAGTATTTTGCTATGCTTCTGATAAAATTGCCTATCAAATTACGCATAAACCATAACAAAACATGAAAAAGCAGCCCAACAATCCATTTAAAAGGTTATCTATTGCTCCAGTTCAAACACCAGAGCCTGATGACCATTC
Organism: Aliiglaciecola sp. SL4; assembly: GCF_041538045.1. NCBI lineage: Bacteria > Pseudomonadati > Pseudomonadota > Gammaproteobacteria > Alteromonadales > Alteromonadaceae > Aliiglaciecola > Aliiglaciecola sp. SL4. The sequence continues at coordinate 297,939 of NZ_JBGOSE010000001.1, read as the reverse complement.
ACTATTTCGAGGTGAATTTAAAGATGTTGCGCCAATTAAGCAGGACAAAATAACGCCTCTGCGGCCTTCCAGCAAGAAAATTTCGCATTTACAGCATAAAAAACAGCAAGAAAACATAGAAACCAAGCAAGCGATCGCATCGTTTCATTTTTCCGATGGATTTGAAGCTTACTTTTCTGAACAAGGACCGCTGAAATATATCAAGCCTGGGAAGCCTAGTTATGAAGTGAAACGACTTCGACGGGGCGAATATCCGCCAGATTTAATTTTGGATTTACACGGACTGACTAAAGAAAATGCGAAATTGGAGATAGCAGCGCTAATTGTTGCGGCCAAGAAACAGAACGCCCATTGCGTTTGCATTGTTCATGGTCTTGGCTCGCTAGTTTTAAAAAACGCAGTACCAAACTGGTTAGTTCAGCATCCCGATGTTGAAGGGTTTCACCAAGCCCCTTTAGAATGGGGTGGCAAAAGCGCACTTTTAGTGCTGATAGAACAACCGGAATCATTTACTGATTTATTCTGATCCCTCAAAAGCCAGCTATTGAAAGCCTAGTCAAAACACTCAACTTTATAAGTCGTGACTAGTATTGTGTAAAAACAAGTAAGTGTAATAAGCGCAAATACCCACCACAACTGATAAGCCTAATAGAGAGCCCCAAACCACTGGATCTTTTAATAATAATGCAAACATGTCGTTTTCCTCATGTAAATGTAATTTGATTAATTAGTTTATGCAATGAGTATAAGATCGCGGGGTGAAAACGAACTGATCTGGATCAACAAATTTGCGCATAATTTCAACTCTTTTGTAAAACTGTCGGCAAAAAGCAACAAAATAACACTCAAACCCGTCTGTAAAAATACTAAACCACTGATTTAAATGGATTTTAAAACAATGGAATGAATTATGCGACACCTATAGTTCTAACGCTAAATACACATTTTTAAAGAACTAAATAGGTAATTTATCATGTATCACTCACATCAAAGTCAAGCAAGAACGCGACCTATCTACAATTACAGACACCCAGCGAAGTCAACTGCTGCAGTAGAAGTTGGCTCTGAAAACGAACGTATTAGCGTCATAGGATTAGGTTTGATGGGCAGTTTACTGAGTGTTTCTTTTGCTAATAATGATCATAAAGTGATTGCTGTCGATATGGACTCTCGTAAAGTAAATGGCATTAATCAAAACCACTCCCCTATTCAAGACGCAGAACTTGAAGCCGCGATTATCTCAGCCAGAAATAAACGCAACTTAGTGGCAACTAGCGATTTACACAACGCCATATTACAAACCGAGGTCACCCTAGTTTGTATCGGCAAGGTTGATCCACAAGAATCAACTGTGGCTAAAAATATAGAAACTGTGTGTCAACAAATTGGAGCTACCTTAGCAATTAAAGGTCACTACCATCTGGTGGTTATTCACAGCGATTTAAATTCAACCTGCAGTGAAAAACACTTAAAACCAATTTTAGAGAAATGGTCTAATAAACGTTGTGGGAAAGATTTCGGCCTATGTTACTTGCCATTACATGTGGCGCACAAAAGCCAATATTCGACGGCTAAATTGAGTGAAGGAATATTGCATGGTGCCCACGATAATAAAAGTGCTAATGCCGCCTCAAGGTTATTCTCAACCTTAGATATTGGTCTGAAGAACGTGGGAGTTGCAGCAAAGCTGAACACCAATTGATAAATTTGTGTCGCTAGAATTAGTCAAATAACTTCCAGAACCAGCTTTTGTTTAATTCGGCTTCACATTTTTTAAGTTGACTCGCGTAGCGCAGAGAACGGGCATTTACCTTTTTTGCGACCTTAACTAACCAGGCTTTTTTATTGTACGAGCGCCTTTTATAGCCGCCCCAGCCTTCGTGATAATTAAGGTATTGGGCGTACGCGTCCCATTTGGAGATCCCATTAACTTTGTAGGTCTTCGAAATAAACCATCCCATAAAATCAATAGCATCATCAAAATCATCTCGATCTGCACCGCTATTTTTAGTTTCTCTAATATAATCAGACCAAGTGGGCGTTTTTGCTTGAGAGTAACCGTAAGCACTGCTGACTCTGCCCCATGGGATGAGTCCAAAAAATACATAATCTCTAGGTGGCAAGGCATCATGCCGGAATGAACTTTCTTGATACATCATCGCCATAGGTACGTGAATCGGCACTCCCCATTTTTCGTTCATCTCTTTTGCAGCGTCATACCAGTGGCTTTTTTCTTCAAAAATATTACAAAGATTGCTGATATTTTTTGGCGGAGTCGTGCTGCAGCCTACGAAAAATATAGAAAGGCTAGCAACTAAGAAAGTTTTTATGCAAAAACTAGAATTTTTTATGAACTTTCTCATTACTACTGACTCTATACCTATGTGTGTTTAAGTTATTGTGTGTTTTCCCTGATAGTAGTTTAATGCCTGACCTTGAGTCAGGCATTTTTTTGTCTTTCTTTTAGTAATTATTTAGCTAAATAATTACTTTGAGGAGCGGCAAAGTAATCTTTTAAAAACTCGTCAAAAGACAAGGTATCTTCTTCTTCTCTCTGTTTTTGTATTTTAATAGAGTCCTTCGCTTGCTGCGCAAAAGATGCTTCAGAATAAACTTTATAATCAGCGTTGAGTAATTCATCACGGTACTTCTGTGCCAATTCAACACCGAAAGTACCATTATCTTTGTTTTCGCTTAGTAACATCTCTAACAACTGGGCAGAGGGCGTTAATGATGGATCTGCGACCTTTTGTTTTTGTTGCTCAAATGCTTGTGAATAAAGAGTACAATCATTCGCCTCATCTAATACAGTGGCCACTTGTGCCATTTCGGCGAAAAGCTTCTCTGTCCATTGAGGGATAGACTTCAACTGAGTTTCATCACTTAATTTCAACTCTGGATCTCTACCATTTACGACAACCGCTTTTAGATTGCTTTCTGTTTCTGCATATTGCTCTTGGGTCATAAAGTCACTTGGCGCAATTAGGCAATAAGTTAAGAATACATCTAAGAAATAAAACTGTTCTTTGGAAATTCCAATATCACTGAACGGATTGACATCAAGGGCTCTAACTTCGATATAGTTAACCCCTCTTTTTGCAAGAGCATCAGTGGGTTTTTCTAATGGTAAAATGGGTTGTTTAGGACGAATAGGTGAATAAAGCTCATTCTCAATTTGCAGTACATTACTATTAAGTTGACGATATTCTTCACCTTTCTTACTTTCAAATTCAGCATACTTTTCCGACGGGGTATTGATCGCCTTGCGTACTGATGAAATATAGCTATCCATCTGGTTATAACAGATATTCAAACCCGACTGTTCAGAATTAGTATACCCTAAATCACTCATTCTTAGTGAGGTTGCATAGGGTAAGTACATAGTCCCTTTACCTAGATGTTGGAAGGGTAACTTAGTCTCTTTGCCACGAATAAATGAGCCGCAAATAGCTGGAGAAGCACCGAACAAGTACGGGATTAACCAACAAAACCGGCGGTAATTTCTGATCATGGCAAAATAGGCATCTGAGATGCTATGTTTGTCGGCTTTAGCGCCATCAAGGTTAGCTAACCATTGCTGCCAAAACTCTGTGGATAACGAAAAGTTAAAATGCACGCCCGCGATGGCTTGCATCATACTACCGTAACGGTTTTTCAATCCCACACGGTAAAGACTCTTCATTTTTGCCACATTCGAGCTACCGTAATTAGCAATGGGAATATTGTCTTCGCCATTTATAAAGCACGGCATACTCATGGGCCACAACCGCTCATCACCAATATTTTCGATTACGTACTTATGCACATCACGAAGTTGATCTATGGTCACATTGGGATCTGACTCAGGTGGAGTGATAAACTCCAACAGAGATTCAGAAAAATCGGTAGTGATAAAGTCGTGGGTTAAAGCCGCCCCTAATTTTTCATTATGAGGAGTTTTCGCTAGGCCACCATCGGCATTAATTCTAAGCGTTTCACGCTCAACACCGTGTTTAATTTGAGGCAAAGTAGCACGCACATCTGCGCGTTGAAGGATCGCTAAGCGATCAGCAAAAGACATTGAACTAGACGTCAAAATACATTCCTAATGAAAAATCGAATATTAAAGGTGGGGAAAAATATTTGATTTTCAAGCAAAAATCGCCAAATAAACAATAGATACATATCCCCTCCCCCTATATTAAGGTTTAAGCAAATAATAACAAATTTTATTCGGAAACGTTTATTTCAACAATTTCACGCGCTAATTCGGTTAATTGTGGTTTAACCTTTTGAGCATCAGCCACTACAATAACTTGCATACGGTTAATATCAAGCAAAGTACGGGCAAGCTCATTGAGTTCTTCTAAGCTTATATTTTTAATTATCTCACCTTGTTTTTCACGATATTCCCGCTCTAAATCATAGGTGAGCAGGTGATTCAAAAAGTTGGCTTTGCTAGATGGAGTTTCATAGCTCAGAGCATCCGCTTGGGTATAAGCACTGCGCATTGATAACAATTCACTTTCTGTCATTCCGGTTTGACTAAACTGCTGTATTTCAGTCAGAAACTCTTTGATGCTGTCCCCAGTATTTTCCTGTTTAACATCAGCCGAAGCTTGGAAACGTCCAAGGGTTTTACCGCCTACAAAACGACTTGATGCACCATAGGTGTAACCTTTATCTTCACGTAAATTGAGGTTTATTCGACTATTAAACATGCCGCCTAACGGATAATTCATCAACTTACTTTTAAATTGTTGACCACTAGGGTCGTAAGGCAATGCAAGCTCAACGATACGCACCACAGATTGCGCAGCACCGGGTTTATCCACTAAATAGATTTTAGCTTCTTTATGTTTTGGAAATGGCTGATATTCAGGTATTTGATAAGATTTACCCTGCCAATCAATGAGAAACTGAATGTCCTGACTAATTTGTTTCTGGTCGATATCGCCAACTATCACTAAATTGGCCATTGAAGGTGAATAATACTGTTGATAAAACGCCTTAACATCTTCTAGTTCAATGTTATTTAGGGTAGTCAAGTTGCCAGAATCAGGCAAGCTTATGCGGTTATTTTGACCGTATAACAAGGTATCTGTAGCGCGCGCAGCCAACACCGATGGATTTTTTAATTGTTGCTGCATCTGTTGCCCTAGGCTTTGTTTAATTCGATTAAAATCTTCCTGCAAAAATGCAGGATTAAACAATTTGGTTTTTAACAGCGCTAAGGTTTTATCTAAGTTATGAACTAAGGAATTTACCCGAATTTGCGTATATCGCCCTCCTGCATTGAAGCTAATTTGGCTTCCTAACAAGGCCAGCTCATTCGCCATTTGTTCGTTCGACATGGTTGTTGTTGATTCATTCATCATTTCGGCAGTGAAACTCGCCAGCCCCGCTTTTTCAATTGGGTCAAGTAATGGTCCCCCTTCTAAACTCAGTAGCAGAGTTACAGTGGGTGTTTCATCCGTGCTATGGGTAAGCATTTCAATCCCATTCTCAAAGTGAGTACGTTGGTATTCAGGCACTTTAACCGTGGGGTTGGGGCCAGCCTTTGGCATAATTGAACGGTCGAAATCATCAACTATCACTGGCGCTTTGACTTTTTGATTGACAGTGGTGGTAGTAAGATCGCGTTCTGGAAGCTCAAAATTCTGTGCTTTTGCCACCAATTCTGTTTGACCCGCTGGCACTATGCTCAATACAACTTTTGCCTTTCCTTTTATGTATTTGCGATAAACCCGCATAACATCTTCGGCGGTTACATCATTGTATCTGTTAAGATCGTATTGCACTAAGTCCGGTTTGCCATCGAAAGTTTCGTTTGCCGCTAAGGTTGATACTTTTCCGGAAACGCTTTGTAGGCCAAATATAGTCGAAGACTCAATACTAGCTTTAGTTCTAGCTAAATCATCTGCACTAACTCCGCGAGATTCAAACTCAAGCAAAGATTCTTCTATACGTCGTTGTAGATCTGATAATTTCGTAGACTTAGCAGGATTTGCCAAGGCAATGAGCTGAAACTCACAAGAAAGCTCTCTACACGGATGGGAAACCATTGCTTGCACAGCATGATTATCTTTCACTAGGTTTTTATAAAATAGTGAGGTTTTACCGCCTCCTAAAATATCCGATAGCACGTCTAAAGGCGCTTCATCGGGGTGTCTGACATACACCGTTGGATAAGTTAATTGAATAAGCGGTAAATAGACCTGATCTTCAATGGTTACGTAACGATCGCTTTCTAATGTCACCGCCAGCTTTTCTGGTGCATCCACTGTCGGTCCCTTAGGAATACTGCCAAAATATTTTTTGACCCAAGCTAAGGTTTTGTTTTTATCTATGTCACCGCCAATGGTTAACACGGCGTTGTTGGGTCCGTACCAGCGTTTAAAAAAAGCTTTTAAATCTTCGACAGTGACTCGGTCGAGATCTTCTACGTAACCAATGGTAGACCATGAATAAGGGTGACCAACGGGATATAAAGTTTCACCGTTACGCTCACTGCGCAAACCGTAAGGTTGATTGTCGTAACTCTGCCCTCGTTCATTCTTGACGGTTTCACGTTGGATTTCGAATTTTTCTTGGGTGACAGTGTCGAGTAGAAAACCCATACGGTCAGATTCTAACCACAGCACTTTTTCTAACTGATTGGCCGGCACTGTCTCGTAATAATTGGTCCTATCACTATTAGTTGACCCGTTCATTGAGCCGCCGGCTTCGGTAATGATCTTAAAGTGCTCATCATCTTCTACGTTTTTCGACCCTTGGAACATCATATGTTCAAAAAAGTGAGCAAAACCAGATTTCCCTACCTCTTCTCGGGCTGAACCAACATGATAAGTGACATCCACGTGCACCAATGGGTCGGAATGATCTTCATGCAAAACCACGGTCAAACCGTTGTCTAATTGATACTTGCTAAAGGGAATGGAAACTTCGCCGTCGCTTTTAGCTGAGTGTTGTTCAACTAGTTTTATGCCAGCGGGGAGATTATCGATTAAAACCTGTGGATTAGATTGATTTTCAGTGGAACACCCAGTGAGAAGTAACGCTGCGCTTCCCACTATCAAAAAGAGTCTCTTCACAATACTGCCTTTTATTAATATTCTATTCGAGAATTTTTAAGTAACCTTGTGTATTAAGTCTACCTTGATGGCACAAATAAAGTAATATGTTGTTAGAAAATGTGTCAGGTGAGTACGAAAATGAATACAGAAGAACAAATTATTGATTTAGATTTTGCGGTATCGCAGCTAAGTGGTAATCAATCATTACTGATTAAGTTACTCTTGAAGTTCAATGAGCAATACGAAAACTTAGAAAATGAGCTGGCTAATTTAAAACAATCTAACGATCTCAAGGCTTATAAAGAAGTCATTCACACCGTTAAAGGTGTTTCTGGCAACTTAGGACTTAATGCTTTACATATTTCCTCTAAGAATTTGGAAAGTTGTGTGATAAATCAAGCTGATATTGTTGAACACGAAGCGAATTTCCTAAATTTACTTAATACGACAATGAGTAAAATTAATAGTCTAGCCAACGATGACTTAACACCTCAAGAAGGTTCAGGTGTATCCCCTAAAACCAGTCGTGATGAATTAATTGAAATGTTGAAAAATAATGAATTTGTCACCCCAGATAAGCTAAATTCTTTGCTCGATGACTGTGCCATAGCAGAAAATGACAAACAACAAATAGTTAATGCGGTCGACGATTTGGATTACCCTGAAGCGTTGAATGTTATCAATAGAAGCGCTTAGTTAGTTATGGCTGCGAGTTGATGAAATCTATCCCAGTGGTGTTTGAAAATGATGATTTTGTCGTTATAAATAAACCTGAAGGTATAGCCGTTCAAAATGAACAGATACATTCTGGCATCTTGCCGCTTATTCAACAGCAATTGCAACTGGATAAGCTTTGGTTAGTTCATCGCTTAGATAAAGTCACTTCTGGTTTACTACTCTTAGCTAAAAACGTCAATGCAGCTAGTCGGTTAAGTCAGTATTTTGCTGAACGCAAAATTCAGAAATATTACTTGGCCATCAGCGATAAAAAACCAAAGAAAAAACAGGGTTCAGTCATCGGTGATATGCATAAAATACGTGATGGCAAGTGGGCCCTTAAAAAATCAGTTTTACAGCCAGCCGCTGGACAGTTTTTTAGTGCTGGGTTAGGTGATGGACAACGCCTATTTGTAATTAAACCTCATACAGGTAAAACCCACCAAATTAGAGTGATGTTGAAAAGCCTTAGCAGTCCAATAATAGGCGATAACAGTTATGGGGGCACACCATCGGATCGCACTTACCTTCATGCTTATGGATTAGCGTTCGAAGATGGTGGGCAACACATTCAGATCAACTGCATGCCAGAATCTGGTCAGCACTTTGCAATCTCAACAGATAACCCCAAAGTAGCCGCACTACTATCACCTTGGGATTTAGCCTGGCCGCAATTAAATATTAAAAAGTCGAATACATGATTGATCGCTATATTCGACACCCTTGGGGCGTAGTCTTAGGATTATCTATTTTCTTTATCTTTTCCATAGCTGCGGTGATCCCGGTAGAGTACATTCCCCTCGACACCCGTTACGATAAGATACAACACGCTAGCATTTTTTTACTATTAACCTGTTCAATTGCAGCAAGTTTACGCATTAATCATTGGATTATTGGTTTTGTGCTGAGCATATTTGCTGTGGCAAGTGAGTGTATTCAAAACGTAATTCCGTATAGAAGTGGCAGTTGGGAAGATCTGTATGCTGACTTTATCGGTATTGTGGTTGCGTGCCTGTTGCTTGAAATTTTCACCAGAATATATCGCGTGTTACGGAAGGCATGGTCATGTTAACAATTCTAGGTAACGGTGCAATCGGCAACCTATTGGCACTGCAATGCCAACACTTACAAATCGATTATCGTATTATAGCTCGCTCTGAGTCCCCTACTGAAATCCATTGCCAGTTTTCACAACAATCACCACAGCACCAAGCAACAGTTTTGCAACCGGTTTATCAACAAGTGACGGATTCAATTGATAGTGACCTGTTTATTTTGCCCCTTAAAGCCTATCAAATTATTCCCGCTATCCAACAATACAAGCCGCAACTTAACCCTAAGGTTCCTTTGGTTTTATTACATAATGGAATGGTGGATCATCAGCATGTTTTGCAGCTTGTACCGGACAATCCCATTATTATTGCAACCACCAGTTATGGCGCGTTTAAACACCAAGCAGATGGTGTAAATATTACCGGCATTGGCGCGACTCAAGGAGGCTGGCTGCGTAATAGCGAGGATAACCTCTACTTCCAAGGGCTGTTTGAAAGACTGCTACCACCTTGTAACTGGCATGAAGATATATTGCAGGTATTATGGCGTAAGTTGGCAGTAAATTCAGTGATAAACCCACTAACTGCGATTCATAACATTCCCAATGGGAAATTAGCCGAACCACAATATCGCAGCACAATTATGGCTGTCAGCGCGGAAATAGCGACTTTAATGAATCGTTTAGATTTGCCTGTTACCCAGAATGAACTAGTGAGCAATTGCATGGCAATAGTTGAAAAGACAGCAGCGAATTATTCGTCTATGCACCAAGATGTGCAGCATAAACGTCAAACAGAAATAGAAAACATTAGTGGTTATGTGGTGAGCCAAGGGGAAAAGTTATCGGTATCCACCCCAGCAAATAGCAGTTTACTTGAACAGATAAGAAAAATAGAGACTTATTACAAGTAAGAATAAGTCTCTATTTGACTAGAATGTGATTAGTTATTCCTGAGTGCCCTGAGGTCTCATGTGCGGGAATAAAATAACATCTTTTATGGTTGGACTATCAGTGAATAGCATCACCAAACGGTCGATACCAATACCTTCACCAGCAGTAGGAGGAAGACCATACTCAAGCGCCGTTATGTAATCTTCATCAAAGTGCATGGCTTCGTCGTCCCCAGCATCTTTTTCTTCTACTTGCTTTTTAAAGCGCGCAGCTTGATCTTCAGAGTCATTCAACTCCGAGAAACCATTGGCTAGTTCACGTCCACCCACGAAAAATTCGAATCTGTCGGTAACAAAGTGATTTTCATCATTACGACGGGCCAAAGGTGAAACTTCCCATGGGTAAGCCGTGATAAACGTAGGTTGGATTAATTTCTCTTCCGCAGTTGCTTCAAAGATTTCACACAAATATTTACCAGCGCCCCAGATACCATCAACTTCAGGCTCTTTAATTTTCAGCTGTTTAGCCATGGCTTTCAACTCATCCAAGTGATTTTCTGGATCTTTAATTGCCGCTTCATTGGCTTCAGGCCAGTATTTCAGAACTGCATCGTTCATAGTTAGGCGTTCGAATGGCTGACCAAAGTCATATTCAACTTCACTGATAACATTGCCTTCAATGTCTTTTTCAGTGCTTTTGATAATAGTGCTACCTAAAACATCCTGGGCCAATGTGCGCAGCATGTCTTCGGTTAAATTCATTAGGTCGTGATAATCAGCATAGGCCTGATAAAACTCAAGCATGGTGAATTCAGGGTTGTGACGAGTTGACAGACCTTCATTACGGAAGTTTCTGTTAATTTCAAACACTCGCTCAAAACCACCGACCACAAGACGCTTCAAATATAGCTCTGGAGCGATACGTAAATACATATCAATATCTAAGGCATTATGATGAGTAACAAAAGGTTTGGCCGTTGCACCGCCAGGAATAACCTGCAGCATAGGTGTCTCAACTTCCATGTAATTTCTTTGGGTTAAGAAATTACGGATACCGGTCACAATTTTACTGCGGATCATAAAGGTATCACGGGTTTGGGTATTGGTGATCAGATCCACATAACGCTGACGATACTTGGTTTCTTGATCTGCCAAGCCATGGAACTTCTCAGGTAACGGACGCAGAGATTTTGTGAGTAATTGATACTCATCCATGTTGACATACAAATCGCCTTTACCAGATTTATGCAACACACCCTTTACGCCGATGATGTCGCCAATATCCAAACTACCGTAACGGGCTTTAATATCTTTTTGGGTATCTTTTGCTGCGTATGATTGAATACGCCCAGTCATGTCTTGTAGCAACAAAAATGGACCACGTTTAGCCAGTATACGACCTGCGATACTAACCACTTTGCCTAACTCAGCAAGGACATCTTTTTCGTGCTCGCCAAATTCGTTTTGTAAATCCTGGCTATAAAATTCACGTCTAAATGAATTTGGAAAACCATTAGAGCTACACTCACTACGAATTTGCTCTAGTTTGCTGCGGCGTTCCGCAATTAGTTTATTTTCATCTTGCTGAATGTCAGTCATCGACTTTCCTGAAAGTGTTTAATCTGTAAAAAGACTCTATTTGTTAAAGACCAGACTTTAAGCTGGCCTGAATGAATTTATCTAAGTCGCCATCTAAAACGGCTTGGGTATTTCTGGTTTCAACACCCGTTCGTAAATCTTTAATCCGCGAATCGTCTAATACATAAGAACGAATTTGACTGCCCCAACCTATATCGGACTTACTGTCTTCCATGGCTTGTTTCTCGTCGTTCTGTTTTTGCATTTCGTATTCGTGTAATTTAGCTTTTAACTGTTTAAAAGCCTGATCTTTATTTTTATGCTGTGAACGGTCATTTTGACATTGCACCACAATATTTGTGGGTAAATGGGTAATCCGTACCGCTGAATCTGTGCGGTTTACGTGTTGCCCACCGGCTCCCGATGCGCGATATGTATCAATACGTAGATCAGCTGGGTTAATATCAATTTCGATATCGTCATTGATTTCTGGATAAACAAAAGCCGATGCAAATGACGTATGACGACGGTTACCTGAATCAAAGGGTGACTTTCTCACTAGTCGGTGCACCCCAGTTTCAGTGCGTAACCAACCAAATGCATACTCTCCTGCAAAGCGTATGGTAGCACTCTTGATCCCTGCTACATCACCATCAGAAACCTCAATTAGTTCTGGTTTAAAACCGTGGGCTTCGCCCCATCGCAAATACATACGCAAAATCATATTTGCCCAATCTTGGGCTTCGGTTCCGCCAGATCCCGATTGAATATCAAGATAACAATCATTGCTATCATTCGGCCCTGAAAACATACGACGAAATTCAAGCAACTCCAGTTGCTCAACCAACTGATCAAGTTCAGCTTGGGCTTCGTCAAAGGTTTCTTGATCTTCAGCTTCAACGGCCAATTCAATAAGGCCTTCTACATCTTCGGTACCTTGATCAAGTTTTTCAATAGTTTCAACAACTTGTTCTAAAGCTACTTTTTCTTTACCTAAAGCTTGGGCACGGGATGGCTCATTCCAAACTTCGGGATTTTCTAGTTCGCGGCTAACTTCTTCTAATCGTTCTTTTTTAAGATCGAAGTCAAAGATACCCCCGAAGCAATGCATTACGCTCTCTAACGTCTGCTAGCAAATTTTGTATAGGATTGATTTCAAACATAAATCTTATTTGAGTATTTTAAATTAGGGCGTGGATTCTACCGGATTTAGCGACGTTTGGACAGATAGCAAACAGGATAAAGGCAGTATTAATGATACTGCCTTTATTTGATCTAAGCACAATGGCTGGTTTTTCAGTTAGTCGCCAAATGTATCCCGCGATTTTAAAAATGTAGCATCCTCAGTTACATTTTCTCTAAGGTGCTGATACCTAACAAATCTAACCCTGATTTAATGGTTTTAGCCGTCAGTGCAGACATCGCAATTCGGCTGTTCTTTTGCTCGTCACTCACACCATCTTTAAATATAGGACAGGCTTCGTAGAAGGTCATGAAGCTGCTGGCCAATTCATAAAGATAGGTACATAACACGTGCGGTGTCGCTTCACTAACCAGTAAATTTAATGCTTCAACATACTGTAATAATTTCACCGCTAAAGCACGTTCTTGAGGGCTTTGTAACTCAATATTGGCAACAAATTGGGTAATATCACCAGCCCCATCTTTAAATATTTTATTGGCTCGCGTGTAAGCATATTGAATATAAGGGGCTGTATTGCCTTCAAAACTCAACATGGAGTCCCAATTAAAAATATAATCAGTGGTTCTATTTTTACTTAAATCTGCATATTTAACTGCGCTGATACCAATTTTTTCCGCGATTTCTTGGCGTTCTTGAACACTGAAATCAGATTTTCTGGCTGCCATTAATTTTTCAGCACGTTCAATCGCTTCATCCAATAAGTCAGCTAACTTTACAGTGCTGCCGCTGCGCGTTTTAAAGGGTTTTCCGTCTTGCCCTAACATCATCCCAAAAGGACAGTGTTCATAGGTTTGTTCAGGAGCAATGAAGCCCGCTTTACGCGCCACAATCTCAGTTTGTTTAAAGTGCAATGCTTGACGTGCATCGGTAAAGATTAAGGTTCTGTCAGCCCCTAATGTTTGACAGCGATAACGAATTGCAGCTTGATCTGTGGTTGAATATAAATAACCACCACCGGATTTTTGAATAATGTATACCGCAGGATCGCCATCTTTATTGGCTAACTCTTGGATGAATACAACTAACGCACCTTGATCTTCAACAGCAATGCCCTTTTCAATGAGTTCATCAACTGTCGGTTTTAAGTCGTCGTTGTAAGCACTCTCACCCATTATATCTTTGCGGGTAAGGGAAACATTTAGCTTGTTGTAAACTTCTTCACTGTGCTTAATTGAGATATCGATAAAATCTTTCCACAATGACAAGCAGTGGGCATCACCACCTTGCAGTTTCACCACATATTGACGTGCACGGTCGGCAAAACCTTCTTCTTCGTCAAACCTAACTTTAGCTTCACGATAAAAATCTTCTAAATCGGAAAGTGCGGTTTCCGCCACTTGGTTAGAGGCTATTTTGTCACTTAAGTGTGCCAACAACATGCCAAACTGCGTACCCCAGTCTCCCATGTGATTCTGACGAATAACATTATGCCCCATAAACTCAAGGGCCTTGACCACGGCATCGCCGATAATGGTGCTGCGCAAATGGCCTACATGCATTTCTTTGGCAAGGTTAGGTGAAGAATAGTCGACCACAACAGTTTGCGCTGGTTGTTTCTCTACTCCTAAACGCTCGTCAGCATAAGCTGTTTGTAACTGGCTAGCTAACCATTCAGGCTTTAGGTGAATATTGATAAAACCTGGACCGGCAATCTCTAACTTTTCTACGACGTCATCAAGCTCCACCGCTTCCACTATTTTCGTAGCGATATCTCTGGGCTTTTGCTTTAATAACTTTGCTAACGCCATAGCGCCATTGAATTGATATTCACCAAACTCTGGACGCGTGCTTTTGGCTAATGGCGCTGGCGCGTCTTCAGGTGCACCTATCGCTACTAATGCGGCTTTAAAACGGTCTAATAAGACAGTATGTAAATTCATAATTTAAGCTTAATTTCTTTATAATTTAATGAATATTAGTGTTCACGAGTAGTATGGAACTCTATATCCGGATAGCGTTCTTGGGATAAATTTAAGTTCACCATAGTGGGTGCGATGTAGGTCAGGTTATCACCACCATCGAGGGCTAAATTCACTTCAGCCTTACGTCTAAATTCATCTAATTTTTTCTCATCTTTACTGTAGACCCAGCGTGCGGTACTGACATTTACATGCTCATATAATGCATCCACATTGTACTCTGCTTTCAAACGAGCGACGACCACATCAAACTGCAATACACCCACAGCGCCAACAATCAAATCATTGTTCACTAAGGGTCTGAAAACCTGCACAGCCCCTTCTTCAGATAACTGTATTAAGCCTTTTTGCAGCTGTTTTTGTTTCAAAGGATCACGTAATCGAATACGTTTAAATAGTTCTGGTGCAAAATTCGGAATACCGGCAAAACGGAATTTATCCCCCCAAGTGAAGGTATCGCCAATTTGAATAGAACCGTGATTGTGTAAACCGATAATATCACCGGCATAGGCTTCTTCTAACAAAGCTCGATCTCCGGCTAAAAAGGTAAGCGCATCTGAAATACGCACATCTTTACCAATCCGAGTTTGGTGCATTTTCATGCCTTTTTCGTATTTACCTGACACGATACGGCAAAAAGCAATACGATCTCGATGTTTCGGATCCATATTGGCTTGAATTTTAAACACGAAGCCACTGAATTTATCTTGCTCAGATGACACTGGCCCATCATTAGATTCCCTACCCTGGGGTTTAGGAGCCCATTCCACCAACCCATCTAGCATGTGATCGACACCGAAGTTACCTAAAGCCGTACCAAAATAGACTGGAGTCAGTTCACCATCTAAAAACTCTTGCATATCAAATTCATGTGAAGCGCCTTTGACCAACTCTAGCATTTCACGGATTTCTTCAGCATAACTACCAATGGCTTCATCCAATTGAGGGTTATCTATACCTTTGATAATTCGCTCTTCTTGGATTGTGTGTCCCATGCCAGTTTGATAAAGAATGGTTTCATCTCTGAGTAAATGATAAACACCTTTAAATTCTTTACCCATACCAATTGGCCAGGTTATAGGTGCACACTTAATTTTCATTACATCTTCGATCTCATCTAAAAGATCAATAGGATCGCGAGTATCTCTATCTAGCTTATTCACAAAAGTAATGATTGGCGTATCTCGTAACCGAGTCACTTCCATCAGCTTAATGGTTCTAGCTTCCACCCCTTTGGCGGCATCAATAACCATCAAACAAGAATCCACGGCAGTCAATGTTCGATAAGTATCTTCAGAGAAGTCTTCATGTCCTGGTGTATCGAGTAGATTCACTAGGTGATCTTTATATGGAAATTGCATCACCGAGGTTGTCACAGAAATACCCCGTTCCTTTTCCATCTCCATCCAATCAGACTTAGCGTGCTGACCTGATTTTTTACCTTTTACAGTACCTGCTTTTTGCAACGCATTACCGAACAAAAGCACTTTTTCAGTGATAGTGGTTTTCCCCGCATCGGGGTGAGAGATGATAGCGAAAGTTCTTCGCTTATTGATTTCATTAAGAAAATCGGCGTTTGCCATGTATCTAAATTCCCGTTTTGTACAACTATTTGTACAAAAAAATAAAGTTAACTCTAAGCCCCGATGTTTCACTCAATAAAGAGCCCAAGCAGATTGCCACGGCCTACAGCCAGCAAAACCTCCCATCAAAGCATTGAAAAATTTGAGCGCTATTCTAGCAAAATAACTAAGTACTATAAATCAAACATTCAGTACTTCTTTTAGCTTTTCTAGCGCTAGCTTATGTTTGTCATCTGGCATTTTGGCCAGATTAATCTGTTTCCATTTAATGGCCGGAAGCTCACTTACATAATCAAGACCAAGCAACGCCCAATCCGGCTCACGGTTTTTAAACGACAGTAAAAAGCCTTTCTCACTATCGGTTAGCCCTTGGTGAATAAGCTCTACCAAACGCTCTCTCACGGCCACCAGCTCTTCAAGCGGTACGTCCGTCTCGGCCATATTTGTAAATTCACCTGCATAAATAGCCGCTATATCTTTAAATTGCGGCCTTAACAATTCGGCCATCGGCCGATTGTGACTTGAGAGATAGATTATTAGTGCTTTTCGTATCTCATCCGTCATACCTTCATTTTCCAAGAGCCACTTCACATCAAACAAGTCTCTTGGGTGCTGCCTATCCAGTGCGGCGCATATTTTGCCAGCATAAAGATCAGCCAAGGCCACCACAGGCACTTCTGCATAACCAAATTCATTTTCTACGGCGGCGCATACTTCCATCAATTGCGGATCGTAAACCGTGCCACGTAATACGGGCGATAACTCCACTTTAATCTGCACGCCATTACGGCCAACGATTAATCTCAGTGCATCGCGCTTTGATTTATAGGCTTCTGTAAGCTCTATATCTTTAAACGCGGCTTTTAAATCTGCTCTTATGGCATCTAATGCATCGCTGATTTCCTGCAATGCTGCATCACGGCCTTTCATGGGTAGATAAACCAAATCAATATCAACCGACAAACGCGGAAACTCTCTGACAAAGAGATTAATCGCCGTACCGCCTTTAAGCGCAAAGCACTCTTGCTTGGCGACAAAGGGCAAAACCTGCATCAATAACTGCACTTGCTTGTAATAAATACTGTTTCTATCTCTCATTTTCTAATCAGGGCTAGCTTTCGCTTTACATTACCAAATGTGACGGCACAGTGATTAAAAAATCTGTATCCAGTTTTCCGCTTTTGGCTACCACACGCTTACCAGAGCCTAAGTCATAGTCCTTGACGTTTAGCTTGCTAAACCAAGGATAGGATTGGCGTTTAGCCAACCAGAAAAACAAGCGCTTGGCCTTTACGCTCTTACAAGCTTTTAAAAGCGTATCGAGCTTTCTAGGCGATAGGTTCACAAGCCCCTGCATAAGCTCGTCAGAATGCTCAAAGGTCACAGTCTCTGGCAAATCCATCAATAATTCTAATATCGCCTTCTCAGGGCATGAGAAATATACAGGCGGTAATTCAGCCTCCCACTCATGCTCTTTGATAAAAGCTTTGTCTGATAACAGGCTTTCAGGCCATAACCTGCTTGTACTGTGCCCTTCAAACTCAAAAGGTAATGACAAACGCGCCATCCATGTCGGCAATTTACCTGCCGCATAGAGATGAATATGCGTTTTATTGCCCAATGACAAATACTGCGACAATCCAGACAAAGAAAGCGCTGATAACCCACCAACCACTACGGGCGTCATACCCTCCCCCTCGTCTTGCTCCATACGCTGCATAGAGGCAACTACGCCTTCCCAGCTCACAGAACGGGAGTACTGGCTATATACACCTGCTGCGAGTAACAACAAGGTTTCTGTTTTTACGGCATTATCTATGGCATGGGCGCTTAAGCCCTGCTTGGCCAGCCACTTTTTAGTGGCCAACATACCATAAGGTAAAAGCGCTTTAAGCGACTGCTTATATGCGCCTTTTACGCCATCGTCCTGTAAAGTTGTGCTATTCACTAAGCGCACTGACCTTTCTATGGTTTTTGGCTATCAAGCCCACTAAAACATCAAAACAGTTTATAACTTATACTATTCGCGGCGCTAATCGCCGTAAATATCAATAGACATAAACTAACATAATTCAAATAAGTTTACCAATGTTATTTTATCCGGCGTTAATCGCCGCATAAATAACAAAAAACAAACCAACAGGTTTAATAAAAAGCGTTTTTAGGTACTGAAAGTACCGAAAACCAGCCTTATTCAAACTTTTGGGGCGGAAGCCTGACGACAGCGGAGACAGTACAGCGAAGCATGAGCGGTATAGGCCGACAGGTCTCTTAAGCCCCAAAAGCGCGCAAGCGTTGCCCCTGCCCCAAAGGGCAAGGGCTCCTCGTGTTAATGGTTCCAGAATATATGAACTTCCCGTTTCCGGCTACCGTTGTAGTAATACCGCAACGAATATGTCACCTTACCCTTTGGAGATACGCGAGCGCATAGTCCATCACGATCAGCTTTAACAAGTTCTTTGGTTTTTGTTTTACCGTACTGCGCTTTTAACCAAGATTCAGTGAGTGCCATACCTTTTCCTCTAAGTTATTGAAAACCAAGAAAAGGTACAAAATTTATTTAAGCCCTTTGCACACAAGAATTTATACCCAAATTTGTACCCATTTCCAGTGATTCAGGGTGGCAAAAGTAGGCTTTGATGGTCAATATGACAACTCAAAGTGCTTAATAACATTTTGTTTTTATTAATATTTATGTCTTTAGGTGGCTTACGTTGTCTTACCGGTTCAAGTCGGGGTGCGAGATGATAGCAAAGGTGCGACGTTTATCGACTTCTTGCTGATATGACATGGGCCCTTCAATCTAGCTAAATAATTACAAAGAATTTTGGGCGCGAGTTGTATATGAGATAGGCGAAAAAGTCCCGCAGCTTATGAGCACTTTCAATTATTTTGACTAATTAGTCTAAATTTTACAAAAATAAAGTAAAAAAATGAAATTTTAGATTTACTGTTAGGTTTTTTTAGCTTATATTTTAAGCTGGTAAGTTTTTTACCGATTCTTATTTATATTGGAAATGTCGATGTCACGAAGAAAGAGGTTTAGCGGCGAGCAGTTGCGTTCTTTGAGAAAAGAAGCTGGTTATACTCAGGAAGAACTTGGTCTGAGAGTTGGGATCAGCAGAGAAACTGTATCAGCCATAGAAAATGACAAACCTGAAACCATGAATAGTATTGGTGTAGAGGTTATCAGTAAATGGTGGTCTGTTTGTCGTCAAAGGGCCTCTGAACAAACGAGAGAGTCATTTTTCTCAACCGTGATGGATTATTTCGGCTTTTCACAAAGCTGATGCTACTTTCTCACTATTTACCCAAATTGATTACAGCCCTCTTAGGAGGGCTTTTTATCTTTGCGGGTATGTATACTTTTGGCACCCCCCTTTTATTCGATAGATTATTTATCTGTATCCTAGTGTTTACTGCAATCGTATGCCGGAAAAATATCAATATCTTAGGGGTTGTTTTAATTTTGGTGCTTCAGCGATTAGTTGAAGAAACGGCCTGGTCTATCAGCGAACTAGAATTTACTGATTTAATCAAAGCATCTTTTTATCTCCTAAGCATCGCTGTTTACTGCAAGATCAAATACGACAAAGCTAGTAGACTCCTGTTGCTAAGTCTAATTATTTCAATATTTGCTGAATTTTATTGGATATTTTATCAAATAATCGCCCCTGAAATTTACTGGTATATTACTTTACAGTCATCTTATTTGTTTGCTCGCCATCTTTTTTTCATGCGTGTTGCTTACATGTCTGATTTATTGCCAAAGCAACAAGTCGAATCCGTAAACCTCGATTGGCAAATGTACAAACTCAATGCACTATTCGCCGCACTGCAAATGTTTATGATTATTGAATACATTATTCGAACTGTATTTGGCTATACAAAAGTAATGTTGATTTGGACTTCATATCCATACCTAGCTCAACTTTGCTATACCTACCTGATCTGGATAGTTTTCTACGAAAGCTATAAATTACTCATTCCCAAACTACTTCGCGCATAAATTACTGCAAAATTGTTTAAAAAAAACGCATACTGTTACACTGTGTGGATTTAAATCCACATTTGAGTTTGAACAATATGTAAGGAATACAATGAAGCACGAAAGCGTAATCAAACATATTCAGTTTGCGTTAGTCCTATCCACCACCCATGTGGTTAGTCGTGCACGCGCAAGTCTTAAACTAAAATCACTTTTTGCCGAAACAGATAAACCAAGGGTTTGTTACGGCAATGCCCCCAATATTTCAACTATTAAAACTCCATTAACTCATTACTTTATTTAAGGAAAGACCATGAAAAACAAAACTCTTATCAAAGCCGCTATGTTGACACTAGCCCTGACTACTTCTGTTGCTGCCACTCAAGCACATGCAGGCTCTAAACAAAAGCCACCCATTGGTACTGAAGAAACTAGCAGCTGGTATGGCAACATTCTTGATTTTTTCAGCTAAGTAAACACCACTAACCCATTAATAAAAGTAAGGAAATATTATGAAACACAACACTCTTATCAAAGCCGCTATGTTGACACTAGCCCTGACTACTTCTGTTGCTGCCACTCAAGCACATGCAGGCTCTAAACAAAAGCCACCCATTGGTACTGAAGAAACTAGTAGCTGGTATAGCATTTTTTGGAGCTTTTAAAGGCGTGATCTGATTTTTTAAAAAAATTAGTACAAACTTAAGACTACTTATTTAGGGATACTTTAAGTGAATGGTAATCCAATATTACTCACCTTAAGTATTAAAGTATAAATAAGTAACTTAATAGCGCGATCATTCCAACAAAGTAATACTCCGTTACTTTGAGGCTAAATTCGTTTCAGAAAGGTGCTATAGACATAACAAAAGCACCTTCTTCCCCCTTTAAATCCATTTTTTTGGATAAAATCATCTTAATCGGTAATTTATTTACCTATAAAAAACAAACAGTTATAAATTAAGGATGATTTTTTACACAATGTGGAATTCAATCCACAAAACCTTGCATACAATATGTTTAAAATTAAAGCAGACAATAAATATTTTAACGCCAATTCAAATATTGTTTGCTACATATATAACAATAAATGGAGTAGGAACCTTATGTATATAACGGGTAGTGATTTGCGTAAAATGCGTTTAGAGGCAGGTTTAACAACAGTTCAAATGGCTAAACTTGCAAATGTAAAAACCAGAAAGACTTATGAAAACTGGGAAAAGAATATTGGCAGTCCAAGTATGAATCAATTCATAGCCATGTGTACTGGATGTCAATTCAACTCTTCTACAATAGTTCAAATGGCTATGGAACGCTCTGATACAAGCCAGCAAATGAATTTAGAGAGTGCTGCTGTAAGGTAATTATTGCTTTATAGTTGCTTTCATAATCAGGCCGTTTTCACGGCCTGATTTAGTTGGGTAGTAATCTTTTCGAACTTTTACAAACTCGAAAGCACTTTTTGTATAAAGTGTTACGGCTGCTTGATTCGATTCTCTCACTTCCAGCCAAACCTCTTCACAATTAAATTGGTCACATTGCTGCATAAAATGATCTAGCAACTGCTGACCGAAGCCTTTACCTCGACATTCTTCCCTTACACCAAGATCCATTAAAGTTGCTTCACCTGCCACAGTGAGCCCAACGTAATAGCCAACAACTTGATTATCGATTATCAATTGAAACGCAAAATAAGGTTTACTTAGGCTATCCATAAAAACAGATTCTGACCATGGATTAAGATGACAAGATTGCTGTATACAAAATGCAGTTGAGTAATTGCTTTTATTTATCTCTTGAAGTGCCCTATCCATAACAACTCAAAACAACTGATGTAAAATTTGCCACAATTGTTTTTTGTCTTGGCTAGACGTAATTTGATCTGGGGCTGGAGCAGTTAACACCAAACCATTGATAGAGATTTTTTCACCGACCTGCCAGACTAATTTGAAATCAGCATAATCTTTTGGATCTGCGCTTTCTTCAAACATACAGTCTGTCATGCTTAAATCTGCAAACACGAGTATATCGGACAAAAGCTGACTTGTTTTGCACTCAGGCAAACACAAAAGCACATCATGATTTACAGATTTACGTGTAGTTTCAATTTTCTGTCTTAGCCTTTGCAATCCAGCCTGTTTTTGCTCTTGACTAAGCATTTGAGGCTCAACACTAGATACGTCGTTTTCATTAGGCCGCTTGCTTTCCAGATTAACTGGATCTTGATCGTTGGATTTTAATTGCCACGGCACAATTCCCATATGGGTAAGCATGGCAGATTGATATTTGCTTAATGGTTTCGAGGTAAGTTCGGTCATTCTTTAAGACTAACAGAAAAATTGGCAGGGGTGGAGAGATTCGAACTCCCAACCGTCGGTTTTGGAGACCGCTGTTCTACCAATTGGAACTACACCCCTGCAGAAGAAGCAGCATTATACTCATGGATAATAAAAGGTAAAGTAGTTTGCACAGCAATTTAGTAAAATTTATTCACTTTTCTTGAACTTAACTATTTCCATCGCCTAATAAAATGGTTTTTGCCGCTTCTTTCCACAAGTCATAAGTCAATTGTACAATAGGAAATTGTTTTTGGAACTGCTCGAATACAAGGTGTTCGCTTAATTCACAAAATTGAGCATAACTATACTGCAAGGTTATCATCTCATGATGATCCATATCATTTATTAGTGCACATGAGGCTAAATCAAAATAGCGATTACCTAAAGATGCGTACTCCCAATCAAACACGAAAGCGGGCTCATGAATAGCCACATGTTCCATGGCAAGATCGTTGTGGCAAAGTACTTGATCAGTTTTGTGCGTTTCAATCCAACTTGGTTTACATCCGTTTATCCTTTGCTGCCAATACTCTTCATCATCAACACTGGCCGCATGCAAATAAATTAGCCAGTCTTTGGGTAAGTCAATTGAGGTAGCCAACGTTGGTAGAGAATGGATTTCACTTAGTACTTTTGCCAATATTTGAATTTTGTCATTTTTTGGTTTGTTTACGTTTAATAAGGAAACATGCTCAATCCAATACTCAACTTGAAAATCATGGGCTTTGGATAGGTAAATCGGCTGTGAAGTTATTCCTAGTTCACTCAATTGCTGTTGTTGAATAAACAAGGCTTGCCTGTCTGTGGGGGTAATATGATTTAGTTCAAAGGTCTTTAGAAAATACACCGCCGATTGAGTAGTGAGGCGATAGCTTAAGTTCACCGCCCCACCCTTTACAGGTTCTAAAGACAAATGTTGTCCAAAAAGTTGACTCGCTAACAATTCATCAATGATTCGGGCCTTTTTCATTATATTATCTCTAATCTAGGAATGTCAGCATACGCTTGCTATGCAACCGACTCAAGTTAGGTTTTATAGGTAAACCTCTTTGCCCACGGAGTCAGCGAGGTAGTCTTTTCGCCACTTCAGATAACCGTAAATAGCTAAACCAAAATACCAAATAAACATAACACCCGTGAGTAGCAGCCCATTAATAAAGTACAAATAAGCAGCAAAAGAGTTAATAACAATCCAGAATAGCCAGTTTTCTAGCACCTTATTGGCCATTAAGTAAGTGGCATACACACTAAATACGGTTACCAATGCATCTAGATATAAGTCTGCTCCCTGCCACGATAATGTCACTAGATGTGGCAACGCTACCCCAACCATTACTAATAAAGAAACAATCCATAGGTGAACAAATAGCGGTTTAACCGAGACCTCTAGAGCTTTATCTTGATCTTTCTTTTGCCATTTTAGCCACCCATAAATTGCCATCATTAAATAGTACAGATTAAGAACACTATTAAAGGGTAAACTGACTTCCCAAAAGATATAGACATAAAGTGTTGTGCTAATTAATGCCGCTGGCCAGCATAGAATATTTTGTCGAGCTGCCAACCAAGGGTAAAGCAGTGAAAACATCACAGCCACTACCTCTAACATTGATTGTTGCTGAAACTGTTCCAACAGAACAGCATAAAGTTCGCCCATTAGTTAGATTCACCCATGGCATCACCATTTAGGAACTTGCAAACAAAAATAGCTTGGCCCACTTCCGTATAAGTCTTTTGCATTTCAGTATTCAAAATACCCATTAACTCCGTCATGTCTCCGCGCACTATGGTACTAGTGTCGCTAGTTGACGTAGTTAACTGGGGGTAACTGTTAAGACGATCAATAAAATCTTGAATCGGAGCTAAGTATTTTTGGTTAAGTGGGTATAACGAGATTTCGACTACGGATTTCATAATAAGCGTCCAATATAATTAATAACGTAAACTTGCAGTCAGTCCAAATTGGCGACCATCACCAAGCTGTAAGTAAGGTTCAGGTGTCGCATATTCGTCTCTTGGATCATTACTAAACCCGCCAAAACCACGAACATAGTGTTCACGGTCCAGTATATTTTTACCCCATACTGAAAACGTCCAGTCTTGCCAATCTAGACGCAGTTGGGCATTGACTAAGACCGTAAAAGGAGACTCCACATCATGTCCATCTGAAAAACGATAATTATCTTTTCCATCTGCTTCTATACGCACACTTAAATTTTGGGATATATAGCCTAACGCTGCTAGGTTAAATGAATTTTTTGGTGCTTGAGCTTGCCATTGTTTATCAATATAGGTGCCATCGGCTTGGGTGTAACCACCAAAATAAGCATCTAGGTATCCATAATTTGCACTAAGGTTGATGGAGTCCGATACTTGCCAATCAAGCTCCACTTCTACCCCTTTGTTTGTGCCTACGTCAGCATTACCAATAATATCGATAAAACTCGGTATTCCTTCTTCACTTATTTGTACGTCGTAATCGCTAACCTGTGTATCCTCTCTATCCATGTAGAAAAGCGCTACCCGCACAAAAAGTTGATCTTCGAATGCTTGCCCTTTTATACCAATTTCGTAGTTCCAATTATATTCAGGAGCAAATAAACGACTTTCCTCGGTGACTCTTTGATCAGGATTAAATCCGCCAGCTTTATACCCTCTAGACACACTCGAATACACAGAAGCTTGATTTATAGAATATTTAAGTACAACTTTACCGCCTACCATGGTGTCGGTTTGTTGCTCCACATACCCCTCATTATTGACATAATCCATTTTAAAACGGTCAGCTCTAAGGCCTAAGCTCAAACTTAGATTCTCGTTAAACTGAGTATCAGTTTGCCCGTAAATGCCTAGATTAATGGGGTCGTATTGGCTGCTAAAATCTTGTTCAGCATAGGTGTAATTTCTGCGGGTGTTTTCGTCAATATCTCGGCCGAAGAAGCCGACTAACCACTGTGTTGTGTTATCAAAAATCAAGCCCTTATCATTTGATACCACTCGCAAATCAACGCTGGTTAAGTCTCTTTCGCGAAAGTAGTAATCCGTTGAACTATATTCCCACGGGTGAAAGCCCACATAAGTCCAATCTTCGTCATAGCCATACACAGAATCAGATGTGGTGTGATTTAACGAACCAATTAGAGTGGATTGGGAAAACTCAATTTTCGCTTTCATACCAAACGCATGAGTTTCTTGGGTATCAACACCGGGTTCATCTGAACGGGTGATCCCGTCATTATCAAGTGAAAAAGCATCGTAGCCGTTATCAATATCAAAATACTGATAATTAAAATCTATTGTTGTATTTTCAGTCGCTAAATATTTCAACTTCAATCGAGCAGTTAATTCATCAAGATTATCGGTATCATCCCTATCAAGAAATTGATTATAGATAAAGCCGTCACTTTTAAACTGATTAATAGCAACACGATAAAACAGCTTATCGTTAATTTGATTTCCGTAAGCGGCACCAACATTCCAAGTACCTTGCTGAGCAACAGTAGCTAGAAATTTGGTTTGTTGCTGATCATCAGCTTCAGTGGTTTTTATTTTAATGGTTCCAGCCATACCTGCCGCGCCAAACTCAGTGGCTTGCGGTCCACGCAAGATTTCGACTTGTTCAACATCAAACAAAGTGCCTAAACCTGCAAACCCAGAAAAATCGAAATCATCAACCAGTAACCCCACTGATGGGTTATTTGGTTCAGAATACTGACTGCGCTCACCAATACCTCGGATTTGAATAAAGCGTCCTCTAGAAGCCCCACTACTAAAATTTATATTCGCGCCCATACCTAAAATATCTTCAAGATGAAATGCGTTACGTTTTTCGATGATATCTTCAGATATAACACTCACACTGGCGGTTACATTTTGAATATCGTTTTCTCTAAAATCAGACGTAACAGTAATCACTTCTAGACTTTCAGCAGACAAGGCTAATGAGGGGATAGCGCATAAAAAAGTAGTGTAAAGTACAGGAAATTTCAATTTCATTTGGATCTCTTCTAATTAATGAAAAGATCCGGTATTTCGGCAGTAAATGGAAAGCTTTAAAAAATTCTTGATGACCATTCCTACGCCGGTATTATCCGGATCAGGTATAAGGGTTTTCAACAGTTTGAATCTCAGCAACGAGCACCCCTTGGTGTAACAAGTTATTGTTTAACTTGAACAATCAGATGATAGCAAGGGCGCAATCGGATCTCCATGAATAAATGAGTGTTTTTTAGAATTCACCTGTTCCTATGCTACTTTAACCAAGAAGCCTCCCTTTTCGTCAGCCAATTTCAGAAACATGGGTTAACCAGTTGAATAGTCTAAACTTGTAAAAATACGCTGAAAGTAAGGGAAATTATTGAATATATGAATGACAGTTAATTCATACATTCAACTTGAATTTCTCACTTAGTGGTTCAATATAGATAATCGAAACCTTTCAGCTTCTTAACCTTATTTTGGATTTGAAAATGCAAAACTTTATCTACTACAATCCTACTAAAGTTGTTTTTGGAAAAGACACTATTAGTAAGTTATCTTCCTTATTACCCGACGCCAAAATCATGTTGATATACGGTGGAGGGAGCATCAAACATAACGGTATCTACCAACAGGTTGTTGAACAACTTGAGGGCCATAATTGGTGTGAGTTTTCAGGCATAGAGCCCAACCCTGAATATGAAACTTTGATGAAAGCCGCTTCAATGGTTAAAGCTGAAGGTGTGGATTTTATTCTTGCAGTTGGTGGCGGTTCAGTCATTGATGGGGCTAAGTTTGTTGCTGCAGCCACACATTACGAGGGAGATCCTTGGGACATTCTAGCCAAGGGGAAAAAAGTTAAACAGGCCACTGCCCTAGGATGCATTTTAACATTGCCAGCCACGGGTACAGAAACAAACACGGCCGCGGTAGTAACACGGCGACAGCACAACCTTAAATTGTCCTTTATGTCTGAACATGTCAGGCCTAAATTTGCGGTACTTGACCCAGAAGTGACCTATTCTTTACCACAACGGCAACTAGCTAATGGCGTAGTCGATGCCTTTGTTCATGTTATTGAGCAATATCTAACTTACCCTGTGAATGCCAGTGTTCAGGATCGCTTTGCGGAATCAATTTTAAGTAATCTAATTGATATTGGTCCACAAGTTCTCAATTCAAAAGAGTATGATTTACGAGCCAATCTGATGTGGAATGCTACACAAGCATTGAGTGGCTTAATTGGTGTAGGTGTTCCTCAAGATTGGTCTACTCATATGATAGGACATGAATTAACTGCACTCCATAACTTGGATCACGCAGTTACATTGGCAATTATTTTACCCAGAGTGATGCAATATCAACGAGAGCACAAACGAGAAAAGTTGCTTCAGTACGCCGAACGTGTTTGGGGGTTAAGTCGCTATGACGAAGAAGGTGCAATTAATTTAGTAATTGAAAAAACTGAACAATTCTTCCGTGATATGGGAATAAAAACGACACTTTCTGAATATAATATTGACTCAGATGTGGCTGATAAGGTTGCTTCAAGGCTCGAAAAAGCGGGTATGACAAAAATTGGGGAGAGACAAAACATCACCCCTGAAGACGTTAAAAATATAGTAAGTGCAAGCGTATAAATCAAAACATGCCGCTTACGTTGAATTAAAATCTCATCGTTAGCGGCATTGAACCAACTCATTATTGTAATTTCGATTAAATGAAAAGGAATTAATCGTTTAAATTTAATGATCTCAATTCTTGTTTCGTTTGTTCTTCCAGCTCTTTCATCGATTTGCCATGGGGGATTGGCTCTCTGGTTGCTGGATCTAAACTTACAAAAACAATATCATCTGCCATGCAGATGGTTTTTTTAGTGGCTTTGTTTCGAACCATACAAGAAATGGTAATGGAGGTACGTCCCACTTTTTTAGTCGCTAAGCCAAACTCCACAACATCACCTTTCAAAGCCGGTGATTCAAAAGTAATTTCACCAATATGTTTTGTTACCAAAACATTGGTTTCTAACTGACAAATTGCGTAAATAGCCGCTTCTTCGTCAATCCACTCTAAAGCACGCCCACCAAACAAAGAGTCCGCATAATTTAAATCTCCAGGCATCACTAATCTTCGCGTTAGAAAGCGCATTCGTATTCCTCAATTTTATTCAATACACTAGGGGAAATAAACTATATCAAGAATTTAACTAAAAAAGCATATGACAACAGAAGTAAAATCTTGGCTTGCAGAACGAAAGCGGCATAAATGCCATCGACAATTGTTAGTCATATCCGGTACGCAAAAGTGGGTATACGACTCAATTACCCAAATATTTGCTGCTAATGGGCCTTCAACAAACATTTGTGTAGGTCAAATAGCGGGTTTGAATAATATTCAAAGCAAACAATATCGAAGTGTCTTAGGTCAGGAGTTTGAATGGGTCATATATGACGGTTTTGCTGAACTAAG
Organism: Aliiglaciecola sp. SL4; assembly: GCF_041538045.1. Lineage (NCBI taxonomy): Bacteria > Pseudomonadati > Pseudomonadota > Gammaproteobacteria > Alteromonadales > Alteromonadaceae > Aliiglaciecola > Aliiglaciecola sp. SL4. Next base: position 269,165 of record NZ_JBGOSE010000001.1, on the reverse strand, counting down.
AGGCAATGCACTACTGGCTATGAGTGGTTGTGTTAGCCAAAGTGGGTTAATGATCCTACTTTGCCCCGATCTAGAAACTTGGTCGACATATACCAAAACCCAAAGTTTAGTAGAAGGCTTAACCAGCGATAAAAGTAGTCAGCGCTCTGCATTTATTGATTGGTTAGTTGAACATATAAAATCCTTTCCTGAGGTTTCAATTTGGCAACAACATCACGCCAAGCTCACTCAAGTCAAAGGGGTAAATGTAAACGAGCAACGTTTCCAAGACGAAGCCTGTAAGACTGCAGACCAATACCAATTGGTGGAATATATAAAGTATGTACATGGCAAAAAAAACAACCAGATAGTTGTTCTAGCTGACCGAGGTAGAGGAAAATCTTCAGCCCTAGGCATTGCAGCAGGACAACTAGCCCAATCAACTACGTCTAGATTTATAGTTACCTCCGCCCATCGCTCAATGACTCAGCAAATATTTAATCAAGCGGCTAAATTTATTGAGTCTAAAAAAGAGGACGTTGCCAGTAGTAATCAGCATGTTAATCCAATCCAGTACCTTGCATTTGACAAAATAATTAAATCGCAACCTAAAGGGGACTGGTTGTTCATTGATGAAGCTGCTTCTATACCAACAGAAGTGCTGGAACAATTAGTATCACAGTATCCGAACGTTATACTTAGTACCACAATACACGGCTATGAAGGCAGCGGAAGAGGATTTGAGCTGCGCTTTAAACCGTTCTTAAAAACTCACTTTGCAGGCTTTCGTGAATTTGTGTTACATACTCCGATAAGATGGTTTGAAAATGATCCACTTGAAGCGTTTTGGCATCAGGTTATGGCCCTTAAAAACACCACTGAAAACACGTTATCACAACAACCAACAAGCCAAACGCCCTCTGTTCAAGGGGGATCTAATCAACTATTGACGAGCACAAACAACAGTAAAGGTTTAGCTGACTCAATAAGTTATCAAACCTATAATGGCCACCAATTGATTTTGCAGCCAGCACTGCTACATGGAATATTTGAGCTTTTAGTCGACGCCCATTACCAAACTACACCAGACGATTTAGTCAGAATGTTGGACGCCAACCAACATATACATGTAATACATGATCAGCATTTAGACCCTATTTGCGTGGCTCTTACGGCATTAGAAGGTGGAGAATACCTGAAGCCGTTGGCCATAAACATTGCACAGGGCAACAGAAGAATCCCTGGGCACCTAATCCCACAACGATTAGCGTTTGACCATTGTGAACCTAAATTCATGGTAGACAGCCACCTACGCATTGTTAGAATTGCGGTCAAACAGCAATTTAGACATCAACATTTTGGCTCTACGATGCTGAAGCTGATTAAACAAGACGCTGTAAAAAACCATATTGACTTCTTAGGGAGCTCATTTGGATTAACCAAAGCACTGGCGAGATTTTGGTTTAAGAATGATTTTCAGCTGGTAAAGCTTGGTATTAAACAAGATGCTTCAAGTGGTGAATTTAGCGCGATTATGCTCACCCCTCTATCGTCAAGAGCAAAGGGCTCAATACAATTTTTAAGCCTAATTTGTAATCAACAAATAAACTATCAACAAGATTATCGCTTAAAAACCCTCTCCCCTGAATTAATTGCACTGGTACAAAAAAACCTACCGCTTAATCTCCCACAACAAACAAACAACAGCCAGGAAACAAAAAACTATTGGCTGAGTCTACTAAAGCAATTTATAGCCGGAAACCGCCCCTTATACAGCGTGGAATTTGCCATATTTCATTGGCTAGATTCCCTTAATATAAATTCTGAAAGGCTAGCGCCACATTTAAGGCAATCTAATAACTTCATAAATGATGTGCTCGTAAATAAGAAGAGTTATGAGTACATATCCAGAGAGTACAAACTTACAGGTAAAAAGCAGATTGAGAGTTATCTTCATGAGCAATTAAGACTGCTGATAGAACAATACCTCTAATCCTTAATATATTTTAATAATGTCTGAGCACCAATCTAATCTCTCTCGCTACACAAAAACTTGTTATAACAAGTTAGGTATCACACTAAAAGTTTCATAAAGACGCCCTATTCCCCTTAGGTATACAAACTCAAAGTTAATGTGTTTAGTTTTAAATAAACATTGGGAAAACATATTTAATGGGGAACCTAATAACACGCAGGATTCGTAAACGTATTTCAGGAAGGAACAAAGCGAAATAAAAAAGGCTTCGATTAAGAAGCCTTTTATGAATTCGGATATGTAAGTCGTTTAAACTAGACTTTAATACCGCGATTTTTTGCTTTTTCTTTGATATAGGGTTCCCAAGCTCTCGCAGTACGTGCAACGTTTTTGTCTTTCTTCGCGGCACGAACATGAACCATTGCTTGACGGAAGTTACCAGTATAAATATTTGCTTCCATCATTGCGATATGAATACGGCCAGTTTGATCTGCTCCGTTATCTAACGCTTTCTGTAAAGCATTTATAGAACCTTTGTAATCTTCAGCAGCTAATAATAAAATACCTTGCTTACGATATAAGTCAGCATCGTTTTCTACCTTAGCGGCCTTTTCGTAATAACTAGCAGCTGTCTTATACTCTCTAGCTTGATGATAAGAATTAGCAAGACTCGATAAAGTCTGAACAGATTCTTCTATCAAACCCGACTTCATATGCTTTTCCAAAAGCACTGCTGCTCTATATGGAATTTCATTAGTCGCGTAAAGTTGAGACAACGCTTTTATTTCAGACTTCTTAGACAGATAACCCTGATTATATGCAATTTCAAATGTAGAGAGAGCCTTTTTATAGTCCTCTACTAACATGTAGAAAAATCCTAATTGTGACCACCACTGTTTATTATCAGGAAATATACGCACTAGCTCTTCAGCAACAGCAACAGTTTCCGGATACATTTTACGTTCGTAAAATGATTGTAACTTTAAAACATACGGGTTTTTATTAGGTTTTTCATATAAAGCAATGGCTTTATCAGAAGGTGGTACCATCTTAGGAAGCTCTTTCAACTCATAATAAGCTTGCGCCATACGAGTATAGATATCAGGATCTTCCTTACAAGTGAACTTCATCCACTCTTGATAGTACTTAACTGCTTTACCGTATTCCTTTTCTTGCATACTAAGGTCAGCAACAAGTCTTACGGTATTAGCATGCTCAGAATCATTAAGCGCTTTAGGATTAACTGAACCTTCAAGATACTCTAAAGCTTTAGCTCCTTTGCCATCCTGACCAGCCAACATCTTACCGATAAAGTTATCAGCAAACGCTTTGTCGTATCCATCTTTAGCATCAACTTCGTACAGAATTGCTAATGCTTCATCAATCAGATCGTTGTTATATGCTTCAAGCGCCTTCTGGATCTTTTTACCAACGCGCTCACCAACGATGTTGGTTGTGCCACGCTTGTAATCTGCACAAGCAACGGGTGCCGACTGAGCTGCTGCTGAGTTTGATAGCAATGTAGCGGCACCTAAAGTTGCTATCGCAGTAACATTTAATACAAACTTTTTCATTAGCCTTGATCCAATTTAAAGTCCAATTGCACTTTCATATTGAACTGTTTTTCAGGTTTCCCATCGACGATTTTTGGCTTGTATTTCCATTTACGTAATGCGCGCTTAGCTTCACGGTCGAAGATACGTTTAGGATCTGCATCCAAAACATCAACATCATCCACGCCGCCTACCTCATTGATAGTGAAAGATAAGATAACCCATCCTTCCTTACCATCACGAGCAGCTTGCACTGGGTATTTAGGTTCAATACGAACAATTGGAGTTGCTTCACCATCGCGTTGCATATTTCCAACGCCACCAATATCAATCGACGCGCCACCCACATCTACAGCTGGCATATTAAAGCTTACACCGTCTGCGTTTGCATCTTCAACATCAGGTTCAACCGGCTGAATTTTAGGCGGTTGCTGAGGCGGAGGAGGAGGTGGTGGTGGAACACGTTGACGAGTTTGAGTAGATTCGTCTGGGTCCGACATTACAATATCAATAACAGGCGACTCAGGTACTTCACTTGCTGGTTGCGAAGAGTTCGCTACCAGTTTAGCCATAATTACAAACAGGCCAAAAGCGACTACTGCACCAAGCAATATAGAGACAATTACTCGCATAATTAAGAAGCTCCTCTTGCTGCTACTGAGATTTGGTCGATACCTGCGGCTTTGATTTGATCCATCACTTTAACCACAATACCATGTTCAGCCTTTTCATCTGCTTGAATAATAACAACATCTGAAGGCTGTTCGGCTAAAAGCTTTTCAAGGTTAGCTTGAATAGATTCAACCTTAACTTCGCGCTTATCCATCCATATAACACCGTCTTCCGTGACAGCAATAAAGATATTAGCGTTTTTAGGTAAAAACGCCTGGCTAGCGCCCGGTTTATTCACTTGTATCCCTGCTTCTTTCACGAAAACAGTGGTTACAATGAAGAAGATAAGCATGATAAACACGATATCAAGCATCGGTGTCATATCAATCGCTGCATCTTCCTCTGGTGCACGTTCTTTACGAGCCATAAACTTCTCTCTTAATGGTGAGGAAGGCTGTCAATCAGCTTCTCTTTGGCGATTTTTACTTTTGATTCCAAACGAGAACTAAAGAAAACGCCAGACAAAGCTGCAACCATACCTGCCATAGTAGGAATTGTTGCCATCGAAATACCAGCTGCCATTAATCGAGCATTACCGGTTCCTTGTGTAGCCATAGTTTCGAATACGTTAATCATGCCCCAAACTGTACCTAGTAAACCTATTAGCGGACACATTGCCACTAAGGTTTTAATCAACAACATGTTGCTGCCTAGTTTGTCTGAAGCTTGAGAAATCCAAGCATCACGGATTCTATGCGCGTACCAGGAGGTGGTATCAACTCTGGCATCCCAATCTTTGATGATATTCTTTCTCATCTTAGGATACACAGAATTCAAAAACCAAAAGCGCTCTATCATTAACACCCACATGAGAAAGAGCGCTAAAGCGACGAGATATAAAACCCCGCCTCCTGTCGCGATAAACTCCCTGACGGAATCCCATAATCCAATCAGGTCAGCCATATTATGCTTTCTCCGACTCTGCGTGAGCAGCTACTATGCCCGCAGTTTGTTCGTCAAGGATATGCACGATTGATTTACTACGACCAGCAACAATGCTGTGCATAAGAATTAGCGGTAGTGCCGCGATAATACCTTGAGCTGTAGTTACCAATGCCATTGAAATACTTCCTGCCATCAATCTTGGGTCGCCAGTACCAAACAATGTGATTTGTTGGAAGGTAGCGATCATACCAAGTACCGTACCTAGTAGACCTAGTAACGGAGCGATTGCAGCAAAAATCTTGATGATGTTAATTCCACTTTCTATCGTTGGAAGTTCTTTCAGAATTGCTTCATCAAGCTTCATTTCTAGATTTTCAGTGTCAGCTGTTTTATTTTCGTTGTAAACCTTCAATACACGTCCAAGAGGGTTAGACGATGAAGGTGAGCCTGGGTTACTCAACTGTTTACGCATTTTGCCACTGATAAGGGTAAGAGTGATGATTTTGTAGAAACCTATCAATAAACCAATTACTAACATTACAGTGATAGTGTATCCAACCGGACCACCAGCATGGTAACGTTCTTCCCAAGTCGCTTTTTGCTTCAATAGACCTAGGATTGCACCGCTTGAAGGATCCACAAACGTAGGAATAACGCCTGAAGTAGAGGCATATAGTTCGCGAGCTGTTTCAGCTTGGAACTCATCAGGTTGACGACCTAGAGGTTGAACTTTTTCTTCTTGATCATCATATACTAAATAACCAACTTCACCCACTAAGTTAAATGCACCGATGCGCACGACTTCTTGTTGTGAAGAACCACCTTCTAGGTTAATTACTTCAGTATTAAAACGAGCAATTTTACCAGATTCAGTCATTTCAGTTTGAAGTGCAATCCACATATCTTCTAGTTCGCGGATATTTGGAAGACCTTCAGACTCTTCTGACATTCTCTTAAGGAATGCAGCACGACCTGGGAACTGAGCACTTACAATTGAAGTAGCGATACGACCGTAAGACTCTGAAGCTGCTTGACGTACAACACCAAACATCTCACCAAGGTCACCGGTAGCCATGTCAAGCTCTGTGCTTTTCTCTGTTAACGTTACTTCATTATCAGAAAATTGCTTAGCAAGACGGTCACCACGATCTTCTTCAGCTTTTAAGTTAGCTTTAGCTGTTCTAAGTAGTGCTTGTTTATCGGCACGTGCAGATTGGAACTCTGCTTCGCGTTTCTTATCAAGCTTCGCTTCAGAAACACGATTTTGTTTTACTTCTTCTAACAGTTGGTCAAGGCTTGACTGAGCATGGGCGCCAGATGCTAAAAGTGTAACTGCTGTTGCAGCAAATACGGATTTAAATGTTAATTTCATTTCTTATTACTCCGCTGCTGGAATGGGTAGTTTAACTAGATTAACTGGCAATTGTTTTCTTGCCATACGAACTGCAGCGATACTAGATTCAAGGTATTCACTTCCTAGCTCTACCCAGGTGCGCTCTGCGGTATCCCACATCCATGCATTTTTCTGGTCAAGAGATAAGGCAATTAACGCAGTACGACCAAGGTTGAAGAAATCAACCGTAATGTCTGTACCATTATAAGTCATGTTACCTTGGTAAGCTGAAATCTTTGAGCCGTAATCTAATTCAATTTGGTAAGCTTCGATAACTTGGCGAAAACGCTCTGATACAGTTACATTCGAGTTACCCATAACGTCACGTAAACGTTCTACACGTGCACGTCGCTCTGCCATTTTAATTGGCACGTCGGCTTCGATGAATTTTTCAAGACTGTCGATCATTCTGAAAAGTAAAGGAACGATACCACGCTTAGTTTCATCAATTTGATCGATTTGTTTTTGTAGAGAATCGATACCGCGTTGTTGGTCAGCAACTAGAGTTGCAACATAATCATTGTAAACTTTCAGATTTTCTGTTTCGTCTACAACTGCACGATAATCTACTAAAAGTTCTTGTGATTGTTGAAAGAGATTATCAATTTTCTCTTGAGATTTTGCTGCAGCAACATGGATTTTAGCTTCTTCTTTGTGAAGATCATTCAATGTATCTGCAGAGACTGCACTACTACCAAGTGCAAATGCACCCACAACGGTAGAGGCAATAAGGGTTCTCTTGCTCATTTTGGACATAGTTCCCAACCAATTTTCTTGTTATGAATCCCAGTCTAGGTGAAAAGTTCACTGACAAGGGGCTATATAATTATTTTTAGGATTATAGTGTTATTCCATAAATCGATTTAACACTATTGCACTCGAATGTTCACACGGAAGTTATCGAGTTGTCAAGATATCGTATGCCACACTTTAGCATTTAGTGACTAACGGTAGTTTTTATAATCAATGGCGGATAAAAAAATCCTTATTGTCAATATAAATGAGACTTGAAGCACTATTTTCATAATACATTCTTAGTGAATAATTCAACCTTTTTATGAATAGAAATAGCGCTTTTACGACAATTCATTCAAAATTAGCGATAAAAAGCTGGTAAGACCATTTGAGTAACCTACCTAAAATAAGCTTAGGCCACTTTTTCACTAAATGCACCAATCATTTTGTTGATTTTATAGGTAATAAATCAAAGGCCACTGACATTCTCTCTTGAGAATCTTCAAATGCTTCTGTTCCGTGCCAAAAATACGAAGGAAATAAAACTAACTGGCCAATTTGGGGTTTAACCCATTTTTGTTCAGCTAACGGATCAGGCAGGCCAATGCCAGGTTTACCAAAATGCAGCCAACCTTGTTTACTTGTTTCATCAATTACCGAAGGTACATGCACATAAAATGCACTGCTCAACCAACCTTTAGGGTGTACATGGGAAACATGGAACCCTTGGTTACTTAATTTAACTGACCAATTGGCTGAAAATTCGATTGCTTTGCCAGCATGCTGATAAAATGGGTGGGCCTGATCTGGTTTAAGGCCAACCAACAATGAATCAATGGTATTTTTAAGGGCTCCTCTAAGTTGTTGAATGATAGGAACTTGTTGTGAAAATAAGTTGCCCATGGTCTGAGTGCCATGACGTAACGATTGATCTAAGGGATTGCGTTGGCTCACGTGAATTTCATTTAAAGCTACGCGTAAAGCCTGGCTAAATTGTTCGATATTTTTATATTGATTTGGCAGTATTATAGGCTGCTGGAAGACCATATTCTGATAATCACATAGGTACTCATATTCAAAGCTTTGTAACTGTCTTAGCGCTGTTGTTTTCAAAGCCCAAAACAGTTGATCATTAGGGGCTAATTGCAACATATGTTCAAGCAGTTTAAGCCCCTTCTGATTTTCACCTATAGCTAGGTAGGCTTTTACTAACTTTTCATTTTCGGAAATTGATAAAACCGCTTTTGATGAAATTTTATCCCTAAAATAGCCAACGATATCGTCATGCTTTTGCTCTTTTTCCCATAACATTAGCTGCAGATTTTTGGCTACGCCTTTTTTATCGGCATGGACAAATAGTTCATTTACAAGTTGCTTAGCCTTAGCAACTTCATCAATTTTAACTAGACCCACAATATAATCGGCAATTAATTCATCAGACATTTTTTCGAATGCTTGTTGGCGATAATGAGATAAATGGTCATCTTCATTCATTTCATATTTCAAAGCACTAAACAATTGGTTTAGCTTGCGATTATCCGGTGCTCTTTGGATACCCTGCTTAAGGGTATCCATGGCGTTTACAGGTTGCTGAAGGTCTAAGTAAACTAATGCTAAGTCTTCATAATATTCAGGATTAGTTGGCTCAATCGTTAATCTTTTTTTGAATAATTCTGCGGCCTGTGGATAATTGCCTTGGTCTTTTTGTAACCAGCCCAATTCTGATAGCACCCGTAAATTATTAGGTTCGATTTTATCAATGGCAATTAATAACTCTTCAGCTTTTTTATGTTCATTTCGTTTCTGTAAAATACGGCTGCGTCCAAGCTTAGCCTCAAGTGAGTTAGCTTGCAGTTTTTCACAGTTGATAAAAGCTTGTTCAGCTAATTGCAACTCGTCCATATGAAAATAGGTCTGACCCAGCTTTAACCAAACCTGCGGATTTTTATTGTCAAATGAGAGGCACTGTTTGAAATAGTTAACTGCTTGTTCAAAAGCTTTTGAAAAATAGGCTATCTTGCCTAAAGCATAATATAAATCAGGTTGTTTGGGATTAAGTAACAAAGATTCGGAAAAATAACGTTTAGCTTCGCTGTTATTTCTCAAGCGTTCATAAGCGGAGCCCATGGCTCTGGATAAGCGAAAATCTTTAATACCAACATCTTTTAGAATTAGGAAATGAGATAACGCTTGTTCAAATTGGCCTTTATGCATTAACTGCATTGCCAAGTTCAGCCTTTGTTGTGCGCTTAAGTTTGGATTTTGCATATTTGGATTTTGCATAAAAGTCAGATACTAGAATCAGGTTACAAGTGGGTATGAACCAAGTTGCGAATCAAGGTAAGATACCACTTAATGAAATCCAACCCAAGATTAAATCTATTACCTATTGTTATCTGATGTTATTAAACTATCTGCCCAAATGAATTACAAAGCATTAGGCGACAAGATGCAACAAACTGCACAACCACTTTAAATATTGAACGAATGTTATACAGTCAGTGAATCTTCCTTGATGTGTAGTTGTAGTAACGGTAAGAAGTGATTGCAGCTGACAGTAAGTCACTAAATCTATTCGCTAATAGCATTTTTAGCATGTATTTTTATATACTTTAGGCTAAAGCCAATTATCTATTAGAATGTTAAAAGGGGTCAAGTAAGTTTTTACATTAAACTTACTTGAAACCCTTATTATGTTTAAGCTTAAATTAATTTTCTATTGAACAAGGCCCTACTCCTGGGCAATTTCCAGGTCCTGAACCTCCTCCTGAGCCACCACCAGATCCACCGCCAGATCCACCGCCATTATCTATATACGCGTCCACGCTCTTGAAACGCATAGTAGAGGAATATACACCGTCGCGAACGGTGGCTCTAACTGTAATTGGACATGCATAATAGTCGAAATTGAAGGTATTACTAGCACCTGATTTCAAGTATTCCCACTCAGCATTGTCCGAGTTGGTCACATCACACCACTTGTTACCGTTCGCTCGCTCTCTTACAACTGCGTCATGTTTTATTTCCCATAAATAATTTATGGGTTTATTTTCTCGCCCGTATTTTGAATAAGTGTCTATCGAACCACCATTTGCTGTGAAAGTCCCAATAATTCTATTTCCGATCTCGTTATACTGAACAGTAAGTGAAGAAAGTTCAGGTGATTTTTGAACCCAGATACCTTCTGCTGAACACATACCACTAGCTCTAGCCACCCACACGAGTCCGTATCCATAGGTGTTAGGAAAGCTCATATAGTGATAAGCATTTGCGTACTCATCTGACTTATCTGTACCAACATACCCCATTTCTGAATTATAAAATTGAACATTTGCTAGTATATCAAAAAGGTTTCCCTTAGCTCTGAATGAGCTTCCTTGAATGACGTGTTTAGGTGCTTCAACCCTCAAATAATCGTACCCATCAACAATATTATATAGACTAATCAAGAAATTACTCCAAGCCAAGTAGCCTGCTCCCGTGACAGTACTATCATTGTATATGTCGTAACCAGATTCCAGAGCTGTGTTTAACTCATCTCCAGCTATATCGTAGCTTTCCACTCTACCGTATTCACATCCAACAGGTAGTTCATAGGATTGAGCAAGCACCTCGTTACTTAAAGAAACTGAGACTGTAGATAAAAGCAATATTTTTCTAAGCATAAAAAATCCTTTTATGGTTCAGTTAAGATTAGAGCTAACCGGTAAATTAACTCACCTTGAATTTAAAGTTTAATGCTCCTGAATGCAACTAAAATATCACTCTTAGCTATAGATTAATTAATATACACCAATGGGCATTAAGACTTAACAACTGCTGTCAGATGGTGCCAATTAATAGGAGGAAAGCTCTTGCTTTCTCACCGTTGCGAACAGTCGTGAGTAACTTTACGCCTTTCTCATACAGTGTGTCTTCCAGATATATATTGGATCCCTTTTATCACCATAAAATTTGTTAGGTAGACACTCAGCAAGGCACTCGATTGCTTTAATGTTAAGTGGGCTTGAACATTTGCTGTGTTACTGTAGCTATTACTAATTAACCATCATCATTGCGACTAGAATGTTACTTGAATCTCCCCATCGAGCTATTGCCTCGCGGTGCAGGGCTACAGAACTTTTATGATGGTAAAACAAATCATATGACGTAATTATAGATTATTAGAGTCAATAGTAAATTGCAGTTGAACTTACCTTTAAGCGCGCATCGGTCCTTCCGGGCGAGGCATAACCGCGAAAACCTCGTTTAGCTCAGTAAATCAGTGAGAACACTTTTATAAAACTTTTTTACAAGACCAAGATAGTAATTTTGACAATGTTATTATTGTGACAGGTGTAGTGGAGCACGGTGAAAGAATCGAACAAGGAACGAGCATTTAGTTCAATTTTCTCGAAGGAGATTAATAGTAATATGGTAAAAACTTTCCTTATTGGGAGCGTACTATTGGAATGTTCGACTTTGGGCTTAGGAATCCTAAAGCAGTATATAGAGAAACTGCGACCACTTCTAATATGAGATAAAGCGATATAAGCATAGTTCTTTTATCCGATTAAAAACCCTAAACTTGTAAGCGTTAAGTTAACTGCTAGCTAGGACGCCATTCACCAGTTAAAAGGTAACCTATTGCCTTTCCTTCCTGTATGACTACATCACTATTGATATTCGTAAATCCGTTGTCGAACAAAGTACTAACTAGTTTGTCTTTATCGTCATTGCTAAGCGCGGATTGAAGTAAATTTTGTAGACGATTAAACTGTCCATGCATTTCTCTTTCAAAGACTAATAACATTTCTTTTTTTTCACTAAAGTTTTTATCTTTTTTCATAACTTCTTTTAAAAACCTTGGAAATCCGGTGCCAAAAAGCCCCTCTTCACTCTTTTCAACACATTGCTGTAAAGCTGAGTTAAAAGCAGCCCTACATCGCTCAGCTTCTTTAGAATACTGTCCGTATTTTTCCAATACGTCAATCAACTGGTGCAACATTTTAATTGGACCATTATTTTCTTGTAAAGCAACCAATATAGTGTAAATAGAACTATTTGGTTTGACTATGGAACTTTCCATATCATGTATTACCCAATGTATTTTACCGCCGTTTTTCAATATTCGTGCGCACTCAACAATAGATTTATCCAAATCACTATATTCTATGCCAAATTGTGATACGACATAATCAATTGAGTTATCGCTGAAGGGTAAAGCTTCTGCAGGCGTTTCAGGATAAAAAGTTACGTTTTGTTTATTCACTTTACTGTTTACATATAATTTAGCAGAGTCAATGCCATAAAATAGAGCATTTGAACAACCTACTTTATTTACTGCTATATCAATTAATGCGCCATTTCCAGTACCAATATCAATCACTACTGCATTGCTGCCTTTTATAGGTTCAAAGTAAGCATGCCAACAGTCAAACAATGCCCCCTCATAATTGTCCTCAATATCTTCCCCGAAAGAAGTTAAATGACCTTGTTTCCAATAGTCTGTCCAGTAGCTACTCATATACATACTCTTGTCGTTGAATTGTTCTACATTAAGTAAACGCTAATTGATTATTAAAACGCTCAATAGACTTCATCGTCATTTTTATTTATTTTACGACCCTAACTACCAATATATATCAATATTAATTTAGCTACCATTACTTTGGCCTCCTTTAAAAATAGTCTCTTTCTTAGCAAATATTCGTACTCGACAATACAAATTCCTGAATCTATTTTGATTATTATATCTACTCTTATCTGAAAAAAGTCAGTAAAGAAGGCTTTATAGGAACTATGGGGTAATATGCTCAATGAAAACGTTTATGATCGTTACCAGAACTACCTAGCAGAACGTATTAATGTCATATTGAAGACATAGTAACTGCGACTAAAAAGAAAGGATATAGAAAAATTTTGGCAAATGCTTAAAGAGTCAATAGTGTTTATAGTAGTCGTCGGCAACATATGGCCTTAAAATACAAAAGCGCCCGATGAAGTACATCGAGCGCCTAAATTAAAGCAAAAATTAACTTATTTCCGAACTAGTCAGAGTTAAAGTTTACAGTTTCAGCTATTAGAAGCTAATTTGGTAATTAATGCGGTAATCGCGACCAAAGTTATTATATAGATCTTGATCATCCCAAGCTCCTGTCGATGTTAGAACAGGATCTTCATCAGTCAAATTATTGACTGTAAGAGTAACCGCTCCATAGCTTCCAGCATTATAAGTATAAGTCAAGTTGTGAATTAACCAGCTGTCTAACTTACCAGATTGTACAAAATAACCATCATCACCAGCTGATTCATTTTCAGATGTACTGTCTGTATAAGTCAAGTTCCATGCAAGAGAATGATCTTCTAATGCCCAAGACAAGGTTGCTACAGATTTGAACTCTGGCTGACCAGACCAACCTGCAGTATCTTGAATTAAACCACCAACTTCTTCTTCATATGACATGACAAAACTGTTGACATTTGTAAAGCGGAAGTCACCAAATTCAGTCTCAATATTAGCATTGATGGTGAAATCAATCCCTTCAACTGTAAAACCGACACCATTAAAATATGATGTTCCAGCTTCAACTAAAGTACCTGAAACTGTACGTTTCAAATAGAAAGTATCAGTGGTGTCTTCATCTGCACCATATGCGGTGATCAAACCATTTGCTTCATCTGAAAGCAAATCTTGCAATGTCTTTTGTTGAATAACGTCTTGTATATCAAGATTGAAATAATCTAATTTCAGTCCTACATTATCATTAATGTCCCATGCCACACCGATATTAATATAATCAGATGACTCTGGACCTAGCTCAGAGTTAGCTGCATAGTACGTATCGTACTGCTTGGTTGATGAAGCACCTTGAGAGTAATCAATTGCACCTTCAGCTGAGAAAGTTAAAGCAGCATTTAAAAGGTCAAGGCCCGGAGCACGGAAAGATTCTGAGTAGGATGCACGGAAAATCAAGTTATCCATAGCTTCCCAGCGGGCTGAAATTGCAGGAGAAACTTTATCACCAAAATCAGAATAATCATCATAACGAGCTTTAACGTTCACCTCAACAGTGTCTGAAACAGGCAATACTGATTCAAAGAATAAGGCTGTAACATCACGTTCACCAAGGGACGAATTACCAGCAGAGCCGCCAACTATACCAGCTTCAGATTGACCATCGTAGATGTCTGCATAAGTTTGTTCAAAGTACTCAGCGCCAAAGTAGTGTGCTACCGTTCCACCACCAAGCTCGAACATATCGAAACCAATACCAGCGAAGAACTGATTAAATGTAGATTGCGAATTCTGTAATGTCGTTAAACGAGTGTTAGCAATCCCTTCTTCACTTCTTAAAGGAATATCATTCGCCTCATTATACGCTAAACCACCGTAAGACAAATAATAATCACCAACTGATTTATTATTTGCGCTATTGTAGTGATAATAAACTTCCCAAGAAGCATCATTCCAGTCTAGATTACCACGTAAGCCAGTAGTGTAATCTTGGTTATAGTCGTCAACATTACCGTCACGAACACCAACGTCTGCCCATCGAATATAAGTACGGAATGAAGTTTCATCCCATGGGTTATATGTTGAACTAAAGTATCCTTCATCTTCAGAACCGACCGCTCCAATACCATCTATAGCAGCAGCAGGAGGAGCATAACGCCCAAATGAACTGTTTTGAACAAACATAGCTTGACCAAACCATTCTACGTCTTCTGCAACTTCATAATTAGCATTAATATATAGGGTATTGCGGTCTATTGACGCAGTATTAAATGAAGCATTAGCAAAAGCATACATACAGTAAGTAGAGCCTTCACTCCAGTCGTCATCAGCTGCAGTCTCTAAAAATGTATCGGAGCCAAACTCTGCAGTCAAATCATCACAAACGGGCGATGCCAACGTCATTGAGGCATCAGCATTTGTCGCTGTTGCACCATAAATCGACCAACCAATAGTTTCTGAATAAGCTTGAATAATACCGTCACCATCAAGATCGTTGCGCTGAGCTGAAGTGTAAACTCGATCAGCATCAGCAATACCTTTACGCTTCTGGTGATCAAACGAGAAGGTGATATTTCCTTTATCGTTAGACACACCGCCCACGATAGAGAACTCATTTGATGTAGTGCCTTCATCATTATCGCGGTGACCCGCACCTATATTGAATGTGAGGCCTTCAAAATCATCTTTAAGGATAACGTTAACAACACCAGCCATTGCATCTGAACCATAAATAGCAGACGCACCTTCAGTCATGATATCGATACGCTCAACAGCTGCCATTGGAATAGCATTCAAATTAGCAGAAGCTCCACCTAAAGTAGGTGAACCTGGGAAACGACGGCCGTTCAATAGAACTAGAGTACGTCGAGAACCAGCACCACGAAGGTTAATCGTTGCTTGAGACTGTGCAGAGCTACCAGAACGCTCAGAGAAAGAACCAAACGAGTTCAAAGAGCTACTACGCAAGGCATCAGCAACAGTAAAATCACCTTCCATTTTTATATCAGCAGCGCTGATCGAAATTACTGGGGATGCGCCTTCAAGGTCGGTACGTTTAATACGTGAACCGGTTACAGAGATTTTCTCTACGCCAGCTGAATCTTGTGCAACAGCTGTTGCAGGAGCCAATACTGCTGTTGAAGCAGCACCGACGGCTAGAGCTAGACGAATTGACTTCGTTAACTTTGAATTTGTATACATGTATGTCTCCCTGGACCACTATTTTATAGTGTTAGTTTTATCGCTTATGCGACTTTTTATTAGTAAGGTAGTGAACCTCGCATTGAATAATAAACACATCATAGTGCCGTGGTCAACTCGTTGTATTAGCCTATTACATAAAAGTTCAACATATTTCATAAAGGAATAAGTAACTAAAAGTTTACGCTTTCGATCTTGGCTAAATTTAAAAGAATTGCTTCTGTTAATAACAAGTAGAATTTTTAAAACCAAAACTTTTCGACTAGTTGTAACTATTTCATCTAGCCAGTCTTAACTTTCGGTTTAAAAACTCCAAGCACACATCTTGTAACAGTATGAAATCAAATGAAATAATAATTACATCTGAACTTTAAGAAAGCCGTTGTCCCTGTCTTTTCCTATTTTGACTGAATAGAATTATGAGTAAGAAGAATATTTATCATCGGTCTTCAGCCCACTTTAAGCAGGTGTTAACAGCGTGTTAAAAAGCATTAGAATTATTAGACAAATGTATTTTTGGTTTTTTGAGGCTAAATTTAAACAACCACATCGATTGATTATAAATCAAACAGCCTGGGCCTTTACAGAAAGCTATTGGTATTATCAAACGATTCCACTAAGCTAATATTTTGCAGAAAGATTGAGCGAGAGCCAGTAATAATGAAACTTGATGATGACATCCACAATTATTATGAACATCTAGTATTAGAAAGAATTGAATTGTTGGAGTTGGATAACTTTAAAGCTTCAGACTATATCGCAGACTTGTGTTGCTTAGCACTTAACCAATTACCGCCAAGGTATATAAGGTTTGACGTGGATATGTCTTTTTACCTTCCGCAAAGTGAACGTGAGCAAATGGAAAACAAAGTGATTAATGCTGTTTCTAAAGCTATGAGCTATTTAGATGATCCAGAGTCGGTAGATTCCTAGATATTAATGAATTGATGCTTAATCAGTATAAAAGAGGGAATGTATTTAAAATGGAGAATTTGGGTGGCGGCCCATCAGCCACATTCCGGCACATGAGTCGTCTGCTGCGGCTGCTCCCTTCCGGGCCTGACCGATTTCACAGAGTATCATTGCGGAAGGACCAACAGGCCACCATTGAAACTCAGATTCAATAAACTTAGCCCTAAGCAAGAGTCATTGAATCGGCGCGCATTATGACCAAAGCCGTATTAATATGCAAGGTTGAATTCACATCCAAACAATTAGTTGCTGAATTTTCAGCCTACAATAAGGCAAAAGCTCATTTAGCGCCCTATAAAAAACCTATTCTGCTAAAAAGCGCTCTTCTGCCATACGATTGGAAATCACATTAGTTGCTTGCTGCTCTGCCGCGGCACGCTCATATATTTGGGTTAATGTATCTGCTATACCTTCAATATGGTTGCGCATGGCTTCAGCAGTACTGAGCATGCGTTGATGGTAGATATCGATAACGCCACCAGCGTTGATCACATAATCGGGGGCATATAAAATACCCTTTTCACGCAATAACTCCCCTATCGATTCCTGGGCCAATTGATTATTCGCCGCACCAGCAATCACTTTCGCTTTAATTCTGTTGAGGGTTTGATGATTAACAGAGGCCCCCATGGCGCAAGGCGCGTAAACATCAACATCAAGATCAAAGATCTCATCGGGACTAACCGCTGTTGCAGCAAACTTTTCAATCGCTAGGTTTACATTGTCTGGATAGATATCAGTGACGTATAGTTTTGCGCCATGTTGATACAAATGTTCAGCTAATCGAAAGCCCACATGCCCCATACCCTGTATTGCTACTTTTACACCTTGTAAATCCGAGCCTAACCCATATTTAACTGACGCTTCTAAGCCTTTAAATACACCATAGGCAGTAGACGGTGCCGGATTGCCATCGGCTTCACCACCATCAACTCGATATTTCGCCTGAATTCCTGATACATGGGCGGTATTCTGCGCCATCATTTTAATATCGGTTACTGCAATGCCTGAATCCTCGGCGGTTATATAGCGACCGCCCATTTGCTCTACAAAGGTTCCCATTGCCGCCATTAGCTCTGGACTTTTTTGAGTGCGCGGGTCGCCAATAATAACCGCTTTACCACCGCCCAACTTAAGTTGCGCCATGGCAGCTTTATATGTCATCCCTTTTGATAACCTGAGTACATCGTTGAGGGCTTCTTCACTGCTGGCATAAGGCCACATTCTACATCCACCTAGCGACGGACCAAGATTAGTATTGTGCACGGCAATAATTGCCTGCAACCCGGTTTTTTGGTCATTAAAAAACGCCACTTGCTCATGGCCATCAAATTCTAAGTGATCGAACACAGACATTACTAAACCTTATAAATAGTTTGCTATTTTTAAGTATAGTAGCGCAAGGTATTGAGGATATGTTTTGCTAAGAATTTTACGCTAGCAGAAAACGCGCAATTGTGTAACGATTGGATTCCAACATTTAGGATAATTATCCTAGTATCTTTCCTTGAAAAAGATAAAGATTTTGCGCATGCTCCACTATTAAATTAAATAATCCAGTTTTGACAAGATCATCATATGAAGTTTGATAAATTTGACCGTGAAATTCTACGAGTTTTACAAAAAGACGCCACTGTATCTATGGCCGAGTTAAGCCAAAAAGTAGGTTTGTCTCACACGCCATGCTGGCGTCGAGTAAAACGCATGGAAGCCGATGGTATTATTAAGCAAAAAGTAACCATATTAGATAATAAAAAACTTAACCTAGGTGTTTCAGTATTTATTTATGTTACCTTGAAAAATCATGATGGCGAATCACTCAACGAATTTGAAGCATCAGTGCAAAGTATTGATGAAATAGTTGAATGTCACACCACCAGCGGCGACAAAGATTATCTTTTAAAAGTCATCGTTGAGAGTATTGAAGAATATGAGCACTTACTAAAAAGTAAACTCACCAACTTACCTTTAGTCGATCACCTTAGCTCTACGTTTGCCCTTAAGCAGGTTAAGAACACCACAGAGCTACCCATTAAAAATATATAATCTCAGCTCAAACTGCATCTACCTGATTTTCGGGTTTGGCATCGATAAATGCTTGCAATTGATTACAATTGTCTGCGACCCGCTGAATTAAGGGAAACTGCTCCATATCCACGCCATATCGTTCAGCGTTATAAACTTGAGGTACTAAACAGACATCGGCCATGCTGAGGTCGAAACCAAAGCAGTAGTCAGCAACGGTATTTACCATGCGCTTTTCGATTCCTTTAAACCCCGTTTCAATCCAATATTTACACCATGCAGCATTATCTTCTTCGCTGGATTGAAAGTTCGTTTTTAGATGGCGCAATACACGTAGGTTCGTAATGGGCTGAATATCACAAGCAATATCCTGTGAAAAACTGCGCACTCTTGCACGGTCTAAGCGATGAATAGGTACTAATTTCACCGGCTCTTCATAACGCTCATCAATATATTCAATAATCGCCATCGACTGATTTAGAAAAATATCTTCATCATCATCGACAAAAGTAGGCACTAAGTGCGCTGGGTTTAATGCACTATATTGTTCACTAAACTGTGCGCCACCGTCTTTAGTTAAATTAACCGGAACATAGGTATAATCTAATTGTTTTAAATTAAGTGCTATTCGAGCTCTATAAGAAGCAGAAGAACGCCAGTACCCGTGTAAATATAAACTCATTTATTATCTCCTCGAACTAAGTATATTCCATGTTTCAAAAAACCATGCTATTAACCCAGATTAGCCTTTATAACTTTCTGTTCGATACTGCCAAATATAGAACTTCCCTGCTCATCCTTCATCTCTATTTTAATGTGGTCACCAAACTTCATAAACTCAGTACTGGGTTTGCCGTCTCGAATTGTTTCTATCATTCTTACTTCCGCAATACAGGAGTAGCCTACTCCGCCCTCAGCTATACTGGTTCCGTATTCGGTACCTTGTTTGTTAGATACAGTACCAGACCCAATAATAGTGCCGGCACTTAAATTACGACTTTTCGCGGCGTGTGCTACTAATTGGGAAAAATCAAATGTCATATCCACACCCGCTTGAGGACAACCAAATAGCTTATGGTTATATTCAGAGATCAAGGGCAGATGCACTTTATTATTAACCCATTTGTCACCCAACTCATCAGGCGTAACGGCAACAGGGGAAAATGCAGATGCAGGTTTAGACTGGAAAAAACCAAAACCTTTGGCTAACTCCCCAGGAATCAGCCCTCTTAGAGATACATCATTAACTAACATGATTAATTTAATATGTTGGCCAGCGTTTTCGGGCGCTGTGCCCATTGGAACATCGTCTGTCACCACAGCGACTTCCGCTTCAAAGTCCACGCCCCATTGATCGCTGGGCAGAACAACATCATCTGTTGGGCCAATAAAGTCATCGGAGCCACCTTGATACATGAGGGGATCGTGCCAGAAACTCTCGGGAATCTCTGCACCTCTGGCTTTTCGAACCAGTTCCACATGATTAACATAGGCGCTGCCGTCGGCCCATTGATAAGCTCTAGGCAAAGGAGACTCACACTTTTTACTGTCGAAGGACAAAGCATGTTGCAGTGTTCCCGCATTTAATTGTTGATATATTGACGCTAATTTCGGACTTGTTTGCGCCCAATTATCCAGAGCCTGCTGCATAGTGCTGGCAATATCAGTGACTAAAACACACTGAGTAAGGGTTTTGTTTACGACTACCAGCTGACCATCTCGGCTGGCATTTTTATAACTTGCTAATTTCATGGCAATCCTTTTCAGATAATTATTTAACTTGCCAACTATTTACATAGTCAGCATTTTCAACCAATGAGGAAACTTCCGCCACTTGCAACGCATCCCGTGTATCCAACATTACCGCCACTTCATCGGTGAAGGTCTTTTTATGGGCACGACCTGCGGCAAACGCTTTTGGATGAGGTCCGTGGGTAAAGCCAGCTGGATGGAATGAGACCATTCCTTTTTCAATATTATCTCTAGAGAAAAAGTCACCTTGGTGATAAAACAAGACTTCGTCATAATCGTCATTATTATGATAAAAAGGAACCTTTAACGCCCCAGGATCACTCTCTATGGGTCTGGGTACAAAGGTACAAATCACAAATCGATTGGCAACAAAGGTAGTGTGCGCCGAAGGTGGCAAATGATATCGGTGACTCATCAATGGACGAATATCCCGCCAATTAATTCGCACCACACTCAAATCACCATGCCAACCAATGGCATCAAGGGGGTTAAATGGGTAAGTCACTTCGGAAATCTGGTTATGCCGTTTGATTTCCACTTGCCATCTTTGTTCGCTGTACTGCTGTTTGAACCTATCATTGATTTCAGGGACATCTAACATCCCCGCATCAAAAATCGCATGGGGACCCACTAACCCTTTTTCTGGTAATTGATAGCTATCATTAGTGGCTTCAATCATCAAGATTTGCATGTGTGAATCAGGCTCTATTCGCCATAAAGTCGAACGGGGGATCACCACATAATCCCCTTCTTTGATGGACAAGTGCCCATAGTCACAAAACAACTGCCCGCTACCTTGATGAATAAATAACAATTCATCACCATCGGCATTTCGGGCGAGCTTTTTCATTGCCCCATGACAATGCCAGATGCGATAGCGACAATGAACATTGAATAAAATGTCCGGTGCACTCCATGGGGAGTTGCCGTTTATAGCTACCTTTTTTTCTGGCAATAAATTTAAATCAAAAGCTCTAGGACGCAAAGGCCCGTGCCAATCAATCCATCCCGTTGGTGCATGGGTATGATGGAGGTGAGTAGCAGGTCCAAAAAATCCATTACGGCCAATTTCCCGTTCGAAAATGGCTTGCTCAGGAAAGTCAGCATGGGCTTGACGGGAACAGGTGCCCGCTTGGCGAGGAAAATGAATCCATCTACGCATCTGACTTTTCACCGTTATTTTCGATCACGCCACGTCGAATTTGATCTTGCTCAATGGACTCAAACAAGGCTTTAAAATTACCTTCTCCAAAACCTTCATTGCCTTTACGTTGAATAATTTCGAAAAAGACCGGCCCAATCACGGTATCAGTAAATATTTGTAGTAAAATCCCGTCTTTCATAGGTGCGCCATCAATCAGCACTTTTAGCTCTTGCAAAGTGGCTAAATCTTCTCCGTGTCCTTCAACACGTTTATCCACATTCTCATAATAAGTATCAGGCGTATCCATGAACTTAAGTCCACGTGCTTTTAAGGTTCGCACAGTGTCGTAAATATCTTCCGTAGA
Source organism: Aliiglaciecola sp. SL4 (assembly GCF_041538045.1). Lineage (NCBI taxonomy): Bacteria > Pseudomonadati > Pseudomonadota > Gammaproteobacteria > Alteromonadales > Alteromonadaceae > Aliiglaciecola > Aliiglaciecola sp. SL4. The sequence goes on along the minus strand of NZ_JBGOSE010000001.1, from coordinate 247,018 downwards.
TAAAGCAATATGTTGAATACCTTCACCATTGTATTCACGGATGAATTCTTCGATTTGCGATTTATCGTCAGATGACTCATTGATGGGAATACGGATTTTACCGCAAGGAGAGGTCATAGCTTTACTCACTAACCCCGTTAACTTGCCTTCAATATCGAAATATCGGATCTCGCGAAAGTTACCAATTCGTTCATAAAAATTAGCCCAAACCGCCATATTCCCACGTTTCACATTGTGAGTTAGGTGATCGAGTACCGCTAACCCCGCATTGGCTTTTTGCATACGCTCTTGCCAATCAGGATAGAATTTGAAATCAATGCTATAAATTGATTCGTCACCATAACGGTCCACAAAATATAGCGTACTTTCGCCAATACCGTATACGGCTGGAATATTGAGTTCCATAGCCCCTAAATTACCAATAAATTGCTTAGCGCCGTTTTTGACTGCATGTTGCAATGCTTTGCCTGCATCCTTCACCCGAATTGCCATGCCACAGACACTTGGTCCCCGTAAACGGGCAAATTCTTCAGCTTGAGATGCAGGTTCGGCGTTCACAATAAAATTAATATCACCTTGTTTAAACAACCAAACACGTTTAGAGCGATGTTGGGCAACTTCTGCAAAGCCCAGTGATACGAAAAGATCTTTTAGATCTTGAATCCCTTTTTCATCTGCTGCGGTATATTCCACAAATTCGAAACCGTCACATTGCAAAGGGTTAAAGTGAATGTCAGTAGTCATTGATATTTCTCGCAAAAGTTAAACAAGTAGAGGGCTATACTTAAGCGTATTATTTGCCAGAACTGAAGAGTCTGCTACAGGATAGTTGTTAACTGAAAAACCCATATTTTGTAACGTAATTCTTACATCTGATAGAAGGCATTAAAAAGCCGCTAAAAAGCGGCTTTATATGTCAACAAAAATGAACACTGCAAAAATAACTGTATCTAAAGTTTTACAGTCTTCTTATTTATCCCATATTCCCGTAACTTGTTGGCAATCGCGGTATGACTCAAACCTAACTTTTTGGCGAGTTGACGAGTACTGGGGTAATAAGGATAGAGACGCCTCAACAAACTTTTTTCGTAGCGCTTCACTTCTTCTTCCAAAGAGCCTTCGAACTCTTCAGGAATGAAATTCAAGTTTGTTGAACTGCTGGGCAGTTGAATATGCTCTTTACACATCTCATTTCCTTCGAGCAAAGACAATGCTCGATATAGCGCATTTTCAAGTTGTCTAACATTGCCGGGCCAAGAGTAAGACTGTAAATAATCAACACAGGATTTACTTAATTTTGGCGCGCGACGACCAAGTTTCATACAATGTTGTTTGATGAATCTATCGGCCAACGGAATAATATCGGATTTACGCTCACGCAACGCAGGGACAGTTAAACTCAACACATTAAGGCGGTAATAAAGATCTTCTCTAAACTGCCCTTCTTCCACAAGTTTAGCTAAATCTTTTTGCGTGGTGCAGACAATTCTCACATCCACAGTCACTTCATTGCTATCACCTACTCTGCGGAATGTGCCGTTTTGCAACACCCGCAACAGTTTAGATTGCAACTGATCTGACATATCCCCCACTTCATCTAAGAAAAGGGTGCCACCTTTAGCTTGTTCTAAAATACCCTCTTTGCCCTCTGCTTGCCCAAACTCTCCAGGGGCGTAACCAAATAACTCGGTTTCAGCCACATTGTCCGGTAATGAAGCACAGTTAAGGGGTAGGAATTGACCACTGGCTCGGCGACTCGCTTCATGACAAGCTCTAGCTAACATTTCTTTGCCGGTACCGGTTTCACCAAATATCAAAATAGGCCCATCTAACTCGGCCATGCGGGTGGCTTCTTTAACCACCTTTTTCATCACATTGCTACTAGCTTGCACCGAGGCAAAACTATCGTTACTGATTTGGTGGAAAACGGTAAGTTGCTGTTCCAATCTAAACTCGGATTTAAGCATCAGCAGTGCACCAGCTAGAATCGAGGAGCCACCAGCATCGGGGATCATGACTGGCAATATATCTGCTAAAAAGTCTTGTTCTAAAAAACTAACTTTTTGAGTCTGAGCGGTTGTCGGGTTACCTTCAAACCATTTTTGAAAAGTGAAACCGCGAACAAATTCACCAATTTCTTCTCCTAACAAACTTTCAGAGCTTTGCTCAACGCTAGCGGTTACTGCCTCATTAACTAGCAAAATCCGACCTCTGGTATCTAAAGAGAAGATGGGGTCAGGTAAAGTTTGTAGCAGCGCTCGTAGCTGGTTTTGTTCTCTCTCAATTGGCATAAAAGGCGTTGTTTTAACATCTTCTATACCTTTAATACGCCGAATTTCAGGCATAAACTGCTGAAAATCTTCAAATTTAATATTGGGAAAATTTAAGAAAATTTTCCCAGCGATATCTATTTCAATACCACGTAAATCAATTTCGTAATTGACTAATATGTCTAATACATCTTGCGCTATGCCCAATCTGTCCTGACAGATAATTTCCAATCGCATACAGTCACGATCCATTTAAAAAGGTGTAAAGATATTATTACAAATTTAGAGGGTTGTCTTCAAATTCAGTGAGGTAGTTAACCTAAATTTGAGACAAAGGGAGAAATACGTGCTTTTTGTAGGAACCATAGCTAACAAAAAGCACGATATAGTATAGCCTGCAATTTTAAGGTTTGCCTTTAAACCTATTGCAAATTAGCTGACTAACTTGTCCTTAGCTTCAAACAGCGGTGCTTTTAAACCTAGTTTTTTAGCTGCGTTCACTAAAGCCATAATGTCGAGTTGGGTTAATTCAAACAATTGTTCAAAGTGATTAAGGGTAAAGTAGATAGGCTGCATAATGTCTATTCTATAGGGAGTTCGCAACGCCTCTAGAGGAGACATTTCTTGTCTGATAGGCTTATCACTTTCTAGGGCATATATAGTTTCACTTGGTGACGATAAGATCCCTCCCCCATAAATACGCATTCCTTCAGAGGTGTGCAGTAAACCGAATTCAACGGTGAACCAATACAATCGAGCCAAATATGCGCGATCCTGTTTACTGGCGGCTAACCCCAATTTACCGTAGGTATGCGTAAAATGCGCAAAAGATGGATTGGTCAGTAATGGACAGTGACCGAAAATTTCATGGAAAATATCAGGTTCCTGAAGATAATCAAAATCTTCACGACTGCGGATAAAGGTGGCTACCGGAAATTTTTTATTCGCCAATAATGTAAAAAAGGCATCGAAATTAATCAATGATGGAACTTGCTCCACTTGCCAGCCAGTTGTGGCTGCCAACACTTCATTAACTTCACCTAATTGGGGGATTCGATAGGAAGGTAGATCAAGTAAATTAAGGCCCTCCATAAACTCATCACAGGCTCTATTTTCAATAATAGCGACTTGTCTTTTAAATAAGGATTGCCATACAGAGTTTTCATTTTCCGACCAATCCACTAAACCATTTTCATCCATACTACGAGAGTAATATTTTGTTGATTTTGCCATCTGTAATTCCTCGGCCTCAAATTTAACAGAAGCCATTTTTCGGTTACATTTTGTGGCTAACCACAGTAGAAACCGTTTTAAATTGCTGTACTTCAATTCCTTTAAGTCTACTTAAATCAACACAAAGGAACAGAAACAGAGGCATATACAGCTCACTCAAAAATGTAACATTACTTTTACATTTTTGAGTGTTTTTATAATTATTTCAGTAAGTTATAAAGTAAGTTTTTTTAGGTCAGCTAACAATTGTTGGCTTAATTTAGATAATCCAGGAGGTTTGCTGGCTATCCAAGGTAATGGACGGCAAGCACGCATCGCTTTTACTCCTATTCTTGTGGTTAACACACCGGCTCCTAACCCTTGCGCGACCCGTGATGATAATTTGCCAGTCACCCCAGCTCCAAGAGCATAATTTCCGGCGTCACTTATAATCTCAGCCGCGCCAGCGATTAACATCGATTTGAAGACCCGCTTAATCAAACTGATTCTTCCCCAGTATCCCAACTGTATTCCATAACATTGGCTCACTTGTTTGAGCATCACTAAGTTACGCCATAAAACCACTATCATATCTAGCAAAGCAAAGGGACTAACTGCAATCATGGCTGCCGAAGCGGAGGCGTGTTTGGTTACGCAGGCCAAGGCTTTTTCATCAACTTTTTGTAATACTTTTTGCTCAAATAATTGTAAGACTTCACTGTCTACATGGTGTGCTTGCAATGCATTTTTCCACTGACTAATTTCCTGCTCATATTCTTCAGCAGGCAGATTAGCAATGAGCTTTTCACAAAACCCTTCTGACTGACCAATAGTGGGTGCAGCAATCAATTGCTGGGCTTGTTGTTTAAATTGCTCGTGACGTTTCAGATGAGCCAACCCTCGCCACTGGGAAAACAACTCTTTGCCTGCCATTAGTACAATAAGTGCAAACAACACAAGCCAGATAGCAGATAAATAGTCCTTATATACCATTACTTCACGAATAAACAACACCAGCTCAACGCATCCAAGGCCTAACATCATCAACAGTAGCCAGAATAACTTGGAACTTTTCACTGTTTTAGCATCTTGCTCAATGTCGAGATCATCATGTTGCGCATTCGCAGAGTTACTTTCTTCCCACTCCACTTCGTCAGCTAACAATGTCGCTGGTTTTAACCTATTCACACCCCCTTCGTTGGGCGCACTAGTAACATTGTCTTGTTCTTCGCTCAGAATCAGACTCGATTGAATACTGTCTTTGCCCGCTTGATCAGATTGACTCATAATTTCACTCCAGCTTGTCACCCAACACAAACTGCAATACATGATCTAAGCGTATGTGTGGAAAGGCTATTTTATTGTCGCTTTTAGGCATCGGCCGAAAATTTGGAAAAGCAAATCCTTGATGTTGCCAAAATGACTGATCAGGACACTCTTTAGGTACTTCCCCAGGAAACAAGGTAATACTTTTACCTTCAATTGTTGTGCCCTTGAGTACCTGAATAGGTTCTCCATTTAAGGCACTACTGCCAACCTGCGAAGTGCGAATAGCACTAAAAGCAGTAGACTCTGTTTCTACGCCTTCGTATTGAATATGTTGCCTGGCCTCATGGATCATTGACTCTAACAGCATCACTAAATTCGACTGTTGTTCGGGGGTGATGTGGTCAGACTTACTTGCGGCAAACATAAGTTTGTCAATATTAGGTGAGAAAATCCGCTTTAATATATTGCTGGTTCCATAATGAAAACTGCCCAATAACCAATTTATCGCTTTACGCAAATCGTTGAAGCTGTGGGCACCCATATTTAATGCGGATAAACAATCGACTAAAATTATTTGTCGATCGAAGCGTTTAAAGTGCCTTTTGTAAAACGGTTTAATGACTTTCTTTTGATATTGTTCAAACCGACTATTTAATAAGCCCAATAATGCATTATGCTCACCTTTTTGCTGATTTTCTGTTACCCATTTAAGCTGAATAGGAGTTAACGGGAAAAACTGCAAAACCGGTGCTCCGAGCAACTCCCCAGGAAGCACAAAACGTCCAGGTTGAATAAGTTGATATCCTTGCTCTTTGCATTTATGCAGAAACTGGGTAAACACCTCTGAGATACGCTGAATTTGCATTTCATCAGCCGTCTCAGTTAAATCCAAAGTCGCTAACTCGGCTTTAAAGTTTTCAGCCAAAGAACTTTTGATTTGATCATGTAAGTCATCCCAGAATTTCTGACACCATTGTAAATAATCCAATTCTAATAAAGGTAAATCAAGCAGCCACTCCCCAGGATAATCGGTAATATCAAGGGTTAAAGTGCTATGCTCTGAAACTAATCTGCGCAGTCGAGACTGATTGCGATATTTAATAAGTAGTCTTACCTGAGATACGCCATTGGTGGATTCCGGCCAGCGTGGTGGTTCGCTATTAAGACTTTCGAGCCCTTGCTCATAAGCAAAACGAGCAACGGTGACATCGGGTTGAACATCACGTTTAACACCAATAAGTCGATCTTCGGAGACGACGGAAAAAAACGGTAACTCGGATGATCCTCGCGCATTTAGCAATTGATTGACCAAAGAGGTAATAAACGCTGTTTTGCCACTTTTACTAAGACCAGTTACCGCCAAGCTGACATGATGGTCCATCAACCGATGGCCTAGTACCTTGGCTTGGCTTTGAAAACGTTGCATGGAAGCATTTTGGGATAATTTAGATAGCAATCAAATGACTCCTGAAATCACAAAACAGGTTAGCGAGGGAAGTATAATAAAGAATCTTACCTTTGTTTAATTGAGAAACAAACGCTCTGGCTAGTTTATGACTCAATAGGATTAGATGTTTGCCGTTTAGGTAACATTCAAACTCATTGTAGTTACCTAACCGAATGGCTGCACCTGAATAATCAAATTCTCGGTGCAGTTATGCATAGTAATGCAAGTTGTGAGCAGAATAAGTGTTTACAGTTTATTTATTTCCCTATTCAATTGAAACTCAGATGAAGTTACATAGGTTTCAATTTTTCTCAAACGAGCTTCAGTGCGCAAATATTGTTGTTTGATATCATAAAAAGCTTGTTTTGGTGGCTCTCCAGCCTGCCATACCTTTGCTTTAACAGATACTTTTTTATCAGCATCATCAATATCATTGTGCCAGCCTTTAACGCCAGATTTACCGTGAAAGTGATGTTGGCTTTGGGCCGCATGCTTAGATTCAGGTGATTTTTTATCTAAAATAAACCAAGCTGCGATATAAAATACTGGGATAAAAGGCCCAGCTAACAACAACATAGCAGCTACAGCTGAAATGCGAACTAACCAAGTCTCTATTCCGAAGTATTCAGCAATCCCTGCACAGACACCGGCTATTTTTCCATTTTCCGAATCTCGCTGTAATTGCTTGCGTGCTGTCATGATTTATTTCTCCAATCTGGTGATTCTGCATCCAAAATAGCTTCTAACGTTTGAATACGATCCGCCATTATTTCAGCCTTATTGGATAACTCCTGTAATGACTTATATTCATCTTCAGATAACCCTTGGCTGACCTGCTTTTTGCTTCGGTAATGCAAAATCAACCAAATAGGTGCGACAATTATCATGAAAATAATAGTAGGCACACCTACAGTCACAATCAATATATCTTCCACAGTCTTACTCCTTCCTGGCTACAACTTTTATTTTTTAGCTTTTGTATTTTTAGTCTGTACTTTTTTCTTAAGTGCCGCCAGTTCATCATCAATCACATCGTCAGATTCCAAATCAGCAAACTCATCAGCTAAGGTTTTCTTACCTAGATCATAGGCATCAACCTGTGATTCTAAATCATCAATTTTACGTTCGTATTGTTCAAAACGTCCCATCGCAGCATCAACTTTACTATTATCTAAAGTACGTTTCACTTCAAGACGAGAGCTCACTGTCTTCTGACGCATAATAATCGTTTTCTGACGAGCTTTGGCATCCGCCAATTTGTCTTGTAGTTGACTAATTTCGCCTTGCAGCTTACTGATTTGCTCATCAATAAGTGACAATTCGTTAGCAAGAGATTCACTGTGCTCTACACATTTTTTCTTCTCTTGTAGGGCTGCCCTTGCAAGGTCTTCACGGTCTTTGCTTAGAGCCAATTCCGCTTTAGACTGCCAGTCTTCTGCTTCACCATTTAATTTGGTGATTTGCGAACTTATATCTTTTTTGTTCGCTAAGGTTTTAGCTGAGGCAGAACGCACTTCAACTAATGTATCTTCCATTTCTTGAATAATGAGACGAACCATTTTTTCTGGATCTTCAGCCTTATCAAGTAATGAATTAATATTTGAGTTCACGATGTCTGTAAAACGCGAGAAGATACCCATAATCTTTTCCTCTACTTCAAGTTATCAAATAAATGCTTTTGGCATTTGCTGCATTAACTTATTCAATATACAGGCCAACTAATCAATTAATATTAACCTTATGATTTTTAAATAAAAATAATTTTATTCCTTAACTTTGTGATTTTAGCGTATTATGATTATCAACCACATATTAGCGGATTAGACCACTTTTTATTTTGATGTACACATGAACGAGTAAAAACTTTGGGGTTTTATCTCTTTGAACATGAATAGCATCTTCGATAAAGTCGTTTAATCTCCACAACTTTCAAATAGAGGACACCTGTCAATGAGCCGATTTCGTCAACAAGACAATCTGCTGGGACAATCCAACAGCTTCCTTGAAGTACTTGAACAAATCTCTCAAATTGCTCCCCTAAATAAACCGGTTTTAATCATTGGAGAAAGGGGGACAGGTAAAGAACTAGTGGCCGCTCGGCTGCATTACCTATCTAAGCGTTGGGAACAAAATTATTTAAAGCTCAATTGCGCAGCCTTGAGTGAAAGTTTATTAGAAACCGAGCTTTTTGGTTATGAAGCGGGTGCCTTTACAGGCGCACAAAAACGTCGTGAAGGTCGTTTCGAAGTAGCCAACAATGGCACCTTGTTCTTAGACGAGTTAGCCAATACCTCTGGTCTGATCCAAGAAAAGCTACTTCGAGTCATCGAGTATGGTGAATTTGAACGTGTGGGCGGTTCCCGCTCGGTAAAAGTGGATGTTCGAATTGTCGCGGCCACCAATGAAGACTTGCCGTCTTTGGCTGCTTCAGGGGAGTTTAGACCGGACTTATTAGATCGACTCGCATTCGATGTTATTACGCTCCCTCCTCTGCGAGAACGGCTTGATGATATTATGATGCTGGCAGAGCATTTTGCAATAAACATGGCTAGAGAATTAGAAATGGAATTGTTTAGCGGCTTTACAGAAAAAGCTAAACGCACATTGCTTGAATATGAATGGCCTGGCAACATTCGTGAATTGAAGAATGTAGTGGAACGAGCAGTATATCGCAGTAACAACCCCCATGTGCCCGTTCATCAAATCATTATCGATCCCTTTGAGTCGGTCTATCGCCCAACAGGCAGAATAAAAACCCAAGACAGAATTACCGCTGTTGCACCTACGCCAACACCCCCTCAACCAGTTGCAATAGACAATTCAAGCAATAATGATGAACCCAAACTAGCGGCAAAGGACACAAAGCCCTTGCAGTTCCCCGTTGATTTAAAAAACCTATCCCAAGACTTTGAAGTAGATTTAATTAAACAAGCTCTAGCAGATAGTCAATTTAATCAAAAAAAGACCGCAGAGAAGCTCTCTTTGACGTATCATCAATTACGCGGCTATCTGAAAAAGTATAATTTGTTGGATACTTCCCCGGAAGATATAGAAGATTAAGGTAATGCATTTTAAAAACGCCAATCGATTTTTGCGCTCCACATTTGCTGCTTTTTCAGCAGTAATCGCGCTGAGTTTAAGCGGTTGCTTCGATAAAACCACAGAAACATCTCCTGTTACGGGTGTGATTTATTGCTCTGAGGGAAACCCTACTAGCTTCAACCCCCAACTGGACACCTCTAGCACTACCTCGGATGCATCTTCCCATCAAATCTACGATCGTTTGCTCAACTTCGATCCGCAATCTGGAAAAATCGTCCCCGCATTGGCCAGTAGCTGGCTGATTAGCCAAGATGGCCTGACTTACACCTTTCAACTTAGGCGGGGGGTAAAATTCCACGATACAAAATACTTTTCTCCCTCTAGAACCTTCAATGCTAATGACGTTATTTTCAGTATCGAACGCTGGCGAGTCCCTACTCATCCATATCATTATGTCTCTGGCGGAAATTATCCGTATTTTACGAGCATTGGCTTAATTGACTTAATCTCAAAAGTAAAACGGATAAATGGATACCGCGTGGAAATTACCCTATCCCGCCCAGACAGTTCTTTTTTAGCTAATTTGGCCACTGACTTTGCCGTGATTCTTTCAGCTGAATACGCACAAAAACTTACCCAGAGTAAGCAAAAAGAACGAATCGATAATTATCCTATCGGTACAGGGCCTTTTAAATTTGTAGAGTACAAAAAGGACCACTATATTCGCTACAAAAAGCACCAAGATTATTGGCAGCATAAAAACGCACCGGAAAAACTGATCTTCGACATAACCACCACTAGCTCACTCCGGTTAGCCAAACTGATGACCGGAGAATGTGATGCTATCGCTTTTCCAGCCCATAGTGAATTAGACACTATCCGTGAAAGAAAAGATTTAACCTTAGATGGTAGGCCTGGTCTAAATGTTGGGTTTTGGGCGTTTAACACTTCAAAATATCCATTCAATAATCCTAAAGTAAGACGGGCATTGGCCATGGCCATTGATAAAAACACCATACTAGATGCTGTGTATTATGGCAGTGCGGTAAGTGCAAAAAGTTTACTGCCTGAGTCATCGTGGGCTTTTCAGTCTGATATTAGTGAAACTAATTACAATCCAGTGCTATCCCGCAAACTACTAAGAGAAAGTGGCATAGATGAAGGATTCACCATGAATATTTGGGCCATGCCAGTTGAAAGAGCTTACAACCCTAATGCTCGAAAAATGGCTGAGCTAATGCAAAACTATCTTATTCAAGTGGGGATTCAGGTTAATATTATAAGTTATGAGTGGACAACTTTTCGCGAGAAGCTCAAAGAAGGGCAACATGACTCGGTACTCATAGGTTGGTCAGCTGACAATGGCGATCCGGATAACTTTTACCGCCCTTTATTATCTTGTTCCGCAATAGAGTCCGGCACAAACCGAGCCATGTGGTGTTCAGATGAATATGACTCTCTTATCTATCAAGCGTTACAATACTCTGAAATAGAACAAAGAATTGAATATTATAAATTGGCCAATAAATTGTTAGCCGAACAAATTCCTTTGCTGCCATTGGCCCATGCGTATCGCTATCGAGCACATCGACAAGAGCTTAATGGCTTAGTCATTAATCCATTTGGTGCAATTCGTTTTGGGGATGTTGACAAACAATGATGCTGATCCAAATTATTCGAAAATTCAATTTGCTGATTCTTACCTTATTTGTATTAAGCGTTTTGTCTTTTTCGTTAGTCTATTTATTTCCTGGCGATCCACTAGTCAATTTAACTGGTATCAAATACACTTCTGACGAAACCTATCAATATCTAACACAACTCCATGGTTTCGATCATTCTTATATTTATCAATATTGGGTGTATTTAAATAACCTTGTAGAGGGGCAATGGGGCCTGAGCTTTAGTTCTGGTAACCCATTATGGGAAGAAATCTCTCAAACCCTGCCAGCTAGCATGGAATTAAGTGCTTACGCGTTACTACTTTCACTACTAATTGGTGTCCCTTTGGGGTTTCTAGCAGGTTTTCAGCACTACAAAGCTTCTGATTATAGTTTGCTAGCGGCAAGTGTTATTGGCTATTCCACACCGGTTTTTTGGTTGTCGCTAATTATGATTTTGGTGTTTTCGTTGCAGCTAGGCTGGTTTCCATTGTCGGGGAGAATCAGTTTACTGTTTGATATTCCCCATCAAACTGGCTTTATGTTCATAGATATTTTTTTGAGTGATTTTGAATATAAAAACGATGCCGCTCAAAGTGCCCTGCAACATTTAATTTTACCGACTTTATCTTTAACCATAGTAACTGCATCTATTATTTTTCGGATTACCCGTCGTTCGGTTATCGATGTGATGGCAAGCCAATATATTCTGACCGCTTACACTCGTGGGTTAAGCGGTTTACAAGTGGTATTTCGTCATGGGGTTAGAAATGCGCTGATTCCTATTATTCCATTATTTGGGATGCAATTTGCCGTGCTTCTTACCAACGCCATGATCGTTGAAGTAATCTTCTCTTGGCCAGGCATTGGAAATTGGTTAATTCAGGCCATTTATCAGCGAGACTACCCGGCGATAAGAGCCGGGATGCTAGCGGTATCAACTATAGTAATTATATTAACTGTCTGTACCGATTTATTTGCAAAACTGCTTAATCCAGCACTGACGGGAGAGCGTCGTGCCCAAATTTGATATCTACCAAGAAGAGTTTCATCCATCACCATTAATTCATACGTGGTGGGAGTTTCGTAAGAGCCATATTGCTGTCCTAGGCTTATGGATTCTGGCATTTTTTGTTTTTCTAGTGGTTTTTGGCCCCCTTATCGCGCCTTTCGACCCCGTTTTGCAAAACCCCAATGCATTTTTAGTCAAACCGTCTTGGGATGTAAACGGCTCTATTCGCCACTTGTTTGGTACCGACAGTTTAGGCAGAGACCTCCTTTCGCGACTGATTTACGGCTGCAGAATGACCCTGGGGATTAGTTTATTGTTAGTCTTATTAGCCATGCTGATAGGCGTGGCATTAGGAGCGCTTGCGGGTCTAACTCACGGCGTACGTTCTAGTGTGTTGAACCACTTATTAGATTCTATACTAGCTATACCGACGCTGCTTATTGCTATTGTCATAGTCGGTATTTTAGGGGTGGGTTTGGTGAACAGTATGTGGGCCATCAGTTTGGCACTGATCCCACAGTTTGTGCATAACACCCGAGAAGTGGTTAGAACAGAAATGGCGAAAGAATATATTTTGGCCTCTAAATTAGATGGCGCAAAAAACACCTATCTATTCTTTTACTGTATTTTACCCAATATGTACGAAATGTTGGTTGTACAGGGAACCATGGCTTTATCCATTGCGATTTTAGATATTAGTGCTTTAGGGTTTTTAGGTCTGGGGGCACAAGCGCCAGCACCAGAGTTGGGAACAATACTTTCTGAAGGCTTGCGTGTAGCTTACAAATCTCCTTGGAGTATTGCCTTGCCCGGCAGCGCGATATTTTTGATGGTGTTATCAGTTAACGTAGTAGGTGACGGACTTCGCTCTGCCCTTCGAAATAGGCTGCAACGATAATGGCTTTACTAGACATTAAAAACCTGACCTTGGAAATCAACGGATCAACTGGTTGGATAAAAGCCCTAGATAAAGTTAACTTGCGTATCGAAGAAGGGGAAATCCGTGCCCTCGTGGGTGAATCTGGTTCGGGTAAAAGTTTAATCGTTAGAGCTGTGGTAGGAGCAATACCCGAAAACTGGCGACTAACCGCTGATAGGCTCACGTGGAAAGGACGAGACTTACTTAAAATTAGCCAATCTGAAAGACGTAAAATAATGCGCAGTGAAATAGCGGTAATATTTCAAAACCCCGTCGCGTCACTCGACCCCTCATCTACCCTTGGTGAACAATTAATAGAAAGTATTCCAGGACATATTCTAAAGGGGAAGTGGTTTTGGCAAAGAAGCCAACATAAACTGCAAATCGCAATAAAACTGCTGCATAAAGTTGGCATTAAGGATCACAAAAAGTATTTACAGGCTTACCCTAATCAAATTGCCGATGATATAGGTCAGAAATTTTTAATAGCCTGCGCATTAGTGTCATCTCCCCAGTTATTAATCGCTGATGATCCTACCCGGGGCATGGAGATCACTACGAAAATACAAATATTAAAATTGCTTTCGCAACTAAATAAGACCCGTAATTTAAGTATTTTATTTGTAAGTCACGATTTGCTCGCCATCTCCAGCATGGCAAATAAAATGACCGTTTTATATTGTGGGCAAACCGTAGAGGACGGCAAAATGGCGCAGTTGCGCAAGCGTCCGTTACATCCATACACTAAAGCACTGTTAGACAGTGCGCCAAGTTTTAGAAAAGACTTACCACCTAAATCGCCTCTTTCGACCCTTGATGGCACCATCCCTACTTTGCAACATTTACCCATAGGTTGTCGTTTAGGCCCACGCTGTCCTCGAGCCCAACGAGAATGTGTTAAGGTCCCTGAGCTGCGATACGTTCAAGATCATTTTTACAGTTGCCACTTCCCTTTAATACGAGAAAAAGAATGACAGCTTTACTGAAGATTGAAAACCTCGAGTACATCCAAAAACCCGTAAGAAGTCTGTTTAAGAAACAGTCCGGATTCACCTTAGGTAAAGTAAACTTCGAGCTTAATGAAGGAGAAACCTTAGCCATACTCGGCGAGAACGGTTCGGGAAAATCACTATTAGGCAAGCTTTTAGTGGGAGCTGAGAAACCTACGTCAGGTAATATTTACCTGAATAATCAGAAGTTATCCCCGCATAATTTACGACAGCGCTGTTTAAATATTCGCATGATTTTTCAACACAGCAATGAATCCTTAAATCCAGGCATCAACATCGCCAAAATATTGGAAGGGCCGTTAATTCTCAATACCAAACTAAATGCATCAGAACGACTACAAAAAATTGAAGAAACCTTAAAGTTAGTTGGCTTATTGCCTGACCACATGTTCTTTTATCGACATATGTTATCCGATGGTCAACGACAGCGTCTAGCCTTAGCCAAAGCCCTGATTCTAGACCCTCAAGTCATAGTTGCCGATGAACCTTTTGCAGCCTTAGATCCGTCTGTTCGTTCACAAACCATAAACCTAATTATGAAATTGCAAAAAGACCTAGGTTTGGGGTTTATCTTTATTTCCCATAATTTAGGCATCATTCGTCATATTAGTGACCGCGTGTTAATTCTTCAAAACGGTAATTTGGTGGAAGCGGGTAAAACCGATGTGGTATTTAACTGGCCTAAAAGTTCATACACCGAAAAACTTGTCAAATCTCACCAGTCTCTTATTACCCCCAATTAACTTTGCGCATAAAAAAACCCGCAGTGATGAACAGCTGCGGGTTTTGTCGATGATTTTAACCAGTCGCTAAGTTAGCCAACCAAAGCTAGCAATATACCTGCAGCTACAGCTGACCCTAATACGCCTGCTACATTAGGCCCCATGGCATGCATCAGCAAAAAGTTATGGGGGTTTGCTTGCAGCCCCACTTTATTAACAACCCTTGCCGCCATAGGAACAGCTGAAACGCCTGCTGCACCGATTAATGGGTTAATATTTGCCTTGCTATACTTATTCATTAATTTAGCCATTAGAACGCCTGTGGCGGTTCCTATTGCAAATGCAACGGCACCTAAAGCTAATATACCTAGGGTTTCTGCTTTCAAAAATTTATCAGCAGACAATTTAGAGCCTACTGCCAAACCTAAGAATATCGTAACGACATTAATCAACTCGTTTTGCGCGGTATTACTTAGTCTATCCACTACCCCACACTCTTTCATTAAGTTGCCTAAACAGAACATACCAACTAAAGGCGTAGCTGTAGGTAAGAACAGAATAGTCATCAGTAGCACAGCTAGTGGGAAAACGATTTTTTCTCGTTTTGAGACGATGCGTAATTGCCCCATTTGAATTTGTCGTTCTTCTGGGTTAGTTAGTGCTTTCATAATTGGCGGTTGAATTATCGGCACCAAGGCCATGTAGGAATAAGCGGCGACGGCTATAGTTCCTAATAATTCAGGGGCTAGTTTTGACGCTAAGAAAATAGCTGTCGGTCCGTCTGCCCCACCAATGATGGCGATAGCTGCGGCGTCTTTTAAAGTAAACTCAAGACCTGGCACAAAATTAAGTAGTATTGCCCCTAGTAAGGTGGCAAAAATACCAAACTGTGCTGCAGCGCCAAGTAAAAGCATACGCGGGTTTGCAATAAGCGCACTAAAATCAGTCATTGCTCCTACGCCCATGAAAATAAGCAGAGGGAACACCCCTGTATCGATTCCAATAACATAGATGTAATGCAGTAACCCACCAGCTTCACTAAAACCGGCTAACGGGATATTGGTTAATAGGGCACCAAATCCGATAGGCAACAATAATAATGGTTCGAATTTTTTAACGATGGCCAGATAAAGCAGCAATAGGCCAACCACCATCATGATCACCTGACCGGCTTCGAAATGCGCAAGGGCAGTGCTTTGCCACAGGATTTCTAACTTCTCCATGGAATTATCCTACACTCAATAAAGGTTGGCCAGATTGAACAGCTTCACCTTCGGCAACAAACACTTCGGTAATAGTGCCGCTTTCGGTAGCTCGTATTTCTGTCTCCATTTTCATCGCTTCCATAATGATGACCACATCACCTTCACTTATCTCATCTCCTTCACGGACTAAGATTTTGAAAATGTTACCGGCTAAAGGTGCGTTTAATTCAGCACCTTGAACTGGGTATAAAGTAGGAATGGGAGTTTCTGAACTTTTCACTGAAGACAACTGACCACTGGGTGCCACTTCAACTTCATAAGACTTACCATCAACCCGTACTGAGTAACTTTCCGCTTTTCCTTGGGCCGGTGCTGCAGCAGTTGCCTCGGGCTTAGTGTCAGCCACACCAGTAGGTACAGGTTCAAATGCGTCAGGATTTCCTCTGTTTTGCAAAAACTTAAGTCCAATTTGTGGAAACAGTGCGTAAGTCAACACATCATCCACTTGGTCATCTGCTAAGGTGATATTTTGCTGTTGAGCAATATCTGTCAACTCAGCCGTTAAGCTAGCTAATTCAGGCTCAATCAGATCAGCCGGTCGACAACTAATAGGTTCCTGACCATCCAGTACTCTGGCTTGTAATTCTGCATTCACAGGGGCTGCAGTTGCGCCATACTCACCTTTAAGTACGCCAGCCGTTTCCTTAGTGATACTCTTGTATCGCTCGCCTGTTAGAACATTTAAGACAGATTGAGAACCAACAATTTGTGATGTCGGCGTTACCAAAGGAATAAAACCGAGATCTTCTCTTACCTTAGGAATTTCTTTAAGCACCTCATCCATTTTGTCTTCCGCACCTTGCTCACGAAGTTGATTTTCCATATTGGTCAACATTCCGCCAGGGACTTGGGCGATGAGAATTCGAGCATCGACGCCTTTCAAGCTTCCTTCGAATTTAGCGTATTTTTTCCGTACTTCTCGGAAATAACTAGCGATTTCAGCCATTAAGTGCAGATCTAAGCCAGTATCTCTGTCTGTACCTTCAACAATTGACATTATGGTTTCAGTGGCACTGTGTCCGTATGTCATACTCATAGACGAGACAGCACAATCAACCATATCAATACCGGCATCAATGCCCTTCTGATAAGTTGCAGTACTTAAACCAGTAGTGGCATGGCATTGCATTGCAATAGGCACACTGATAATTTCTTTCAAGCGAGTGATTAACTCTTCACATTCATAAGGCTTCAACAAGCCAGCCATATCTTTAATACACAAGGAATGAATCCCCATATCCTCTAAAGATTTAGCCATATCTAACCAGCGCTCAAGAGTATGTACAGGGCTTACAGTATAAGAAATAGTCCCTTGTGCATGAGCCCCCACTGAAACGACAGATTTTATTGCAGTCTCTAAGTTGCGCGTATCATTCATAGCATCAAAAATACGGAAAACATCCACACCGTTGGTATGCGCTCGCTCTACAAACTTTTCAACCACATCATCAGCATAGTGACGGTAACCTAAAAGGTTTTGCCCTCTTAACAACATCTGTTGAGGTGTGTTTGGCATCGCTTTTTTCAATTGACGGATACGATCCCAAGGATCTTCACCAAGATATCGAATACAAGAGTCGAATGTAGCGCCTCCCCAAGATTCCATTGACCAAAAACCAACTTTATCTAATTTATCTGCGATGGGTAGCATATCGTCCAAACGCATTCTGGTGGCTAATAAAGATTGATGTGCGTCGCGCAGTACCAATTCAGTTATTTTAAGGGGGTTACTCATGGAGGCTCCTAAAAGATCGATTTATTTAGTCTATCTATTCTTTCGATATTGATGAACTGCTGCGGTTATAGCTGCAATTGGTACAGAAGAACTTGATTTATCAGTAGTGACTTTCCTTTGCGTCCTAGCGGCAGCCGCAGGTACGACTTCTTCAGGAAGTCTACGGTTAATGGCAGCAATTAAATTGACTGCACCGATTAGTAGCGTTAGAAAGACAAACACCACAACCATGCCCACTACCATCAAGTTGGCAGCTTCAATTAGTAATTCAGAAATGGACGCTTGCATATAATTCACACTATTATTTATTTAGGTAAGGATAAGTATCACCTAAGCATTGAAAACTCAACTAAAATCCACAAAGTGAACTTTAATTTTGCGGTATTTATTCAACTTTTTTGAATCTTTACCCAAGCATATTAATCATGTGGCTAGTTCCAGCAATCAATTAGTCAGCCTGTTTATTTGAATATGGCGAACATCTATTGCTTCTATAGCTAAGTTAATTTTAATGCAAAGGCAGGCTATCATATCAATCGTGACGTTTAGATTAATATTATTTATTGGGAATTACTTATAAATATTTAATTTAGTTTAATTTACAGGCATAAAAAAACCGCTTTTAAAAAAGCGGTTTTTTTAAAATCGTTCCTGACGATTTTGTCGAACCTCCTACGGAGCTTCGATTCAATGTGGCGCGTGTGGAAGGATTCGAACCTCCGACCGCCTGGTTCGTAGCCAGGTACTCTATCCAGCTGAGCTACACACGCGTGGTTTCTAACTTACTCGTACTAACCGTTAAAATCTAAAAGCGATTCTAACATTGTCGAACCTCCTGCGGAGCTTCGATTTAATATGGCGCGTGTGGAAGGATTCGAACCTCCGACCGCCTGGTTCGTAGCCAGGTACTCTATCCAGCTGAGCTACACACGCGTAAAACATTTATCAACCATCTCTAAAAAGAAATGGCGGAGAGAGAGGGATTCGAACCCTCGATAGGGCTATAAACCCTATACTCCCTTAGCAGGGGAGCGCCTTCAGCCACTCGGCCACCTCTCCAAATGTGGGAGCGAAGTTTACTGAATCACAAAAGGAAGTCAAACCTTTTTTTACACTTTACTACCTGTATGCTGGGATTTTAAACGATCAGCTTAAAACTGCAATGTTATGCTGGCTTTTTAAGCGATTTTTCAGCGTAATAAATATTTTCTGCCCTGAAATTTTTTTAAAAATAATTGGAAATAATTAAAAAAATCAAAAAAAAAGACTGGTAAACCAGTCTTTTTTAAAGTGTTTTGCTTCGTTTTACTCAACATCTTCGCTTGAATTGCCAGAACGTTCGCTAGCTGTTCCATTTTTTTCTGCTTGAATGCGCATGTAAATCTCTTCTCGATGCACAGATACTTCTTTAGGAGCATTGACCCCTATTCTTACCTGATTCCCTTTAACACCCAATACGGTTACGGTGACTTCATCACCTACCATCAAGGTCTCACCTACACGACGGGTTAAAATTAGCATTCTATTGCTCCTTTTGCGTTATACCACAATGTTCCCTAGTTAAAATTAGCATATTTACCAGTTCACTCCAGAAAATACACAATTAGCATTCCTTGTTTTTGTCGTCACTTACAAAAACTCTCTAATAAATACTTATAAGCGTTCTTCTAACCAACTATGTACTGAGTTAATAGCTGCCTCTAGGTTTTCAGGCTGACTCCCTCCAGCTTGCGCCATATCAGGTCTGCCACCACCTTTTCCACCTACTTGGCTGGCTACATAATTAACTAACTCGCCAGCTTTAACTTTGCCAACCAGATCTTTGGTTACACCAACAATAACACTTACTTTATTATCGGCTGGTAACCCTAGAACTATGACACCACTGCCTATTTGATTCTTCAGGTCATCGACCATTGTACGCAAAGTTTTAGATTCTACCCCTTCAACTTTAGTCGAAAGAACTTTCACTCCCTTCACATCAGTGGTCTGAGACGCTAAATCGGTTCCAGCTTGAGCAGCCATTTTCTGCTTCAACTTGGACAATTCCTTTTCTAACTCTTTAGCATGATCAATTACAGTCACGATTCTACTTTGTAAATTAGCAGTGTCTGTTTTAAGTAGACCCGAGACATTGCTAATTAATTTCGATTGGTCTTGCACATATTGTAGTGCAGCTTGGCCGGTAATCGCTTCTATCCTTCTCACACCAGAGGCGATGCCACTTTCGCTGACAATTTTAAATAAACCGATGTCACCTGTTTGGTTGACATGTGTGCCTCCGCAAAGTTCCATTGAGAATGACCCCATGGTTACAACACGGACATCGTCGTCGTATTTTTCACCAAACAACGCCATTGCACCGGCGTTTTTAGCTTCCTCTAATCCCATCAGTTTAGTGTTTAAACGATGGTTAAGGCGAATTTGATCATTTACTAGTGTTTCAATCTCTTCAAGTTGCTGTGCAGTCACCCCTTCCATATGAGAAAAGTCGAAACGTAAACGCTCAGCGTCCACCAAGGAACCTTTCTGATTAACATGCTCACCTAAGATGGTTTTTAACGCCGCATGCATTAAATGGGTGGCACTATGATTAAGTTTGATGGCAGCACGACGTTGTCCGTCAACTTGTGCTTCAACCATATCCCCAACTTTGATATCACTTTGGGCAATACCTTTGTGAGCCACGGCATCATTTAATTTAATCGTGTCGGTAACTTTGAATTCAGTGGACACACCTTGCAACACGCCAGTGTCACCAACTTGACCACCCGACTCGGCGTAAAATGGTGTTTTAGTTAATATAACCATGCCTGACTCACCCGCTTTGAGAGATTCAACAGAACCGTTTTCAGCAAATAACTCGGTAACTTCAGAGCTATCCGTCTCAGAATCATAACCGCTGAATTCGCTAATGGTTTTAGCATGCAAAGTGTCATTATAATCTTTACCAAAATTGCTGGCCTGTTGAGCGCGTTCA
This sequence comes from Aliiglaciecola sp. SL4, assembly GCF_041538045.1. Classification (NCBI taxonomy): domain Bacteria; kingdom Pseudomonadati; phylum Pseudomonadota; class Gammaproteobacteria; order Alteromonadales; family Alteromonadaceae; genus Aliiglaciecola; species Aliiglaciecola sp. SL4. The sequence goes on along the minus strand of NZ_JBGOSE010000001.1, from coordinate 226,474 downwards.
CGCTGTTGTGCCATCGCTTGGTCAAAACCATCCTGATCAATAGTAAAACCTTTCTCACGAGCCACATCATTGGTTAAATCAGCAGGGAAACCATAAGTATCATAGAGTTTGAATGCTAACTCTCCTGGCAGCACTTCACCTTCTAACTCAGACAATGCTTCATTAAGTATTGTCATACCGCGCTCTAATGTACGAGAGAATTGCTCTTCTTCAACTCGCAAAACTTTTTCAAGCACAGGCTTTTGCGCGATAAGTTCAGGGTAGGCTTCGCCCATTTGAACGCCTAATTCATCAACTAATTTATAAAAGAAGATGTCTTTCGCACCTAACTGATAACCGTGTCGCACCGCTCGACGAATAATTCGACGAAGCACATAACCACGGCCTTCATTGGATGGCATTACTCCATCACAAATTAGAAATGCACAAGAACGAATGTGGTCAGCGATTACTCGTAACGATTTATCCTCTAAATCTTTAGAGCCTACGATTTTGGCGGCAGCAGCAATCAATTCTTGAAAAATATCGATTTCGTAATTGCTGTGCACGTTTTGCATAATTGCCGAGATACGTTCTAGCCCCATACCTGTATCAATTGATGGCTTGGGAAGTGGATGCATAACGCCATCAGCAGTGCGATTAAACTGCATGAATACCAAGTTCCAAATTTCAATGAAACGATCACCATCTTCTTCTGGTGAGCCTGGAGGTCCACCCCAAATATGTTCGCCGTGATCATAGAATATTTCAGAACAAGGTCCACAAGGCCCGGTATCGCCCATTGACCAGAAATTATCTGAGGTAGCTATGCGAATAATCTTTTCCGCTGGAATACCAATTTCTGTATTCCAAATATCAAATGCTTCATCATCTTCATGATAAATAGTAACCAGTAACTTTTCTTTTGGTAGCCCAAGAACATCAGTTAAAAAGTTCCAAGCATAATGTATCGCTTTTTGCTTAAAATAGTCGCCGAAACTAAAGTTACCCATCATTTCAAAAAATGTATGATGACGAGCAGTATAACCTACGTTCTCGAGGTCATTATGCTTTCCACCTGCACGCACACAGCGTTGTGAAGAAACTGCTTTATTATATTTGCGAGTTTCAGTGCCTAGGAAAACGTCTTTGAATTGATTCATTCCGGCATTGGTAAACAAAAGCGTAGGGTCATCCGCCGGGACCAATGAAGAACTGGGTACAATTTGATGACCTAAATTGGCGTAATAATCCAAAAAGGCACTTCTAATTTCAGCGGTAGTTTTACTCATTCATTTTCCTGATTATCAAGTTAGTTCCGACAAGTACTAAGACTTGCTCGTAAAGGGCTATAGGCGGCGAACGATAGCATAAATTAGGGAACCTTGTTAAGCCGTGAATTCGTTATGCCCTATTGTTAATTCTTATTCATCCGATTCGCCTTTTAATGCAAGTCGAATTTGTTCATGGTTAAAACCACGATATTGCAAAAAGCGCATGCGTTTTTGTTTGTCTTGCCAGTCCTGTATTGGTTTACTACCGTACTTTTTACGGTAAGCTTGAATCGCTGTCTCAGCAAAATCTGTTTCACTCTCTGCAAGGGCATTTGAGACGGTTATTTCGTCAATATTATGTTGTTGTAATTCAACTTGGATACGCTTCAGCCCCTGCCCTTTGAGTGCACGATGTCGAATAAAGGCTTCCACAAAACGTTTATCACTTTGAATATCTTTTTCAGCAAACAGCGCAATTTGCTGTTTTAGCAAATTCCTATCTAGCCCTTTTAACGCCAGCTTTGTCACTAGCTCATGTTGGCTGTGTTCTCGACGAGCCAATAGACGAGTTATAGAATGATTGATGATCTTCACATCATAGTCTGACATATTAATAGCCTATCAACTTGATTCATCGGAACCTTTGCTTTGTTTTTTCAATTTATCCATTCAACCGACGCCATCCCCAAACAGATCTGGGATGATTTAAATCAAAATCAAGCACTGTTTTGCAGATATGAATTTTTAACCGCCTTAGAACAGTCGGGTTCTGTTGGCGGTGACACAGGTTGGACACCCCATCATTTGATAGCTTATCAGGACGACAAAGTTATCGGTATCCTACCTATGTACCAAAAAAGTCATAGTTATGGAGAATATGTGTTTGATTTTGCATGGGCGGAAGCCTATCAGCGCTATCAAAAACAGTATTACCCCAAATTAATCAATGCTATTCCCTTCACACCTGTTACCGGTATTCGTTTGTTAACGGATCATGCAATCGACCCTAAGGTTTTATTAGGCAAGATGTATGAATTTATTAAACAACAACTGCCTGTATTAAACCTATCGTCGGTACACTTTCTTTTTCCGCAGGAGCAAATTAGTCATCAACTACAAAATTTTGGCGCGGTGCAAAGACGAAGTGTCCAATTTCAATGGTTTAACCGCGACTACCCGCATTTTGATGATTTCTTAGCCACCTTTACTGCAAGACGCAGAAAAAGTGTGCGTAAAGAAAGGCAAAAAGTGGCGCAGCAAGGGTTAACGGTAAAACGTTTTCACGGCGATAAGTTAACCTCGGTAGAAATGGACTTCTTTTATCTTTGTTACTGCCAAACCTATTTAAAACGCAGCGGCCACAGTGGTTATTTAAGCAAATCATTTTTTTCACAGATTCTCGACACTATGGCAGACAACATTTTGTTAGTCATCGCCTCTGTGCAAGATACTCCCGTTGCTGGGGCACTTTATCTATATGACCAAAATCAGCTTTGTGGACGCTATTGGGGCGCCCTGGAAGAATTTGATGGCCTTCACTTTGAGTGTTGTTATTACCAAGGCATTGAATTCTGTATTGAGAAAAAAATAAGCAGCTTTAATCCTGGCACCCAAGGTGAACATAAAATTCTAAGGGGCTTTGAGCCCATATTCTGTTATTCAAACCATTGGCTGCACGATCCCTCGTTCCAAGACGCTGTATCACGCTTTGTTGAACAAGAACGGCCAGGTATTGAAGCCTATAAAGTGAATGCAGCTGAAGTGTTACCCTTTAAAAAAGCACAAGACTAACAAACAAGCTTATTTACGCCACACTAACAAATGATTATTAGCCGGCATCTGAATCATATCATCTAAGGTTAGAGGCACGGCCCAGCTTTTTAACTCGGTAATGTCACGGATGCCACCATAACCTCGCTGACGCAAACTTTGATCAAATTGTGCATTGCTATCACTGGTAAAGTTACCGTCAATTTTAAACGGACCATACTGACAAAACACGCCAGACTTGGGCAAGTTAACCGCGATAGTTTCCATCATTAGCTGGGCTTCATGTGGCTGCATAATATGGGTAGTGTTCGCGCTAAACACACTATCAACACCACTGAACGTCCATTTATCCCTGCCAATAAAAAACTCTACAGGCGACAACACATTGCTGCATTGTGATTCCGCTACCCAAGCATTTATGCTGCCATGGTTGTCTGGAATATCGGTAGGTTGCCAAGTTAAATGAGACAATGCAGGGGCGAAAAACGCCGCATGCTGTCCTGTACCTGAACCAATTTCCAATACTTTGCTTTGATTGGCAAAATGCTCTCGCAGCTGCGTTAAAATAGGTGCTTTGTTATTCTCACAAGGTTGGGAAAAATCTTTGTTATCGAACATCTATCACCTATATGAAATCAAATTAACCGTTTAGATTCGGCGCTAACCACTTCTGTGCAAGTTCTAACGTCCAGCCTTTACGCTGTGCGTAGTCTTCTAGCTGATCTTGTTGAATTTGCGCAACTGCAAAATAACGGGCATCTGGATGAGAGAAATACCATCCAGATACGGCAGCACCTGGCCACATGGCATAGGACTCTGTTAGTTGCATACCTGTTGCGTTTTGGGCATCTAACAAATCCCAAATGGTTTGTTTCTCAGTATGTTCAGGACACGCTGCATAACCTGGAGCGGGACGAATTCCTTGATACTTTTCTCGGATCAAATCGTCATTGCTTAACTGCTCATCGTCAGCATAACCCCAGATTTCCTTTCTGACTTTTTCATGTAGATATTCCGCAAAGGCTTCAGCTAAACGATCGGCAATGGCTTTGACCATAATCCCGTTGTAATCATCACCATCATCAATATAGGCTTGCGCTAACTCATCTTCACCAATACCTGCTGTCACCGCAAAAGCACCAATATAATCCGCTTTTTTACTGGCTTTAGGGGCAATATAATCACTTAAGCAATAATTGAATCCTTTCGGCTTTTGGGTTTGTTGGCGTAAATGATGGGCAACATGAATTACCTCTTGGCGACTGTCATCGGCGTAAATTTCTACGTCATCGCCCACTCGATTGGCAGGGAAGATGCCCACTACACCTTTAGCAGCCAAGCTACCTTCTGCACAAAGTTTATTGAGCATATTAGTGGCATCTTGAAATAGCTTTTTCGCTTCTTCGCCAACTACTTCATCTTCGAGGATACGAGGATATTTCCCGGCTAATGACCAGGTTAAGAAAAAGGGTGTCCAATCAATGTAATCAATCAAATCCGCTAATTCAACATCGACAGTTTGCACACCCAATGCCTTAGGCACAGGAGGATGATATACCTGCCAATCACATTCAAAGCGATTTTCTCTGGCAGACTCCAAGGTCACCGGTTTAGAGCGCGGCTTTTTGCGGGCGTGCTGTTCCCGAACCACATCATATTCTTTTTGCAATTGGGCAATATATTCAGGTCTAAACTCATCAGAGATCAGTTTTTGGCAGACCCCAACCGCACGGCTGGCATTCGGAACATAAACCACAGGTCCTTGGTAATTTTGTTCTATTTTAACCGCGGTATGGGCTTTTGAGGTGGTAGCTCCACCAATGAGTAGAGGTAAATCTAACTCTAAACGCTGCATCTCTTTCGCCACATGCACCATTTCATCTAATGACGGAGTGATTAGGCCCGACAAACCTATCATGTCAACCTTTTCATCTTTGGCTACCTGCATAATTTTAGCCGCAGGCACCATCACGCCTAGGTCGATAATTTCATAGTTATTACACTGTAAAACCACACCCACAATATTCTTACCAATATCGTGTACATCGCCTTTTACCGTGGCTAATAATATTTTGCCGTTGCTGCTGCTTTGGTCTTTTTCCAATTCGATGTAAGGTTCAAGATACGCCACGGCTTTTTTCATTACCCGCGCTGACTTAACCACTTGAGGTAAAAACATTTTACCCTCACCAAATAAATCCCCTACTACGTTCATGCCGTCCATTAACGGCCCTTCAATCACATGCAAAGGTTTATCAGCTTCTAGCCGTGCAGCCTCGGTATCTTCGATAATAAAGTCGGTGATCCCTTTGACCAACGCATGTTCCAGGCGCTTGTTAACTGGGTATTCCCGCCATTCTAGGTTTTCTTTGACTACGGCTTTGCCATCACCTTGATATTTTGGCGCTAAGGCTAACAAGTTATCGGTGGCATCTGGATGGCGGTTAAGGATCACATCTTCAACAGCGTCTTTTAATTCTTTAGGAATATTATCGTAAACTTCTAACTGACCCGCGTTGACGATGGCCATGTCCATACCGGCTTTGATGGCATAGTACAAAAATACCGAGTGCATCGCTTCACGAACCGGATTATTACCTCTAAACGAAAACGAGATATTCGATAAACCGCCGGATATATGGCAATGGGGTAAGTTTTGTTTTATTTGACGAGTAGCTTCGATGAAATCAACCGCATAATTGTTGTGCTCTTCAATACCGGTTGCAACAGCAAAAATGTTCGGGTCAAAAATAATGTCTTCTGGTGGAAAACCAATTTTTTCCGTCAACAGCTTATAACTGCGCTCACAAATTTCGTATTTTCTAGCTTGGGTGTCGGCTTGACCTTTTTCGTCAAAGGCCATGACCACAGTAGCCGCGCCATAACGCTTTAACAGTTTGGCTTGTTTTAAAAATGGCTCTTCACCTTCTTTTAAGCTAATAGAATTAACTATGGCTTTACCTTGAACGCACTTTAATCCCGCTTCGATGACACTCCATTTAGAGGAGTCGATCATAATAGGCACGCGGGAGATATCCGGTTCAGAAGCAATCAGACTTAAAAAGCGTACCATTGCCGCTTCCGAATCCAACATAGCTTCATCCATATTAATATCGATAACTTGTGCACCGTTTTCAACCTGCTGACGAGCAACATCTAAGGCTGTCTCATAGTTATCTTCGAGGATCAGGCGTTTAAACATTGCTGAACCTGTTACGTTGGTACGTTCACCTACGTTAACAAAGGTTGCACTGGAATTTTGTTGTTGTTGAGACACGAAAAGCTCCTGTTAATGCACGAAGGGTTCTAAACCAGACAAGCGCATTCTAACTTCTTTTTTAACTGGGACTCGAGGCGCAATGCCTTCTACGACTTTGGCAATTTCTGCAATGTGTTCTGGTGTACTGCCGCAACATCCGCCGACAATATTAACTAACCCTGATTTTGCCCACTCTTGAATATGTTCTGCCATTTCGTGTTCATCCATATCGTATTCACCAAACTCGTTGGGTAAACCCGCATTAGGGTGCGCTGAAACCAAACATTCTGCTTGATTGGCAATCTCTTCCACATACTGGCGCAATAGATCGGGTCCAAGGGCACAGTTGAGTCCAAATGACACAGGGTTGATATGTCGCAAAGAGTAATAAAAGGCTTCGGCAGTTTGCCCCGATAGGGTGCGGCCAGAGGCATCGGTAATAGTGCCTGAAATCATAACCGGTAAACTTATGCCTAGCTCATCAAACACAGTGTCTACAGCAAAGGCTGCGGCTTTTGCATTTAAGGTATCAAAAATGGTTTCGATTAAAATAATATCCGCGCCACCTTCAATCAAACCGTGCGTTGCCTCTGAATAGGCTTCGACTAACTGATCAAAGTTAACATTACGTTTGCCAGGATCATTAACATCGGGAGAAATAGACGCCGTTCGGTTAGTTGGCCCTAACACGCCTGCCACAAAACGTGGTTTATCTGGTGTTTTCGCAGTGTATTCATCTGCCGCTTTACGGGCCAACTTTGTGGCTTCAATATTGATTTCTTTGGCCAGTGATTGCATATCGTAATCAGCCATGGCAATAGTGGTGGCATTAAAAGTATTAGTCTCAATGATATCAGCGCCAGCTGCAAAGTACTGGCAATGAATATCATAAATAATTTGCGGTTGGCTCAACACCAATAAATCGTTGTTGCCTTTGACATCACAATGCCAATCAGCAAAGCGATCACCTCGGTAATCGTCTTCTTCCAGTTTATGCCGCTGAATCATTGTTCCCATTGCGCCATCAAGAATAAGAATTCGTTCTTTGGCAATAGAATACAGTTTATCGGTGTTATTTTGCGCCACGCAATTACCTCTTATTTTTTACTTGGAAGATCTGCAAGATCAAATGGTGTCGTCTGATAAACATAGTAGTTTAACCAGTTTGTTAACAGAAGCGAACCATGGGAGCGCCATGTTACATGATAGGGCTGGCTAGGGTCATCATTTTCGTAATAGTTTTCTGGTACCTTGGGGGTTAAACCATTATTAATATCCCGCTTAAACTCCTGCTCCAGAGTATCAGGGTCATATTCAGGGTGCCCCGTTACACACACCATGCGTTTATCTTTCGAGGCAACTAAGTAAGCCCCAGCTTTTTCCGAACTGGCCAATACATTCAGTCCCTCAACACTTTTATATATGTCGATGGGAATTTCCCCAAAGCGAGAATGCGGTGCATTAAACTGCGGATCGAAGCCACGCATTAACGCATCGTGGGGATCATTCACATTATGGGTGTAAACACCAGATAGCTTATCGTCTCTAAGTCGACGATTGTGGCCGTAAAAATGGAACATCGCCGCATGGGCAGCCCAACAGGAATACAGCGTCGACTGCACATGACGTTGGGTCCACTCCATAATAGTGGTGATTTTGTCCCAATATTTCACCGCAGAATAATCTAGATGAGCAAGGGGCGCGCCTGTAATAATAAAGCCATCGTAATTTTTATGGGCCACATCATCAAATGACAAATAAAACGCATCCATATGAGCTTTAGGGGTATTTTTAGGTGCCTGATTATCAATGCGAATAAGGTCTATATTAATTTGCAAAGGCGTATTGGAAAGCAGACGCAGAATCTGAACTTCAGTTTCAATCTTATTTGGCATTAAATTCAAAATCCCCACTTCTAGAGGACGAATGTCTTGCTTAGCAGCGGCTTCGCTGTCCATCACGAATATATTTTCCGCGTTCAAGACCCCTTGGGCGGGAAGATCACTAGGTATTCGAATAGGCATAAGTTCTCCAATGTGGTGGTAAGGCAACAAATTTCGCTCATTCACACTGAAAAGTCAACATCTTTACGTCTAGACGTCTAAACGTTTATCCGGCTTATAATGTTTATAGTTGAATTTTTCTCACTCTCACATCCTAATTAGCCTTATTGCCACATTTAACTCATTCATTACCTAAATCTAAATTGAAGCTAATTCATTCATGTTTAACGGTTCATGAGCACAATTTACAATATTGAAAATTTGTTCAGCACTTTTTCGATCTGAGTTAGATATTTTGAATAATTTAATATTTTTGATGCTTTAGATAAAACTTAATGCTGGGGAATATACTGGTATTTAATAATATTGCCCTGAGGTTTATGAAGCTGCGGTTTGGGACACCCTTGTATGCGACTAGCGGTATTTAATAATACCCAATCATTACGGTGAGCAAACCCAAGATGTATGGCTTTATTTTTATCAAAACAAAGCCCCTCAACTAACTCAAAACTTAACAATATAAATCGGTTTTTACTGTTACCTATCCATTGGTAAGCTGCTTTGACTTGCTCTGCATTGTCAGTGTGATAACCAAAATGAGTAATAGGATAAGGGGAAAATAGAATAAATTGCTCAGCAAAATCGACAAGCCCTAATTCTGCATTTTGGGAGAGCACTTGTTGGCTAACCAGTTCTTTCTGTATTTGGCTAAATATATGTTTAGGGGTTTTAACCGCTTCGAGTAACCCGTAGCCCCATGTGCAATACAATATCCATAAGCCACTGAAAAATATCGGCCAACTCCACCACTTTTGCTGTTTGTAGGTAATAATGGTGCCCAAAAGCCCCACCCAACCAATACTCATAAAAAAGTACCAAGGTGAAATAGCGTATTCAGTCACCAGTTTTTCGGTAAAACTGGCATTGTTTAATCCAGCGAGCGCAAAAACTAATAATCCAGTAGATAAACCAACCACCAGTCCCCATACAATCCAATTAACTGCCCTTCGCTGTAAAACTTGTCGCACATAAGGTGCACTGATCAAGGCTAACATTGGCAAAGCAGGCAATATATATACGCCCCTTTTGCCAGGGCTGATACTGAAAAACACTAACACTAATACAATCCAAGCTAACGGCAGAATGACACGGGCATCTTGCTTTTTGATTGCCCGTAGCCAATACGGAATTAACCACGGAATGAGAATACTTAGGGGTAACCAAAAGGCTGGGATTACTGCAACAAAATAGTACCAAAACGGTTTAATATGATGCCAAGAATCCGCATAACGAGTGACGGTTTGTTTAAACAAAATGTTATCGCGATATTGTTCTAGTAACGGATTCTGGCTTAGTTCAACCAATGACAACATAGGTACAAACCACAAACCTATTGCTAATAACATCACCAATAGTCCCATCAGCCACTTAACAATAGACTCATTATTCGGTTTAAGTATTAAGTGACAGTGGCAAATAAAGCGCATAAGCAAATACGGGATCAGTATCAATATCGGTAAAAAGCCTACGCCTTTGGTGATAACCCCAATTCCCATAAAAAAACAGGCCAAATAGAACCATCGCCATTTAGGGTCAAATAACAAAAATCTCAACAAACCATAACAACCAAGGGTGATCCACGCACACTCCATTGCATCAATTTGTGCACTTTTAGCCTGCAACATAAATTGAAAGCTAAACACTAATAACAGACCTGCTATAAAACCAGTTTCTGGATTCCAGAGCTTACGTCCAACATCAAAGACTAAATAAATAGTCAGTAGTGAGCACAAAGCAGAAGGTAATAAGAAAGCTATATTTAATGAGCCGAGCAATAGGTAAAAAATCGCAATTGACCACATAAACACAGGGGGTTTATCTGGATAAAATTCACCAGCTCTAGCGGGGAAATACCATTGACCAGTTTCTACCATCTCTTTGGCAATTTGTGCGAAACGAGGTTCATCTGCAGGCCATGGATCGCGAAACCCTAAGCCGACAAAGATCAATGTGATGGCAGTAATAAAAAGCAACGCCAACAGTTGCCATTCGCGAGCATGTTTTTGAGAGGATAATTGGAACAGAAACACATTAACCATCATCTTATTGTTTATGACCATTGCTAGGGCTTAGATGTAGGCTACTTTGAGGGTTAACCCTGGTGTTTAAATATTTATCAGTCTTAAACTTTTTATAGACATAAAGACTTAACAAACTGGATATGGCGAGAAATACAACACTGAGAATTATTTTCCAATAAGATTGCACCACCACACCTTTTCCCATAAAGGCGAAAATAGCCATCTGCGGGACGTAACCAAACATAGACCCCATCACAAACGGCCAAATTTTAATTGTGCTAACCCCGGCAGTGATATTAGTAATGAGGTTATTACCTACTGGCAACAACCTAACAATTATAGTTTTCAGAAAAACTTGATTGGTCAAAAATCGATTGAGATCCATCACCTTGTTTGGAAAAAAGTGCATGACCACAGGTTTGGCATAAAAACGAGAAGCAAGGGTAGTGAGTAAACAACTTAAGGTAATGGCAAAAGTCGAATAAATCACACCTTCTGTAAAGCCAAAAGCATAGCCGCTTAAAAACGCAATAAATTGTCTAGGAGCGCCTAATGAAGCGAATAAACAACTCAACAAAACAAAATTCGTTATCCCCTTCCACCCATTATGTCGGGTATGAGCATCTATCCAGGTTTGATTAAAGCTGTCGATAGATGGGATCTGCGCTAATAATTCACTGCCAATTAAGCAAATTAACAACAGTGGTAAAAAACGCCCTAGAACACTGACACATAACCTTAAAAAGTCACTGTTCATGAATGGTTTCAACCAACGCGGAGTTGCTGCGTCTTTGTAACCACATCACCCCAAGTAAATCCACGATCCCGACCCGTAATCTCCCCAACATATTATACTTGGAAGTACCTGATTGACGGTCTCGGTGGCTGACCGCAACCACCACTATAGCGCCGCCAAGACGGCGAACTAACGCCGGAAGAAAGCGGTGCATATGATCGAAGTATGGAAGTTGTAAAAAAGTATCTTTGGGAAAGATTTTTAAGCCGCAACCGGTATCAGGGGTATTGTCACCCAAAATTCGACTCCTAATATTGTTGGCAATCTTAGATTGCATGCGCTTCCAAGCCGTATCTTTGCGGTTTTTGCGGTAACCGGCGATACAGAAATCAGTGCCAACGGGAAATTTTTGAGCTTCTTTCAATAACTGCGGAATATCAGCAGGATTGTTTTGGCCGTCGGCATCTAGGGTAACGATCAGCTTTCCCTTGGCATAACTGACGCCGGTATGAATCGCTTTGCTTTGGCCAACAGAATACTTATGTCGAATAGGATTTACTTGCGGATAGTCACCTGAAGCAGCTAAACACAAGTTACTATAGGTATTATCATCGCTGCCATCGTCCACATAGACTATTTCAAACTGGTTATTGCTATCAAGAACAGCAACAATTTCTTTTATCAGTGGAATGATATTGTCTTGTTCATTTTTTGCGGGGATAACAACAGAAATATCCACAATATCAACTCTCCGAAGTGTATTGATTTGATGTTTGTGGACTATATCCAACTAACCTTAAGATTAACTGAAGTTAAAAAGATATTGTTTGGGAAATACCAGTTTGTATTTTCAAGTAACGGTTTTCTTTACGTTTCTGCGCGGCTTTGCCAGATGAGTTGAGTCATTGCTTTGCTGGTTCCTCTGGAGAGAAATAAAGGTAACAATATTAAATTCACTTTTCTTCGTCACGTAAGGTCAACACTTTGACCCCCGTTGCTGTAACTAAAACCGTGTGCTCCCATTGCGCGGATAACTTGCGGTCTTTGGTGATCACCGTCCAGCCATCTCTTTTTTGTTTGGTTTTAAAGCTACCTTTTATGAAAGTCTTACCTATAAATAAAACAGGTATGTGTATATGAGAGCTTGTGAAAGCGCTCCATGCAATTAAAGGTTAATTTAGTGGAATGACTTATTGCTGATGTAGGGGGCGAATATATTGTCAATAATTTCCTCGGTGGGCACTTGTGCGCCATACACTCTGATATAAGTGCGTAGTCCCGAAAAGTTGATTTGCACATGCCGAGCAAGTTTTTTGCTGTCCTGACTCTGATTTAATTCACCGGCTAATTGCGCTTCAATTATCAATGTTTCAAAGCTGCTTTCCATTGCTTTTAATGAGGCTTTAGCTTGCTCTAACAGTTCGGCATTCTCGTCGGTTAATTCCGCAATCGTTTTAGCTAATAAACAAATACAAGTGGGAGACGACATTTGCGTGTCTGTCACTCGGCTGAGCATAAAAGCTTTTAATGCCGATAATGGTGATGTGGTTTTAGAGCGGCATTGTTGTAAATGTTCTGAGCCAAGCTGGGTATATCGGATAAGCGCTTGTTTGAATAGGCCTTCTTTACTGCCAAATGCAGCATAAATACTACCTGGCCGCATATCAATTTCATCCTGCAATACGCGCATAGAAGTACCATGAAACCCGCGACGCCAATAAAGTTGCAATGCTTTATCAATCACCTGATCACGATCGAACTTCGTATTGTTTGCCATCCATAACCTCCTTTGAACATCTGTTCAATTTTAACTTGAACGATTGTTCAAAGCCAGATATATTAACGCCATCGAACAATTCGTTTTGATTCGATACAGCTAAACTAAGTGTGTTTTAAAAATTTATCTAAGAACTCAAATTCGAATCTAGTTGTCTAGGTCCAAATTCAAACACCCCATGCAACTAATTTTCCCACCTTATTAATGTAGCGAGTACCCATGAATTTTAATGTGTTATCCCAATACTTACGTTTTTTGTTATTAAGTGTTGTTTTAGTGACTGTCAGTTTTACTAGCCAAGCAGCGAGTAAACCCAAAATCATTGTATTTGATGTGAATGAAACCTTGCTTGACCTTGAGTCTATGCGCACATCCATTGCAGAGGCATTAAATGTCAAGGACGATCTCATCAGCTTATGGTTTTCAACGATGCTACATCACTCACTTGTAACGACTGTGACTGGCGAATACCATGATTTTGGCAAAATTGGCGTTGCCGCACTTATGATGGTGGCAGAAAGCAACGATATAGAGATTACCCAAGAGCAAGCTTTAACGGCTATTAAAACGCCCCTATTATCGCTGCCGCCTCATCCCGATGTTAAGGCTGGTTTAGCTGCTTTAAAGGCTCAAGGTTTTATGATTGTGAGCTTGACCAATTCATCAAATAAAGGGGTAGAGACACAATTCAAAAACGCCGGTTTAACCGAGTTTTTTGATAAACGTTTGTCCATTGAAGATATTAAAATCTACAAACCAGACCTGAGATCCTACGCTTGGGCACTGGAAAAACTGGGAGTGAAGCCTGAGGAAACATTGATGGTTGCAGCTCACGGTTGGGATGTTGCCGGTGCGAAAGCAGCTGGCATGCAAACCGCGTTTATTGCACGTAAGGGAAAAACCCTCTACCCGCTCGCTGCAAAGCCAGATTATATTGTTGAAGATTTGCAGCAACTAGTAACAATTTTGCAATCGAAATAAAAACATTCATCATGAAAATGAGCAATCTAAATTATTCGAAAATGGGTGTTAATAGGCACTGATAACATTCGCTCATATCAGATATTACAGGTTGAATGAATAGACCTCTTTCCTTCAACTAAGCTGATATGAGCAAATAACAACAACGGTCTTTGTTCCCCCTAACCTAGTAATGCCAGTGTTACACCTTTTCGTAAAATCCACATATTTTAAAGAGACGTTTTATCTATTTATTTCAAAAGCAGCATCTTTTCGAGTAAGCCAGTCTTTTAATATGGCTTGGGTAATTATCGGCCGATCGGAATAGAAGCCATGTGCTCCTCCTGGCACCACAGCCAGCTCAGCCCCCGACGTTAGTTTGATATAGTCTTGCACAGTATCAATGCGCGCCGAATCATATTGGCCGATCATAAAAAGAGTGCGGCTGCCATCAATCTCAGTCAATAAATGAGTGGCATCGTAGTGTTTAAGCACACCTGTAGAAGAAAACTCACTTGGCCCCCACATTTGATTATAAATAAGCGGATTAAACCCTTTTCCACCGACGCTTTCGTAATACGCTAAAGCCGCTTCAGTGGGTGGTTTAGGCTGGTAATAAGATGAATACAAAACGGTGTAGGCATTATCACAAATATCTTGGTTCGGAGGCGAGTCAGATTCACAGTGTTTAAGGGTTTCTCTTATTGTTTTCGGTGCGGCTTTAACAAGCAAGTTGGCATCCATGATCCAGTGTGGCGTAGAGATAAATGTTCCCCCCAAAACCGTGGATACAGTATGCTGTGGGTATTTAGCCGTATATTCTAGGGCCAGCGCAGAGCCCCAACTATGTCCAACCACATGCCAGCGTTCAATTTTAAGTGCTAGGCGTATTTTATCCAATGATTCTACAAAGCGTTCAACTCGCCAATTTTCTGGGTTATTAGGCTGATCAGATATACCACTGTCGAGCTGATCATACATTATCACCATACGCTCACTCGCCAGTCCTAGCATTTCAGCAAAGCCGTTATGTGTGCCACCAGGCCCTCCATGTACAAAAATAACCGGGATAGCATCACTGTGAGAAAGGCCATTTAGCCGGACATACACTTTACCGCCTTCGACTTCGACCATTAATTCCTGTTCAGGTGGACCAAAAGGCTCTGTGATATCGGTGCTGCTTTCAGCTTCAGTACCTGTTGCTACCAATGGCATTAGGGTAAATTGAACAGCCATTAAAAAAGCCAGTATGTGTAAAACAGTGGTTTTCATAAATGTATATCTCATTAGGGAAGTTTTAGTGACTGCATAGGGGAATAACACCATGTTAAATCAACCTATCAACGATAAAGATAGTCTGCTGATATTACAGAACACATTGATTAGTTATCCCATAAACCGACAACCAGAACAAGGGAAAAAGATTTTAAAGAATAGAAAGGAAAAACTGCCAATAACAGAGGTTAGGGAAATTTTACTGGGGCTTTTTAACCGCTAGTAGCAACTCTGCTTCTGCTCGGGGAAGTTCGCACTCGCGCATGAGTTCTTCTACACTGGCACCCGCATCAGCCATTTTAGCCGCTTGTGAGTATAATTTAGTGTCAGGATCTAGAAATTCAATTTCTTCTAATTTATCTTGCATCAAGCCTATTTTAACTACCAGATCCTTCACTTTCGCAGCCACCCCCATGGCTCCCGAGCGCACTTCATGTAGTTCTTCTTGAGAATAGGAAAGTTGTTGCTGTAATTGTTGCATTTGTAGCTGCAACTCCTCAATGCGCTGACCGTTTTTTTTATTGCGGAGGGAAAAAACATAACTAACCACAGCAATGAGAATTACGAAGAAACACACCATTACGATAGCTGTTAACTGCCAAGTAAGCATTCAACGATTTCCTTTAGCCAAAATAAAACGACTTACAAACCACTAATTTCATCCCATTCTTCATCACTGAGCAATTTATTCAAATCCACCAAAATGAGCAATTCACCATCACGATTACTCACCCCTTGAATAAATTTGGCACTTTCTTCGGTGCCAACATTAGGTGCACTATCAATCTCAGAGGAACGTAAGTAGACAACTTCGGCAACGCTATCAACAAGAATACCTACAACCTGTTCTTCAGACTCAATAATAACAATGCGTGTGCTATCTGTAATTTCGTGAGGGGGAAGTCCGAAACGCGTTCGCGTATCAATGACAGTGACGACGTTACCACGCAAATTAATAATACCGAGCACATAATCTGGCGCACCAGGAACAGGAGCGATTTCTGTATGCCTAAGCACTTCTTGTACTTGCATCACATTAATGCCATAGGTTTCATCACCTAATCGATAGGTTACCCACTGCAGTACTTCATCGTTACTAGCAGCAGCGTTTTTAGCATTTCTTTCATCACTCATTTGACTCGCTCCCTACAAGCTGGGTCTAGTTATCATTGCTATTTTGGCCCTTGTCTAACAATTTAATCAATTGTTTCACATTAACCAGTGCACACATTTTATCTTTTACCATTCCAGCCAACCACGGACGCTTGTTGTTGGCCTTACGCCATTTAACATCACTTGGCGCTAGCGTTGAGGTGGTAATTAAACTTTCACAAGCTAATCCCCAGCCACTTGAATCTAACATTATCAAATATTGGTAATTCAATGATTCTGCCAGTTCATCTGTATATTTTTCTGGCATCACCCATAAAGCTGTATCTACAACTTTTAATTTTTCGTCTCTATGAAGCATAACACCTTTGAACCATTTAGGTTTAGCAAACAAAGGGCCCACTTTTTTAATTTTATGAATCCCCCCCAGCTCCGTAAGAGGTAATGCCAATGTTAAGCCTGCCACTTCAAAAAATAACGCTTGAAAATCAGAGGTGGGTACAGGTAACTCTTCGTCAACAAAGACACTTTCTGTTGTATCTTTTGTAGTTTCGACCGCGTCATAGGTTTCTTTAACTTCCGGGACCTGAGGTGCCACAACAGGGATACTAAATTCCTCTTGCTCAGACACAATATCAGCAGTTGCCAGTAGCTTAGCAACACTATCTAACTGCACCGCATCTTCAACGACCTCGTCAGTCAGTAATGACGTCAGATAATCTTCAACAATATCTTCTTTTGCAAAAGTACCTTTACTCATTTGACATAATCGATTTTATTTTTAAGTTGTGACAGTAAATTTTTATACGCAAAAACCCCTCGGGTTTTAGGACTAAATAACGAAGGAGGAGACTGAGCCTGACTGGCATCCCGAAAGCGCGTATCTACGGGAATAATGCCTGACCACACTCTCCCCTTATAATTATTGCACAAATCTTTATATGCATCAGAAGCCGCATTCACACGTTTATCATACATAGTAGGTACAATAATATAATCAAAATCCCGTTTTTGCGACCTCGACATTATTTTTAATGTCTGCATCATTCGCTGCAAGCCTTTGAGTGCAAGAAATTCTGTCTGCACAGGTACAATTAATTTGTCGCAGGCGGCAACGGCATTCACCATCAATACACCTAAAACAGGCGGACAGTCGATTAGCACATAATCAAATTCATCTTCAATTCTTGCAAAGGCCTTTTTTAAGATCAGCCCCATACCTGGACGTGTACCCATTGTTCGATCTAAAGTAGCTAAGGCCATTGAAGCGGGGAGAATGAATAATGAATCAAGCTTAGTTGAACACAAACTGTCAAGTACTACATCTTTGTCTAAGTCATCTCCAGCGACAAAAACGTCGTGAACACTGTGGGATAATTCTTCTGCGTCAACCCCAAAGTAATAACTCAAAGATGCTTGGGGATCAGTATCAACCAATAACACCCGCTGACCTTGTTGAGCTAAAATGCCCCCTAAGGTTACAGTTGTTGTGGTTTTTCCGACACCACCTTTTTGATTAGCCACCGCCCAAACTATCACCAGATAACTCTTTCTAAATGGCGGACTAAAATCATCATTTTATCCGCATTTCCAACATTATACTCTTAGCGATATCAAATAATGGTAAGTTGCGCTCAGAAATATACGCTTTAGTAATAGCTTGAGGCATACCATAAACGACACTTGTCTGCTCATCTTGAGCCCAAATTTTGGCACCTTTTTGTTTTAATGCTGCACAACCTTCTTTTCCGTCTGCGCCCATCCCCGTTAAAATTATCCCTAACACTTTATCGGCGAACACCTTACTCAAAGATTGAAACGTTAAATCTACACTTGGCTTGTACAAATGATGGTCTCGATTAACATCCTCAACTATTTTAACTCTAGCACGGCGGCTTGTTCCCTCGATCAACATTTGTTTACCACCAGGTGCTAAATATGCACAACCACCAACAAGCTGTTCACCTTGTGTGGCCTCTTTCACAGTGATTTTGCATATCTGATTCAATCGGTTGGCAAAGGCTTTTGTAAAGCTACCTGGCATATGTTGCACAAGAACAATGGGATGGGGAAAGTGCTCTGGTAATTCGGTCAGAATATTTTGCAATGCAATGGGCCCTCCCGTGGAAGTGCCGATAGCTAATAATTGATACTCTTTTCCAGAAGAGCGACGAACGCTAGTCAATGTAGGTTCTAATTTTGTTTGTGCTGTTGCTGGTGCGACTGCAAAGCTAGAACTTGTCATAAAGACTTGGGTTTTTGCTGTTTTGCCAGGAGAATTAAATGCGGTATTCGATCTTGCTCCTAGACGACGAGCAACCAGTCCTCGTTTAGAGGCTAAAGTTCGTACCCTAGATTGCAGTAGTTCACTAGACTCTTTACTATTTCTAGCAATGTCTTCAAATTTTTTAGGTAAGAAATCCAACGCACCCGCATCAAGGGCGTCTAAAGTAGCTTGAGCCCCCTCTGAGGTTAAGGATGAAAACATTAAAATTGGCAGCGGGTGAGCCTTCATGATTCGCTTAACCGCAGTGATACCATCCATCACGGGCATTTCCACGTCCATTGTCACAACGTCCGGTTTTAACTCAGCGACCATTTTAATTGCTTCTTCACCATTGCGAGCTATACCTATCACGTCTAGCAAGCGGTCTTGGTTTAGAATATCTTTTACGCGTCGGCAAAAAAAACTGGAATCATCAACAACTAATACCCTATATGCCATTACGAAAAAGCGTCCTATTATTCATTTAGTTGTTATTTCTTTTTAGCGTATCGCTTTAATAAGCTAGGAATATCAAGAATTAAGGCAATACCGCCATCACTAGTAATGGTTGCGCCAGCCATGCCAGGAGTACCTTGTAGCAGCGCGTCAAGGGGCTTGATAACCACTTCTTCTTGACCTATCAAGCTATCTACAACGAAGCCAACTTGTTGCGTACCAATTTGCACAACCACCACATGCCCTTGATTTTTATCATCACCACTAGTTTGTTTCATTAACCAGTCGCGTAAATAAAAAAGAGGAATCGCTTTTGAACGCACAATCATTGTCAATTGACTATCAACCGTATTGGTTTTAGTTAAGTCCATATTGATAATTTCATTGACCGCGCCAAGGGGTAAAGCAAAGGTTTGTTTACCCACTATAATCATCAGCGTAGGTAAAATGGCTAAGGTCAACGGCACTTTGATTTCCAAGCGTGTGCCTTTACCTAACTCGGAACTAATATTAACCGTTCCATTAAGTTGATTGATCTTAGTTTTGACCACATCCATCCCTACACCGCGTCCAGAGATATCAGATATTTCTGTTTTGGTGGAGAATCCTGGAGCAAATATCAAATTGAATGCTTCTTCATCCGTCATTCTAGCCGCCGCATCAGCATCTAGAACACCTCGGCTGATAGCGATATCTTTTAACTTATCAGGATCCATGCCCTTACCATCATCTTCAATGGTAAGTAGTATGTGATCACCTTCCTGGGAAGCTGCAAGTTTTACGGTTCCCAATGAGGGTTTGCCGACAGCTACGCGTTCTTCTGGCATTTCAATGCCGTGATCGACAGAGTTTCGCACCAAATGGACGAGTGGATCAGCCAAAGCTTCAACTAAATTTTTATCTAAATCTGTTTCTTCACCTTCAAGATTTAAAGAGATTTCTTTTTTAAGACTTCGCGCTAAATCTCTTACTACGCGAGGAAAACGACCAAATACTTTTTTGATTGGTTGCATGCGGGTTTTCATCACCGCACCTTGCAAATCTCCAGTGACAACATCAAGGTTAGCAATGGCTTTAGTCATGCTTTCATCATTGATGTTAACACCTAAACTTAATAGCCTATTTCTAACCAATACCAACTCACCTACCATATTCATAATCTGGTCAAGACGCTTAGTATCTACCCTGACAGTTGTCTCACCTTGAACACCGGCAACTGGCTTTTTATCTTTTTCATCTTTTTTAACAGCAGACTTAGCTGCTGTTGGTTTAGGTATAACAGGTTTTTCAGCCTTAGATACTGACGTTTGGGGCTTGGGTGTTGATATTGGTTTTACAGGTTGTTTTGCTGCAGCAGTGGGAGCAGGCGGTTCTGCCTTAGGTGTTGGACTCACTGCGGGTCCCTTACCTTCCCCATGCAATTGATCAAGCAATGCTTCAAATTCATCATCTGAAATATCATCGGAGTCGGCACTACCATCTGATACGGAAGGTGTTGGTGCTACCGACGAAGAAGGTGCTTTAGCAGTCACTGACTCCTTCGAAGGTTGCGAAGGCTCGGGAGTCTCCGCTTTATCAGTTGAAAAACTGCCTTGGCCATGAAGTTGATCAAGTAAAGCTTCAAATTCATCGTCAGTAATATCTTCATCACTGGCACCACTCATAAGATCCAACGGAGTGGAATCCCGATCTGGGGTGGAGCCTTCAGCCTGAGAAGATCCTTCAGCAGCATCCTCTCCTAGATCTGATTTGTCCGTAGAAAAGCTTTTAGAACCATGCAGCTCATCCAACAAGGCTTCAAATTCATCTTCTGTAATGTCTTCCATATCATCATATGATTCGTCCTTTTGCACCTCAACCACTTCTTCAGGCATTTCAGGGACGTCAGGAAGTGCCGTAGGCGTATCTTCTGATTCGGGTTTACTTAAACGGTGCAGGGTTTCTATCAGTTCAGGGGCTGCGGCTTCCAATGGTTCGCGTTTTTTTACATCTTCGAACATTTGCACAACCACATCTGTGGCTTGTAAAATGACATCCATTAACTCAGGCGTTAAGGTGCGTTGTCCATTACGCATGGTATCAAAAACATTTTCCGCACCATGACAAATATCTACCAGTTCAGTGAGTGATAAGAATCCGGCACCACCTTTAACAGTATGATAACCGCGAAAAATCGCATTTAATAAATCAGAGTCTTCAGGGTTGTTTTCAAGATCAACAAGTTGCTCTTGCAATTGCTCTAATAGTTCACCTGCCTCAACTAAAAAGTCTTGTAGAATTTCTTCGTCAACTTCAAAAGACATGAATACGTTCCCCTTAAAAACCTAGGCTAGACAATAGGTCATCTACATCGTCTTGACTGGTCACCACATCATTTCGCGATTCTGCATCAATAATTGGCCCTTCAGCTTTCACAACATCTGTCTCAGCTTTCGATTTATGAGAAGTTTCATCTGCTTTTGCAATTAATGCACTGGTTTCAGAAGCGCCAAAGACAGTTAACATATGAACTAAACTGTCTTCCACTTCTTTTACCAAATCAATAACCCTACGAATGACCTGCCCAGTAATGTCTTGATAACCTTGTGCCATCAATATATCGGTCAGCAATCCAGTTAATTTATCTGTATCTTTTGAAGACTGCTCTAATAAATCATCTAGATCGGTACACAAGGATTTAAATTCTCCCAGTTGTAACTCTCTGGTCATCAACTTTTTCCATTCCGGCAGCAAATTAGTGATGCCCGTATGCAGTTTGTCAGCAATAGGCATGCTCGCTTCCACGGCATCCATAGTGTTATTTGCTGCTTTTTCAGTAGTTTCTAAAACATAGTTAAGGCGACTTTGCGCATCAGGAATATCTTCATTAGCTAAATTAGAAATGCGCTCATCAAGTTGAAAACTGTTGAGAGAATCATGGAGTTGACGGGTTAATTTACCCACCTCAGCAAATAACTCAACAGAATTGGTCAAAGAGGTTTCTTCCAGTAATTCACTGGCAGCCTGATTATCTCCATTTTCCAGTAACTCAACTAACTTTCTAGCATCATCAAGAGACATTGGAGCTTTATTAGAGCCGGTCATACAGACACTCCTAACTTCATTACAGATTAATTATCAACCGAGTCTCTCAAAAATTTTGTCTAGCTTTTCTTTCAGCGTTGCCGCAGTAAAAGGCTTAACAACGTAACCGTTAACACCGGCTTGTGCTGCCGCTACGATTTGCTCTTTTTTCGCTTCAGCAGTTACCATTAATACGGGTAAATGTTTTAAACTATCATCTGCGCGTATTGCTTTGAGTAAATCGATGCCTTGCATTCCAGGCATATTCCAATCAGTTACCACAAAATCAAAATCGCCTTGTTGCAACATAGGTAATGCAGTACTGCCATCATCGGCTTCTTGAACACTGGTATAACCCAGATCTTTAAGTAAATTCTTGATAATACGTCTCATGGTTGAAAAGTCATCAACAACAAGGATTTTCATATTTTTATCCAAAACCGTCTCCAATGAGGATTAAATCAAATGGTATTTTATCATTCTTCGTTAGCTCGCCAAGATTGCATTTTGCTTTTCAGCTTTAACATGGCTTGGCTGTGAATTTGGCTGACTCTAGACTCACTAACTTCGAGCACTTCACCAATTTCCCTGAGATTCAACTCCTCATCATAATACAATGACAGTACGATTGCTTCCCGTTCCGGTAAAGTAGTAATAGCATGTGCTAATGCTTTTTGAAATGAGCCTTGTAACAAATCTTGAAATGGCGTGTCGCTACCTTTATTTTGTTCAGTAGAAATAACATCTTCGGTAATTCCTAAATCTTCGATACCAATGATTTTACCGGCGTTAACCTCATTCAACATCTGATGATATTCGGCGAGGCTAACGTTTAACTTTTCAGCAATATCTACGTCTCTGGCATCTCGGCCGGTTTCACGCTCAACTTCATTGATAGCCTGAGTTATTGCCCGACCATTTTTATGCACAGACCTAGGTGTCCAGTCGCCTTTACGAATTTCATCAAGCATGGCTCCGCGAATCCGGATACCAGCAAAGGTTTCAAAACTGGCACCTTTAGAACCATCGAAATTTTTTGCAGCTTCAAGTAAACCAATCATGCCAGATTGAATTAAGTCATCCACCAATACACTAGCAGGTAACCTAGCTAATAAATGATGTGCAATACGCTTAACCAAGGAAGCATGTCTTTCTACAAGTTGAGCCAAATCGGCTTGTTGTTGATAAGCTGCTGCCTTTTTAATCACCGTTGTTCACCTACCACTTTTTCGGCAACAAGTTGTTCCAGGAAGAACTCTAAATGTCCACCGGGTTGATTAGGAATGGTCCAATGCATCGCTTTATCGGCAAGCCCTTTGATGGCGATAGATGCCGGAGAACCTGGAAAGGCATCAACGATAGCTTTTTGCTTCCGTACTGAACGACGAATATTTTCATCGTATGGCACCGTGGCGACTAGCTCTAAAGCAACATCAAGAAAGCGATTGGTGACTTTAGATAACTTAGCAAAGAGTTCTTGTCCTTCGCGCATGTTGCGCACCATATTGGCGACAATTTTAAAGCGAAATACACCATGTTCTCTATTCAGTAACTTAATCAGTGCATAGGCATCAGTCAGTGACGTGGGTTCATCACACACCACCATCATAATATCCTGAGAGGCCCGAGAAAAGCTCAACACCATGTCGGAAATACCCGCTGCGGTATCTACAATAAGCACATCTATATCGGTACGCAATTCACTAAAAGCACGAATTAATCCAGCATGTTCGGTTGGACTAAGCTCGGTCATTGATTGGGTACCAGAGGTTGCAGGCGCAATCAGTATGCCATGCGGGCCCACAACTAAGACTTCATCCAATGTACACTCACCAGATAAAACATGGGAAAGGTTTTTTTCTACTCGCAAGCCTAACATTACGTCTACGTTTGCCAACCCTAAGTCAGCATCTAGCACCATAACGCGCTTGCCCATTTTAGCCATTGAAATAGCCGTATTTAAGGTGATGTTCGTTTTACCAACTCCACCTTTACCACCGGTTACCGCAATAACTTTAATTAATCGAGATTGATTCATTCGTCTTAAGCTTCTCGCTTGGTCGTCGATCATATTGCTAATGCCGATTTATTCTGTTCTGACTTAGCAGTATGGATCAAACCATATTTTTTATAAAGCTTAGCCGCCGCAGAGATTAAAAACTTCGCATCTGCTACTTTAATATCTTCAGGGACACGTTGCCCATCAGTTAAATAACTTACAGCTAGCTTGTGTTCAATTGCTACACTTAACGCTTCTCCGAGACTATAACTCTCATCGAGCTTGGTTAAAATACATCCCTGCAAATCAATTGCGCTAAATGCGCTAAGAGTATGTTCCAAAACTTTATATTGAGCATTGGCTTGAATTACAACATACTTCTTGATGTTAGCACATGAATGTTGATTTAAGGTATCTAACTGTTTGATTAATCGAGAATCTCTTTGTCCAAAACCAGCAGTATCGATTAGTACCAAACGTTTGTTGCGTAGTTGAAAGAGTATATCTGACAATTCTTCTGCATTTTGTGCTTTTTTTACGCTACAGCCAATAATTTTTCCATAAGTGGCCAATTGTTCAAAAGCGGCAATCCGATATGAGTCAATTGTTACCATAGCAATTTGATCTGCACCATACTTTTGAGCAGCTCTAGCAGCCAACTTAGCAATAGTAGTGGTTTTTCCGGTACCTGTAGGACCAACTAAAGCAACCACTCCTTTATCCGCCAGAATAGCATTACCTGTGGTTTGAATTCGATTAGACAATAGTTTAAGTAAAAATAACCAAGCTTGCCGTTCATCGGCGTTCTCTGGTGTATATGACACTATGTCGTCAGCAATTTGACTACTAATCCCCATATCCATCAATCTTGAGGTTAAATAGCCGTGCATTGGGTGCGCACTTTGACGCTCTTGTTTAAGTAAACCAGAGACTTGAAATTGAAGCACATTGCGCAACGAGTTCAATTCGCTTTTTAGTTCATTTATCGCAGAATCAGATACGCTTTCAGGGGCTGAGTGTTTCTGCCTATTAACATTATTCGCCACTTGATGATTATCAGTATACTGCGATTCAGAGGCATTTGCAGAAGCTTGTTTTTCAAGTAATTCTCGTAAGCTGTCTGGTCCAGAGTCACCAATAATTTCGCTCAAACTCGGTACCTTTTGCGTTGCTGCACGGGCACTTTGCGGCTGAGCTGATTTTGCATTGCCTGCTCCTGCATGCATTGACATAGATGCCGTTTTGTTTTCACTAGCAAGTTTACTTCTTTGATTAGGCTCACTATTAGCTTCCGGCTTGGCTTGGTCGTAGGCCGCTACAATTTCAATGCCTTCAGAAGTTTTCTTGTTGGACATAATGACCGCATCACCACCAAGTTCTTTTTTTACTTGGTTAAGCGCATCGCGCATATCTTTTCCAATAAATCGTCTAATTTTCACATTGTTCCCCAAAGAAGCATTTGGTCTGGTTTAAATAAATTAGTTTGTGCCATTTTATTGACCCACTGCACTTACAATTCGAATTTGTTTGTCGCTTGGTATTTCTTGATAGGAAAGTACGTGCAATCCCATCACTGAGTGTTTGAAGAACTTTGATAACACCGGTCTTAGCATGCCTGAAGTAAGCAAAACAGCTGGTTCACCTTCTAGTTCTCTTTGCTGTGAAGCTTCGGTTAAGGACGTTTGCAATTTTTCGGCCAACCCGGGTTCTATTCCGGCACCATCTTCTCCACCGGCTTGCAATGATTGATGCAGCATCTGCTCTAGATCAGGTGCCAAGGTTATAACAGGCAATTCTTGTTCGTTATTGTTGATTTCCTGCACTATCAAACGTTTTAACGATATTCTGACGGCAGACACCAATACATCCGGATCTTGAGTTTTAGGGCCATATTCGCAAAGGGTTTGTACAATACTGCGCATATCACGAATGGGCACACCTTCATAAAGTAAGGTTTGCAGTACTTTCACTACGGTACTCAAAGGTAAGACTTCTGGTACTAAACCTTCAACTAATTTAGGACTGTTTTTAGCCAGCATATCGAGCAATTGTTGCACTTCTTCATGACCTAATAGCTGATAAGCATTGTTGGTGAGCAATTGGCTAAGATGTGTGGCAACAACGGTGGCTGCATCCACAACGGTGTAACCTAATGTTTGAGCGTGCTCTCGCTGTTGAGGGCGGATCCAAACGGCTTCTAAACCAAAGGCAGGATCTCGAGTTGCTTTACCGTCTAACTTCCCAAAGACTTGTCCGGGATTAATAGCTAATTCATCGTCATGACTAATTTCAGCATCTCCCACCGTTACCCCAAGCATGGAAATGGTGTAGCTATTTGGGTTTAGGTCAAGGTTGTCACGGATATGTACCGGTGGAATTAAGAAGCCCAACTCTTGAGACAACTTTTTACGCACACCTTTAATACGAGTTAATAGTTCACCACCTTGGGTTTTATCTACCAGTGGAATAAGACGATAGCCCACTTCTAAGCCAATAGTGTCAACATGTTGCACATCATCCCAACCGAGCTCTTTAATTTCTTGAGGTTGGCTTGGCTCCTGCGTATTTTCTAAGGCTTGAGGCTCAGTAGCCTGTTTCTTCGCGTTCCAAAAATTATAATACGCTACAGCGCCAACAAAGGCACTAAAACCAAGAAATGCTAAATGCGGCATCCCTGGTACTATGCCCATTACGAACAATATTGCTGAGGTCACGTAAAGCGCTTTTTGATTGCCTAATTGACGTCTCATTTCCTGACCCATTTCTTGAGAGTCATTTTCGCGCGTCACAATAATTGCAGTAGCTACTGAGAGTAATAACGAAGGAATTTGTGCTACTAGACCATCACCTATAGTCAAAATTGTGTATATTTCAATGGCTTCACTAAATGCTAAGTCATGTTGAATAATACCAATAAACAGCCCACCAACGATATTGATAAGCATAATGAATAAACCCGCAACGGCATCGCCTTTAACAAACTTTGATGCACCATCCATTGAGCCATAAAAATCGGCTTCGCTGGTAATTTCTAAACGTCTTTTTCTTGCTTCGTCTTGATCAATATAACCCGCGTTTAAATCGGCATCTATTGCCATTTGTTTGCCAGGCATTGCATCCAAAGTAAAACGGGCACTGACTTCAGAAATACGCCCAGCACCAGCGGTTACGACTTTGAAGTTGATGATCAGTAAAATAGCAAATACCACTATACCCACGGCATAATTACCACCGATCACCACTTCACCAAAAGCTTGAATAACCTTACCGGCGGAATCACCGCCTTCATGACCTTCTAACAACACAATTCGAGTGGAAGCCACATTTAGGGCTAAACGCAATACTGTCGCCACTAACAAAACTAGAGGGAAAATGCCAAAATCGACGGGTTTATTAGTAAACACCGCCACCAAAATCACCATAAGTGATAATGCAATATTGAAACTAAAGAGTATATCCAGCAGAAATGCAGGCATCGGCAGAATAACCATACCCATAATAGCTAGCACTACGATAGGGGCGCCAATCCCATTCATAAAGCTTTTAACCTGATTTTTATCTACTCGATTGAGGTAACCTGCAAGTTCCATAAACAATTTTTTGACGGTTGTGAATATGATCTTGAGTTTTGCAACAAACGCGCCAAAAATATCGTCTGTTAATTGACGTTTTCTCGAACCAAATTTACAGGGAGTACTGAAAAATAGAATCAAGGGTTCTACTGGGCTCAAAACCCGTGAGCTGACTATTAAAATACGGAGAGAGTAATTGACTTTAACCAGGTTATAGGCTTTACATATTTGCGTTTTAATTAACACAAATAGAAGATAAAAACAGTGACCGTTTAGTTAACTAATAAAATTGCAGGTTGTCACAAGTAATCATTTAAACAGGCATAAAAAAACCCGGCAACTGCCAGGTTTTTTTAAAACATCACTGTGACTTATTTAGCAGCAATTTTTCTGCGAACTAATAAACCAAGACCTGCTAGCATAAGAACCAATGCTGAAGGCTCTGGAACATAAGTTACATCACCTAAAAATGTATCGGCCAATACAATTGGGAAGTAGATACGGTTGCCATCACCATCGTAAGAAACTTCATCCAAAATTAGACCACCAACAAAATCACCAGCAAGTAATAGTAAACTGTAATCAGGCGTATCACCAAACAAATCAAATACTACCTCAAAAACTGCTAAACCAGTAGTCATATCAAATGGGTCAATACCTGCCACAAGTGAATCACCATATTGCCCAACGTAGCTATCAGCCAAGGTTAAACTCAAACTACCTAAGGATAAATCTAATTCAGCGGTACTTAGAAACCCTGCAGGATCAGCATCTTCAGTATTATAGGTAATAGAACCAATAGATTGATAACCCTCAGTTAAACCATATGGGTTTGGATCCGCTATAAAAACATCTGCATAGATATCTTGTTGAATAATTGCGCCAGCGTTAGCTGAAAGAGACATTCCTAATGTAGTGGCGATAAGACCTGTTGCGAGCAAAACTTTTTTCAAATACTTCATACTAGTGAACCTTAATTATTGTTTTAAACGATTTCGTTCATTATTTATTGTTATTGTTTTATTGTTTTATTGTTTTTCGGTCACAATCTAAGCAGTGCGACCTCTGCCACTGAATAAAGCAATTACTGAACCACTTTATTTTTATTATATTAATCAGTAATTTATTATTACCTAGTAGAATTAGTAAATGAAGATCGTTAAAATCTTTGACACCTAACTGCTTTATCACTGTTCACTTTCTGATGATTTTTTGGACATATCATCTTGTTTTGAGGGTTTTTTCTGAGTCGATTCAGACCCTTTATCCGCTGATAAGGGAAAATCACAATCAGACTCTTCTTGGTCGCCTACTACATCCTCTAGTCGAACTTTATCAACACTTCGGAACGTATTGATTGGTCCCGCTAGCGCATACAAAGCGAAGACTAAAAACAAAACTAAAGAAGGTGCTGTGGCAACGATAATGAACACCAGCATTACAATGAGTAAACCAACAAAAGGGACCTTACCGTGCCAATCCACTTCTTTAAATGAATTGTATTTAAAGTTACTTACCATTAATAAACCTGCTAGACCAGTTAACACCGCGACCACAAGGCCAAAGTCTTTACCGTCAACATCGTATTCCACTCCTACCCAGACCATACCAGCCACCAATGCAGCTGCAGCAGGGCTCGCTAAACCTTGGAAGAAACGTTTGTCTGCTACCCCTAACTGGGTATTAAACCGTGCCAATCTAAGTGCGGCCCCAGCTACGTATATAAATGCAGCCAACCACCCTATCTTGCCTAGATCAGTTAATCCCCAATTATAAGCAACAAGAGCCGGTGCCATTCCGAAAGACACCATGTCGGCCATAGAATCGTATTCAGCACCAAATTCGCTTTGGGTATTTGTCATTCGCGCTACACGACCATCAAGGCCATCAAATATCATTGCCACAAAAATCGCGACCGCAGCGGCTTCAAATCGATCGTTCATTGACGCGACTACAGCATAAAAACCAGAAAACAGACCAGCCGTTGTCAGCAAGTTCGGTAACAAATAAATACCTTTACGTTTAGAATCCGACATTATTCCCCCTTAAAAATGAGCGCACAAGATAGCACAACCCTGAATTAGCTCAAAATCATACACACTCTTGCACGTACTAATTTTAATGCTGCTTTGAACAAATATACTTTTTCTTTTTAAACAATGTTGCCTATTTGAGCGTTTCCACATAACAGTAGGCGCTTATATCGCCAAATACCTATGCTACGAAAGTCATACAGAATTCCCGTTAACTCCGTGTTATGCTTGGCGTTAGAAAATTAAGAATGATAAAACTTTACCATGTCGCCACTTGAAACTAGGTAACTTTTTTACTGTCAATTATTTTTACAGGTAGACAAATTAACCTGGAGCAACACAATCAAAAAAGCACTTAAGCTATTGATTATAAATAAAATTAAATAACTGGTTCGTTTATTGCTTAACCTCTTGCGTTAAAAGTCTCGACCTTTTGTTTGGAAGATTTAGGAATATAAAGTTATGGTTAAAAAAGTATTAGCAGGTTTATTTGCAATGGCGGTAGCAGGATACGCTTCAGCTGGCACTACAACCTATGAAACCCAATCTTGGAACTTAAAGTCTGGTGGTAGTTGGGGTTCTAATTCACTTAGCTTTACTTCTGGTACAGTTGGTATGACAGTAACGGCTTGGTCATCAAGCGGTAACACCGGCTCATGTCACTCTGGTCCAGAATGTAGCTCTAGCAATGTATCTTATGACCGAGACCCGTTTATTGAGAGCGCTGCATTAAAGAGATACACTCATGGGTTAGGAGCAATAAATAACGATGAGAATAATAGCGACCCCCATCATGCGCTAGATAATTATGGTAATTCCAGTAATTGGACTGATTATGACATGGTGTTGTTTGAGTTTGACACGGCGGTTGAATTAACCAGCGTTCAAGCCGGTTGGTATAGGAATGATTCTGACGTTAGTATTGTCGGTTATACAGGTACCGATGATTTAGGTAGTACACCATTTTCTTCAAGCAGTAAGTGGAGTGACTTGGTTGATGATGGTTGGACGTATCAGACTGATAAACATAATATTGGTACTAACGTTGCCAATATCTCACCGGGGTTTGAATCTAAATACTGGTTAGTCGGTGTATATAATTCAGTGTTTTCTGGTAATGCTGGAGATAATTATTATGATGCGATTAAATTAGCAAACATCACAACAACTAAGAGCGAAGGCCAAACCCAAGTTCCTGAGCCAGCAACTTATGCGTTATTGCTGATTGGTGTGGCAGCTATATTCAGACGTAAACTATCTGCCTAATCCGATAGTTTATTTGAAGAAGACGGTTCGCCGTCTTTTTTTATGCCTAATTATTAATTTTTAAAGGATACCTCTTGTGTCTAGGTGCATAATTTTATCCACTAACGTTGTAAAGTAAGCGAGCTTTACGGTATCTTGTCATACAACATTACAATCCATACATACATAATGATAGAGAGATATTAAGTGGTGAAACTGGCCAAAAAACTAACCGTAGCAGCCTTCCTTTTAATCAGCAGTCAGGTTATCGCTCAAAGTAGTAGTGAGTTTTACGAAAAAGCGTTAGCTTCATTTGAAGAAAATGATTTTGATACAGCTTATATTCATCTAAAAAATAGCTTAAAAGAAAACGAAGATAGCCTCCCAGCTAAAATACTCATGGGTAAGGTATTATTAATTAGTGGCTATATGTATGAGTCTGAAGAAATACTAGAAGAAGCACTTGCTATGGGTGCAGACCCAAGTTTAGTTGTCGATACCCTTGGGAAAGTTTGGCTCTACACTAAACAAAACGAAAAAATCATAGATAGTCAATTTAATAACTTAAATACCAAAAGCTTTAATGAATGGCAAATTATTAAAGCCACAGCTCAACTTAACCTCAATAATATTGATGCCGCACGTAAAGGCTATGAATTAGTCTTAAAGAATGACCCAGCTAACATGCGTGTACTCAATGCACTTTCTTCGCTTGAAATGCGAGATGCACAGTTTGATAAAGCCTTGTCTTATTTAGAAACGTCCATTGCTTTAGAGCCCAACAATCCACAAACTCTGCGGATCATGGGGGATTTATTTCTTTATCAAAAGGAAATGGATGAAGCGATTAAATATTATCAACAAAGTTATGCTGTAGAACCGGAAGATCCCATTATAAAGCGTTCATTAGTCAGTGCCTATTTGCAAAACCAAGATATTGATTCGGCCAAACAGCTATTAGACGAAATACTAGAGCAGACTCCAGGTGATCCTACAGGCATGTTATTGAAAGCGTGGTTATTAGCTAAAAATCAGCTAAATGAGGATGCCGCCAGTGAACTGGAAAAATTGAGTTCGCAACTAGCAGGTTTAAGCGAAGAAAGTTTACAGGATGACCCATCACTGTTTTATGTTAGTGCTTTATCTGCTTTTGCCTTACAAAACTATTTGCAAGCAAAAACTTTTTTCATTCAATACCTTAATTTCGTGCCTGATAACATCGAAGCTATCGCATTGCTCGCACAAACTCATTTGAAGTTGAATGAGCCTAAACTTGCTTTAGACGTTATGCAGCGTCACGAGAGTAAACTTAGTGAGAAGCTAGATAATGCTTTGCTGCTTGCCGAATTATATTTAGCTAACGATAAAGCCTTTAAAGCGGTAGAAATATCTGGAAAATTAAAACGGCAGTATCCAGAAAATCCAAATGTCGAATTATTGGAAATTAAAACCTTAAAATCGAGAGGCAAACTCGAAGATGCTTTAGCCAAATTAGACCAATCCAAATATGCAAAAACAAATCTTCGTTTTATTATTTTACGCAGTGAATTGCTAATGGATTTGGGTAGGCTAAAAGAAGCGGATGAAATTGCCGATGCACTGCTACAAGCGGTACCTGAAAATATAGACTTTTTGAATCTAAAAGCGGGTATACAGATTCGTTTGGGTAACCCTTTAGTTGCTGAAACATTCCTAGATAAAGCACTAACCATAAACCCTGAACATTTTTCAGCTCAATTCAACAAGGCTAACCTATTGAGCTCTCGAGGCGAGCATAAAGACGCGCTACACATTATCGAAAAGCTTAATGCCATTCAACCAGACAATATTCGTATTCTAACCTTATTGGCCCGTTGTCAATTCAATGCAAACATGGTCGAAGAAGCAGAAAAAAACTTACAAAGAGTACTGCAAAAAGATATTAATAATTTAACCGCTCTTGAATTATTGGCAACAATTTATACTCAACAAGGTGAACTCGAAAGAGCTATAAGGCAGTTAAATATAGCGATTAAAGCGGAGCCCGATGCGGCTGTATACCTAATGCGCCGAGTAGAGTTATATATTGCTTTAAAACAAACAGACCGAGCTGCCAGAGAAATCAAAAAAATTAAATCATTAGTTCTAGGTAACGCTACTGGTTTACTCGAATTAAGTAAACTGCAATTCAGAGCCGGACTAGTTGACGACGCTAAAACGAGTATTGCTGAAGCTTATGATATTTATCCAGACAGCTTGTTCTTAGGTATTGAATATATTCGTTTACACTTGGCCAGCAACGATCTGAATAGCGCAGGAGAGATGGTTGCCACTTGGTTAAAAAAAGCCCCTCAAGAGGCTAGGCTGTTGATATTGTCTGGAGACGTCAACGTCGCTAAGAATAACCTAGAAGGCGCATTTGAAAACTACCAAAGCGCGTTGGAAATCAATAACCTAAATAGAAACGCTATATTCAAATTATACCAATTGGCGTCCAGAAATATCCAAAGCAAAAAATTTGAAGACTTTACACAAGCTCTACTAGAGCAGAATCCTGAAGAACACTTTCAACGTAGTTTATTTGCAGATTTTCTGCTAAACCAAGGCCGCATTGAAGAAGCATCTACTCATTATGAGAAGTTGATCAAGGTTGACAACATTCCTAATAAAGCGTTTATGCTCAACAACTTAGCGAATATCACAATTGATAAAGACTTGTCTAAGGCAAATCAATATATAGAACAAGCATTGGCTATAGAAGCAGAGAATGCTGCGCTTTTTGATACTCAAGGTTGGATTAAAACCTTGCAGGGTAAATACGAAGAAGCACTTACCATCTTACGCAAATCCTATGCGATGGATTCTAATTCCCCTTCTAACCAATATCATCTAGCCGTTACTTTGCAAAAACTCGGCAGAACTGAGGAAGCTAAAGCCTCTTTGGAAAGAGCCTTAGATTCAGATCAGGACTTCCTAGAAAAGAAACAGGCCCAAGGCCTTTTAAAACAGCTTTAACGCAACCACTTTGCTGCATTACAGAATATGTAGCAAATATCTAAAATTAAAAAAACGCCGTCTATCAATCAATATACGGCGTTTTTGTTAGTTGCTTTGCACTGTCCTTAATAGGAATGCTAATGAGTTAATTAACTAATTTTTAATGCATCCCCATCCATATCAATTCGAATAGTGCTATCAGCTTGAATATCTCCTGCTAGCAAACGTTGTGCTAAGGGATTTTCAATTTCAATTTGAATCGCTCGTTTAAGGGGTCTTGCTCCATACACGGGATCAAAACCAGCTTCAGCAATTTTTTCTAGGGCAGCAGCAGACAAGTCTAATTCGAAGCCTTTTTCCAGCAAGCGTTCACGTAAGGACGATAACTGTATTTTCGCAATTGCTTTGATTTGCTCCAAACCAAGTGGGTGGAATACCACCACATCATCGATACGGTTGATAAACTCAGGTCTAAATTGCTGCTCGACAGTTTGCATCACCATACTTTTCATTTCATCATACTGGCTCTCTTGATGTTTATCTTGTATCACGTCAGAACCAATATTAGAGGTCATGATGATAACCGTATTTTTAAAATCCACGGTTCTGCCTTGTCCATCAGTCAGACGGCCATCATCAAGCACTTGTAGTAAAATATTAAACACATCAGGGTGCGCTTTTTCCACCTCATCCAGCAAAATTACCGAATAAGGTTTTCTTCTCACCGCTTCGGTCAAATACCCGCCTTCTTCGTAGCCCACATACCCAGGAGGTGCACCTACTAAACGAGAAACAGAGTGTTTTTCCATAAACTCTGACATGTCTATACGAACCATTGCCTGCTCTGTATCAAACAAGAAGTTGGCTAAAGATTTACATAACTCGGTTTTACCCACACCGGTAGGACCTAGGAACAAGAATGAACCTATAGGTCTACTTGGATCAGATAGTCCCGCTCTGGAACGTCGAATAGCATTACTGACCGCATTTACCGCCTCGGTCTGACCAATCACACGACTTTGCAGCGCTTCTTCCATGCGTAGTAATTTGTCTTTTTCTCCTTCAAGCATTTTGCTTACCGGGATCCCGGTCCAACGAGACAATACATCGGCTATTTCGTTTTCGGTCACTTTGTTTTTTAGTAACTGAGTTTCCGTTTGTTCAGCTTCCGCTGCTTGTTCTAGTTTTAACTCTAGTTCAGGAATACGGCCGTATTGTAATTCTGACATACGATTAAGATCAGACGCTCGGCGGGCTATTTCCATATCCAGTTTAGCTTGCTCAAGTTCTGATTTTATATGTTGAGTGCCTTGCATGGCACTTTTTTCAGTATTCCAGATGGTTTCAAATTCAGAAAATTTGTTTTCCAGCTGTTCACGTTCCAACTCAATCAACTCTAGACGTTTATGACTGGCATCATCTTTTTCTTTCGATAACGCCTGCTCTTCCAGCTTCAACTGTATAATTCTGCGCTCTAACCGATCCATATCTTCGGGTTTAGAATCCATCTGCATACGAATACTTGACGCAGCTTCATCAATTAAATCAATGGCCTTATCTGGTAATTGTCGGTCTGGAATATAACGATGAGACAATGATGCCGCAGCAACAATCGCCGGATCAGTAATATCCACTGAATGGTGCAGTTCATAACGCTCTTTCAGTCCACGTAAGATAGCTATGGTGTCTTCGACACTAGGTTGATCAACAATGACTTTTTGGAAGCGACGCTCTAAGGCAGCATCTTTTTCAATATATTGACGATATTCATCTAATGTAGTCGCCCCCACACAGTGTAACTCGCCTCGGGCTAATGCAGGTTTGAGCATATTGCCGGCATCCATAGCGCCTTCGCCTTTACCCGCTCCCACCATAGTGTGCAATTCATCAATAAACAGGATGACCCTGCCCTCTTCTTTAGAAAGTTCGTTCAATACCGCTTTTAAACGTTCTTCGAACTCCCCTCTAAATTTCGCACCCGCGATAAGTGCGCCCATGTCCAGTGACAAGACCCGTTTATCTTTTAATCCCTCAGGTACTTCAGAATTAATAATCCGCTGGGCTAAACCTTCAACGATGGCGGTTTTACCCACACCAGGTTCACCAATCAATACTGGGTTATTTTTGGTTCGACGCTGTAGAACTTGAATCGTGCGGCGAATTTCCTCATCTCGACCGATTACAGGATCAAGCTTGCCTTGCTCCGCTCGTTCGGTGAGGTCCGTTGTGTATTTTTCAAGAGCCTGACGGACATCTTCAGCATTAGGATCTGTTACTTTCTGACCACCGCGCATGGTCTCAATACCTTTTTCGATTTGCTCTTGAGTAATGCCCAACTGACGGAAAATCTCGCCTAATTTGCCTTTATCTTGTAACGCTGCCAATACAAATACTTCAGAACTGATGTATTCATCTTTGCGTTTCTGCGCAATCTTATCGCTCAGGTTAAGCAAAACAATAGTGTCTTTACTGAGTTGCACATCTCCGCCGATACCTTCGACTCTAGGCAATCTCTCTATTGCTTCAGCCAAGGACGAGCGTAATCCATTCACATTCGCTCCAACACTATCAAATAGCGGCCGAATAGAGCCTCCCTGTTGATTAAGTAGAGCTGTCATTAAATGTACGGGATCAATATATTGATGATCTCTGCCCAATGCTATCGATTGTGCGTCAGAGATTGCCATCTGAAATTTACTGGTAAATCTATCTAATCGCATAAAATTTCCTCAAAAATGATTTACTCAATTAATGGGTACTTTTTATAACCAATTCAAGGTAAGCAATGAATATTGATTGATCTAGATCAGTAAAATAGCGAAAAATGCGGAGTCATTTACGGTTGAATATTTAAAACTGATAATTAGGAAGCTTTATGCAATGTGAGGTCATAATTGTAGGATTTATTGCAAATAAATCCCACACACAAACCGACCAGTTTGAGATTGATCATGATGCTGAGCGTAGCGATGAGAGTAAAAATCACCGTGATGAACATAGGTGCAGATACCGCTTTCAAAAAAGCTTGTTATGCCAATAGCTCGGCATTTCTCGCGGGCAATCTTGGCTAAACTGCACAAGTACTTTCCCCGTTCAACATCGCGTACAAATGCCTCTGGATATTCAGCAAAAACTTGTCTGAGATCTTCAGATACTTGGAAATGCCGTTGCGATATATGTGGACCAACCCAAACTGTGAGTGTCTCTGGTTCACAATTCATAGCAGCAATCGTATTTTCAATCACACCATTTACCAAACCTCGCCAACCGGCATGAATTGCGGCAACACAAGTACCCGCCTTATTCGCGACTAAAATGGGCATACAATCCGCGGTCATCACCGCACAGACAATTTTAGGGTCAGTTGTAAAACTAGCATCTGCTTTGGCTATTTCTAACGGAACAAAATAATCTTTTGTAACACGTAGACAGCGAATGCCATGGACCTGAGTTAACCAAGCAATTGAATCACTCAGGGGTAGAGCATCACGATTGAATTGCACGTCAGCGGCGTTATCGCCAACATGCATTGCCAAATTATTACTGTCGTAAGGAGGCTGACTCGTGCCCATTTTTCGCGTGGTATAAAACGCCTTAACCCCTTTAGGTAGGCTCCAATGAGGGGTGCGAATAGGACTTGATAAAACAGCCTCAGTCATCAGCTATCCCATGCTCTTTGGTATCTTCTTTTAGTACCGATAGTAGTGCTACCATATCGTCAGGTAGTGGCGCTTGCCAACTCATCCATTCGCCTGTTGTTGGGTGAGAGAGTTCTAATTGAATAGCGTGCAATGCCTGGCGTTTAAAGCCCCTTAACATGTTAATCATATCTTCAGAACAGGCCTTAGGTAAACGAGGTCTACCGCCATACAACACGTCTCCTACTAAGGGGTAACGTAAATGAGACATATGCACACGAATTTGGTGGGTTCGACCGGTTTCTAGCTTTAATCTCAGGTGAGTATGGGCTCGAAACTTCTGTTTTATACGATAGTGAGTAACCGCTGGTTTGCCGGTCTCGCGCACCGCCATACTGGTTCGTTTAGTTGGGTGGCGACCAATGGGTGCGTCTACGATTCCACCAGCCACCATAGTGCCGTAGACTACCGCTTCATATTCTCGACTAATTTCTCGAGCTTGAAGCTGCTCAACAAGGTGAGTTTGAGCTGGAACAGTTTTGGCGACTACCATCAACCCCGTGGTATCTTTATCAAGACGATGGACTATGCCAGCTCTAGGTACACTAGCAACCTCGGGAGCATGATTTAAAAGAGCATTTAATATAGTACCGTCTGCATTTCCAGCGCCAGGATGAACAACCAAGTCTGTGGGTTTGTTAATCACTAAAATATGCTCATCTTCGTAAACTATGTTCAACTCAATATCTTGTGCTTTGTGATTTTCCTGTACTTGCAACAATGCATCGATGAAAATTTGTTCACCACCAAAGACTTTTTCCCTTGGTTTGTCACAAACAGAGTCATTTAAACTGACATTTCCGGCTAAAATCCATTCTTTTAAGCGAGATCGTGAATAATCAGGGAACAATTCGGCTAAAGCTTGATCTAACCTTTTGCCAATTAACGTTTCTGGTACATCTGCAGAGAGTTTTATCGCTTGTGGATCGCTGGGCATGTAAAATTGTGTCCTATAAGAGCTGTAATAATATAATGTCCCGCAACTGGCGATTTGATTTACATTATGCGGGGACAAATGCAAACACCAGGTATCACCGTAAAGTGATTTATAACAAAACGTGCATCCCATGGATCCCTAGGGTAGAATGCCTCGGATCGATGGATTACTGAAAACAAAGTTTAGCGGATTTTTTAATGCCTGCTAAATCCCTGTATAGAATAAGAGTAACATGACATTTAAAAATTCATTCTACAAACTAATCGTTCTAATTTCTGTTGCCACTATGTATGGCTGTTCATTTTCACCTGATGAAGAAGACATCTTAATTGGTAACAGAAGTGAAAGTGCGCTGTATGATCAAGCAAAAGAAAGTATGTCGCAAGGTAATTTCAACGTTGCCACTGAAATTTTAAGTACGCTTGATTCCCGATTCCCTTTCGGTCCCCATTCACATCAAGTGCAATTAGATCTGATTTACTCTTATTACAAGGTAGGTAAAACAGACGAAGCTATCGCAACTATTGATAGATTTGTGCGCCTCAATCCTAATCACTCTGATGTGGATTATGCATTATACATGCGTGGTCTAACAAATTTGGATGCCGATAAAAACCTTTTCCAAGAACTCGTTGGTATTGACCGTTCGGATAGAGATCCGAGCCGCTCTAGAGAAGCATTTTCTGATTTCCGTCGTTTAATTAACAAATTCCCCGACAGTAAATACGCTGCCGATGCCAAAAAACGCATGGTATTTATTAAAAATCGATTGGCCAAATATGAAATAGCCATCGCACGTTTTTATATGCGTAGAGAAGCTTATGTTGCTGCAGCTAACCGTGGGCGCTACGTACTTGAATACTTCCCTGACTCCAGCGAAATTCAAAATGCGCTAGAAATCATGGTTGAATGTTATGACCAACTAGAACTTGACGATCTGAAAAATAACGCTTTAAAAACGTTAAGACTGAACTATCCAAATAGTAGTTATGTGAGTTAGTTTTCGAAGCAACAACATTTTCTTTGAGTTAAATAAAAACCGCCATTAACTATAAAATTAACGGCGGTTTTTTTAGCCTGTCTATTTCCCTAGAAGACTAAAAAAACAAATGGCTAAAGGGGTTCAGTAAACGAGCAATACCCGAAGTAAAGTGCAATGGTGCATCGACAATAGTAAACACTAAACATCCCTCACTAGCTTCAGAGTATGGTGCATGGGTGTTATTAGAATCCATCAAGATAAAGTCACCAGTGTCGTAGTGTGATATACCGTCACTAAACTCACCATCAATTACTAAGGTCAATTCTGTCCCTCTGTGAGTGTGCTCAGGAACTCTGCCATCTTTTTGCATGAAAATAAAATTGGCTTTGCCTACAGGACCTAGATCAACAGGAGCTTGCCAAAGATTTCCTAAAAGGTGTGAGAAGTTACCCGTTTTTTCCACATAACGTTTCAACGCTCGCGGCACAGTAAATTTGCGGCCATCCAATTCGATTTGATGGTTCTGACTATTTACATTTGGAACCTCTGCCGCGGGAAGACAAGTAATATCAGCCAGCATAGATGCGAAATCGACAGCTTGCTCAGAACCACCTAGTAATTTTGGTTCATCAAGTACTTTCGCAGACTCGCTTTCCATTTGAGAAAGTTGATTTCTACATTGGGGGCACATATCCGCATGAGCGGAAATAACCAACGAAAGCGCTGGTGCACACAAGCCTTGGGAAAATTCTCTCAACTGTTGTTGAGAAGGATGGAAATTAATCATCGTCTTTAATCAACTCTTTTAAACGCTGTAACGCTAATCTAGTACGAGACTTAACAGTCCCTAAAGGAATATCCAATTCGGAAGCAACTTCCTGTTGTGATTTTCCTTCTATGTAAATAGCTTCTATTACTACTTTTTGCTTCTCTGGCAGAGAATCGAACATAGTATTGATTTGCTGCATCGTCATTTGTTGTTCTAACGATACCTCGTCGACATCAGCGGTGTGCTCGCACAACACGGGCCATAAGTCATCTGAGCAAATATCTTCTTTGCGATTTTGTTGTTTACGCAACATATCAAATCGTAAATTTCTAGCGATCGTAAAAATCCAAGTGGAGGGTGACCCCTTCTCAGCATTGAACAAATGCGCTTTCTGCCAAACGTTGGACATGGTGTCTTGCACCAACTCCATGGCTATTGCTTCATTACCCGTCTGTTTTAAACAGTAAGACCTGAGTCTGGGGGCAAAATAATTGAAAACTTCAGCAAATGAACGCTTGCAACGGCTTTCAGCCACAGTAACCAAATGTTGTGACATTTCTTTTGCGCATTCTTTGGGCGTTGGTATGTTTGCATTTTTCGACTGCAATGGAATTCCGACTAACATGCGTATTTTCCTGAAATCAATCTAGTTTCAGTTTTTACGCGCTAAAATAGGTAAGGATCACTTTACCAGTTGTGATATAAATTCCAAGGCTGGGAGGCAATCTTTCTGTTCTAAAAATGCTTGTTTCTGATCTGCATCGACTGGCAGCAGCTCTAACCAGCGATAAATGACCCAAACGGTATTATCAAATTCTGGCTTAGGATACAAAGACATCACTTCAGGGTACTTTTCGAAAATTTCTTCCAATTTTAAATCAATATTAGAATCCCCCATGTCGGCTTCTGGAGATGTCCAAACTTGTTGTTTATGACACTGGCCTACCCTAAGGTCGTCTTTTGCCGTTTCAACAGACTCAATAAAAACACAAAAGTGTCCCTTTACAGTGATACCAAGCAAACCGTCTTCTAATAAATCAAAATCTTCAACGGTGACGAAAGTCCCGATAGGATAGAAATGTTGATTCAAGGTTTTATTTCCCATTGCATTGAACATGCAAATAACGAATCCAGACTTTTGCGCACAAGCCTCTTTTACCATGCGAATGTACCTAGGTTCAAAAATACGCAATGACATTACTCCGCCAGGCAATATGTGAGCAGATAATGGAAACAAAGGGGAGGTTAAAATTTCAGAAGCCAAATTACTGTTCCTATTAATTCATCACAGTCACTTACGCTATGTGACGCAAATTAGATCCAATTAATTCTCCTGATTTTTCAGTGTAATTTAAAATTAACCGCAAACTAGACTATTTTTAGTTTAAATATGATCCCAATGAAAGTGACCTAAGTAATTCTAGACATGGTCGAATAAAAAATGATTGTTTATGAGTTTACTAAAAGAGTTCGAAAATTTTTATCGAAATATGTCTGTGACGTCAATTGCACGCTTGGGTGACATTTATGCTCAAAACGCGACTTTGATTGACCCACTGAGCGAACACCAAGGTCTTGAAAATATTCAAGGTTATTTTGAAAACTTACTTACAAACACATCCAAATGTGAATGTTCAATTCAACATATCACGCAACAAAGTACGGATATTTTCGTTACTTGGAAAATGCTAATTGTGCACCCCAAGTTAAATTCTGGAAATGAGTTTTATATTGACGGTATTAGTCATTTAAAGAGTAATGATGAAAAAATTATTTTTCACCGAGACTACTATGATTTAGGTGAGATGATTTATGAGCAAGTGCCAGTCTTAAAATTCGTAATTAAAACTCTTAAAAAAAGGCTAGTTTCGTGAAAACAATCTTAATTACTGGTGCAACTTCAGGAATCGGCAAGGCACTGTCACTTTTGTGTGCTCAAAAACACTATAAGGTCATTGCTTGCGGACGAAATGAAACTGAACTTGAAATGCTGGCAACACATGACAATATTTCAACCCTCAAATTTGATACATCAGACCAACAGCAAGTAGCCGAAACGTTAACCGATGTTAACGCAGATATTGCTGTAATGAATGCCGGAGTATGCGAATATGTTGATGTAGATACCTTCGACGTAGCGCTTTTTAAAAGAGTATTCGACGTCAATTTTATGGGCGTAGTGAACTGCACAGCAGCTTTACTCAACGAATCCCAGCCACCCGCGCAAATCGTCATAGTAGATAGCTTAGCAAGATTGCTCCCATTCACCAAAAGTCAGGCTTATGGAGCAAGCAAAGCAGCACTGCATTATTATACGAAGTGCATGGAAGTTGATTTAGCAGCCAAAAACATTTTGGTGCAGAGTGCTTCACCGGGTTTTGTAGAAACGCCTTTGACCGATAAAAATGATTTTGAAATGCCCATGAAAATTGGTGTCGAAGAGGCAGCCCAGGCGTTCTTACACGGTATTGAACAACGTCATTCGAGTATATATTTCCCTAAAAAACTAAGTTTAATTTTGCGCTTTTTAAATCTCTTTCCTGCGTGGGCAAAATTCAAAATTAGTAGTAAATTAAAAAACAGTCAGGACAGTAAATGAAAAAGCGAATAGCGATTATTGGAAGTGGTATTTCAGGCATGACATGTGGTCACTTGCTCCATGAAAAGTTCGATATCACTGTTTTTGAAGCGAATAACTATATAGGCGGACATACCGCAACTGTTGATGTGGAACTTGAAGGAAAACAGTACGCCATAGACACGGGTTTTATTGTGTATAACGATTGGACTTATCCTAATTTTATTAAACTGCTGTCGAAAATTGGGATCCAAGGTCAGCCCACGGAAATGAGTTTCAGTGTTAAAAATCTCAGTGAAAATTTAGAGTACAACGGCAATACGATTAATAGCTTATTTGCCCAACGTCGAAACATTTTCCGTCCTAAATTCCATCGAATTGTCAGAGACATTCTGCGTTTTAATAAGTTATGCAAACAGCTTTTTCAAGATCAGACTCCAGAACAGATTGGTGATATCACCCTCGGTGAATTTTTAATCCAACATAAATTTAGCGAAGATTTTAATCATAACTATATTTTACCTATGTGTGCAGCGATTTGGTCGGCAACTTTGGAAGACATTAAAGGGTTTCAGCTGGCATTCTTTTTACAGTTTTTCAATAACCATGGACTCTTGAATATCACTGATAGACCACAATGGTACACCATTATCGGGGGCTCTAGAGAATATATCGCCCCACTAACAGCAGGCTTTAAAGACAGAATTTTACTGAACAGTCCCATAAGTCAGGTGGAGAATAAAGATGGAAAATACGGTATCTCTTTGGCTAAAACCGATGAAGATAATAATGCTAGGTTACTTGAATTTGACGAAGTTATATTTGCCTGTCACAGTGATCAAGCACTTAAAATGATTAAAAACCCCACGGATTCTCAACAAGAGATATTATCGGCGATGCCCTACAGCGCCAATGAAGTGGTGTTACATACAGACACCTCAGTGTTACCCAAACGCAAGTTAGCATGGGCTAGTTGGAATTATTTGCTCAAAGGAAATTCAAACGAGCAACAAGAACCCACATCGTTAACCTATAACATGAATATTTTGCAGCGTTTAACGTCAGAACATACGTTTTGTGTGACCTTAAATAATAGTGAGCATATTGACCCACAGAAGGTTCTAAAGAAATTCGAATATCATCATCCGCAATTTAGTTTACAAAGCGCCAATGCTCAATCCCGTCGAAACGAGATTTGTGGCAAAAATGGAATGCACTTTTGCGGCGCTTATTGGTACAACGGTTTTCATGAAGATGGCGTGCGCAGTGCGTTGGACGTTTGTCGTCGATTTGGAGTTGAACTCTAATGCACAGTGCGCTTTATACCGGCCAAGTTTTTCATGCTCGACATCTTCCCAAAAAGCATGCATTTAGCTACAAAATATTTATGTTTTGGCTCGATTTAGACGAAATTGATGAGCTGTGCGAAACGGTGAAAGGTTTCTCTAAAAATCGCTTTTCCGTGATTAGATTTAAACGTTCCGACTATTTAGGTAAGCCGCAACACGACCTCAAATCATCAGTAGTACAAAGGATGTCAGAATTAGCAGAAAAACCCCTCACGGGAAAAGTCTTTTTGCTGGGGCAATTGCGCATGTTTGGTTTGTATTTCAGCCCAGTGAATTTTTATTATTTACAGCAAGCCGATGGTACTTTTAGTCATTTGCTAGCTGAGGTAAGCAATACACCATGGAATGAAAGGCACCATTATCTCGTTGATTTATCCGTCCAACAAGATTGTGATAAAGCATTTCATGTTTCGCCATTTAATCCTCTGGATATGCAATATAAATGGAGTGTGCAGCAACCTGACAACAGGCTCAAACTTGCCCTTAGCTGCTTTAAAAAACAGAAACATTTTGAAGCCCACCTAAATCTAGTGCGTGAGC
Organism: Aliiglaciecola sp. SL4; assembly: GCF_041538045.1. Taxonomy (NCBI): domain Bacteria; kingdom Pseudomonadati; phylum Pseudomonadota; class Gammaproteobacteria; order Alteromonadales; family Alteromonadaceae; genus Aliiglaciecola; species Aliiglaciecola sp. SL4. Next base: position 181,787 of record NZ_JBGOSE010000001.1, on the reverse strand, counting down.
CATTGAACTCAAAACACCTTTTACGCGTATTACTAAGCATCCCAAGTATGACAATAAAAACCGTTGTAGGTATTTATTGGCAAGCATTGAAATTGTTTGTTAAAGGTGTGCCTTTTTATGGCCATCCCGGCAATAAGGAAAAAAAAGCAGATGTTAAATAGCGAAAACACCCTGACAGGAACGGAAACTTTATCCGCAACGGACCGTATTTGCAGAAATATATTGCTTAAAATTTTCAGTCAAATCCCCCAAGGAATGATGACAATTAAAGAGCGTGGCGTGTTAGTTGACAGGTTTGGTGATGCCAGCTCAGACCTTCATGCCGAAATTAATTTCCTCGACCTCACTGCTTATCGAAAATTACTGTTTGGCGGCAGCGTGGCTTCGGGAGAAACCTTCACTGACAATCTATGGGAAACCCCAAATTTAACCGACGTAATTCGCATTTTTGCCAGAAACCTACCAATGCTAGATGCTTGGGAAGCAAAAATGAAATGGTTAGCCACTCCTCTTCGCCAACTAAGCCATTTAAAAAATAAAAACTCTAAGCATCAAGCAAAAAAGAACATCTCAGCCCATTATGATTTAGGTAATAAGTTGTATACGGAATTTTTAGATAACAGCATGATGTATTCTGCGGCCATTTATCCCACAACTGATACTAGCTTAGAGCAAGCACAACAAGTAAAACTAAAAACCATCTGTGACAAATTGCAATTAACTGAGCACGATCATCTGTTGGAGATCGGCACAGGTTGGGGAGGACTGGCGGTATTTGCCGCTAAACATTATGGTTGTAAGGTCACCACCACCACGATTTCAGATGAACAATATGCCTATGCACAACAATGGGTGGAACAGGAAAACCTATCAAATCGCATCACTCTGCTGAAACAGGATTACCGCGAGTTAACCGGTAAATTCGATAAGTTAGTATCCATAGAGATGATAGAAGCCGTTGGTAAAGAGTATTTACCTAATTTCTTTGAAAAGTGTTCTTCGTTATTGAAAGATGATGGTTTGATGCTTTTACAATCTATCACCATCGACGATCGCCGCTACGAAAGTTACAGCAAAGACGTCGACTTCATTCAAAAACATATCTTCCCAGGTGGATTTTTACCCTCTCAGTTTGAGTTGAATCGCCACTCAAAATTGCATAGTGATTTAATGATCCGCGACTCACATGACATCGGTCTCGACTATGCACAAACCCTCAATCATTGGCACCAACGTTTTTTAGCTAAACGCGAAGTGCTGGCCAAAGAAGGTTACGATGACAGGTTTGTGCGTATGTGGCGCTACTACTTCAGTTATTGCGAAGGTGGCTTTTTAGAGCGCACCATCTCTACTGTGCAGCTAGTACTTAGTAAACCATCGTTTATCGGACAAGTGGTCAGATAAACGATGTTTAAATCTTTCGGATTTTATTTCATTTTAGTGTTGAGCATTAACCCAGCGAGTTTAGTCATGGCAAGTCCAATTGCGGAGCTAACAAAAGTTGGCTCAGCCAAGTTAGAAGTGTTCTTTTTCGATATTTATTTCTCCACCTTGTACAGCAAAAGTGGCAAATATAATGAAGAAGAACGGCCATTAGCACTACAGATAAAATACCTAAGAGCAATTAACAGCGACGACTTACTGGAGCGCACCGAACAAGAATGGCAAAAGCTAGGCTATGCCTCTGAAAATGTACAAAGCTGGTTGCAATCACTTGACTCCATTTGGCCAAACATCAAAAAACACGACGTACTAACGTTAAGGGTTAAACCTAACGGTCACAGCGAGTTCTTTTTTAATGATGCGCCCATAGGGGTGATAGAAGATTCAAACTTTGGACCAAGCTTTTTAGCCATTTGGTTGGATGAAAACTGCAGTTACCCGAAGCTTCGTAAGCAACTCATTGGAGGTTAGGCATGAATATTATTCGTTACACTACCCTATGCGCAGCAATCATAGGTTTAACCGGCTGTTCAACCTCAATAGATGATTATCAAAACACCACCCCAGAGTTTAATCTAAAGGAATACTTTTCCGGCAACGTTACTGCTTGGGGAATTGTCCAAGATTTCAGTCAAAAAACCGTGCGTCGATTTTGTGTCGATATTATTGGTACTTGGCAAGGTGATAACGGCAAACTGCACGAAACCTTTTATTATGCTGATGGTGAAACCCAAGTTCGAGTATGGCAACTCAATATCCAGCAGGATGGCTCTGTGACAGGCTCTGCTGGAGACGTAATTGGCCAAGCAAGTGGTGGAGCAACTGGCATGAGTTTCAATTGGAATTATACTCTCAGAGTACCTATTGATGACTCTGAATACGATATTAAAGTCGACGATTGGATGTTTATGATGGATGAAAGCCGGATGATGAATCGTTCCTACATGAGTAAGTTGGGCATCAGCGTAGGGGAAATATCCATCTTCTTCGATAAAACCCAGCCCGTCAGAAAATGTCAGTAAAAAATTCGATTACGCCATTTGCCTTTAGGGTTCAACCACTGAGATAGGTTTTGAATACATGGGTTTACCTTGGTTAATGGCAATTTCTACTCGACGATTTCGGCTTCTATCGCCAGAGTTTTCATTAGTAGATAAGGGCGAGGTATCGGCTTTACCCACTACCACCATGCGCTGTTCGTCGAAACCATCAGCTTTCCTAATTTCTTCAGCCACCGCCACAGCTCTTTGCGCCGACAAGTCCCAATTAGAGCGATACAACTCATTGGATATCTGCTGACTATCACTGTGGCCAGAAATTTCAATTTCGCCAGGAACATCTGCTAATAACTCACCGATAGTTTTCAAGATAGGTCTGAACTGGGGTTGCAAAAATGCTGAACCTGCTGAAAATGAACCATTTTCTCGGATCCGAATAATAATTTGTTGACCTAACGACTCCATTTCAATAGAACCGTCGAGTATTTGTTTTTGCAACTGTTGAGCAACTTTTTTCATCAGTTCATTGGTTTGCTCTTGGCTGGATTGTTGTTGCGCAGAGGAAGACGATTGATCAGTGGCAGTTTGTTGTGCCGCACCACCTCGTTGTTCACCCCGTTGTTTTTGACGTCCTCCGGCAGAGTCTTCGTCCCCAGCTTGGAATTCCAGCATTTCTTGCGTCATATCAACAGTCTGTTGTTGGATATTTTCAATCGGTGTGGGATCTGGCCTACCAGGTCGAAATTCCATGGCAATAACACTAGTACCTTTAGGAATATCTTTTACTTCGATTTTATTTTGAACCCCAAAAGCGAACTTCATAGAGCCGGCAATTTGTTTAAATTTCAACACATCCATTTCGGAAAACGCTAACAAAAGCACAAAGAAGCACATCAGCAGAGACATTAAATCCGCAAAAGTTCCCATCCATGCAGGAAGTCCCTCGGGGGGACATTTGGGGCATTCTTGCTCTGCCATTGATTATTCTTCCTCTGTCGCCGTACCGCGTTTATTCGCAGCAAGATAACTTTTCAATATCCCTTCGATAACCCGTGGGTTCTGCCCATCGGCAATACCGATAATGCCATCTAAAACCAAACTTTGATTCAGTTTTTCTTCATTGGCACGGTTATTCAATTTAACTGACATGGGTAAACAGATTACATTGGCAAAAAAGGCACCATACAAAGTAGTTAGTAGTGCCACTGCCATTGCCGGGCCGATTGCTTTTGGATCATCCATATTCGATAACATGGCGACCAAACCGATCAGGGTTCCAATCATCCCCATAGCCGGAGCGACATCTCCCATGCCTTTATAAATAGTTGCACCGAACTCATGGCGTTCTGTTGTCATTGCAATATCTTTAGCAAGGGTATCTCTAACCACATCGACATCGTGGCCATCCACTAACATGTCGACACCCTTTTGCATGAATGCATTTTCTATTTCAGCTTCTTCAAGGGCTAAAAAACCGCCTTTTCTTGCTGCATCTGCCATTTCTACAATTTTTTCAATCAGATCATCAGGCGATTCAATTTTAAACATGAAAGCTTTCCCGCCGATTTTACCCGCGCCGAAAAACTGCCCTAGCGTGTACTGTGATAACACCACAAACAAGGTGCCCCCAAATACGATTAGGATAGATGGGACATTCATAAACATACTAATGTCGCCGCCCATAACCATAGCCATGACGACGAAACCGATTGCACCAAGCATACCTATAAGGGTCGCTAAATCCACATTGTCCTCCCTAGGATTCGATAAGCTAATCGAAAAAAGACCCGATTACCTTGCTATATTTAGGCATTTGACCGGATAAGTCACTGAATTATTCCATTTTATCGACTGTACAAGCCAATTCTAAAGGAGTTATCTCCAAGTTATAGGAAAACATAGCATATACAATCCCAGTTTGGCATAAATGAAACACTAAATTTATTCCATTCCATCGCTTTCAAAGTACTGAGTTAGCGTAAAATCCATTGACCATAAATGGAGGCTCAGGTATCGTTCCCCACTTTCAAAATATTCGCTATTTAAGGACACTCTACCAGATGAGTAAAGACAACGAACTGCCTGAAAATTCGTTTGAAGATACTATGCAAGAGCTCGAGCAACTGGTTGCAGAAATGGAACAAGGAGACGTGCCCTTAGAGCAAGCACTAGCTAAGTTTGAAAGAGGTATTACGTTGGCTCGAAATAGTCAAAAAATGCTTAAAGCTGCAGAGCAACGAGTTCAAATACTAATGCAACAAGATCAAGAAGATATTCTTCAGGATCTCGATCAACAACGGATAGATGAGTGAACCCTTTAGTTCAAAACCAGAAGCGTTACCACCTCCGCATTGACAACCTACTCAATCAATATTTTGTAGAGCAAACGTCTGCAGCACCTCGATTGACACAAGCAATGCAATACGTTTTGCTTAATGGTGGTAAACGAACTCGTCCGTTTTTAGTCTATGCAACAGGAGAAATGCTAAGCGTTCCCTTAGAGAAACTGGATGTGCCCGCTTTTGCAGTGGAGTGTATTCACGCTTATTCATTGATCCATGATGATTTACCGGCAATGGATGACGACGAACTAAGACGTGGCAAGCCAACTTGTCATATTGCATTTGATGAGGCAACGGCTATTTTGGCCGGTGATGCATTGCAAACCTTAGCATTTGATATGCTAGCTTCACCAGATTCAGTTATACAAGATCCGAGTAAGCAATTAAAATTAGTGAAATTGCTCGCTGAGGCATCAGGAATACATGGCATGTGCGCAGGTCAAGCCCTTGATTTAGCGGCCACTGACACGCCAATTTCCCAATCTGAATTGCAGCAACTACACAACTTAAAAACCGGTGCATTGTTCAAAGTATCTGTTTCAATGGCCACCATCCTAGCCGACGAGCTCGATCCAAAAGTGACTCAAATGCTCGACCAATATAGTCAAGCGTTAGGCTTAGCATTTCAGGTTCAAGACGATATTTTAGATATTGTCGGTGACTCAGATGTAATCGGAAAACCCCAAGGCTCGGACCAAGCTCAGAATAAATCCACCTACCCTTCCTTGTTAGGATTAGAGGGTGCAAAAACATATTTGCAACAACTTCATCAACAAGCACTTCACGCATTAGACGCTTTGCCATACAATACAAGGTTATTGCGCGAATTTTCCGATTTTGTTGTTAATCGACGTTTTTAAACTCGCTCGCCACAAACATAATTAATACTAGGCAAAACATGACTCTAGATTTAGCTCACTACCCTATCTTGGCAAAGGCCAATACGCCTGAAGATTTGCGTAAATTACCGCAAGAACAATTAAGACAGTGTGCAGATGAATTGCGTCAATACCTTTTGTCTTGCGTGAGTAAAAGTAGTGGTCATTTCGCGTCTGGTTTAGGAACTGTTGAGCTAACAGTCGCCCTGCATTATGTGTATAACACTCCCTTTGATCGCTTGATTTGGGATGTGGGCCACCAAGCCTATCCACACAAGATCCTTACTGGTCGCCGAGAAAAAATGACAAGCATACGTCAAAAAGATGGTTTACATCCGTTTCCTTGGCCACTAGAGAGCGAATACGACACCTTTGCTGTAGGTCACTCATCTACCTCCATTAGTGCCGCTTTGGGTATGGCTGTAGCAGCGGAAAAAGAAGGCAAAGATCGTAAAGTAGTAGCAGTAATCGGTGATGGCGCGATGACCGCGGGTATGGCCTTTGAAGCTCTAAATCATGGTGGCGATATAAATAAAGACGTGTTAGTGATTCTCAACGATAACGAAATGTCGATATCAGAAAACGTTGGAGCCCTGAATAGTCATTTAGCACGACTGTTAACTGGCAACTTTTTTAACTCTATTCGCGATGGTGGCAAAAAGTTATTAAGTAATGTCCCACCAATTAAAGAATTTGCCAGCCGAGCAGAAGAACATATTAAAGGTATGGTGGTACCAGGCACTATATTTGAAGAGCTTGGCTTTAATTATATTGGCCCCATCGATGGCCATGACGTTAAAGGTGTGGTTGAAACCTTACGCAATATGCGCTCAATTAAAGGCCCACAAATTCTTCACGTGGTGACTAAAAAGGGCAAAGGCTTTGAGTTGGCTGAAAAAGATCCGATCAAATTCCACGCTGTGCCTAAATTTAATCCAGCCGACAATGGTTTACCCAAGTCGGCTCCAAGTGGCCCAACTTTCTCAAATGTCTTTGGTGACTGGTTATGTGATATGGCTGCATTAGACTCTAAATTGATGGCCATAACACCTGCCATGCGTGAAGGTTCTGGCATGGTTAAGTTCTCTCAGGAATTTCCGGAACAATATTTTGACGTGGCTATTGCCGAGCAACATTCAGTGACCTTTGCTGCAGGTCTAGCCAAAGAAGGATTAAATCCAGTCGTAGCGATTTATTCAACATTTTTACAGCGCGCATATGATCAATTAATTCATGATGTCGCCTTACAAAACCTGCCGGTACTTTTTGCAGTAGACAGAGCAGGATTAGTGGGAGCGGATGGCCCAACTCATCAAGGGGCATTTGATATCCCATTTATGCGCTGTATTCCAAACTTAGTTATCATGGCCCCTTCTGACGAAAATGAATGTCGTCAAATGCTTTACACTGGCCATAAATTAAATCAGCCAGCAGCGGTACGTTATCCCCGCGGTACTGGTGTGGGTGCTAAGATTGAAAAATCCATGGAAAAAATTAGCATTGGTAAATCTCGTACCCTCAGACACGGCAGTAAAGTCGCTATTCTTAATTTTGGCACCTTATTACCTTTTGCCTTAGAAGCAGCTGAACAACTCGGTGCAACTATGGTCGATATGCGCTTTGTTAAACCCCTGGATACGGCTGTGATTGACACATTGGCTGAAAACTTCGAGTTGTTCGTCACCCTTGAAGATGGTGCCATTGCCGGTGGCGCAGGCAGTGCTGTAGCAGAATATCTACTCAGTCAAAAATACAACAGTAAGCTATTGCAACTAGGTTTACCAGACGAGTTCATTATGCAAGGTACGCAACAACAAATGTATCAAGAACTGCAACTAGACGGTGCGGGAATTGTTGCGAGAATAACGGACTTTCTAGACTAATTGAGAATGTTTAATTCGGCATGTTAAGTTGGTTAATGTGCCTAATGGGCACAGCGCGGGGTAAATTAAGGTTTGTTTGAAGATTTTAAGACTAAGAGCTAAGAAATAAGAAATGATGACAATTTTGAGTGCCATTTTATTTCAATAATGTACTTAAGTCAGTAGCTTAAAGCACACCGAAGTTCAGTAACAAATGTAAACTCAATAACGCTGCAATACCGGCCAGTACATCGTCAGCCATAATCCCAAAGCCACCATGGACATACTTATCTAAGTAACTAATTGGCCAAGGTTTGAGAATATCAAACAAACGAAATAACGCGAAACCCACCAGCATGGTTTGCCAACTCAGTGGTACTGCAATCATGGTAATCATCATGCCTGCAACTTCATCCCAAACGATAGATGAATCATCATGCACCCCCATATCATCGGCGGTTTTACCGCAAATCCAGATACCGGCAATGCTGGCTAACACACATAATAAAATATAGATATTTAGGGAAACGGATTCGAGTAACAACCAAACCAATGGCACGGCCGCAAGGGTGCCAAAGGTACCTGGCATTTTAGGGGCAAGACCAGAGCCTGCTCCTAAAGCCAAAAAGTGTGCTGGGTTACTTAGCGTAACGCGGCTTCGCTGTTCAGTGTTCAAGCGCTGAAGTGCTCAAAACATGCACCCTGTTGTTCATAAGGCTCGTCATCAAAAAACAATTCAAGTTTTCGTTTTACGCCTGTCAGTTGACCAATGCAAGTGGCATTTATATTGGCGTTAGCTAAACCAGTTTCTAAGTTGCCTTTTTGTTCTTCATTCACCGTAAATAACAGCTCATAATCATCACCAGAGCTAAGGGCGTATTGAATGGCTTGATCTAAATCCACCGTTTCTTTCAAGGCGACTGATAGAGGTAAGTTGTTAACATGAATTTTAGCCCCACATTCAGAAGCATTCAGAATGTGCTGAAGGTCTTGTACTAAGCCGTCGGATATATCAATGCAAGAACTCGCCGTACGCCGCAATGCGGTGCCTGCTAGTAATCTTGGAGCAGGATAATTCAAGCGGTTTAACAAATAGTTAGCCGCCAGCTCAGAGCTCGATAAATTACCTAATTTAATATCCAGTCCTGCCCCTGCATCACCTATAGTGCCAGTAACATAAACCAGGTCGCCAGGCTTGGCCGTACTACGCATTAACGCTTGCTCTTCAGGTACAAAGCCCTGAGCAGTAATGGTAATGGCTAAAGGACCTTGAACGGTGTCGCCACCAATTAATTGGATAGAGTAGTATTTTGAGATTTCGAATAGGGATTGAGAAAAGGCTTCCAGCCAGCTTTCATCTATCTCAGGTAATGATAAAGACAAACTGAACCAAGCAGGTTCGGCCCCCATGGCAGCTAAATCACTTAGGTTAACCGCTAATGCTTTGTGTGCTATCGCTTCCGGCGGTGTATCAATGGGAAAGTGTACGCCACTAATTAGGGTGTCTGTTGTAATTGCAAGGTTTAAACCTTCGGGCACTCGAGTGACTGCACAGTCATCTCCAATGCCATGAATTACATCTTTGCGTGATTCTCGCTCTTGTTTAAAAAAGCGATCGATAATGTCAAATTCTTTCACGTTACTCTTTTGAAGATAGTTCGTGTTTTCTGAGGGTTTTAATCGCTTTATCAAGCACACCATTAATAAATTTATGGCTTTCGTCGGCACCAAAAGATTTGGCCAACTCAATAGCTTCGTTAATAACGACTTTATAAGGGACATCAATACGCGCGGTAAGTTCGTAGGTAGCGATGCGTAAAATCGCTTTTTCAACCACATCTAACTCTTCAGGTAAACGCCCTAGGTATGGTTTCATAGTCTTATCTAGGCTTTCATAGTCTTTGACAACATTTCGCAACAATTCTTGAAAATAAGCCATATCAACTTTTTCCATATTGTTACTTGTGGCAATTCCCAATTCGATTTGTTCAACAGGGTTTTTACTCATTTGCCAAGAGTAAACAGCTTGTACTGCAAGTTCCCTTGCTTTTCTACGTGCAGATGGCTTCACGTTTATGCCTCTTCTATTTGCGCAATAACATTAACCATTTCCAGTGCACCCATGGCCGCGTCAGCGCCCTTGTTACCTGCTTTGGTACCTGAACGCTCAATGGCTTGCTCAATGCTATCGGTAGTAATCACCCCAAAAGAAACTGGAATGCCATATTCCAATGAAACCTGCGCTAGACCTTTATTACATTCACCTGCTACAAAATCAAAATGCGGAGTTCCGCCACGAATAACTGCACCTAATGCAATAATTGCATCATATTTTTTTTGTTCAGCTAATTTTTTAGCGACTATGGGTAGCTCATACGCGCCAGGAACTCGAACCAAGGTAATATCTTGGTCACTGACTTCACCCACACGATCTAGCGTGTCTAATGCTCCGTCAACTAAGCTCTCAACAACAAAACTGTTAAAGCGAGATACAACCAACGCAAACTTTTTGCCTGTTGCGCGAACATTACCTTCAATGATATTCATGTTTGTGAAGCCCTGTAAGAAAAACGGCGCGGATTATAGCACAACACCATGGAAACCCAAATGGATTAATACACGTAATCCACAACTTCTAAACCAAACCCTGATAAGGCGTGATATTTTTTTGGTTTACTAATTAAACGCATCTTGCGCACACCCAATTTCGCTAGAATTTGACTGCCCACACCAACAGTTCGCGATGTTCCTTGATTTTTTGTGGGAGTAGCTCGGCTACCGAGATCTTCTGCCTCAAATTGTTTGACCTGGGCGATCAAATCTTCTTCCTTACCCAGCAATACCAACACGCCACCTTCATCAGCGATTTTTTCCATTGCCTCAGGTAGACCAACACTGCGCTCGGCCGATCTTTCTGAAGCAAACAAATCATTAAATGTGTTATGCAAGTGAACACGAACCAAGGTCGCTGAATCTCCGTCGATTTCGCCTTTGCACAAAGCGAAATGCACCTGATCGTCAATCACATCTTTAAAGGTATGCAGGTCGAATTCACCAAAACGTGTGGGTAATTTGCAGCTAGCAACATGCTCAATAGTGGTTTCATTCAGGTTTCTATATTCAATTAAATCGGCAATTGTACCCATTTTCAAATTATGCTTTTGGGCAAATATCTCCAACTCCGGTCTACGAGCCATGCTACCATCATCATTTAAGATTTCGACAATCACTGAAGCTGGCTCTAAACCTGCTAATCGCGGTAAATCTACACCCGCTTCGGTATGTCCCGCGCGATTTAATACCCCACCTTCTTTGGCAATTAACGGAAATATATGACCAGGCTGAACAATATCTTCGGCTTTTGCGTCTTTATGCACTGCCGCCAAAATAGTTTGCGCTCGATCTGCTGCAGAAATCCCAGTCGTCACCCCCTTAGCCGCTTCAATGGATACAGTGAAATTAGTTGAAAATTGGGCGCTATTGTTATCCACCATCAATGGCAACTTTAAACGCTGACAACGTTGTGCAGTCATCGGCAAACAAACCAATCCTCGGGCATGGGTGACCATAAAATTAATCGCCTCTGGCGTCACATGTTCAGCGGCCATAATCAAATCACCTTCGTTTTCCCGATCTTCATCATCCATCAGGATAACCATTTTGCCTTGTTTGATGTCTTCGATTATTTCTTCGATGCTATGCATTGCCATTGTGTGGGGTACTCTATTTTTTAAATTATTCAGTTTTAGTTTGGGTTACTTCAAATAACCATTCTCAGCTAAGAATTGAAGATCTATGCCCTGTTGCTTTTGACTATGTGCGGCTTTATCTCCTAAAATCAACCGCTCTAGATAACGGGCTATCAAATCCACTTCTAAATTCACTAAGCTACCAACTTGGTAATGACCTATTATGGTTTCTTGCAGTGTATGCGGGATCAAAGTCAACATAAATTTAGCACCATCCACATCATTAACAGTTAAACTAACGCCATCAATGGTTATAGAGCCTTTCTCGGAAATATATTTGGCCAGTTCGTCGGGAGCTTGGATCCAGATTTCTAACCAACGATCGATAGGATTGATGGCAACTATTTTGCCAACTCCGTCAACGTGGCCACTAACAATATGGCCACCGAAACGTGAACTCGCTTGCATGGCTTTTTCTAAGTTTACTTTGTCGCCGACGGTGTAATTAGCAAAACCAGAACGTTTAATTGTTTCAGGAGAAACGTCCACGCTGTAGTGCTTATCTGAAAAATCCACAACGGTTAGGCACACGCCATTAGTGGCGATACTGTCACCTAATGCCACATCAGACATATCTAGCTTCTGCACGGCAACGGTCAAGCGAATATCATCGCCCTTAGGTTGTAATTTTGCGATGTGACCGACATCTTCTATTATTCCAGTAAACATTTTTTATAATCCGATATTTGCAGAAGTTTAAATTGCTATTCAGAGGCTAAGTTAAAATGGGCAATCATTTTCAAATCATCACCTACCATTCGAACCCGAGACCATTTTAATATTTTAGCTTGATTCATTTGTGTCAGTTCATCCATCACAAATAAATTCTGACCTTTGTCACCTAATAGTTTGGGCGCCTGATATAAAATCAATTCATCCGCTAGATTTTGTTGTACTAATGTTCCAGCGAGCATGCCACCAGCTTCAACCCAAATTTCATTTAATTGTTTGTCAGATAAAACCTGTAGCATCGCCACCAAATCAAGTTTATTGCCAATACTGTCTATCTGCACTTGTTCTACGCTGTCTCTAATTAACGGGTTCACTTTACGATTGATAATCAAGGTTTGACCTTCCAGATCGAACATTTTGAGATTGTCAGTGAGTTGATTTTTACCATCTAAAATAATTCGTAAGGGTTGACGAAGCTCAGACTCTAACACCCAATTTTTAGCATGATTTAATTCGTTAAATCTTACATTTAAACTTGGATTGTCAGCCAAAACCGTCCCAGATCCAGACAATATTCCACAGCTTTTAGCCCTATGGTCTTGCACATCCGCTCTTGCATGTGGGCCAGTGATCCATTGGCTTTTGCCATTTGCTAACGCCGTTTTACCATCTAGACTAGCGGCTAGTTTAACCGTTACCCAAGGGCGCTTTAGTGTCATTCGTTTAATAAAACCACGATTGAGCTGATGTGCTTGCTCACTCAATAGACCGTGAGATACATCAATTCCCTGTTCGGCTAACCTTTTGAGCCCCCTTCCCGCGACGTTAGGGTTTGGATCCACCATAGCTGCGACCACTCGTTTCACCCCCGCTTGGATAAGCGCATCGGCACAGGGTGGCGTTCGACCAAAGTGACTGCAGGGTTCTAGAGTAACGTAGGCGGTTGCGCCTTGGGCTTGCTTTCCAGCTTGTTTTAAGGCGTGTACTTCAGCGTGGGGAGTCCCCGCTTTATGATGCCAACCTTGGCCGATCACTTCACCATTTTGATTAGCAATAACACAGCCGACATTAGGGTTTGGCGTGGTGGTATATTGACCTTTTCGAGCCAACTTTATGGCAATACTCATAAAGTGGTGATCTAAAGTCGAAAAATTGTAGGAAGGCATTAGGTTACAAATTCCCTAAACAGATAATTCAATCAGGGTTTTTCACCTAATTTGGCAATTTCTTCACCAAACTCTCGAATGTCTTCGAAAGAGCGATAAACCGAAGCGAAACGCACATAAGCCACTTTATCTAGTTCTTTAAGAGCGTCCATTATTAAGCTGCCTAAAAACTCGCTACTGATTTCCCGCTCTCCAGTTGCACGCAAAGAAGATTTCAGCTGACTAATGCAATGCTCTACTTTTTCAGTGCTCACTGGACGCTTTTCTAACGCTCGTAGCAAACCAGCTCGAAGTTTATCTTCGTTGAAAGGTTCTCGCGAACCATCCCGCTTGACCACGCGAGGCATGACTAATTCTGCAATTTCAAAAGTCGTAAATCGCTCGTGACAGGTTGTACATTCTCGTCTGCGACGCACCTGATGACCTTCGGCAACCAATCTGGAATCGATAACTTTAGTTTCTTGTTCAGAGCAGAAAGGACAAAACATAGTCTTATTTTCTTTTCACTATCTATAGATGCTCGCTAAACTAGCATAAAAAAGCAAAAAGGTGATATATGCAAAGGTTAATTTATCTATTATCTATAGTGATAATTATGCTGGGTTCATCAGCAACATCTGCCGATTCAAAATGTGTTGACCTCTCTCAACTGCATTGGATTGTAGGTGACTGGCAAACGATGCCTGATGGTAATACCCAAGAAAAATGGTTGCAAATAAGCGAGGATACATTCACCGGTTCAGGTAGTAGTCGAGATGCTTCTGGGGATTTACAGCAACAAGAAAGTATGCGTTTAGTGCAGATGCAAAGAGAAATCTTTTATTTAGCAAAAGTAGGCCACAATAGTCTTCCTGTGGCCTTTAGAGCTAAAAACTGCGAGCCAAATAGCGTCACCTTGGAAAATCCAAACCACGACTTTCCAAAACAAATAATTTATCTACGCAAGGGTAACAAACTCGTGGCCGAGGTATCAGGTAACAATGGCAAAGGATTTACAGTGCATTATGAATTGAAGCCCGGTAATTGATCATTGTGCTGGTTAGATAGATTCATCTTTAACCAGCTCAAACCCTTCATTTAACCATCCTGTTATACCACCAATTAATTTTTTTACTGGGCGTCCTAATTCAGCAAGCTTTAGGGCTGCCTTGTCAGCACCATTACAATGGGGACCGGCACAATACACCACAAATAAGGTGTCGCTAGGATATGATTGAACAGTCTCTGGTTTAATATTCTTGTGGGGTAAATTTATTGCGTTGGGTAAATGTCCTTGGTCAAAAAGCAATAAACTTCTTACATCTAGTAGCACAAAATCTTGACGGTTATTGCTGATGGCAAAATGCGTGTCCCAACAATCCGTTTCTAAACTAAGTAAGCTCGCAAAATGAGCTTTAGCGACTTCCGCTGCAGCCGCAGGGACTCTTGATACTACTGATGACATAAACGCCTCCATTAAAATGTGAATTTTATTATCAACAACTTAAATGGAATGACCAAGTACCTTGTCGGCCAAATAACGAAGCTTTTGAGACAAAAAAGCCGCTTTAAAAAGCGGCTAATTTTTATTTTGAATAAATGCTAGCCGTAGACTGGGAATTGCTCACACAATGCAACAACTTCAGCTTTTACTCTATCAATGGTGTCAGTACTTTCGATATCATCCAGCACATCACATATCCAATTGGCCACTTGTTTGGCTTGCTCTTCGCCAAAACCTCGGCGCGTAATAGCTGGAGAGCCAATGCGTAAGCCACTGGTTACGAAGGGTGAACGAGGATCATTTGGCACTGAGTTTTTGTTCACTGTAATATTGGCACTGCCCAAAGCAGCATCAGCGTCTTTACCAGTGATATCTTTGTCAATTAAATCAAGCAAGAATAAATGGTTATCCGTGCCATCAGAAACGACTTTGTAACCACGTTCTTGCATCACGCTCACCATGGCTTTTGCATTTACCACAACTTGTTTTTGATATTCTTTGAATTCTGGCTCTAAGGCTTCTTTAAACGCTACCGCTTTTGCCGCAATCACGTGACATAAAGGACCACCTTGATTGCCTGGAAACACAGAACTGTTTAACTTTTTATATATAGTTTCATCACCACAAGCTGACAAAATCAATCCACCACGAGGGCCTGCCAAGGTTTTGTGGGTTGTAGTGGTAACAACATGAGCATGGGGTAATGGATTAGGGTAAATTCCCGCAGCGACTAAACCTGCAACATGGGCCATATCAACTAACAAGTAAGCGCCTACTTTGTCGGCAATCTCACGAAATTTCTGCCAATCAACAATGCCTGAATAGGCAGAGAATCCACCAATAATCATTTTAGGTTTGTGCTCTAGCGCTAACGCTTCTACTTGCTGCATATCAATTTCGCCAGTATCTTCATTTAGACCATATTGCACAGCATTGTAGGTTTTGCCTGAAAAGCTTACATGGGCTCCGTGGGTAAGGTGACCACCATGCGCTAGACTCATTCCTAACACAGTGTCTCCGGCGTCAAGTAACGCCATAAATACCGCTGAGTTAGCTTGAGAGCCTGAATGTGGTTGTACGTTGGCGTAATCAGCACCAAATAGTTGTTTAGCTCGCTCTATGGCTAAATCTTCGGCGATATCCACGTATTCACAGCCGCCGTAATAACGCTTATGTGGGTATCCTTCTGCATATTTGTTGGTAAGTTGAGAACCTTGCGCTTCTAATACGCGAGGACTACAGTAATTTTCAGATGCAATAAGCTCAATGTGATGCTCTTGACGTTGAGTTTCTTTTACGATTGCATCATATAACTCGGGGTCAAAGTCAGCAATATTCATATTACGTTTCAGCATGGTGTCTCCTCAACAACTCGGCACAAAGTTCGGGTGAAAACGCTTAACTTCACCCTCGCAGGGATAAAAAATGAGCGCTTATTCTAGTCATTTTGATTGTTTTGTACATACCTTTGCAGAAAAATGATCCAAACCCTTAAGTATAATTTATAGCTGTTAGGTAGACACCTGCAAAATTCTTCACCAATAGGTGATTTATACCTGGATAATCAATCGAGGGACTCGATGACCTCTGGGTATTTGAGATGTATCTGTTGGCGAATTGTATCTAAGGTAGTCATTACATTAATACTGTCTGCGTGATTCATTCTTGGATCACAACTTCTCTCAAGGAGAATTGACTGCATGGTAGATTCTATTTGATATTCAAAACCATTGACTGGATGAGGAAAATCCAATGTGCGGGTCAATTTATCGCCTTGGTATAACTGTGCTTGTCCACCCGTCCAAAAAAAAGCAGGGACGGATATATACCCTTTCTTGCCGTGTATACTCATGGTGTTCGAACATTGAGCTGCCATCGTGCAGGTAAATTGGCTTATCACTCCAGAAGGATAAGTCATATTGACAGCCGTATTTAGGTCAAGACCATCTTCAGATAGTCTGGCCGTAGCCTGAATATCGCTGGGGTATTCGGCTAATAAATATTGACTTAAGCTAACGCTGTAGACCCCTAAATCTAATAAAGCACCTCCTGCCAATGCAGGATCGGTCATACGATGATTTTTTAGGTGTGAAAAAGCAAAACCGATTTGCGAATTTATATATTCTATTTCACCAATTTGCTGTTCCTCAATCCACTCTTTAAGCTGCTCGAAACACGGCATAAAACGGCTCCACATCGCTTCTTGAAATACACATTGGTGTTGTTCACTCAAGCTGACTAACTCCTTAGTTTGCTGAGCATTAACGGTCAGGGGTTTTTCCACCAACAAGTGTTTACCCGCTTTGAGGCATGCTTTTGCTAAGGGAAAATGCTGGGAATGGGGAGTGGCAATGTAGATCACATCAATGTTTGGGTCGGCAATTAGCGATTCGTAATCTCCGTAGGCCACAGAGGCTCGGTATTGTTCAGAAAATGCCTTAGCACGTTCTAAGCTTCGGCTAGCAACGCCGTACAATTTTCCTTGTACAGAACTTGCTAACGCAGTCGCAAATTGATTTGCGATACCACCAGGTCCAATGACGCCCCAATTCAACATTATTTATCCTTATTTAGTTACCTTGCTGTTTATTCTGAAGTCAGGGAATAAAAATTCAAGCTTTTGATCCTAAGTTTTTAACTGTAAAACAGTCTAACTAATAGTTAGCTGCAAACGATACTTCAATATTCAATACTACATGGTACTTAAAAAATATCCTTTCACCATTGGACTGCGAGCCGGTCTGGATTACACTATCGTTTTATCCTTCACTAAATTGGCACTATGGCACAATACGTATATAGCATGCACAGGGTGGGAAAAATTGTCCCCCCGAATAGACACATACTCAAAAATATTTCTTTAAGCTTTTTTCCCGGCGCGAAAATTGGCGTTTTAGGTCTAAACGGTGCAGGTAAATCAACTTTACTACGCATAATGGCTGGGATTGATAAAGATATTGAGGGAGAAGCTAGACCCTCTCCCGAATTAAAAATTGGTTACCTACCCCAGGAGCCGCAGCTTGATGAAAGTAAAGATGTGCGCGGAAATATTGAAGAAGCCGTTGCCGACGTTGCTCACGCCTTAAAACGTTTAGATGAAGTTTATGCAGAATATGCAGAAGAAAATGCAGATTTTGATGCGTTGGCAAAAGAACAAGGTCAACTAGAAGCGATCATTCAAACCAAAGATGGGCACAATCTTGAAAACGCCTTAGAACGCGCAGCAGATGCCCTTCGCCTTCCCCCTTGGGATGCAGATGTCAGCAAGCTGTCAGGTGGTGAAAGACGTCGGGTAGCTCTATGTCGATTGCTTCTAGAAAAGCCAGATATGTTGCTTTTAGATGAACCAACTAACCACTTGGATGCAGAATCAGTGGCATGGCTTGAGCGTTTTCTTCACGATTACGAAGGCACTGTTGTGGCTATTACCCATGACCGTTACTTCCTTGATAATGTAGCAGGCTGGATTTTGGAGCTTGACCGTGGTGAAGGAATTCCTTGGGAAGGCAACTACTCATCTTGGCTAGAACAAAAAGATCAGCGCCTTGCTCAAGAAGAGCGCACTGAAAGTGCTCGTCAAAAATCCATTCAACAAGAATTAGAATGGGTACGTTCAAATCCTAAAGGTCGCCAAGCTAAAAGCAAAGCAAGAATGGCAAGATTTGACGAATTAACCACAGGCGACTATCAAAAACGGAATGAAACCAATGAGTTGTTTATTCCCCCCGGAGAGCGTTTGGGTGACAAAGTCATTGAAGTAACCGGACTATCCAAGTCTTACGGTGATCGACTACTTATTGATGATTTGTCTTTCAGCATACCCAAAGGTGCGATTGTCGGTATTATTGGTCCCAACGGCGCGGGGAAATCAACGCTATTTCGTATGCTCACAGGTCAAGAGCAACCTGATTCCGGTGAAATTGTGTTAGGTGACACCGTACAATTAGCAAGTGTTGAACAGTTTCGCGATCATATGAACGAAAAAAATACCGTTTATAAAGAGATTTCCGATGATTCAGATATTATCCGAATTGGTAACTTTGAACTAAACAGTCGTGCTTATTGCAGCCGTTTTAATTTTAAGGGCACGGATCAACAAAAATTTATCAAAGATCTCTCTGGTGGTGAACGTAATCGAGTTCATCTGGCCAAGCTATTAAAAGCAGGTGGCAACGTATTGCTGCTAGATGAACCTACCAACGATCTAGATGTTGAAACCTTACGTGCCTTGGAAAATGCGATTCTGGAATTTCCAGGCTGCGCTATGGTTATTTCCCATGACCGTTGGTTTTTAGATAGAGTCGCGACTCATATCATGGATTATCGAGATGAAGGGAAAATAAACTTATACGAGGGTAATTACACTGATTACGAAGCTTGGTTAAAAGAAACTCTAGGCGAAGATGTAGTTGAACCTCACAGACTTAAATACAAAAAAATAAGTAAATAGTCTTAACAACATTGGTTAAATAGTAAAAATAATGTGCTCGGGGTAAAATCTTGGGCGCATTTACGCTTTTTTTATGCTTAAATATTGTGATTAATGGCAACGTTGAGGTTTATAATGGAAAAACGTCAATTTAACCGCGTAGAGTTTTCAGCTCCCGCCATTTTATTTCAGCAAAATCACCATTGGCAAACCCATATCATTGATATTTCGTTAAATGGTGCACTTATTGGCTATCCGGATGACTTTGTCGGCAATTTAGAGCATGAGTTTGAGCTGAATGTTGAAATTGAAGGCACAGGACAGGTAATCACCATGTTTGGTGAAATTGTGCACAATGCTAACCATTGTTTGGGTTTCCACATTAAGTGCATGGATATTGACAGTATTTCTGATCTACGCAGATTAGTGGAACTAAATTTAGGTGACACATCACTATTGCAGCGAGATTTAGCATCTTTGGTATCTTAACCTTAAGTATAATAAACATAGGTTTAAATTTTGGATACACTTCGTGAAGAAATAATAATAAGATCATAGTCAAACGTTATAAAGTGTTTTGTGGAATAAACTTAAGAAAGGAGTTTGAGTTATCTTCAGAGTTGTTGATCAGTTATTTGAAAAAGACAAAGTTTTGATTCTTATTGTAGAAGACGAACCCATTAGTGCTTTAATTGCATCTAAAGCTCTTTCAGATAATTTTATTACCCATCATGTTAGCTCAGGGCAAGAAGCATTAAATTTTTGCGATTATAGGCCACCGGACATCATATTGATGGATATTAACATGCCTGTAATGGACGGCTTAACTGCGTGTAGAAAACTTAAAGATAACGAGAACACCCAAGAAATACCGATAATATTTGTTAGCTCTCAAAACTCACCAGAGGCCGAAGACGAGTGCTGGGAAGCTGGCTGCACAGATTTTATTACTAAACCCTTTTCAGTGACAACATTACGCCACAGAGTAAATTCACATTTAGCTGCTAAAGTAATGTCAGACAAATTGAAACGCTTGGCGACTATCGATAGTTTAACCGATGTGCAGAATCGCCACTATTTTGATGGTTTTTTAGCTGACCAAATGAAGTTGTGTACACGCATGAAACATCACTTAGGCCTTATTTTAATCGATATCGATAATTTTAAGCTTTACAATGATACTTATGGGCACATCAAAGGTGATGAATGTTTACGCGAAGTGGCGGATACTTTAAGGAAAATATTAAAACGTCCCACCGACTGCCTAGCAAGATATGGTGGAGAAGAGTTTGCTATTGTTCTTCCCCATACTGACATTAGCGGCGTTAAATATATTGCCGATAATATGCTAAGAGCTATACGTGACTTAAATTTACCCCATAAATTATCAAGTTTAAACCGTGTGACTATTAGTGCTGGCGGTATTTGCGTCTCACCTCAGAATTTAAGCCAAACGGCACTCATCCAAAAAGCTGATAAAAACTTGTATACCGCAAAAGACGCGGGACGCGATCAATTTATTATTGCCTGAATTCCGTTTAGGGATTTATAGGGCTTCCAACGCTTCCGAAAGGCGCGACACTGCAACGATTTCAATACCCGCTATGGGTTGTTTAGGTTTATTGCCTTTTGGAACAATTGCGCGTTTAAAACCGTGCTTGGCTGCTTCTTGAATGCGTTCAGTGCCATTAGGTACTGGACGTATCTCACCTGCTAAACCAACCTCACCAAATGCAATTAACTCTCTGGATAAAGTATGATTTCTAAAGCTTGAAATCATAGCCAATAAGAGGGCTAAATCAACGCTAGTTTCAGCAATACGTACACCGCCCACTACATTGACAAACACATCTTGATCGTTCATTTGTACGTTACCGTGACGGTGTAATACTGCCAACAACATAGCTAACCTATTAGCTTCTGTACCTACGGCAACGCGCTTAGGATTTGCCATTTGAGAATAATCCACTAGGGCTTGAATTTCCACCAGCAAAGGACGAGTGCCTTCCCAAACAACCATGACAATGCTGCCTGGTGATTGCTGTTCTTCACGACTCAGAAAAATCGCAGATGGATTGCTCACTTCTTTTAGACCTTTATCGGTCATCGCAAACACACCCAACTCGTTTACTGCGCCAAAACGGTTTTTATTACCTCGTAAGGTTCGGTAACGACTATCACTTTCACCCTCAAGCATCATTGAACAATCTATACAATGCTCCAGCACTTTAGGACCCGCTAAATTTCCCTCCTTAGTAACATGCCCCACTAAAAACATCGCAATGTGATGTTGTTTGGCAAAGCGAGTTAAAAATGCAGCACTTTCTCGCACTTGAGAAACACTGCCAGGAGCGGATTGAATATCACTCACATGCATAACTTGGATGGAATCAATTACCATGATGTCGGGTTTATGTACCAGCGCTAACTCGCAAATTGTTTCTACATTCGTTTCAGCTAGCACTTTCAATTTAGAGGTAGGCAGGCCTAAACGTTGGGCTCGCATTGCCACTTGTTGCAGGGACTCCTCACCAGTGACATATAACGTATTTCGCCCTTGGGCCAAATGACACATTACCTGTAATAAAAGCGTACTTTTACCTGCCCCGGGGGATCCTCCAATTAACATTGCAGCACCCGGTACTACACCGCCACCTAAAACTCGATCAAGCTCTTTAAAACCTGCACTGAAACGCGGTAAAGCTTGTAAATCAATTTGATCGAGGGTTTCTACTTTTGCGTGGGTTTGTCCTGCATAACCTTTTAAGTTTCGTTCTGGCGAATGTTTATCATTACTAAGAACGACTTCAGAAATTGTGTTCCATGCCTGACAATCATTACATTGTCCTTGCCAGCGAGGGAACTCTGCTCCACAATCAGTACATACAAAAGCGATTTTACGTTTAGCCATAAGTTATTGAACTACATTAAATTAGGGCTAGTTGATTAATTCAACTAAACCGGTAAGTTGGGATCAAAGGTTATTTATTCGTTGCCGATAAAAGAATATCATAACGACGCCTTAACCATAGCGAACATTTGATTGGCATGAGTCAAGATTTAGAAAAGTACCAAGACATTATAGAACAGTTAAAACCAATGATAAATGAACCTGAGTTCAATCAGGTACTATCACAGGTAGCTTCGGGCATCCCGAAACAAAAACGCTTCTTAATCAAAATGGAGTTAAAACGCCTATCTCGCCCATGCCTGCGTCTCATCGATCTCAGAGGCCAAGTAGCTGGTGACTGTCGAGAATTTACGTATCAAGATAAAACACATTATTTAGATGATACTGCCATAGATGTTTTCGAAAAGCAGGTGCGACTCTTTGGTGAATATACTATGGGAGTATATGAGGCAGTTAAAAATACCGAAAACAGTTATCGCGTGATTTATCAAAAACAACGCGAAGAAGCTGAAAAAGAAGGGGCTGTAGTAGAAGAACGCAAACCCCACCACGCACCTGTTCTGCGCTTTGGGGAATATGCTAAACGCTGCGAAGAGCGTATGAACTTCGCAGTCAATATTGAGTTGTTTACGGAATTAAATAAAAGTATTCAAGCCACCACTATAGATGTTTCAGTAAGTGGTTTAAAAGTTAAAGTCGCCAATGAACATCTGTTTAAAGTAGGTGATCGCGTAACCGTTCAGTTTAGAGGATTAGAAGGCGAATACTCCATAGATCGTAAAGCCGGTGTGGGATACAACATTGTTGATGTAGAGAGTAGCAAACGCGAACAGCGTATCTCATTGCAAAAAAATGATGAACAAGCTCAGCACTCTTTTAAAGACTTTTTTGAAAAATTTATACATGGGAATAAACGTCGCTACAAAGTAAATATGGATAATACGCTCACTGCGATTAACCTGAAAACCTACGAACAATATTTCATTCCTAATGTAACCACAGTTCCCATTTACATAGAAAAAGTCAATGATGTTTATGTGCCTAAATACGCTTTAATTAATAACTGCAATAAAGATCCTCTATATTATTGGAGTGATGAATTATTTGAATTGCGGCTAGGTTATGTAATTGGGCATCAGCGTGTTGCAAGGCTTTTGAGCCAACCTGAAAATAATCAAGAAACCATTATCTACTCGTTCAATCATATAAAAGATGACAAAGTCTATTTTTATTCTGCCACCCAAGAAGAGCTGTTTGAGCGTCCTGATTTGATGAAGGTTTTTCTAGGCTATGGTGGCCGGAAAGCAAGTTGGCGAGTGTTCAAGTTACAGATAACAGATGTTGATCTAAACCAAGTCCATATACCACTTTCGTTGCCCGATTCGGTTAGCAACGCAGTTAAACGACAAAATCACCCTCCTGCACCGAGATTGATGTCACGTCTTAAAAATCTTAGGTACATGGCACTTTTAACCGATATTACAGATGAAGTCGGCACGCAGAATTATGAAAAAATCCCCATTCGGCGCGGGGAAATATCGCAATTAAAAGTATTCGGACATCCAAGGAATAAACTACCTCCAACAGTGCAAATGTTCCGTTTTAAATACCACAATCAACGCAAAGAAACCCGTTATCAATTGCGAACTAAAGTGCAATTAAACTTTGGAGATATGACAATTGAAGGTAGCAGTGAAGATGTTTCTACTCGAGGAATCCGCATTGAGTTAAATGACTTCTTCCATGGTGAAGAAAATGATTTAGTTAAACTTAATTTTCCACTTTTGCAGAATGTCACCAAAAAATTTAATCTTTCCGACTTACCTTATACCGTCAAAGGTATTTCTTACGGGCGCAATGTTTTGCATCTGCAAGCCATTGTCGATTCGGTCAACAAAACTGCACAACGCTTTTTTGAGGAGCTTATTCGCAACAACCGTGGAAAATTAAAAGCCCAAAACGAAGAAGAAGAAATACCAGGAATTGGCTCAGCATTGCGTAACCTTTATGCTAAGAATGTCCTCAATACCGCTTTTTTTATTCGTAAAGAAGGAATTGATTTCCTACCCGATGCAATTGTAACAAGTAACCCTAACAGTCGACTGAATAATCTATTAGCTTTTGACGCTGAAAGTGGTCAGTACAATATGCATTTTTTATATTCAACTTATGGAGTTGAATTAGACTTTATTCAATACACCCTAAAACGAATTAAAACCAATAAAAAACCAGTAATGCGAGAAATATTTGTGGCCTTTGATCCAAGTCGTGAATTTATTGATGAGGCCATTAAAAGCCGTTTTTCAGACCAATTCCATGGCGACAAAGAACGCAAGAATTTTATCAATCAAGCCCGTGAGACAGGTCAATTTATTGCGGTCAAAGTGTTTCTGGCCAGAGCTGGCCGTCCCGATATTGAGCGCTTAGAAGCAGAAATTAGTTATGTAGGTATTTATGCTATTCATAAAGCGAAATTACTTGAAGAGCAACTTTGGAATATTATAGGTGTAGGTGATTTAGTCGATGTAACCGATGAAGTATTGATTCGACACAACTTTAGCCAACAACAGATCATTGATAATCAGCAAATGCCGGCTTATCACAAAGTAAATTCAGACAAAATTGAAAATCTATTAAAAGCCTAGTCCGTATTACTAGAATTTGATTGCATCTACACGCAAAACTGGTAGACTTCGCGGCGAAATTTTGTGCGGTTTTGAAATCAATAGATAGCTCAAAACTGCTCGTCCGTTCTTTTAAAAATTGGTGGTAACTTATGCATCCTATGCTGAATATTGCGGTGCGCGCTGCTCGCGCTGCTGGAAATGTGATAACTCGTGGATTTGAAAATCGTAATGATCTGTTGTTGGAAAAAAAAGGTGAGAACGATTTCGTCACTAAAATCGACAAAGAAGCCGAAAAAATCATTATTGAAAAAATTCAGCAATCTTTCCCGGATCACTCATTTTTAGGTGAAGAAGGCGGCATAGTTGAAGGCAGTGATGAATTTAAATGGATCATTGACCCTCTAGACGGTACCACTAATTTTATCAAAGGCATTCCCCACTTCGCTGTATCCATAGCCCTAATGCACAGAGGTCGTATTGACCAAGCAGTTGTATTTGATCCAATCCGCGGTGAATTATTTACCGCAAGTAAAGGCGCTGGTGCTCAATTAAATGGTTTTAGAATTCGTACTGGTAAAGCAAAAGACCTGAACAGCACTGTTCTTGCCACAGCATTCCCATTTAAAGCCAAAGAAACATCTGATGATGCCATCGCTCGGTTCTCAAACATTTTCAAACAATGTGGTGACGTTCGTCGTTGCGGCTCTGCAGCCTTAGATTTAGCTTATGTAGCTGCAGGTCGATATGACGGTTACTGGGAACGCGGTATCAAGCCTTGGGACATTGCTGCCGGTGAACTATTAGTTCGTGAGTCAGGCGGCCTGGTAACCGACTTTAAAGGCGGGAACGATCCTCTACATAAAGGTGAGATAGTAGCAGGTAACCCTCGCGTGGTTCAGTCACTGGTCAAACACTTAAAATAATTAGTGATGACAATCCCAGCTGATTAATTTCGTTTTCAGCGATTAAAAAGGAAGCCTTTGGCTTCCTTTTTTGTTTAACTTTGTCCCATCCTGAACTACGTTGACATAAAGAGGGCTTCTTTATCTCAATATCAAATAAAATACGCAGTAAACGCTCAAAACGAGACTAAATTATTTAGCATTCACTATTGTCTTGTTTGCTTAATATAAAAACTGAGTGGATTACAAATATAAAAAAACCGAGTTAAAAACCCGGTTTTTTTGAAACACAAAAGGATTAAGGAAGAGGATCTAAGTCCGCACCTTCTTTTTCCACCACTGTGGGCATTAAATCTTCGCGACTTATCCCCAACATTAATGCCACCAAACTGGCTACATAAATAGACGAGTAGGTTCCGATTACCACACCAAATAGTAATGCTGTAGCAAAACCATGTATAAGTGCGCCACCTTTATAAAATAATGCCATCAAAACCAAGATAGTGGTCAATGATGTAATAATGGTTCGATTTAAGGTTTGCGTCAAAGAGGTGTTAATGATCTCTTTAGGCTCACCTTTGCGGATTTTACGGAAATTTTCACGAATACGATCCGACACAACAATGGTATCGTTTAGTGAATAACCGATTACCGCTAGCACCGCAGCCATAACCGTTAAGTCGAATTCAAGTTGTAACACTGAAAACAAGCCTAAGGTTAAGATCACATCGTGAGCCAACGCAATAACCGACCCTAATGCAAAACGCCATTCAAATCGCATAGCAACGTAAATAAGAATACAAATCAGCGCGACCAACATAGCGAGGCCGCCCTGCTCTGTTAATTCTTCACCAACGTTTGGACCAACAAACTCAATACGACGCATGTCAACATTGTCGCCCGCTGCCCGCAAAGTACTCAATACTTGGTCACCCACCTCTTGTGCTTTCACACCATCACGAGGAGCTAGACGAATTAGCACATCTTCGCTACTACCGAAGTTTTGTACTATGGCATCACCAAAGTCAGCGGCTTCAAGTTGCAGACGAATTTGGTCTAACTGAGCTGGTTTGTCATAACCAACTTCAATCAAGGTACCACCAGTAAAGTCCAAGCCCCAATTGAGCTGATTAACTCCCAAAGAGACTAACGAACCGATAATCAGTATTCCCGATATAATCATGGCGGGAATGCGCATTGACATAAAATCAATACTTTCTTTTAGTTTAAAAAATCGCATGTCCGGCTCCTAAATCGACAATTTCTGAAGACGTCTACCACCCCAAACACCGTTTACGATTACACGGGTTAAGATAATGGCAGTAAACATCGAAGTAGCTATACCTATCATTAACGTGATAGAAAAGCCTTTGATTGGTCCGGTTCCCACTGCAAAAAGAATAATTGCAGCAATAAAGGTCGTTATGTTCGCATCTAAAATGGTAGAAAACGCACTATCATAACCGTAATGGATAGCTTGTTGCGGGCTTCGTCCTTCACGTATCTCTTCGCGGATACGCTCGAATATCAACACATTGGCATCAACAGCCATACCAACTGTCAGTACGATACCAGCCATACCAGGCAGCGTTAAGGTAGCGCCAGGAATCATTGACATAACACCCACAATCATCACTAAGTTAGCCGCCAGTGCAAGGTTGGCAACTAACCCAAAGGAACGGTAGTAAAACAGCATAAAGGCAAGAACTAAGGCAAATCCCCATAAAATGGCTTGCATGCCTAAGTCTATGTTTTCCTGTCCCAAGCTAGGGCCTACGGTACGCTCTTCAACAATAGTGATAGGCGCAATCAAAGCACCAGCACGTAACAATAAGGACAAATCACGGGCTTCTTTAGGTGAATCTAAGCCAGTAATTTCAAATCGACTTCCTAACTGCGCGCGAATGGTTGCCACACTAACAACTTCACGCTCTGGAACGAAAATGATTTTACCTTTTTCGTTCTTTTCACCCGTTGCTTTATATTCAATAAAGACGGTTGCCATGGGTTTACCGATGTTACCCTTAGTGGCTAAAGACATTTTGCTGCCACCAGCAGAGTCTAATGAAATGGACACTTTTGGCATGCCGTATTCATCAACGCCAGCGTTTGCATCAATAATGTGACTACCTTCTAACATGACTTTTTTAAGCAGTAATTGCGGCACACCTTGTTGGTCTTCAACAATTTCAGAACCCGGAGGTACACGCCCATTTAATGCATCACGTAAATCGTGTTCTTGATCTAGCATTTTAAATTCTAAGGTAGCAGTCGCATTTAGAATTTCTTTTGCGCGGGCTGTATCTTGAATACCGGGTAACTGCACAACGATACGGTCAGCACCTTGACGCTGAATAACAGGCTCAGCAACACCAAGTTGGTTTACTCGGTTACGCATTATGGTAATATTTTGTTTTACCGCATAATCCCGTATCTCAGACAGTTTCTGTTCTGACATTTTGGCCACGAGAATCAAATCACCTTGCTCAACCAAGGTAATATCACGGTTACGATTTTTAAGGAAAAATTCAGCTTTATCGAGAGTATCCTGATCGCGAAAACGGATTTGAACAGACTCATCAATAATACTCACACGTGAATAACGGATTTTTTCTTCCCGTAGTGACGTTTTAAAATCACCTTCCATATCCGTTAAAGATTTGGTGATGACCGAATTCATATCCACTTCCATTAAGAAGTGCACACCGCCACGTAAATCCAAACCTAACTTCATGGGTGTACCGCCTAAGCTGTCCAACCAATCAGGAGTATCAGGGGCTAAATTCATCGCTACTGTGTAGTCTTTGCCTAATGATTCGGCGAGGGTTTCGTTAGCCAACCTTTGTGCACTATCATCGTAAAGACGAACCAGTATTTGCTCATCTTCAAGTACGATAGACTTTTTTTCGATACCGGCATCGGCTAAGTCTTGATTAACTTTATCTATCAAAGGCAAATCTAGGACTGCGTCACGACCAGCAGATATCTGCACAGCATAATCTTCACCATAAAGATTAGGGGAGGCGTATAAAGCGCAAACGGCAACAACCATCAACACTAAAATATACTTCCACAGGGGAGTTTTATTTAACACTTGCTATTCCTTTTCTACTTAAACGAAAAAGGCAAACTTGCGTTTGCCGTTCTCAATTTAGTTAGATTGATTTCATTGTACCTTTAGGTAGCACAGCAGTGACTGCGCCTTTTTGAATCACAATATTGGTATTGTCATTTAACGAAATCTCAATAAAGTCCTTTTCTTCAGACACTTTTGAAACTTTACCAACCATACCACCTTGCGTAAGTACTTCATCACCTTTACCGATAGAAGCTACTAGGTTTTTATGCTCTTTAACCCGTTTTGCCTGTGGACGATACAGCATAAAATAGAAAATTAATCCGAAAACACCTAACAAGATAAGCATTTCAAAACCACCGCCTTGTGCGCCAGCTTCTTGTGCGTAAGCATTAGAAATAAAAAAACTCATAAATTCCTCATATATTTTTAGTTATAAAGCCGGAACCGGCATGTTCTTCTGTGCGTAAAATTGTTCAACAAACTGATCAAGTTTTTGTTCAGCTATAGCATCACGTAACCCTTGCATAACTCGTTGATAGTACCGCAAGTTATGGATGGTGTTTAATCTAGCACCGAGTATTTCATTACATTTGTCCAAATGATGTAAATATGACCGTGAATAGTTTTTACAAGTGTAACAGTCACATTTCTCATCTAAAGGTCCAGTATCTGTTTTATGCTTGGCATTACGTATTTTAATAACACCCTCCGTAACAAATAAATGACCATTTCGGGCATTTCGAGTTGGCATAACACAATCGAACATGTCGATTCCACGGCGAACCGCTTCAACAATGTCTTCTGGTCGTCCCACTCCCATTAAATAACGTGGCTTTTCAGCAGGAATTTTATCTGCTGTGTGATCTAAAATCCGAATCATATCTTCTTTTGGCTCACCTACGGATAAACCACCAATGGCATAACCATCAAATCCGATATCTTCTAGACCTTTCAAGGATTGATCGCGCAGACCTTCGTACATGCCACCTTGAATAATACCAAATAACGCTGACGGGTTACCTTCATGAGCTTGTTTACTGCGTTTAGCCCAACGTAAAGATAACTCCATGGAGCGGCGAGCTTCAGGCTCAGTGGCGGGATAAGGAGTACACTCATCAAAAATCATCACGATGTCTGAGCCAAGATCACGTTGCACTTCCATAGACTTTTCTGGAGTAAGCAGTATTTTTTCACCATTAATTGGCGATCTAAACGTGACCCCTTCTTCAGTGATTTTACGTAAATCTCCCAAACTAAACACTTGGAAACCGCCACTGTCCGTAAGGATCGGCTTATCCCAATGCATAAAGTCGTGCAAATCACCATGTTGCTTCATGATTTCAGTGCCTGGACGTAACATCAAATGAAAGGTATTCCCTAAACAGATGTGCGCACCTGTCTCGTCTAACTCTTCCGGCGTCATTCCTTTTACGGTGCCATAGGTGCCAACGGGCATAAACGCTGGGGTTTCAACCACACCTCGGTCAAACACTAATCTACCGCGGCGTGCTTTGCCATCGGTTGTATCTAATTCAAATTTCATTTTTAACCTTTTAAAATTTCTGCATACCGGAAAACAGTCCAGTGCTGAAAAACAGCGGGGATTATAAAGGAATAATGAGCAAGCTGAAATCATCTAAAGAGAATTTCAGCTTGAAAGTTGCCTTAATAAGCGAAATGAGACGACTTATTCGCCTAAATTTACACATCAGTGGTTAGGATTTTTCAATAAACATGGCATCACCGTAACTGAAAAAGCGGTATTCGTTTGCTATTGCTTGCGCATATGCACCCATCACGTTTTCTCTACCCGCAAATGCACTAATCAACATGATTAATGTGGACTCGGGTAAGTGAAAATTAGTCAGCATTGCATCGACAATTTCAAATTGATAACCGGGATAAATAAAAATATCAGTATCGTCAAAAAAGGCCTCAAGGGGTTTACCTTTTTTAATGCTTGCAGCAGCGGCAGATTCCAATGAACGAACCGACGTTGTGCCTACAGCAATGACTCGTTTACCCTTGGATTTAGCTAAGTTAATGGCATCCACAACATCTTCAGGCACTTCAGCGTATTCAGAGTGCATGTGGTGATCTTGAATATTATCAACCCTTACTGGCTGAAAGGTACCAGCACCAACGTGCAGGGTAACAAAGGCGGTATTAACCCCCTTATTTTTTAATGCCTCAAGAGTAGCTTCGTCAAAATGCAAACCTGCGGTAGGTGCAGCTACCGCTCCGGGTTTTTCAGAATAAACCGTCTGATAACGTTCCTTATCTGAATCTTCATCTGGTCGGTCGATATAGGGAGGCAACGGCATGTGTCCGTATTTTTCTAATAGACTCAAAACAGGTTCTTGATTAACAACCTTTAATTCAAACAGTTGATCGTGACGCAACACCATTTCCATTTGGATATGTTCTTCTAGTACCAATAAAGCCCCGGGTTTTGGGGATTTGCTAGATTTCACGTGGGCTAAAACGGTTTTTTCATCAATAATGCGTTCAACCAACACCTCAACTTTTCCGCCGGTTGATTTTTTCCCAAGTAAACGCGCAGGTATCACTCGAGTATTATTAAAAATAAGTAAATCACCTTCATCCACTAAATCAACAAAAGCAGAAAAATGGGTATCTTTTAAACCGCCAGTTTTACCGTCTAAACACAGCAACTTGCTGGCGGTTCTTTGTTCTGTGGGGTATCGAGCGATCAACCGCTCAGGTAAATCAAAATGGAAATCAGATAGTTTCATGAAGTCTGGTTAGCCCAACTGTAAGTTAATATTCAGTATTTTACGTATTAAAAAATATACCTGCAACGCTTTATCGATACTCGGTTTTCCTTGAGTTTTGGCGCTGACAGTATAAATTATAATCAACTTATTATTTCGATGTTTCTCCCAAACATAGTTTCCCCAGCCGCCCTAGCTGGTTTTTTTTGTGCGTTTTTCAAAGCTCATCTTCATCTAATGAAATTTGCATATCCGCAAATATCTCAATGATATCTTCACGCTCAATTCGACGCATTTTTAAAACGTACATAATTTGTAAAAGTAAATCTGCGCCTAAAATTCCCTTATTTACCTTATTACGTAAGTTATCTGCGCTTTGAACAACCCCAATTGAATTCAATCGCTCGCTGAGGTCTTGATATTTCACCCCGCGCTTAGACATTTCAGCCTTAATAATACGTTGAACTAGTTGTCGCCAATTTGCGTTATCGTGTTTTTTCGCCACTTTTCACTCACTCTAAAATGAACAACTTTGTGAATTATAATTTACAAAAATAAACTATACAACTCAAAAAAGTAAAATAAAGTTTGACATTAAAAATCATTTGTCAGTACAATCTGCCCCGTTACAAAAAAACTTACAATTCATTTTGAACTGATCATGTTTTTTCGTATACAAAGGTAACATACTATAGTCATTACACTGACAGGAGAGTAGGCATATGACTTGGGACCTTGATCAACTTGAGACCCTATTATCAGATAACGACAATATTGTTGTCACCCGTGAAGAAAATTGTTTATTGATCGGAAATGGTGATGGTTTAGATGCATGGTTAGCACTCAGTGGAGAGCAAATTATTATCGAATCCATTTTATTTTCAAGTTCAGAAGTCAAAGACAAAGCGGCCTTGAACGAAGAGATATTGAAAACCCATATGTTGTTTCCATTAACAACGATTGGAATATCTCAAGTTGCTGAGCAAGATTATTACACTGCATTTGGCGCATTAAGTTCACAATCTAAAGCAGAAAGCATCAAAATTGAACTCGATGCCTTATTCCACAATGTGGCTGCATTTTTAGATGCTTATCAAGAACATTTGCACTAAACATTTAGGTATTTTGGAGAAGATTATGTCGGTTTGGAGAAAGTTAGTTACAGCTGTTAAAGGTGGCGCAACAGAAGCTGCTCAATCCGTTGTTGACAGTCAAGCCATTCGAATTCTAGAACAAGAAATTCGTGATGCAAAAGAAGAATTGCGTAAGTCAGACCATGCTCGAACGCAAATTTTAGCAAAATGTAAATTGGCTAAACAAAAGGTTGATAGCCTCAAAGTATCAATCGGTCAATATGAAGAACATGCCCGCAAAGCCATAGGCTCAGATCGCCAATTGGCATTAGACTGCGCGCAAAAAGTAGCAGATTTGACTGCTGAAATGGAAACCGAACAAGAGTTTTTAGACCAGTTTACTCAATCAGAAAAGCAACTTGCTGCCAATATTAACCAAGCAAAAGACAACTTGAAGCGTTTAGAACAGCAGGTTGATATGGTTAAGGCAACAGAATCAGTGCAAAAAGCACAGGTTGCTGTTTCATCCAGACACATGGGTGCAAATAGTAAAATGAAAACCGCTACTGAATCTTTAAATCGCATTCAAGACAAGCAAAAGTTACGCAGTGCAGAGCTCGAAGCTGCGGAAGAGCTTGCTTCTAGCGACTCATCCACTGATTTAGAAAAGCGCTTAGCTGAAGCTGGAATTAAGGGTGGTAAAAGCTCTGCTGATGACGAGCTGAAACGCATTTTAGGCGAATAAATTGGTTAGCCTCTAAATGTTATTAGTCCTTAAAGTACGTAAAGTACTCACCCGAGTATTTTCCGAGATGCGCTGGTACACCATTGTACTAGCGCTTTTGTTTTATGCCCTGAGCACATGGATTTTATTATATGTATCAGGTGAAGATGCCCTGCTCAATATTAACGACTTTATTTATTGGCTAGTCGTCACCGGTTCTACTGTTGGATATGGTGATATGTCACCGGTCACAAGTGCGGGTAAATATATCGTTTCTTTTTATGTAATCCCCTTAGGGTTGAGTATATTTGCCTTAGTGCTAGGACGCGTAGCTGCTTGGGTATCTATGCAATGGCAAAAAGGAGTGAAAGGTTTGAAACCATTAGATCTTGAAAACCATGTTTTGGTAATTGGCTGGAATGGTCAGCGCACCATTCAATTGCTTAATTTGCTGCTTAAAGAGCGGGCAGAAACGGAAAACAAGCCAGAGATTGTTTTGTGTGTTAAAGCTGATATAGACAATCCCATGCCCGATAAAATTGAATTTATCAAAGTAATGTCATTTAACAATGATAAAGAAATGGATAGGGCTTGCGTAGATAAAGCTGCGGTTATTGTCATGGATAATGAAGAAGATGATGTCACTATGACCACTTCTTTATATTGCAGCAAAAGGAATAACAGCGCCCATCTGCTAGCTTACTTTAAAGATGAGTCCTTAGTGGATTTATTACAGACTCATTGTCCTAATATCGAATGTACCCCCAGTGTCGCCGTTGAAATGTTAGCTAAATCGGCATTTGATCCAGGCTCTAGTTTATTGCAACACGACTTATTGACAGTTCAAGAGGGACAGGCCCAGTTTTCAATTGAAGTGCCAGAATCCGTTCCTCAAATATCCGTTGAAAAACTATTTATCACCCTTAAACAACGCTATAACGCCACCTTCATTGGCTTTGTCGAACCAAGCGTTCCCGCTAAAGTTACTTTAAATCCTAATTTTGATGAGACTATCTTGCCCAAATACAAACTTTTTTATATTGCTGAACAGCGTATCAATCATTTTGATTGGCAAATATTGTCGGAATAAAAAGTCGCAATAACTGGACAGATTAAAAACGGAGAAATCATGTTTTCAAAATGGTTTAGCAAAAAGAACAAGCAAGCTGACATAAAAGCGCCGGAAATAATGGGGTTGTATTTAGGTGGGTCTTTTGAGCTTGATGATTTAAAACTCAAACTTATAGAGCCTGAACTGGTAATTGAAGGGGCAGCTAGACATCATTTGATTCAAGCTGTGGGCGAAGCTCATTTGGATACAGGCGGCAAAATTCTACGTTATTACACCGATGACGATGCTTTTTTACAGGTAGTATTAGATGGTGGTGACACAGAAAACCATATCACTGATGTGAAGTTATGGTACTTTTACGATACACAAACCGTGGGTACCGATAAGCAATGGAAAGACCTCATTGCCCAACAAGTTTCTCAGCCCCATTATCAAATTGAAAGTAACAACTATAGCCGTGTATGGAATGCTGTTGGCGAGGAGTCACCTCCGGTAGCAATGACAGAGAAAACCTTTGAACTTGATGGTGATACCAGTCAAACGGACCAATTTGTGATGTTATATGAACGACAAATAGATCACGACGCCTTCGAAACCTTATTGGTTTGTGCAGAAGAAAAAATTGTCGATAATAATCATGATCGCTGCCTAGTTATTAGCACTGGCTTCGATATTTTGCCCGCCGATATTAGAATAAACGGTTAGCAAATCTACATTTACACAGAAAAGGAAAAGTCGATGGATATATTATTGGAATC
The DNA here is from genome assembly GCF_041538045.1 of Aliiglaciecola sp. SL4. Lineage (NCBI taxonomy): Bacteria > Pseudomonadati > Pseudomonadota > Gammaproteobacteria > Alteromonadales > Alteromonadaceae > Aliiglaciecola > Aliiglaciecola sp. SL4. The sequence continues at coordinate 146,884 of NZ_JBGOSE010000001.1, read as the reverse complement.
AATAGCCGGATTGGGTAATTTTGCAATCTATTTTGTGGTCTCAATAGTGCTTTTATTTTTATTCAAAATCGTTTACGCATGGGTCACGCCCCATGATGAATGGAAATTGGTGAAAGAAGAAAAAAACACAGCTGCAGCAATTGGGTTTGGCGGTGCTATCGTCGGTTTTAGTATTGCATTATCCGGTGCTGTAACTAATTCAACGTCTCAATATGACTTCGCTATTTGGGGCTTCATTGCACTTATCGCGCAGGTGTTAGCGTTTTTACTATTGCGCTTCACTTTTATGCCTGCCATCGCTGAAAGGATTGATAATCAAGAAGTGTCAGCTGGCGTCATGTTAGCGTCTATGTCCATCGGCGTTGGTTTACTCAATGCGGCTTGCATGACCTACTAGGAGGCATAAGCATGACACGTAAACGCAGTGAACAAATCAATCTAAGCAGAATGCGTAAGCATTTTTCCCCTAAACCTTTGGCCATTGGTGTTGCCTCAGTATTCTTGGCCGCTTGCACCGGTAATCGTCAAGAAGCGACCATCTACACCACGCCCGAAGATTGTGCCAAAGAGAATCCAGAACAGGCACAAGTGTGTGAAACCGCTTATCAAGAAGCTTTGGCAGAAGCGGAACGAACAGGGCCTAAATATAATACGGAACGGGATTGTGAAAGTGAGTTTGGGCCAAACCAATGTCGTCAGGTAGAGCGTAGTTCGGGCTCCTTTTTTATGCCTTTTATGGCTGGCTACATGTTAAGTAACCTGTTGTCGCCTAATCGCTACCAGTATCAACCCATGTTTACCTCTTATTCTCCCTACTCTCCTTATCGTTATCGGTGGATTGGCGCTGGAGGATACGATTATGGTTCATTGGGTAAGCGCAACCACAAAGTCAGTCCAGATGCATTCAAACCTAAACCGGCGGTCACTCGAACAATAAAACGAGGTGGATTTGGCAGCTCTGTTCGAGCTAAATCAAGTTGGGGAAGTAGAAGTGGCTCTAAAGGTGGTTGGGGTGGTTAACCCCGTTCCACTGGCAACATTAATCCATGCAGCCATTGATCAACAACACCATTAATCCACAGCAATAGAGTCCCGATGTTCAGAATACCTAGTGATCCCCGTAAAAACTGGCAACAAAAAGCAAAGGACTTTGGCTTTTCATTCCATAGTATGTACGGCGAGCCATATTGGGATGAATCTGCATATTATCAATTCAATTTACAGCAAATTGAAAATGACTTAGAAGATCCTAGCGTCGAAATTCACCAAATGTGTTTACAAGTTGTAGACAAAGTTGTGAATAATGACACTTTATTGTCTGCTTTTAAAATTCCAGAAGACTTCTGGCAAGGGGTGAAAGATTCCTGGCGCAAGCAGGATCCGTCGTTATATTCTCGACTCGATTTTGCCTATGATGGTAGTGGTCCGGCTAAGTTATATGAAAATAATGCTGATACACCGACTAGTTTATATGAATCGGGATTCTGGCAATGGTTGTGGCTGCAAGATTTAGTGGATGGCAATCAACTTTCTCGTCAGGCAGATCAATTTAACTCCTTACAAGAAAAATTAATTGCACGGATAGATGAAATCGCTAGACATTATCAAACCGAACATATCCATTTTGCCTGTTGTCAGGACACCATTGAAGATCGTGGCACCGTTCAATATTTGCAAGACTGCGCCGCAGAATCAGGCCTGCATGCTCCCTTTGTTTTCATTGAAGATATTGGTTTAGGAGAGTCCGGTCGTTTTACCGATTTGAAAAATAACCAAATCGATACTTTGTTTAAACTCTATCCTTGGGAGTTTATGCAGCGTGAGGAGTTTGGGGATTTTGTGGAAAGTTCACAAACCAATTGGATTGAACCGCTATGGAAAAGTATTTTATCTAACAAAGCACTGATGCCCATGTTGTGGAAGATGTTTAAAGGCCACCCTAACCTGTTACCTGCTTATTTCGAAGATGAACTGCATTTATGTGACCACCAGCGCATTGTTAAAAAGCCGATATTTTCCCGAGAAGGGGCAAACGTTAGTATTTTAGAAAAAGGACAAGAGATTATACATGCCGATGGTCCTTATGGTGAGGAAGGCTTTATTTATCAAGCATTCCATCCGCTTCCTAAATTTGACAATAACTACACATTAATTGGTTCTTGGTTAGTTAACGACAAAGCAGCCGGAATTTCAGTACGAGAAGATACCTCTTTGATCACACAAGATATGTCCCGATATCTACCACATATTATTTTAGGGTAACCTCATGGGCGCAAAAACAACGGTTCTAGCATCTCAATTGAAATTCGTTTTGTATTTGATGTTATTTTTTACGCTTATAGAAGGCATCAATATTGTTTTTGGCCGCAGCTTAAATGTCTTTGGAATATACCCACGTGAACTCATTGGTTTGCGCGGCATAATCTTTAGTCCCTTTTTACATGGAAATTTAGCCCATTTCGCGTCAAATATTGTCACTTTAGGAATATTTAGCCTACTTGTAATGCAGTACGGCAAAAAAACTTACATGGCTGTCAGTATCTATTTAATCTTTAGTATTGGTTTACTGGTATGGCTGTTTGCACGCCCAGCCATGCATATTGGTGCCAGCGGTATTATTTACGGCTACTTTGGTTTTTTAGTGCTAGGTGGCCTAATATCTGGGCGCATAAAGCTCATTATTATTTCCCTCATCGTCGGCTTTTTTTATGGCGGTTTGATATTTGGTGTATTCCCTACAAACAGTTTCGTTTCTTGGGAGTCCCACCTCTTTGGTTTTATTGCGGGTTTATGCGCAGCAAAAATTTGGGCGAAAAAGCGCTAAAACTCTACTTTACTTACATAGAGCAACACGTCTAAGTTTGATTAAAGTCGTAGTGGATTGATTGGGAGTTAGATATACTGACAACAGTTATAATATAGTTTGATGATTTTATGAATAAGCCAGCAGCAAACGAATCGACTCAAAATCCTAAGAAGAACCCACCACAAAACAATGGGTTTATGGGTAACCTTGCATTCAATATTGTTATTCCGGTATTAATTTTATCCTATCTTAGCGGCGAAGAATATTTAGGCCCAGCGGTAAGTGTGGTCTGCGCCTTAGCGTTCCCCATAGGTTACGGCATTTGGGATTTAAAAAAGTCTGGCAAGGTAAATGGTTTCTCTATATTAGGCATTATTAGTGTCATACTCACTGGCGGTATCACCTTGTTGAAACTACCTGCCGAATATATTGCCATTAAAGAAGCTGCCATCCCCGGAATTTTAGGGATTGCAGTGTTGATATCTCAATACACCAATCGCTCTTTAGTGAAAATTCTTATTCTCAATGAAAATGTGATTAATTGGCCAGCATTAGACGAGGCTTTAGAGAAAAAACAAAATACAGCCTTATTTAAGCGCAAAATAACCATCAGCTCGTATATCGTTGCCGCGTCGTTTTTTGTTTCTTCGTTCTTAAATTATATATTGGCGAAAATTATCTTAGTCAGCGAACCTGGCACAACTGCGTACACTGAAGAATTAGGGCGGATGACGGCATTAAGTTACCCGGTAATCATGGTGCCAAGTTTAATTATGCTGTTTTCTGCGCTGGCTTATTTAATCATTCAAATGAAAAAACTAACTGGTGAAGATTACCTATCCTTTATTCACGAAGAAGGATAAAGCTGAACAAGTAGAACAACTGGCGGTGCAATGATTAAAATTGAAGCCTTATCTAAGTCATATCAAGATGGCAAACAATTTACTCAGGTTTTAGATAATCTAAACTTAAATATTGCCCCCAAACAACAAATTGCCATTACTGGCGAATCGGGTTCTGGAAAGTCAACCTTACTGCATTTGTTAGCCTGTCTGGATAAACCAGACTCAGGCTCAATAATCATAAATGGGCAGGATATCTGTTCATTCTCCCCTCGTTCAAGTGATGCCTACCGGCAAAAAACCGTGGGCATTGTGTTTCAAAAATTCAATCTAATAGAATGTTTATCCGTATGGGAAAATATTTGTTTTCCCGCCCGTTTAAATCAAAATCTAGACGAGCCATATCTGCTTAACTTGTTACAACAATTAGGTATAGCAGAGCAACGGCATAAAATGCCAGTGGATTTATCTGGCGGAGAGCAACAACGAGTTGCTATCGCAAGGGCCTTATCCCACAAACCCGAGTTAGTTTTAGCGGATGAACCCACTGGTAATCTTGACGACAAAAATAGCGATAAGGTCGCCAACTTACTTTTTTCTTTATGTAGTATGCATAACGCGATGCTGGTTATGGTCACCCATAGTCAACAGTTAGCGAAACAAGCCCATTACCATTATCACTTGAGTGATAAAAAGTTAACGCTACAAGCAAATGACTAAGCCAATTCTTTCGGTATTGTGGGTAATAGTAAAAAGTTATAATCTGCAAAAATATCGACTTTTTTTAGTGCTAATGGCGATGATAATTGGCTGTGCTGGCTTCTCGTCTGTGCTTGTTATCAATGAAACGGCTAAGCGTAGTTATAACCAACCCAATTTTCCCTTAATAGAAGACGTACGCTACGCTATCTACCCTAAAGAAGGTGCATCAATCACTCAGTCAGACTATGCCGATTTACGCAAAAGTGGAAATCGAAATATAATAGCCGTATCAACTTTGGAAATAGGGAGCAAAAACAACAAGCTTGACTTTGTGGGGGTCGACTATTATGCCTTAATGAGTTTAGATGTAAGCCAACAAGGTACCGATAGTGCTGAAAAAGAAGTCGTTTTATTTACCTCAAGTATCAATTCATCTGAGATAGACGCAACAGAAAATAAATTCATTGTGGATCCCGCCTATGCAAAAGTATTGCGCACACAAAAGCTGCTTACGAGTGATAATTTTTTACAGCTCAATTCGCAATTCCCAATAGGCCCTGTATCCATAGCCAAAGGAACTGGCTTTGGTCAGCAAATTGTTTGCGACATTGAAACCTTGTTTAATCAATTCACTACTCAGGAGATTTCTTACCTAGTGGTGGTTGGTAAATATAATGATAAGAACCCTGTCACCGTGCAATTGCCTGCACACCTCAAGTTAGTCAAGTTAATCTCAACAGAAGATACCGAACAATTAACCGCAAGCTTTCATCTTAACCTGTTTGCCATGGGTCTACTGATGTTCGTTGTGTGCATGTTTGTGGTATTAAACGCGTTAAATTTATTGATAATTAAACGCTTGCCGACGTTTAAAATTATAAGACAACTAGGTGTTCCAATTGTCGCGATTTTCAGCGCTAGCATAATAGAAATGCTGTTCTTAGCCATAGTTTGTAGTGCAATGGGTGTCACCTTGGGTATTGAAGCAGCCAAATTACTGTCCCCTGCCGTTAATCAAACCCTTGAGAGTCTATATAATGTGTCTTTAGGGTTTGAATCATTTTCATGGCCTAGTTTATATAGCCGAGTGCTACTGGCTAGTATTCTGGGATTGAGCCTAGCCGCCGTGCTCCCATTGCGTTCTATAGACAGCCACTTAGCCTCAATAAAACTTACACCTCAGGTGGTTTATAATGAGAACAGATGGTTAACAGTTTCTGCAATATTGCTGTTAGTGAGTTTAATTTTGTATTTTTGCTACGCAAATATCCTTAGCTCTTTTGTGATCATCGGGTTGCTGATAACCAGTGGGTGTTTCATGGTGTTGTTTATATTGCCCAAGTTACTTGTATTAACACAACCCTTTATTCCATCAAACGCGCCTAGTTTAAGCTGGAGTTTTGCGGATGCTAAACGAGTATCAAACAAAAGCAGTATCGCTCTTTGTGCCTTTTTCATTGCTGTTACGGCAAATGTCGGCATGAATTTAATGGTCAATAGCTTTCGAGTTGCCACTGATACATGGATAACCCAGCGACTTGACGCCGATGCTTATATTTATACTCAGGATGCAGATAAAGCAAGTACGCTTATCAAACTAAATTTCCCGAAGATTTCAACTTTTGTCAGGCTGGCAGAAAAGGTCAGCTATCAGGGCAACGACCTGCAAATCCGCTCCTATCCAAGTCAATTAAAACACCGCCAGGCACTATTATTGGAAGATGCTCTGGATACTTCTTGGGACAAGTTTTCAAATGGATATGGGATTTTTGTCAATCAGCAGTTTGCCCTTTCCAAGCAGCTTAAATTAGGCCAAAAACTAGAAATTAGTCGCCAAGATAATACCCAGTTGGCAGTGCAAGTGGTTGGTATTTATTATGATTATGGTAACCCGAACGCACAAGCTCTAGTCAGTGAGTGGTTAATTAAAAATCCACTAGGCGGCAGACAGGTTATGGCTTTATATAACCAAGGGGCTCACCCACTTGAGTGGACTGAACTCAAGAAGCAGTTAGGGTTGAACATGCCTGATGCACAAATGATGGAAACCCAAACATTGCTGAAAGCCTCAATGCAAACCTTTGATAATACTTTTGTGGTAACCCAAAGTCTTAATATTATTACCTTATTGGTCGCCGCATTCTCGTTAGCTTCCTCCCTGATTGTGATCGACTTTGATAATAAACCTCAACGAGCTTTGCTTCGTGCTATGGGTGTACCTGCAAGTAAAGTACTGTTATTGACCTTGTTCCAATACACCCTGTTGTGCTTATTTATCTGTGCTATTGCTATTCCTTTTGGCATATTATTAAGCTGGCTTTTGATCAATTTAATTAATGTGCAGGCTTTCTATTGGTCCTATCCGCTGGTTATTGAATTGGAAACCATTGTTCAGCTAGTTTTTTCAAGCTTAACTGTCGTGCTGTTGGCTGTATTATTGCCCGCAGCTAGGGCAATATTAATACCGCCTATTGAGGATATAAAATGGCTCAATGGTTAAAGTTTAGAAAAACACCTTGGCTATTAACAAGCCTATTGTCGGCCAGTATAGTGTTGTCGGCCTGTTCAGAGTCCGATATTCCCTCCTCTAGCATGTACGGGGGGATGCTTGATCAGGAGAACTTTTCCAGTGCAAAAGCCAATACCGAAATAGCCATTGAATTTCCGCGAGATCATCTCAGTCACCCTGAATTTGCTATTGAATGGTGGTATTTAACCGCTAACTTGTTTGATAGTCAGGGCAATCAATATCCAATGCAATGGACATTGTTCCGCTTTTCAGGAGGAGCTAGCGACTCCAATTGGAGTAACGGACAATTATATATGAGTCACGGTAAGCTGAGCTCAGATAAACAAGATTGGTTTGAAGAAATTTTTGCCAGAGGTGGAGTTGGCAACGCTGATGTTTCACTACATGAGGAAACTAACAATTTTGAGGCATATTTAGATGATTGGCATTGGCGTTCATCGTCCGCGGATTTATTGCCAGCGTCTTTGAATTTTAACCTCAATGGGCAGGTTAATATAATGCTGAACATGCACGCAATAGGTCCGTATATTTTAAATGGTCAAAATGGCTACAGTGTTAAATTGGCGAATGAACAACATGCTTCTATGTATTACAGTCAGCCCTTTATTGATATTGATGGGTCCATTGAATTGCTAGATAAAACCATTAAAGTCTCAGGAGAAGGTTGGTTTGACCATGAATGGAGTGCGGGACTTTCCGACCAAAAAACGCAAGGCTGGGACTGGTTCTCTTTACATCTAAATGACGGCCAAAAACTGATGCTGTACCAGGTTCGACATAGTGAGTTGAGCAATGCGTGGTTTGGCAGCTTGATCAGCCCTGAGGGCGATAAAATTCATTTAACAGCAACAGATATCAAAGGGACCATTGATAGTTATGCAACGGTTAACGGTATACAGGTGCCACTTAATTGGTCCCTATCGTTACCTCAATATCAAATCCATATTCGCGTTTCAGCGTTTAAACAAGATCAATATAATCACGGAATGTTTCCCTATTATGAGGGTGCGGTAGTGGTTGAGGGCAGTCATCAAGGTATCGGCTTTATGGAACTAACGGGATATTAGCAGTCAAACTCGTTACCTAACTTGACTGCTAATATAGATAGCTTAAAGCTATTTGGATTGCATTAACTCAAAAATAATTTTTGGAATATTAGTGTTGTCCATATGACCACGGAAATGATCTTTTCCAGCTCCCATAGCAAAAATTTGTACATCTACGGCTGTGTGACCAGAGCTAGTCCAACCTGTATTTGAACGGATATCCATCAACTTCTTAAGCTGTACATATAGCGCTTTACTGTTAGTCATATCAACTTTCTGTAAAAGTGACTTTTCAGTTTCGTTTAGCTTGTAGCCCAACCCCGCCTCAGCTAAATCCATTGGTGTTTTGCTGTTTACCATTGATTTTGCCAAAGAGCTTAGTGATTGTGTTACAGCTTTTAACGGTTCAGGATCCCATTGGTAGTTACCATTGGCAGCAATAGTGAAACCACCTGTACTATGATCGGCTGTCACGACCACTAAGGTATCGGGATTTTTTTGTACATATTGCTCTAACCATTCCAATGTTAACGCTAGGTCATGCATTTCAGCCATAGCTGAGGCAATATCATTGGAGTGTCCAGCCCAATCAACTTGACTGCCTTCTACCAATAAAAAGTAACCTTTGTCATTGGTTAGTTGTTTAACTGCTGTTTCAACTAATGCTGGTAAGCGCTGCTTGTCCGGCATATCCAGAGCCCAAGGCATGCCCTCATCGCCAAATAGACCGATTACAGGTCCAGGCTTAAGACTGTCTAATTGCGTTAAGTCATCAATATATTGATAACCTGCTGATTTAAATTCATCAACTATATTGCGGTCATCACGAATAAAATACTTCCAGCCGCCACCTAACATTACATCAAGAGCAAACTGCCCATTCACTTTGTCATCAAAATAACTATTTGCAATCGCATCATAGTTACGACGACTTTCATTATGAGCAGAAAAAGCCGCAGGAGTTGCATGATTGATTTGCGACGTCACCGCAACGCCAGTTTTCAAGCCATTAAGACGCGCTTGTTCTAAAACGGTTTTTACCGATTGTTTATTCTCATCTACCGCGATAGCACCATTATAAGATTTCACACCTGCAGATAGTGCGGTCGCACCGGCAGCAGAATCTGTTACATAGCCACTTACTCTAGCAGGGTAAGTACTAGCCATTCCCACAAGATGGCGATCAAACACTGTTGGCTCAATCATCGGTGAAGTTTTTTTATCTGCAAAATAGCGATAGGCAGTGGTGTACGCAGGTCCCATACCATCGCCGACTACCATTATAATGTTTTTAGGTTTTTCTTCACTCGCTTGTGCTACGGAAACAAACAGCAATAATGTAAAAGCCGAAAGCCACTTCATTTTATCTCCAAATTTACCAATAATTTACTACGCAAATGATACGTGAAATTGAAATCTTATAAATCGATTTTTACTAGATTGCGCAAAGTTATGTATGACCTACACGCCTACACTGTGAAACCTTGCTTAACATCTGTATCGCCGTTCATCCAATACGCTCATCTCAATTCAGGTGCCACAGCTAAACACCTTCCATCCAACACGAGCCCAAGCTCTACTCACAATATCCACAACTTTGTTGTAGTAAAAACAGTAACGGTGTCGACTAAACATTGAAAAATAGCAAAAGATCGGTAAATAAATCATCCTGACTATTCTTATTTCAATTTACATACTGTTTTTATTAGTTAATGAATAATCGATTGATCAAACTTTACTCTCTGATTTCTAAGGATATACAAACCCACATTCACAGAATCTATTTCGAAAATCATTAATATACGTTTTTTTTATTATCCTTGAAGGGCTAGGATAATTGCATCGACACAAAATAATAATCAGGTGAATCGATACCGGTCGTCTAGATGTGTTCACAATAATTATGCACTAGACCTCAGTTCCCTACACATGTAATAGAAAAAAGGAAAATATGATGTCTCAATATCAAAATGACCTAAACGCTGTAAGCCAGCTATGCCAAAAGAATGGTTCTGGATGGAATGCGATTAACCCTGAATATGCGGCAAGAATGAAAGCACAAAATCGTTTCCAAACTGGACTTGATATAGCTAAATATACCGCAGCTATCATGCGTAAAGATATGGAAGAGTATGATGCAGATTCTAGTCAATATACTCAATCTTTAGGTTGCTGGCATGGTTTTATTGGACAACAAAAAATGTTGGCTGTTAAAAAACATCAAGGTACAACAAATAAGAAGTATCTATATTTATCAGGTTGGATGGTTGCAGCACTTCGCTCTGAATTTGGTCCTCTTCCTGATCAATCTATGCATGAAAAAACAACAGTCTCCTCATTAATCGAGGAACTTTATACCTTCTTACGTCAAGCTGATGCTAAAGAACTAGGTGAATTATTTCATGAACTTGACGCAGCGCGAGCTGCAGGTAAAAGTACTTCAGAAATTCAAGCCAAAATTGATAATTATGAAACCCATGTAGTGCCTATTATTGCTGACATAGATGCAGGTTTTGGTAACGAAGAAGCCACCTATTTGTTGGCTAAGCAAATGATTGAAGCGGGTGCATGCTGTATTCAGATTGAAAACCAAGTATCTGATGCAAAACAATGTGGTCACCAAGACGGTAAAGTAACTGTACCTCACGAAGACTTCCTAGCAAAAATAAATGCCGTCCGTTATGCATTCCTTGAACTAGGTGTAGATGATGGTGTTATCGTTGCCAGAACTGACTCATTAGGCGCAGGCTTAACACAAAAAATACCAGTATCTACTTCAGAAGGCGATTTAGCGTCTAAGTACAATGCATTTTTAGATACCACTGACGTTAATTCGGTTGATGATTTGCAAGATGGTGACCTAGCCCTTCGCCAAGACGGTAAACTGGTTAAGCCGATTCGTTTACCTAATGGCTTGTTTAAATTCAAAGAAAATACCGGTGTTGACCGTGTAGTGCTTGACTGTATTACTTCACTTCAAAATGGTGCAGATCTGTTATGGATTGAAACTGAAAAACCCCACGTTGGTCAAATCGGCGCAATGGTTGACGAAATCCGTAAAGTGGTTCCGAATGCGAAGTTGGTATACAACAATTCACCTTCATTTAACTGGACTCTTAACTTCCGTCAACAAGTGTTTGATGCTTGGGTTGAAGAAGGTAAAGATGTTAGCGAATACAACCGCGATGAGCTTATGCAGGTGAAATACGATGACAGCGAATTGGCTCAAGTAGCTGATGAAAAAGTACGTACATTCCAAGCTGATGCTGCCCGAGAAGCAGGTATTTTCCATCACTTAATCACCTTGCCTACCTACCACACTGCAGCGTTATCTACTGATAACCTTGCAAAAGGTTACTTCGGTGACGAAGGCATGTTGGCTTATGTTAAAGGTGTACAGCGTCAAGAACTGCGTCAAGGTTTAGCCTGTGTTAAACACCAAGCAATGGCAGGTTCAAATATGGGTGATGATCACAAAGAATATTTCAGTGGTGATCAAGCCCTTAAAGCAGCTGGTGAAGATAACACCATGAATCAATTCGATGTCGCTTAATTAAGCGGACGTGTAACTCCAAGGAAAAGCAAGACTAATGTCTTGCTTTTTTTTTGTGGCAACCCTTATAACCATGGGTATAATCAATGAGAACTCAATATAGAAGTGAAGTTAATTTGAATATTGCTAAAGTTGATCTAAATTTATTGGTATATCTGGATGTGTTATTACGAGAAGGAAGCGTAACCAAAGCCGCGAATCAACTCAGTATCACTCAACCCGCAATGAGCAACGGTCTTAAACGTCTCCGTGACTTGTTTAATGATCCTCTTTTAGTGCGTACCACTGAAGGTATGACACCAACAAAACGCGCATTGGAACTGCAACCCATTGTTCGTGATGTGTTAGCCAAGTTAGAAACCACCATTCAACCTGAAACCGAGTTTATTCCTAGCACTAGCCAACGAACGTTTCGGATCATGGCCAGCGACTATGCTGAATCCACCCTATTAATTGAAGTCATTCGTCAACTGGGAAAAATAGCGCCGAATATTACCTTAGACGTGATCACGCCTAGTGATGTGACATTCCATGATGTGGAACACGGTAAAGTAGACATGGCCATTAATCGCTTTGATGAACTGCCCCTTTCATTCCACCAAAAAGTCATTTGGTATGATGGATTTTCCTGTGTACTGAAAAGTAGCAATCCAATGGTTTCCCATTTTGATTTAAGTAGTTATTTGTCTGCACAACATATATGGGTGAGCAAAACCGGATTTGGTGTGGGTGTTGGGGTAGATCCTAACGAAGTTCAAAAACTTGGCTGGGTTGATGCGGAATTAACAAAACTTGGTAGAAAGCGGGACATTCGCGTGTTTACCCGACACTATCACGTGGCATTGCAGTTAGCTAAAGCTCAAAACCTAATTGCCACTCTGCCTAGTAAGGCAGCTAATTTATATCGCAACGATCCTGACGTGGTTATTTTGGAGCCGCCTTTTGATATTCCTCCCATTGGCTTAAAAATGGCCTGGAGCGCACTGTTGCACCATGATGCTGGACATATTTGGTTCCGTCGTCTTATTAGTGAAGTTGCTAATCAACTTAGTTAGTTGGCGTTTTCACACCCAACATTCACCACATCTATGGCAAGGATAAACTCCATAAATTAAACATATCCATCAGAAGTCGGTAGTATTAATCCATTGGACAGCTTTGGAGTATTACTATGCAAAATTATATATCGCGCGGAAAATTGCAGATAGCAGAAGAATTAGATTTTTTCATTAAAGATGAAGCAATTAAGCAAACCCAAGTAGAGTTAGATGTTTTTTGGGATGGATTTGAACAACTGTTAACTGAGTTTATGCCAGAAAATCAAAAGCTTTTACAGAAGCGTGATGATTTACAGGCAAAAATAGACAATTATTGTCAGCAAAATCCCCAGTATAAATTAGCCGACTACAAAGCTTTCTTAGAAGAAATTGGTTATCTTTTACCGCAACCTAAAGCATTTCAAATTACCACTGAAAACGTTGATCCAGAAATCGCAACTATGGCAGGTCCACAATTAGTTGTGCCAATCAATAATGCGCGTTATGCCATTAATGCGGCAAATGCGAGATGGGGCAGCCTTTACGATGCCCTTTATGGAACCGATGTTATTAGTGAAGAAGGTGGAGCCCATAAAAGTGGCCCTTACAATAGTGTTAGAGGTCAAAAAGTTATAGAGCATGGCCGTCAATGGTTAGATGTTGCAGCCCCCCTTGAAACTGGCAGCCACCAAGATGTAACCGCTTATTCAATTGAAACGTCAAGCTTGACTTGTACATTGAGTAATGGCGAACAAACTTGTCTACGTGACCCTAAACAGTATGTGGGTTTTGTTGGTGAAATCAGTGATCCAACATCTATTTTCTTAAATCATAATGGGCTACATATTGAGTTACAATTCGACCGCGCTCACCCAGTAGGCGAAGCGGATCCAAGTGGATTAAAAGATATCGTCCTTGAAGCGGCTTTAACCACTATCATGGATTGTGAAGACTCTGTTGCCGCCGTTGATGCAGAAGATAAAACCTTAGTTTACCGAAATTGGTTAGGTTTGATGAAAGGCACACTTTCCACTTCTGTGCAAAAAGGCCAAAAGACCATTGAAAGAACACTTAATAACGATAAGGTTTTTACAAATCTAGATGGTCAAACGACTAGCTTGAAAGGTCGCAGTTTGATGTTTATTCGAAATGTTGGCTTACTAATGTCAAACGATGCCATTTTGTTTGATGGTGAGGCAATACCTGAAGGCATTATGGACTGCATGATCACCTCTTTGATAGGTAAACATGACTTATTGGGACATAGCCCATTTTCGAACAGTGATAAAGGCAGTATCTATATAGTGAAACCTAAGATGCATGGCCCTGAAGAAGTTGCGTTTTCAAATGCCTTATTCGCAAAAGTCGAAAAAATACTGGGCTTAAAGGAAAACACTATCAAAATGGGTATTATGGATGAAGAAAGACGTACTTCTGTTAATCTCAGCGCCTGTATCGAAGCCGCGAAAACTCGGGTAGTGTTCATTAATACTGGATTTTTAGACCGTACCGGTGACGAAATCCATACTTCTATGCAGCTAGGTCCATTTGGTCTAAAAGGTCAGCTAAAAACACTACCTTGGATCACCGCATACGAAAAAGATAATGTTGGCCATGGTTTAGCCGCAGGTTTATCTGGCAAAGCACAGATTGGTAAAGGAATGTGGCCAATACCGGATCATATGGCTGAAATGATGAAAGCGAAAATACAACATCCTAAAGCTGGCGCGAATACAGCTTGGGTGCCCTCGCCTACGGCTGCCACTTTACATGCATTGCATTATCATCAAGTTGACGTATTTGCGATTCAATCATCACTTAAAGAACAGCATAGTAACGGTTTAGACGATATCCTTACCGTTCCTGTCATGGAGGCCGGCACAGTGCTTGATGATGAAGCCAAAACCCGCGAACTAGACAATAATGTTCAAGGCATATTAGGTTACGTTGTTCGCTGGGTAAACCAAGGTATTGGCTGTTCAAAAGTTCCAGATATCAATAATGTGGGACTCATGGAAGACAGAGCCACCCTCAGAATTTCCAGTCAACATATTGCCAATTGGTTATTACATGACATTGTGGATGAATCTCAGGTAAATGCGTCTTTAAGCAGAATGGCGAAACTGGTAGATGAACAAAATGCTGGGGACCCTGAGTATATCAACATGTGTCCCGATCTTGATAAATCTATCGCCTTTGAAGCAGCTAAAGCATTGATTTTTGAAGGAGTAGCCCAGCCCAGTGGGTATACCGAACCTTTACTACATAAAATGCGTCGTAAAATGAAACAGCAGTTAGCCTCATAAGGCTGACTGAACCACAAATAAAAACGCAAGGTGACTTATATTAAGTACCTTGCGTTTTTTATTAGGAATTAGAAAGTGATTAACTTACATTGAAGTAGTCTTTATACCAACCCACAAAGTTTTTAATTCCCGTTTGAATTGTTGTCTGTGGACGATAATCAACATCTTTTACTAAAGCTTCAACATCCGCGTAAGTATCAGGAACATCGCCCATTTGCAGAGGTAAAAGCTCTTTCTCAGCGGTTTTACCTAGATTATCTTCCAAAGTCTCAATATATTCCATTAACTGAACAGGTGATTGGTTACCGATATTGTAAACCCGCCAAGGTGCTTTACTGGTTCCAGGATCTGGATTTTTACCAGACCAATCTGGATTAGAATCAGCAGTGTGATCTAGAGTACGGATAATACCTTCGACAATGTCGTCAATGTAGGTGAAGTCACGTTTATGATTACCGTAATTAAATACCTTAATGGGTTTATCTTCTAAAATCGCTTTAGTGAATAAGAACAGCGCCATATCTGGACGTCCCCATGGACCATACACAGTGAAGAAGCGTAATCCCGTTGTTGGTAAGTTAAATAAGTGACTATAAGTATGAGCCATTAATTCATTGGCTTTTTTACTTGCTGCATATAAAGATACAGGATGGTCGACGTTATCGTGCACAGAAAAAGGCATGGATTCATTAGCGCCATAAACTGAGCTAGAAGATGCATACACTAAATGCTTAATTTTATTGTGCCGACACCCTTCCAATATATTCATAAAGCCAACAATATTAGCATCAATATAAGCATGAGGGTTTTCAAGTGAATAACGCACACCGGCTTGAGCCGCCAAGTGCACTACCTTGTCAAATTTATGTTCCTCAAACAATTCAGCCATTGGCTCTTTGTCTTCCACAGACATTTTAACAAAGGTAAAGTTATAGCTATTTTTATGTTGCTCTACTCGTTTCAATCTATCTAATTTGAGGTTCACGTCATAATAATCATTGAGGTTATCTAATCCTACAACCTCTTCACCCCGTTCAAGCAAATATAAACTTACGTGAGATCCAATAAAACCGGCAGCCCCAGTTACTAAAATTTTCATTTACTTTTCCTAAAGTCTTAAATCAACTATTTCTTTATCAATAATATATTTCAAGTCAAACACAACACAATTATCTTTGCCTAAACCACGTAATTCTTGGCTAGACATTTGTTTAAACTCTTGGTGAGCAACAGCTGCGATGATAGCGTCGTATTTGCCAACTTCCGGTTGGTTAACTAATTTTAATCCATACTCAGCATCCACTTCCTCGGATTCTGCCCACGGATCGTATATATCAACATTTACATGGTAATTATCAAGTTCAGTGGCAATATCCACCACCTTGGTATTACGAATGTCTGGACAATTCTCTTTAAAGGTAATTCCCATTAAGAGTACATTGGCACCGTTAACCATAATTTTTTTGTTTAGCATTTTTTTGACTAATCGGCTTACCACGTATTCACCCATTTGGTCATTGATACGGCGTCCAGCCAAAATCACTTCAGGGTGATAACCAATTTCTTCGGCTTTATGGGTTAAATAGTATGGATCAACACCGATACAGTGGCCACCCACTAACCCCGGGCGAAATGGTAAAAAGTTCCATTTACTGCCGGCTGCGAGTAACACTTCTTCAGTATCTATCCCAAGTCGTTCAAATATCATCGCTAATTCATTGATTAATGCAATATTCAAATCTCTTTGGGTATTTTCAATCACTTTGGCCGCTTCGGCGACCTTAATGGAAGAAGCTCTATGGGTACCCGCTTCAATAATACTTAAATACAATTCATCGACTAAATCACCAATTTCAGGTGTAGAGCCACTGGTTACTTTGATGATGCTTTCCAAGCGATGGGTTTTATCCCCAGGGTTAATTCGCTCAGGACTGTAACCAGCATAAAAGTCCTGGTTGAATTTCAAACCAGAATGCTTTTCGATAAGGGGAATACAGACTTCTTCTGTAGCACCTGGATATACTGTTGATTCGTAAATAATAGTCGCACCGGCTTTGATTACTTTACCAATCATTTCACTGGCTTTTCTTAACGGAGTTAGGTCAGGCTGTCGATTTTTGTCTATTGGTGTTGGAACGGTAACAATAATAAAATCGCACTTGGACAGATCTTCGGGTGCAGATGAAAACGTTAATGAGGTAACACTTTGCAACTCTTCAGGAGAAACCTCTAAGGTGTGATCTTCACCTCGATTAAGCTCTTCAATTCGCTGTTGATTGATATCAAAGCCAAGGGTAGAGAATTTTTTCCCAAACGATACAGCTAATGGTAAACCAACATAACCTAACCCAATGATGCCTATGCGCTTTTCATAGATATTATCCGTCAAACCTAACCTCTCTTTTAAGCCCAGAAAATGATTATTGCTAGCATCATAGTTTGCACTTAAATTAACAGAATTAGTAGTACTAATTGAGATACCTAGGTATCTATTTTATTTAAGTTTGCAATCAAAATATCCACGGATTTTTTTGACTATGTGATTGAAAGTATGAGATTAAGTTTAATTTTAGCGTTCGATAAAAAGATCAAAAGTAAAACCAGCAGAAACCTAAAATATTGAAATTACCAATTGGGATTTTCGGGTAATTTCGGATCAAAATGATGTTTTCCCATAATTTGATCTCGAATCGCAAAAAATGTCTTAAATGCAAAATGTTTTATCAATACGTTAAACGGCATTTTTATCCAGTGACCACGCAAATATACCAATTTTTTAGCCCAACGAACCTTTGTAGTTAAAAGCAAGTCATGTTCTGGACAAATTGCGGGGATAATAGCGTGATTCATTAACCAAACTTGTATCTTAGTCATTTTGTAACGAGCAATGTAATCATTTGCTATCTCAGGAATAGAGATATCGGTATAAAATTTTAGTGCGTGCATACAACAAACGAACTCGAATTCGAAATCAGTCTGCTTTGACAAATCAATTAATGACTCCCAAAAATCCTCGCTTTCATACTCTTTTATTAACAAGGTAATATCAAATAAGTCCCTAATCCAACTGCTACTATCTTCATTGGCAAATAAATGAATAATGCTATGCATAACAGTGGTTGCGGGCTCCAATACAAAACAACCAGAAGTCGTTTTTAAACGTGAAGAGATAAATTGATCAATATTTGTGGTTCGTCCACTAATTGGCGGATATAGATTGTGGTGCATATCAACCACAGTGGCTCGATTAATATGGATTAGTGGGGGTACTTCATGGGCCCACTGGCGATAGTACTTTTCATCGTAATCACTTAGAACTTCAGACTGCCAACGATTGTTCTTGAGGTGTGCTTCGGCAATACTCAAGTCTTTTTTGTTCACCAAAACATCAATATCAGAACAAACTCTTCCATGACTATTCAAACTATTACGCAGCGTATATCCGGCTCCTTTTAAAAAGACAGCGGTAATACCAACCTGTTCTAATTGTAAGCGAAACTCAACAGCTTCAAAGAGAATTTGCTGAGCTTGTCGCTTTGCATAAACCTGTGCAGAGCCTAAGTGGCGTTTTACAAACTCAGGATATTGCTCAAAACATCCATCTCGCAAAGCCACATGATACAAGCTAGCTAATAACTTACTCTCACGGAAAATGAAAATAACATTCTGCCATTGAAGCAAGGTTAACGTCAGGCCCAAACGGGGTGATAACAATAGTTGAAATAGTAATTTAGTGTCTAACAATTTATTACCCGATCACATCTTCACTGAGAAATTCATTGACTTCATTTAAGTCACTATACTGAATTTCAAAAAGTCGACAAGATTTAATAATTTTAGCAACGGCATCAAAAGCCTCAGCGCCAAGTACATTGTAGTTAAACGCATTTTTACTCAAGGTGTTGAAGGCATCTAATTGAGTTAATTGGTAAATATTTAGTGTAGATTGGGCTATATATTTTGGAAAAACCACAGCAACAATTGGGGCTTTTTCAAACATCTGATATTGCGTCCAATTCAGTACTTTAACGTGAGCGACATCGCCCTTTTGAGTATCTTTACATATAGGTGAGAAGTAGGCTTTAGGATGCCAAGACTTAATCAGATCGATTGAATTATTCTTAAGACAAACCGGCCTAAAAAGAGGATTAACCATAGAGGTTGAAGTGTCAATAATAGCCATTTCATCAGAATAAACATCCCAACCTGACAATCCCAAGTGGGCAGTAAGTGTGCTCTTTCCCGAGCCAGGGAGAGCAGGAAAAATAATTGCTTTGCCGTTTTTAACGAGTACGGCTGAATGAATTAATAAACGCTCAAATTCATGGGCAGCAATACACCAGTTCATTCCCCACTCCAGAACGGCTGCGGCTTGAGATATTGGTAGAGGTTTAAACGGAGAATGTTGATCAGAGTAAAAACTAATTTGCGGTTTAATAAATCGTCTTAATATTGATTCGTAAACTAAACGGATAGAAAAATCGATAGGCCCTTCAACATTGCCAGAGTCGAAATACAAACTATTAGCAACGGTTGAAACGTGTTTAACATCTGACTCTAAAGAAAAGCGGTAAAGACCGGTGTCAATAATCTGCATCTAGCTCTACAACTTTTTGAAGTACCTTCTTCTTAACTAAATCATGGAAAACGAATTCAGCTTCAGACTGATTTAAACCAAGTATAGATTGAAGTAATTTTGCATCGAAGGTTGACTCAATATTGAGTCCAACCTTCTTGGGAGCTTCTAAATGTTTAGAATTGATGAACAGAGTATTGCTATCATAACCAGAGTATATTCCCAGACCACTTCCATCTTCAAAAAGATAAACCCGTGATCCTAGAGTAAGATTATAATAACTCACTTCTAATTAATTTCTTATAATGGTTCCCAATTACTCAGATTATGATCGTCTGTCATACCTAACTCAATATCAAGTACAGGCGTATCAGTTTTGTCTTTCACATACATAAACACAAATACTTGCTTGCATAATTCTTCGGCTTGAGCGATACCGTCGTATCCTGAATAAAAACCAAAGGCAGCGTTTAAGAATACTGCACCTAATTTTTGGTAGGTATGTCCACAGTTTCCGCTTAATAAATTTCCACAACTATCATCGCTGTAACGGAAGAATTCCTTCGGAAGATTGAGAGAGTAGCCTTTAACAGCGTCAATATTAGCAATATACTTATCTCGTTCTCTCTTACATTCGTCAGCACTGCTATGATAAGAACCCGAACCGCTATTCATGTATTTTAGCTTTTTAAACATACTGTCACAGTTGTTGTCGAGATCTTTCCACTTATGTGGGCGGCATCCGTCATCTAACGGAGGAATAGTACAGGTTTTTTCGTGTGTACTGGTTGACAAATTGCCTGACAAATTACCTGACACATTGCATGTGGTTCCCCAGACTGATTTGGCTGGAAGGCTAACAATCACTGCTCCGGTGGCCGACTTTTTAAGAAAATTACGGCGCTTATTCACAGCAGAAACATCCTTTTTATACGTCTTATCGAATTCATTCATTGATTAAAACCCTTTTTATGCGACTTCTAAAACGCAATTAACTTTATTGACATCATACAAGCAAAAACCACACCAAAACAACAACTCATTGATTTATATATGTTTAATTTGTGTAATATAGTGGAACTGTAAATTTTTTCGACAAACTAATTTATATCTACATTAGCCGATCGCAAAAGCTGTTTGACATATTTTACAGGTATTGAGTAAGTAATTCCACTAGGCTCGGATAAAATAGTTTCTTTTGTTTCCTTTACAAACACTTTATTAATAACTGCAACGACTTTTCCAGTCTCTACTTCGTATACGGCACTACCGCTATTTCCTGGGTAAGCAGTTGCATCCATTTGGTAAACTAAGTATGGCTCTCGCAACCGTCTTAATGTTTTTGCATCCAATTGACTAGAATGTTCTGTGGGGACAATCACTGGCGTCGATGATGCGATAATTCCCCGATGTGTTGCTGGGTATAAACCGAGAATTGCACCAATAGGAAACCCTGTGAAAGCCACTTCTGACCCATCTGGAATCAAATTACTACCGGCTAACTGAAAAGGCTTTAATTTAGTGCTAATTCGCAGTAATGCTAAGTCATGTAATTCATCGACTTCTACTATATATGCCTCAAACATTTTAGGATAACGGCCAACACCCGCTAAAACCACACGCTTTTGTTTCGCTGTATCATCTAAAGGTTTAGCAATGACATGATTGTTAGTCACAATATATTGCCCGTTTGCTACAACAAACCCAGTGCCGTGTAAACTTGTTTGCGGCGCCTTAATTGGATCATAAATTCCAATTCCGACCACAGATTGTTTCGCCTCTTTTACAATATCAACAATATTGTGGGCGTAACTAGCCGAATGTGTAAGTAAAATTGCAAAGGCAAACAAACTTTTAACCAAAATAGACATAAAAGATGCGTTCCGTTAAATAACAAAAAAGTTGTGCAAAAAATTGAATTCTAAGTCATATTTGCATGGAGACCAGCTTTAAACGAAGTGAAGTAGCCATGTCGCAACCATACAATAACAATAAAAGTCAGATTGTACCTATTTTTTCAGGCGGAGGCACTCGGTTGTCTTGCCATATTGGAATCCTCCAGGCTTTACTTGAAATGAATTTATCATTTAGTCACGTCGTGGGGATCTCCGGTGGTTCTATCATCAGTGCTTTGTACTGTAGTGGCATGCCATTGGAAAAAATATTAGCCTTATCGCTGGAGACTGACTTTAAACAATTTAAGGGGTATTCAATATTTCGCCTGCTAAAAGAGGGAGGATTAAGTTCAGGAAACCAATTCGAAAAATGGATGGATAAGCAATTAGAAGGTAAAACCTTTTCGCAGCTCTCTACGGAGTTAAGTATTGTCGCTACAGATGTTAATGGCGGCGGTCCAGTAATTTTTAATCATCAAACCACGCCAGATTTAAAAGTTTCTCAAGCTGTTCGATTTTCTATGTCTATTCCATTAATTTTTAGTTTTAAAACCTATGGAGATCACCTTTTAGTGGATGGCGCAATTTTGGCGGAGGATGCTCTTTTCAGAAATTGGACGGGAAGTGACGCTAAAAATGTTTGTTTCAGGTTGAAAAGTCAACAGATACAACAGGTACGGAAACGGCAGGTATTTTTTCATTTACCTGAATATATATTTATGCTGATAAAGACCTTTATGACAGCTCTATCAAGAGAATATGTGCATGCTGAGCATTGGCATAACACGATAATAGTTGATACTGGAACCTACTCTTCAGTTGATTTTTCACTGACGATAGAACAAAAAAAAGAGCTTTATCAAATTGGCTATGACACTGCCCACGAATTCTTACCCAAAAAAATCACACCATTGTAGTAAATTCTAATAATCTATAGTTAGTTAAGCTGCGTTCATAATTTATTGATAAATAACTTAATCATTATTTACTTAACATTGCACTCAATGGTAGAAGTACAATTTGCGCCATAAATAACGGCACATTTCCTTTTAAATACCCCACACATATGTGGCTGACTTTAGCACCATTGCCTGACATAGCAACTTCTGGCGTGACAACAATATTCAACACGTCATTGCTGCGTAGACTTTCCAACTGTCGTTTATCAATACATAATTTGTGTGACGAATAAATCATCGGATCCTTTATTAAGTCGTGACCGATGGCTTGGGCGCGCTCCAACAAAGCCGAAGATAGCAAACTCATTGGATACATTTGTGGAAAGCGAACTTTATCAGCGAATTCATCGATATATTCAGATTGTTCGCCAAAAGCACTGGTTAAGAAGTTTTTCGCATTACCAACAATCATGTATTTACGTTTCAAAAAACATTGGCTTGCTTGATCAAATGTGCGGTCTGCACGCATTCCCCAATCAACGTCCTCAGGAAAGTTATCGGGCAGTTGAATAGGATTATATTCAGACTCACGCTTAAATCCCAAAATAACGGCTTTGTCATTTGCTTTTAACAAAAGACGATTAGAGTGCAACTCTCCGTCATTACTCTGGCTCTTTTTGGTGGCTTTAATATCTAAACTTAAAGTATCACCTGGATTGACAACGCCAGCAAAAGTAAATTCGAAAATACTGAAAGGTAATCTTTTAGTATCCTCATCGATATTCAATTCAGTTTGTCTATGTTGAAATTGAGTTTCGATAAAGCACCCCAATTGAAACCCTAAAGCAATAGGCCCCTCAAAGGGGTTATCAACAATCCAGTTCCAACGATTCTTATCATGAAATAGGTTAAAATCGTCTGTTGAGTTTCGCGCCGTTTCAATGTGAATTTGAGATAACTGATAGCTTTTCAATTAAAATCCTCTCTCGAATTATATTCAACCAATGTTTAAACTAAGGTATAACACAGAAAATGCGGTATTTGTTTGACAAATAAGGACTTTAACCCGACACTTTAGTATTAGCATAGTTTTTATTTTGAAAGATCCCCTTATTAATAATGGTCAATAAACATAACAAAGGAAAGTTGTAATGACAGAAATTTCTGCAGACAGTATTTCGGGTCATTTTTCCGATTATTTAAAACCGGTGTTTTCGGAGTCTGAACAACACAAAAAGCACTCTTTTGGTATACGCCATCAAGTGTATTGTGAAGAACTCCATTTCGAGCCTGAAAATATACAGAAAATTGAAACAGATGATTTTGATGATCATGCGTATCACTGTTTAATCCAGCATAAGTCTAGTGGACAATATGCTGGAACGGTCCGGCTTATCACCTCAGAAAATAATGATCAAAAATTACCCATTGAGCTTTATTGTCAAAATGCAATTCAGCGACCAGAGCTTTTTCCGAATAATTTTGATCGCAACGATATTTGCGAAATATCACGCCTAGCAGTTCCTTTAGAATTTAGACGAAGAAAAATGGATAATTTCGACGGTGCTGCGCTCGGTGTGATAAATAAAGAAATATATTCAGAAACAGAACTTCGCTGTTTTCCTTTTATCGCCGTTGGATTATATCTATCTGCAACAGCAATTTTGTTAAGTAAAAACATCCACCATTGCTACGTAATGGTGGAGCCTAGATTAGCTAGAAGTATGCGATTTGTTGGGTTACCTTTTGAACAAATTGGCCCAGTTATCGATTACCACGGAAAACGTGCTCCTTTTTACATTCAACCACAGTCTGTTGAAGATAATCTTAAACCGGATTTTAAAGCATTGTTGAACAATATAACGGCTGAAGTTACCCCACAGATATAGATCATGAATAAGGGTTTAAGCCTTTTGACTACAAGCTGAGCAAAGACATAACGGAAAGCGAATCATTTGCCGTTATTAATCTACAATACCTAACACATTGAGAGTGAGAGTTATGTTTAATTATAAAGAAGCATTTTCACGTAATATCGGCTGGATGACCGAACAAGAACAAGAGGTACTTAGAAATACCAAGGTTGCAGTTGGTGGATTAGGTGGTGTAGGCGGAGACCACGCTATAGTTTGTGCAAGGCTTGGTATAGGTAACTTTCACATTTCTGATATGGATCAGTACGACTTAGTAAACTTCAACCGTCAGGCCGGTGCTTCAATGAAGACGTTAGGTCAAGAAAAATCTAAAGTTATGGAAGACATCTTGGCGAATATCAACCCCGAGTCTAGTGTCAAAAATTTTGACAAGGGGATTAATGATGAAAACCTTGAAGACTTTTTGGACGGTGTGGATTTATATATTGATAGCTTAGATATATTTGCAATGGATATCCGTAGAAAAGTTTTCAAACGGTGTTATGAAAAGAATATTCCATGTATTACTGCAGCACCAATGGGAATGGGAACCGCAGTACTGGTTTTTATGCCCGGTAAAATGTCATTTGAAGAATACTTTTGCTTAGAAGGTTTAGAGCCAGAAGATCAGTTTTATAATTTAATTATGGGCTTATCTCCAGCGATGTTGCAGCTAAGCTACCTAGTTGATAAAAGCAAAGTTGATTTTTGGGCAGGCAAAGTTCCATCGACCCCCATGGGGATTTCTTTGGCTGCTGGTGTATTAAATTCTAATGTATTGAAAATACTACTGAAACGTGGAGAAGTGTTGCATGCCCCTTGGGGTTGGCACGTAGACGCATATAAAAATAAATCGAAAAAAACCTGGCGTCCTTGGGGTAATAAAAACCCTATCCAGAAGTACATCATGTTTCCAATGGTCAAAAAAGCAGTTGGTAAAACCAAGCCTAGCTAAGTTTCTAAGCGCTTTTATTTGACTAAATATTAGCGCGCCATAACCTAACGTAATCCACTTCTGTAGACCATTTCCCGCCATTATTTAGAGTTTTTAAGCTCTAACTCCGTAATTATATTTTAAATAGATATACCTTGTAGAGAAGAGCTAGAACTTCAGGTTTTGCTGGTCTGAAACCATTACAATTTAAATATTTCACTACCAAAAACCGTTTACTCTTAATCAATGAGTCTTAGGTGAGTCAAATAACTATTATATCAAGCAACTACATTAGAAGTTTGAACCTTTCGGCCATAATAAAAGAGCATAAGATAAGGTTGTTTTTAGGGTTAGGAGCTAACTTGGATATTGGCAGGAGATTGAACGTAAAGCTACGAAGAAATGTTAAGTTAAATGAATTAAGTAGAATAATATTTATTGCTTTGTAGGACTATCAGGAAATAAAAAACCCGGTGATTAAACCGGGTTTTTAATGTACTTTAAAGCAATCTTAGCTTTTACGTCTGCGAGCTGCACCAGCAAGACCTAGAAGACCAAGACTCAAAACTGCTAAGCTTGAAGGCTCAGGAATTTGGAATGAAATTGAACCGTCGTGGTTACCATTTAGAGTATAAGTACCGTCTAAGTTATCAGTAACTTCTACATCCTTAGGGTCAGTGTTGAAATCTACGAATGAGAAGATATCAACCATATCGCCTAGCAAATCAGTCATTGAACCGTCAGCGAAGTTAAATACGTCACCTGCGGCAACACCGTTAACTGTACCTGCACCTACAGAAGAAACAAGAGTCTTCAAAGAAGGACCACCAGAACTCTGAACAATTGAAACAAAATCAAGAGTAAATAACTCTACGAATTCAGAAGTGTCAGCGAAGGTAGGTTCAAAATAATAAAATGTAATATCACCTGAAGAGTAGTTAGTTGCCAAAGCCGGACCAAGTTCACCAGATAGTTCGAATTGGAAGGTTAAACCCCAATCGCCGTAATCGTTGTCACTTTCAGGACCAAAGCTGTTTGGTAAGAAACCTTCAACAGCATTAAAAGCAATCGCTGAACTTCCCTTTGGACCACTAATGAATCCACCAGTAGTCGTAATTGCGTCACCATCGCTAAGACCGTTTGCGTCAGCATCTGTAACAAGGGTCTCAGATTGATAGTTGTAAGTCGCTTGTTCTAACCAACCTGTACTAGTTGCACCAGCAGCTTGGTTTCTTAAGTTATCGCCGAAATCAGCACCAACATCGATGTAAAATTGGTCAGCCATAGCAACAGAAGAACCCGTTGCTAAAATTATTCCTGCTATTAAGGATTTAGTTTTCATGTCTATTCTCCAGCTTAAAGTAATTTATAAGTTTTAGGTTGCAAAGTTGCCAATATTTCACAAGCTTTCCATGGCTAAAGATAATGCACATAGCGGGCCAACTTTTAAGTTATTGTTTTTTAACACTTTTATCATTCCACCTTTTTACCTCTGTTAAAAAAACTGACACTTTAATTACCCTTAACTGAGCATTTATTGATTAGCCTTAAGAGAATTTTCATAATGTACACGGTAAGTTTGATTGCTAGGTTCAATATCAAACGCTTTTTTACTTATTTCAATAGCGCGCTTAATTTGCCCGTCATTCAATAACGCAACTCCAAGGGTATCCAACAACTTAGGGTTTTCTGGACGTAATGAGACCGCTTTTTCCGCGTAAGTAACGGCTTTACTGCTGTCACCAGATTCTGAATATAACCACCCTAAATTATTCAAGGCAATTATATTTTCTGGTAAAAACTTCACTACCATTTCGTAATGTTCAATTGCTTTTTCAGGCTGTTTGTCCATATAAGTTTCTGCTAAACGTCCCCTTACATTCACGTCATTAGGACGTTTCACTAAGTGATTTTCAAGGAAATCTATTGCAGAGTCAGCGTTTTCTAAGTTAGCTTTTGCTTTAGCTATTAAAATTGCAAAGCGACCATCTAAACTCGCATTATAAGACTCTTCTAATAGAGGTAATGACTCTTTAATTTTACCTTCAGCAAAAAGTATCTGACCATTAATACCTTTTACGGTTACTACTGACTTAACTTGCTCTGGCAGACTATTCATCAATCTTTTGGCCACCAATACATTACCGCTCATTAAGCTATAGTGTATTTCCATTAGTTTCAGTTCAGGATCATCCTGATGGTGCCCTAACGCACGTTTAACTGTATCTAGTGCGCTTGAAAAATCTCTCAAACCATCATTAATATAAATTGCACCACTCCAAGGATCTCTTCTTTTAGGCTCTAGTTGCTGCCAAGTTTCATAAACATTAAGTGCATCTGATGGTTTATTGAGGGCTAAATAACTGTCAGCTTTGCCCTTCCAATAGATTAGAGGCATATCCTTAGTCGGTTTTATATCCTCTAAAATAGTAAGTGCTTTTTGAGGTTCAACTGCCAATATAAGTGCACGAGCGTAGTTTAGCTGTTTCATCAAATCGTCTGGCTGCTTTTCATACATGGACTTAATTAAATTCAATGCTTTCGCCCGCTCATCTTTTCCTTGTTGTGATGCTTCAACATAATAATCAAAAGAACCTTGAACATACTCAGGGTTGTTCTCAGCAGCGGTTTTAAGAAGCGTAAGCGCTTCTTCGTTATTTCCGTTTTGCTTCGCTAATTCAGCCATAAACTTTAGTGACGATGGGTTATTAGGCGCCAGTTCCAGAATCTCATTATGGGTTTGTTCGGCCAACGTATTTTGTTCAGACACCTCATAAATTTCTGCTAATAAGTTATGTGCTACAACTTGCTTTGGAGCATAGGCAATCCAATTTTTAGCTACCTCTATAGCCATTTGGTAGTTTTGTTCACTCACGTATGCTTGCGCCAACATCAATCTTGCAGTATCCATTTCAGGAGATAGCTCAATGGCTGATTTTAAATTGTCTTTACCTGAATCATCTTTAAGGGATAGTTTTAAAATACCAAGACGAGTTAACTCTTCGGCGTTAGTAGGATCAGTTTTCTTAGCCAACTCCAACATCTTTTGCGCTTTTGAGTCATCTCCACTTTTAATTAAATCGAATCCAGCTTGAGTAAACAATGTCAAATCATTCAAGTCATAATTCCCCATACCACCAAGAGTCTGAGCTGCGTCTGTGCTATAGCCTAAACGCAATTGAATTTCAGCAAAGAGTCTCTTTGCAGGGTGTGACAGAGGAAGTACATCTTGGACTGCAGCTAAGTGGTTATGCGCTTGCTCTAACTTCTGCAAGTTATAGGACGCTACACCTGCGATTAGGCGAGAAGTTGGGGAGTTTGAGCCAGAGGATATTGCTTGCTCCATTGATGTTTTGGCCGCAGAGTAATCTTTGTTATGGAATTGAACTATTCCAATAAACTCATTAAGCTTTGGATTATCAGGCAGCTTTTTAAGCAAGCTAACGGTAAGCGATTCTGCTTTGTCGTATTGCTCATCTCTTAGTAGTGCATCGATAAGCAAAAAGTTCCCTTGAGCATCCCCCGGCTTTTGCGCAACATATTCAGTAAAATCTTTGATTGCGGTCGCATAATCTTGCTGCTGCATACTTAATTGCCCTTGCAGTAATACAGCTTCCATGAACTTAGGATCGTCAACCAGTAACTCTTCAAGAATAATTAATGCATCTGTAACTTCACCATCATTTAAGGCATGGTATGCTCTGCCTAGGCGGCTGTATGAGGAGTCGGGGTAAAGTTCTGTAGCACGTTTAATAGCTAATTTAGCTCGTGACACTTCGTTTTTACGAAATAAAGCTAATCCTTTATATACTTGAGCTATGGCCTCGGTTTCGCTAGTAAGTCCGGTTAATCGTTCGGCCACTTGAATGATTTCATCATCTCGATGTAAGAAGTTGAGCGTCCCTAAATAAAGGGGTAAAACTTCATTTTTAAAATAACCGCCTTCGAACGCAATCTTAAGTTCTTTTTCCGCGGATTCAGAGTTGCCACGCTGAAAGTATACTGAGCCTAGTAAAAATCGTGCTCTTAAGTTTTTAGGGTCCGACGATAGAGCGTTTTTAAGAACGATGACGGCACTTTCTGTGTCATTTTGTAAAATCGCTTTTTCCGCTTCATCGATGTATTCGGAAGGTGTTTTTTGACTACACCCCATCATTACCAGAACAACAAGCAATACTCCGTATTTTTTAACTGAACACATATGTTTCTCTTTAAAGTTGGTATGAATTTTAACAAATAAGAAGACCCTAAAAAGGGTCAAACTATGATGATGTTAGCACTGAAATAGGTCAACAACTAGGCAATTAGCCCACTAGAATCTATTAGTACTTTGGTATTTAATTGAGTCTTATCAAGCCCTTTAAACTGCTTGTGATTCACTAATACAACGACGATATTGGCTTGTTCTAGGGCTGATTCAACGGGTAATAACTCAATATCGGCCGCGATTAATTTTTCCGGTAACTCATGAATATTAGGTTCTACGGCGAGCACCTTACCCAAGCCCATTTGCGCTAGTTTAAGCGTTATATCTAATGCAGGGCTTTCCCGCAAATCGTCTATATCAGGTTTGAATGCTAGCCCTAAACAGGCAATAACCGGTCGTTTGAATTCGTCTGCGGCCTTTTCTATTTTATCAATAACAAAGCCAGGTTTTCCGTCATTAACTTCCCTAGCTGTACGGATCATTCTAGCAGTGTCAGGAGCTGAGTCGACAATAAACCAAGGGTCAACTGCAATACAATGTCCACCCACACCAGGACCTGGGGTTAGAATATTCACTCTAGGATGGCGATTTGCCAATGCAATTAGATCCCACACATTAATATGCAATTCATCGCATATCATTGATAACTCATTCGCAAATGCAATATTCACATCACGGAAGCTATTTTCAGTCAGTTTGGCCATTTCCGCAGTACGAGCGGTGGTTTTTAAACAATTACCACGTACAAATACATCGTAGAGCTCGATTGCTTTGTCACTGCATTCGGCTGACATACCACCAATAATGCGGTCATTTGAGACAAGCTCTTCTAATACTCGGCCTGGCAAGACGCGTTCTGGACAATGAGCCACGTACATATCCGGTTCTTGACTGCTGTGCCCAGGAAAGTGCAGGTCAGGACGAAGTGCTTGTAGCCATGCAGTTAGTTTTTCTGTAGCACCAACTGGAGAAGTAGACTCCAAAACAATGAGGTTACCTTTATCTAAGACTGGAGCGATGGCATTGGCCGCTTGTTCAATAAAGCTTAAATCTGGCTTTTTGCCTTCTTTAAATGGTGTGGGGACAGCTATCATAAAAGCATCAGCGGGTTCGGGCGTTAATGACGCCTTGAGTTTCCCCATAGTCACTGCGGCTTGCACAACCATGTCTAAATCCGGTTCAACAATATGAACTTTACCTTGGTTAATGGTATCAACAGCTTTTTCAGACACATCAATACCAATGACTTCGACACCACGAGAAGCGATTACTGCGGCGGTGGGTAGACCAATATAGCCCAAACCAATAACTGAAACTTTAGCAAATGCCATGTTTTTCCCTTAGTTATTTATTATTAAATTCGCTATTCTTCGACATGCTTTTCCATCTCCGTAAGGGTTATGGGCAAAAGACATGGCCTGATAAGCTTCCTCATCATTTAACAACGAAAACGCATTTTCGACAATCTTATCGTAATCGGTACCAACTAACTTAACTGTACCAGCCTCTACGGCTTCCGGCCTTTCCGTAGTATTACGCATTACCAGTACAGGCTTACCAATTGATGGCGCTTCTTCTTGTACCCCACCGGAGTCAGTAAGAATGATATGCGCTCGACTCATAAGGTAGACAAAAGGAAGATAATCTTGAGGGTCGATTAAAAATACATCTGGCGTGTTGGCAAGTAAACGATTGACAGGTTCTTGTACATTTGGATTTAAGTGTACCGGATAAAGAACCTGTACATCTTCTTGTTCAGCTAAGGTTTTTAACGCTCTACAAATATTTTCAAAACCATCGCCAAAACTCTCTCGTCGATGACCAGTGACCAATATCAGCTTTTTATTTTCATCTAAAAACTCAAAACGGCTAGCAAGTTCATTATTCAAAGTATCATCTGTGGCGATTTTACTTTCCACTTGAATCAGCGCGTCGATGACCGTATTACCAGTTACAAAAACAGAACTCGATGGTACATTTTCAGCCAACAAATTCGCTTCAGCCTTAGGTGTAGGGGCAAAATGTAACTTAGTTAGTGCACCAGTTAACTTGCGGTTAACTTCCTCTGGCCAAGGGCTATAAATATCACCTGTGCGAAGCCCCGCTTCAACGTGACCGACAGGTATGCGCTGGTAAAATCCAGCCAAAGAAGCGGCAAAAGTGGTGGTGGTGTCACCATGAACTAAAATCAAATCGGGTTTAGCTTCACTGAATACGTCCCGTAAACCTAACAGTGCTCTAGTGGTGATATCATAAAGATCTTGACCAGGCTGCATTAAATCTAAGTCAAAATCTGGAGTAAGTTCAAAAAGTGATAAAACTTGATCAAGCATTTGTCGATGTTGCGCAGTCACACAAACCGATACATTTAAGTGATTATGCTTTTTCAGTTCGATAGCTAAAGGTGCCATTTTAATTGCTTCGGGACGGGTCCCAAACACCAGCATGATATTTTGATATTTCATAATGACTCTTTACTAATAGGAAAGGATTAAACTTTGGTTTCAACAAATCCGCACAATGCGCCAAAGGTTTCAAATATATCTGCACTTATTTCATCATCATCCACTTCAACACCAAAGGTATCTTCTATAGACGTTAGCACTGTTACAACAGCCATTGAATCAAATTCAGGTATTGCTCCTAACAGTGGTGTATCTTCATCAAATTCAACATCACTGGATAATTGTAAAACATCAATTAAAATTTCTTTCACAGACGCGGCTGTATTCATACTCTCAGTACCTGTATTATTGTAATTTATAGATAGATCGGACATAAACCTCTATCATCCGTTGATGTATTGTTCCATTATTTAAAGTAATAAGAAATAGTTGCAACCCATAAACAAGAGATTAGTATTAAAAATGGTCACGTTTTTTGATGAGTTAGTATCTGAATCTGCTAAGCAGTATGCTCAAAAGTCAGCCTTAATATTCAAGCAAACGAAAATATCCTATGCAGAACTTGACAGCAAAATCTTAAATTTAGCTGCTGGTCTTCAATCTATTGGAATAAAACGCCACGAACGGGTTGCGGTTTTCTTGCCTAAATTACCTGAAACTATAATTAGCTTATTCGCAATAAGTCGAGCAAATGGTGTATTTGTGCCAGTAAACTCGGTTTTGAAAGGTCCACAAGTTCGACATATATTAAACGACTGCGATGTTAAAGTGCTTATAACTAGCAGTGACAGGCTCAAATCTTTAGAGCCTGCACTAGCTAACTGCCCAGCCCTGCAACACGTGATTCTAACCGACAAGCTACCCGCGTTTGATATTGAAGGTATCACTTTCTCTTTAATGGCTGATTTAGAGACTCAAGCATTAATTCAAGTTCATCGCACTGATAATGACATGGCGGCAATATTATATACATCAGGCAGCACCGGCAGACCAAAAGGGGTGGTTTTATCTCATCGCAATATTGTAGCAGGCGCAATAAGTGTTGCTGACTACCTTGAAAATGATCAATCTGATGTAATTTTAGCTCTGCTACCTTTGAGCTTTGATTATGGGCTAAGTCAAATTACTACAGGCTTGTTATCCGGGGCGACTGTGGTTTTGATGGACTATTTTTTGGCGGGAGATGTGGTCAAAGCAATGGCTCAACATAATGTGACTGGTTTAGCTGCTGTGCCCCCCCTATGGCAACAACTTATGAAAGCCAAATGGACAACTGAAGCAACCGAGAGCTTACGCTATTTTACTAATTCCGGCGGCGCTATGCCGCAAGTAACACTAACACTTATTCGTTCTACTTTCCCTAATGCTAAGCCCTACTTAATGTATGGTCTAACCGAAGCATTTCGCAGTACTTATTTACATCCCACCTTGGTGGACGAGAAAATAGGTTCCATGGGTAAAGCTATTCCTAATGCTGAAGTCATGGTTGTTCGCGAAGACGGCACTGAATGTGATGTCGATGAACCCGGTGAATTAGTGCATAGAGGTCCTCATGTTAGTTTAGGGTATTGGAATGATCCTGAAAAAACGGCTGAACGTTTTAAACCTGTACCAGCGCAATTGGACGGTTTAGTACTTCAAGAAATGGCTGTTTGGTCGGGAGACTCGGTCAAACGAGACGCTGAGGGCTTCCTGTATTTTGTTGGACGCAAAGATGAAATGATTAAAACCTCTGGCTACCGAGTCAGCCCCTTGGAAGTCGAAGAGGCCTGTTATCAAGGCTGTAGTGATATTGCTGAAGCCATAGCCAGCGGAGTGAAAGATACAGAATTAGGTCAAGCCATCACCCTGTTACTTGTTCTCAAAGAGAATTCCGATCATAGCGAAAAAGAAATTTTAGCAATGTGTAAAAAATCTATGCCTAATTTTATGCATCCAAAGTACGTCGAATTCAGAACGTCGCTTCCGCGCAATGCTAATGGTAAGGTTGACCGCAGTTTGCTCACCAAAGAAGTAAAGGAAAAGTACGAAAATGTCTAAGCCAGTTCCCGTGCACGCTCCCATGGATCAATTTGAGACCAAAGATCAGCAAATTTTAGTGGGTGGAAAAAATCTTGACACCATTGAGGCGATAATCGATAAGTCTGTTTTTTATGCCTACGATAAAAAAATCGTACAAGCACAAATAGACAAATTTAACCAAGCAATACCAGATGCCATTAAGCTGCACTATGCAATAAAAGCTAATCCCTACCCGCCATTGGTAAACGTTATGTGTGACTGGGTTGAAGGGTTTGACGTTGCATCACAAAAAGAAATGCTAATCGCTCTACAATCTGGGATGCCGGTAAAAGACATTAGTTTTGCAGGCCCCGCAAAACAAGAAAACGAACTTAAAAGCGCTATTTGCGCTGGCGTAACCTTGCATGTAGAGTCAGAATTAGAATTATCAAGAGCCATGGAAATCGGACAAAAGGTTGGTATTCTGCCGATTATAGCCTTCCGAGTTAACCCCGCCTTTGAATTAAAAGCATCAGGTATGAAGATGGGCGGCGGTCCAAAACAATTCGGCATTGATGAAGAGCGCTTGTTCGAGATTTTGCCAACCCTAGACTACAGCAAAATGCAATTTCGGGGTTTTCATATATTTTGGGGCTCTCAAAACCTAAAACAAGAAGCTATTATTGACGCTCACAACAATACTTTTGAATTAGCCCAGCGTCTTCTGGATGTTACCCCTGTTGACGTCGAAACAGTGAATTTAGGGGGCGGTTTTGGTATTCCCTATTTTCCAGGAGAAACCCGCCTAGACCTAGCTCCAATTGGTGATAACTTAGCTTCACTTTTATCCCAATACCCCAACTTAGCTCAGCTAGAACTGATCATCGAATTAGGGCGCTTTATTGTTGCAGAAGCCGGAATTTACGTGAGTAAAATCACAGATAAAAAAGTCTCTCGGGGTCACACTTACCTAATGACTAATGGTGGCTTACACCATCACCTGTCTAATTCAGGGAATTTTGGACAGGTAATTCGCAAAAACTATCCAGTGGCTATAGGTAACAAAATGAACTTAGACAAAGGTGTAGAAGCGGTTACCGCTGTTGGTCCATTATGTACTCCGTTAGACACCTTGGCCGATAAAATGATGTTATCAGACCCTCAAATCGGTGATTGGTTAGTCGTATTTCAATCCGGCGCTTACGGCCCAACGGCAAGCCCTCAAGACTTCCTCGGACATCCTCATGTAGTTGAAGTTTTGCTTTAATTAATCGTTAATGAAGAGCAATAAACGCGGCATGAAAAAGCTCGCCATTGCAGCATTTACCGGGATATTTCTCGCATCCTCTGCGGCGGTGATATTTATGCAGACAGATTATGCAAAAGAGTTGACGATTAAGGGCCGTCAGTATGTACAAATTAATTTGCATAAAAACTGGGGAATAAGGCTTAACCTGCTAAAAGGCTTAGACTTGCTTCTGGGCCTCACCCTGAATTCAGAATTAATTCCATTTGATAAAGCAGCTTCTGGAGTTGGCTTTGATAAAACCAAAATAATTGATTCTCACAGTATAAATGCAATGTCATTACAGGCTTCCCACTTTCATCCGGTACAGAATACGAAAGAGTTACGATCTGCAATGTTGAAAGCTCAACAAGGTGACGTAATTCTGCTAGCTCCAGGTCAATATTCAGTGCTTAAACGCCTTGAAGTTAGACACCATGGTACGAAAAAACAACCTATTCGCATGATAAGCAGTGTCCCTGGTAGCAGTGTTCTAAAAATTCAGAATACAGAAGGTATCTACTTAAATAAAAGTAATTGGCACATAGAAAACATTGTTTTTAATGGCGATTGTGGTGAACAAAGGTATTGCGAACACGCAATTCACATCTATGGTAATGCTGACAACACGCAATTAATTAATAATCTATTCGTCGATTTTAATGCTGCCTTAAAGTCCAACGGAAATTACCAACAGACACCCGCAACCTTTGCTGACAATGTACTAGTACAATACAACGATTTTTACAATCAAAGCGTGCGCGAAACAACCACTCCTGCTACACCAATTGATGTAGTTGGTGGCAATAATTGGCTTGTTGATAACAACTTTATTGCTGACTTTACCCGTCAATCCACTGGAAAAATATCGGTAACCTATGGTGGGTTTATGAAAGGAGGAGGTTCAGAAGGAGTGTTTAGTAATAACGTTGTGAATTGTGCTTGGCACCTACCCTATCAATCAAGCTTAGATGTTCGCGTGGGTTTGTCTTTTGGAGACGGCGGAACTCAACAGCAATTTTGTCAAAACAACGATTGCTACTATGAGCATTCCGGTGGGGTGATCAAAAATAACTTAGTGCTCAATTGTATCAATGACGTCAGCATTTATTTGAACAAAGCCAGTGAAACAGAAATTAGCGGCAACACCCTATTAAACTCTACCGGCATAGATGCACGCTTTAAACAAACGTCGGTGAAAATAAATAACAATAGAATTGAAGGCAGAATAAAAGCTAGGGAGAATGCATTTATAAGTGCGCGTGACAATGATATGGTTAATTAATCACTCTCGGCTTACCCTGTAAATATGAAAAACCTATTTATATTTTGTTATTTTTTAGTATTTTTCGCTCTACCCAGCAAAGCAGAAATATTCGACAACAGCGTCACTTATAATTACGCAAGCAATGCGGCTCGCATTTATTGGCCTGAAGGCAACTTTGCAAAATTTCACAAACAATATGCCCAACATATCAATAAATTTGACGTCCAAGATGTGGATCGTGAGCATACGGTTAGCATTGACTTATCATCGGTGAAGTTAACCAATCCGCTTGTGCTTACCCTTTCTGCAGCCCCAGGAAATAAGGGGGTAACTGATTTTTTTAGCGTAGAAAAAGGAGGGTATAAAGCGCCACAACTAACTTTCCTCGAAGGGGACAAAAAGCGTCTACTATTGGCTGAAATAGACACATTTGTGGCTAAGAAAAATCGTAAACCAAGTGGTTCCAAACCGATTGTTAAGGCCGGTGGTGGCCATACGGTTTTATTAAAATTCCAATTTACTGAAAATATTGATTTAAATTCTCTGAAACAACTTAAATTACTCCTCACCACGACGAATCGTCAATACGGTAAATCTTCACTACAAACCCATCAAATACATTATGTTCCACCATCTAGGCAACCAAATACTGAAGGAATTGCAAGCAAGTACCCCCTAGACAAAGGAATAGAGCAAGACAGCGCAGTTTACTATGCCGACGATTTTAATAAACAGAGCTGGTTAAGCGATATAAAACAAAGCATAGGTATCTCTGAACCTATTTGGCAAAACACTGGAGGACTACAATTTGTGGAGCATCAACAGGTAAGGCATTTCAGCGGTCAACCAGGAAACAGTGTAAAAATGCCCTTCACAACCTCTCGAAATCTGGCAGGAAATCTCGACTTCTATTTTGCCAAACAGTCGGGAAGTGAGCCCGAAGAAGCCTATTTTAGATACTATTCCATGTTAGCCCCAGGAGCCAAAGTAAGCGGTGGAGGAAAGTTGCCAGGATTCGGTGGAACCTACAATAAAGCCGGCTGGGGAGGACGCGCAAACAATGGCAAAAATGGTTGGTCTGCTCGAGGTTCATTCTTCAAGTCAGTATCTCCTTCAAATACAGACTGGGGAGGGCGAATGCCAATTGGTAGCTATATTTACGAAGTGGATACTAGAAACAAATATGGTAAATCAATACCTTGGGGAGATGAATTGTCAACTATGCAACCAGGACGTTGGTATGCAATAGAACAATATGTAAAATTGAACTCCCCCGGCAAAAAAAATGGTATTTTCAAAGTCTGGATTGATGGGGTACTAATTTATGAGCGCCATAATATGCATTTTAGAGACACTGAGAAACTTAAAATAGAAAAAGTGTGGCTGAACTACTATTTTGGAGGAGTTGCCAAACCTAAAAACAACTTCAATATGTACCTTGATAATATCGTGATTGCATCAAGTTACATCGGGCCAATAAGAAAATAGCCGCCAATATAGGCGGCTACTGTTAGAAGTAAAACTCCATACTTAGTTGTACAAAATCATCACGCCGATATTGATAAATGGGCTCTTCAGGAGTATCACTAGAGAAAAACCATGCATCAAGTCGCCACTTCCAGTTATCGCTTATACGGCTAGACGCTTCAATAAAACCCGAACGACTATTGCTTTCATCTAAATCTTGCACTATACCCATCAAAATTTCAGTCCCGTCAATGTCATTGTAGACAATTCGGGTTCCAAGCATTAAATCGTTCTGAGACGGGGTTAACAGAGTATTGTCTCGTCCATCGTATTGGTATTCCATCAGCCAGCCCAAATCGAATTGGCTGTCAAATACACCCACAGTGGTATATTCAAACCCGCCTACCAAGGCACTATAATCTTCAGCCGTTGTACTACGACTAATACCTTCGAACTTGAACAACCAGGATCCCATAACTGCAAGAATATCGACTCCAGCTTGTTGCATTTGTGGATAATAAGGTCGAAGTGCTGCTGACTCGTCATTAAACTCAGGAACTAAAATAGGCTCTCGAGAGGTACCATCAAAATAGGACAGACCGATTTCCCAATTACCAATAGAGTGCTGCCAACGCGCTGCCCAATCGATATTGTTTTCTTCGTCGCTGGATTCAAATATCGGGTTATCGGTATCAACGTTTAAAGCAAATCTAGGTCGCCCATCTACTCCAGCAAAAGTGCGTTCACGGAAGTAAGGTAGAACAAAAATGGAGGTGGTTCCCCATTCTTTAATTAACGAAAGGTTCACCATGGGTTGGCCAAGTTTATCCTCCCCATCGATTGCTTCTATTGAATCAGTTTGGTTAATCACATCAACCAAATGAAGGGACTCTGTTTGCCCCCAAAACACTTTCCCGACTCCAGTACGCATTTCCCAACTGTCACCGACGTGCAACCAAACCAGTTCACGAATATCAGCATGAGTTCTTTCATCGTCATTTTGATCTATCCGGTAGAAAGGCTTGAAGGAAATGCTGTCATCCCCATCATTAAAGGCTTTATAAATTTCAGCTTCACCATAAACTGAAAAATTTGCTCGGCTTTGCTCTTCATACAGTGCATCTTGCAGAAAATAACGTTGTTCAATAACCGCCGAACCACGAACTTCAATATCACTGGCCACTGCACTTGCACCATTAAACAATAATGCCAGCAATGCAAAAGTTGCAGGATTACCTTGCCCTTTTGAGACTATTCTTGTCAAAGTCACCGTCCTCTAATCCAGTTTTAAACTCAATTTCATGAGTAATGAGCTCAGTACTTTTTCCATTTTGCTCATTAAACATTTCAGTGCGCAATGCGCGCCAATATTTATCTAAGTATAAAGTATACTCATCCAATTCAAGGGTTTTTAATAAACTATTTTTCTTATCGTAGAATTCAATTTTGTATGGAATATAACGTTCCTGATCAATCCACACTTTTTGTTTTGCATAACCTGAGAATTCATCCACCGGTGTTTGTTCAACAACAAACATTTTGCGATTTTGATAGGTTTCATCAGCAATGTATTTAAAGGTGTATTTTTCAACTTCGAAAGCGGTCATATCTTCATAAGCGAATTCACTACCCATAAAAGGACCTGATTTATTTCGAGAAGCGATACGTTTGACTCGCTTCAAAGCGGGTAGATAAATCCATTGTTCATCGGGCTTTTTCGCATGGGAGAAATTGAGGAAAGCCGTTCCTTTGACGTCTTTAGGCTCATCGAAAATGGTTAAGGATTTATCGCCCCCATCCAATACTTCAAGGCCTTGCAAGCGCATAGCTCGCTCAGTTTCCTGACCTTGAGAATTACGCAACACCATAGTAAGTTCGGCTACTGAATCCCCCCAACCACGATCTCGTAATTTACGCTCTTTAGCGATTTCTAAACCTTTTTCCTGTGGAGATTGCGCGAACCCCTCTTTGCTGATTGTGCACAAAGTGAGTAACGTAAATACAATACTTAAACGCTTAATGTGCATGTGATTAATTTTCATTGCTGGCTTCCTCAGACAAATTTTGTTTGTCAAACATCAATAGAAACGCGGGTAAAAACAGGAAATCGACCGCTAAAGCAACCACTATAATAATTCCTGTTAGCAGTCCCATATCAGAATTTAGTGCAAAGCTGGATAAAGTTAACACTGCAAACCCTAAAGTTAACACCACAGTTGTAACCCAGAGTGCTTTTCCAACGCTTGCAAAAGCATACCTTACTGCATTTTCAGCGTTTTCATTCTGTTGCCGTGCGTGCTGATACTTACTCAAGAAGTGAACTGTGTCATCAACTATTATACCTAAAGCCATGCTTAATACGACCGACAACCCCATATTAATTTCACCTGAGTATAGACCCCAGATACCGAAGCCGATAGCCGCTGGCAATAGATTGGGAATTAAACTAATGACTCCCATCTTCCAAGATTTCAATGCAAACATTAAAATCACACTAATTAAAACTAACGCGAGAACGGTCCCTCTGAGTAGGCTATTCATATTGGCTTCACCTATATGGGCAAACATCAAGTTCTGACTACCAGCAGTAAGTCGTAACTCGGGAGCATTTTCCTCCACCCATTGGTAAGCTTGCTGTTCAAAAGCAGTAATTTCTTTACTGCCAAGAGTTTCCATAGTGACAAATATACGGGTTCCCGATTTATCAATATTCAACTGGTTATTTAAGTCTAAATTAAAAGGCAGTGACATTTCATACAGTAACAAAAACTGTGCAGCCATCGGCTGGCTCTCTGGCAATCGATAGTATTCAGGATCATCACCATGCATATTTTTATTCAAGCGCAAATAGACGTCACTGATAGAGGACACATTATCAACCTCTGGCCGAGCTTTTAACCACTGACTAAATTCGTGAATATGTTTAAGGCTGGTAGGTTCGTTTATGCCAGACTCTTGTTCCGTAAATAACGCAAAATCTATAGTTGTCATGCCACTTAGAACTTGTTCTTGATAATCTGCCGCTATTTTAAATTCAGCACTGTCATCAAAATATTCAACGGGCGTATCATTTATTTTGTTCATAAATGAGGCCCCTATGGCAGCCACAACCACTATGACAGTAAACGGCAATATGCGTTTATGATGGGTAATAACCCACTCTCCAATCTTTATGAAACTATCATTTCCCGATTGAGATTCGTTAGTCACCTTAATGGGTAAAAGTCTTAATATTGAAGGGAGAAAACTAATCGACATAACAAACGCGATCATTACGCCTATTGCTGTCAATGTTCCTAAATCAGCCAAAGCCGGCACATTTGAAAAGTTTAAGGTTAAAAAGCCAATAGCGGTCGTTGCGCTGGTAATAAAAATGGGTTTGACATTCAGCTGCATACTGGTTCTTATTGCTTCTACTTTTCCTTTCCCTTGTCGCAATTCGTATAATAAAGAGGCGATAACGTGCACACAATCCGCAACGGCTAGGGTCATTACTAGTGTAGGCACGTTTACTGTCGCTGTGGTTAAATCAAAGCCAATCCAGCCACCAACTCCCATTGTAGATGCGATTGAAAAAGCCACCACTAATAGCGTCACAAAAGTGCCCACAAAAGATCTGAGTAACACACCTAACACCACCAAAATGACAATAAACATGAGAGGAACTAAAGTACCAGCATCACCTTTTGCTGCAGTTTCGAAAGCAGAATTCATAAACACGATCCCAGTATGATGGAACTCGTGATCTGGATATAGCGATTGATATTTATTAGTTAATTGTTTGAGGAACCCAACAATTTCACCCGTTTCTTTGGTTTTATCCCCATCAGGAAGATTAACTGTCACCGATACCAGAGCCACTTTACCCTGTTCATCCACTAACCGGTTAATTAAATTAGGCTCGGCTAAAGCTACCCGTTTTACTCGCTCGACTAACTCATGATCTATGCTGTCAGAATCAAGAATGAGTTGTTCAACGATCATGTCATCTTCTTCAGCCCATGTATGCTGAAAATTAGCGATTGAGTCTACCCGGCTAGACAAAGGCGTTTGCCAAGCATCTTCGGTAAAATCAGAAATCAGTTTCAATGTAGTTGGGTTAAAAACACTTCCGCTTTTCGGTGAAATGAGAATATTTGCATTTTCATTCTTACTGAAAATAGCCTGCATTTCTTCAAATGCAATTCGCTGGGGATTATCTTTTTCAAAATAAACTTTGTAATCACCATTGAAGGCTAATTTCTGTGCTCCAGTGGCGCATATAAAAACAAACAATAGACTTAAGAAAATTGTTAACCAAGGTCTATTTAAAACGATATTCAACCACAAATTGCGCATTGTTCATCCTCTAAAGGGGTAAATTGGTCGCTTTGCAAACTTTTAATATTGATAGCTAACAATACATCAATACAGTTACAAATTCTTGATCAGGCTAATGATTAAGATAATAATTTAATCCTTGAACAAATACCTCAATAGAGGTATCCAAGTTACTGTATTTTGAATGAATTAATATTTATTGATACCCCTACGTTCGTTGTAAACAAGCTCAACTCCTTGTTAATTCCATACTTCAATTAAGCAGTCCCTTTGCATAATCGCAAATTTCGATCATATTTTTTGCAGTTTATTTTGATCTTTTGTTAAAAACATGTAGTATTAATCTCAACTGGTCAGATGAGCGGATGTGTTAATTATGAGTATTAGAACAAGTTTAAAGAAAGTTTTACCCCCTATTTCGGTAACCGAACAAGAAGCCTTAGATGCTGGTGATGTTTGGATTGAGTCTTCAATTTACCAAGGCAAGCCGGATATGCAGGCCTTGAGGGATATTCCAACAGCAAAGCTGAGCAAAGATGAACAAGCCTTCTTAGATGGGCCTGTTAAAGAACTCTTAGGAATGATTGACGATTTTGAATTACAAAATAGCAAGCATATTCCAGACGAAGTGCTTACCTTCTTAAAAGTAAATAAATTTTTCGCATTAATAATTCCTAAGAAATTTGGCGGATTAGAATTCAGTCCTTATGCAAACTCAACTATAGTAGCGACTATCGCGGCCACCAGTGGCGCAATAGCGGTTACGGTTATGGTGCCTAACTCATTAGGCCCTGGTGAGTTGTTAATGCACTACGGTACTGAAGCACAACAAAACCAATGGTTACCTAAGTTAAGTATTGGTGAAGATATTCCTTGTTTTGCGTTGACTGGCCCTGAAGCGGGTTCAGACGCTGGTGCAATTCCTGATGCAGCCTACGTTACAAAAGGTACATGGGAAGGCGAAGAAGTCATTGGCTTAAGTGTCAGTTGGGACAAGCGTTACATTACCCTAGCCCCTATCGCCACAGTGCTTGGTTTAGCATTTAAAGTGTTTGACCCTGAGCAACTATTGGGTGACTCCCTTGAGTTAGGTATTACCTGTGCTCTTATCCCTAAAAGCCACCCAGGTGTTGAATTAGGTAATCGCCATGATCCAATGGGCGTGCGTTTTTACAATGGTACTACCCGTGGTGAAAATGTTTTCATCCCTATGGACTTTATCATCGGTGGCCAACAAAATATCGGTCGTGGATGGCAAATGTTGGTGGCATGTTTAGGTGCTGGCCGAGGAATTTCACTTCCGGCAATGGGTGTTGCTACAGCACAAACTGCCTTTAAATCTACTGCCGAGTATTCTTTTGTCCGTGAACAGTTTGGTGTGCCTATTGGGCGCTTCGAAGGTATTCAAGAAAAGCTAGCCGATATTGCCGGTAAAACCTTCGTGTTAGAAGCGATGCGTGTGTTAACCACAGAAGGCCTTGGTTTAGGTTTAAAACCCTCGGTTGTAACAGCCATTGCTAAATATCACATGACAGAGCTAGGTCGAGATGTAT
The DNA here is from genome assembly GCF_041538045.1 of Aliiglaciecola sp. SL4. Classification (NCBI taxonomy): domain Bacteria; kingdom Pseudomonadati; phylum Pseudomonadota; class Gammaproteobacteria; order Alteromonadales; family Alteromonadaceae; genus Aliiglaciecola; species Aliiglaciecola sp. SL4. The sequence continues at coordinate 103,340 of NZ_JBGOSE010000001.1, read as the reverse complement.
TAAACTCGGCTATGGATGTGCAAGCAGGAAAAGCGATTCAACGTGGTCCTCAAAATACCTTGGCCAATGGCTATGCCGCATTGCCAATTGCAATTACCGTTGAAGGCGCGAACATTTTAACTCGCAACCTAATGATATTTGGTCAAGGTGCAATGCGTTGTCATCCTTACCTTAAAGAAATGGTTGATTTGATCCACAGTGACGACAATGCCGCTGATGCTGAATTTAACAAAGTGTTGGGCAAAACCGTCAAGTTCAGTGTGGCCAATTCGTTCCGTTCTATGTTGAATAGCTATGTACCTTTTGCTCGTTCGGCTAAAAGTGCTATGCCTGAAGTAAAAAAATACGAAAAGCGCTTGAATGCATTATCTGCAAAACTCGCACCGTTGGCTGATTTATCACTATTAGTGCTAGGTGGCGACCTGAAAAAAGCAGAACTTTTATCTGCTCGTTTAGGTGACATCATGAGCTACACATATGCAGCTATGGCAGTTGTGCGCTTTTACGAACAAAAGGTGTCTAATCGTGCTGAAGCTTTGCCATATTTTGAATACGCTATTCAATGGTGTTTACAACAAGGTGAACAAGCACTGGTTAATTTTGTTAGTAACTTCCCCAACACGGCGACGCGTGGTTTGATGAGAGTACTAACTAATACCTACAGCTCTTCAGTAAGAGGCATTTCTGATGACTTAGTTCGCCAGCTTTCATCAGCGACTATGCAGCAGTCGAGCATTAAGAAAGAACTGACACACTTAGTACACTCTAACGTAGGTGATGGTAATTACATTAATGAACAAGCATTTGATGCTAAACACGCAGCCATGCCTGTTCTTAAAAAGATTCAAAAACAGTTACGTCAAACTCCAGTGGTTCCAGCGTTAACCTTTGAACATATTGTGAATACTTTTGCTGATAAAGGTCTATTAACCACTGATGAAGTTAACTTGGTTATGGATTACAACGAAAAACGTAAACTTGCCGTTAGAGTTGATGAATATACTTTTGAATTAGAATTAGTGGATATTCACCAAACATCAGAATCGGAACAAGCCGACGCAGCTTAAACAACTTAACCGTCATCGGCGGGACATTGTATAGAAATTAAAAAGCAGATAGTGATATCTGCTTTTTTTTGTGCAATTTTTGTTTAATTTGCTCTGTAATTATGTAAAAAATCTAAATGTGATGCAGGATAACTTCTCCATTGATAGCATCACTCCCAAAAAAACGCTACCATCAGTGGTAACACTAGAAGAATATTGTTTAAACAATATTTCGATTCTACCCCATCAAAAAAATCAAGATTTTAAAAGGCTGGATGAGACGTAATGGCAAACGAGCGATTAGATAACGATCTACCCAACATCGTTCTAGATAAAGAAGATAGAGAAGCTTTTCAGCGCACAAGAGCGAAAGAAAAAACCAAAACTAAAAAAACCAGTAGTGCTAGTAAAGAGTCCAAAAGCGGCGTATCAGGTGCTTGGTTGTTCTTAGTATTGCTGATTGCCTTGGCGGCGTGTGGAGCCAGCTACTGGCTTTACCAGCAAAAAGTTCAAAGTGATGCAGAGTTGGCCAATGCCATCAGTCGCGTCTCCGAGTTGGAACGTCGATTGTCTGCAACCGGTGAGGAGATGGACCAATCCGCTGGAGCCTTAAGAGTCACAGTATCAGAGTTGACTGAAAAGACAGATGAGTTATGGGAACAAATGGATAAACTTTGGGCCTCAGCGTGGCGCAGAAATCAAACCGACATCAACCAACTTGCTGAAAATGTTAAACAACAAAATAGTCAAACTCAGAAAAAGTTAGGTGTTATGGAAGGCGACTATTCTACGGTTTCAACTAATTTAGCCATTTTGGAAGAGCAGTTATCACAACAAGCAAATGAGTTGTCGCAATTAAGTACATTGTTAGCAGAAGTGAAATCCACCAGTAATAATAGCGCCAGAGAAGTAGGCGATATTCAGGCCAAACTGGTAGCCCTTGACCAAGTAAATGGTGCCTTAACTCGCAGAGTGGCTGAATTGGAAAAGTGGCGCAGAGAAGCTCAAGTCACAACAACGGTTCCATAATCACTCTTTATACACTGTTGCTAATATCAAAAAGGCTCAATATTTTCATATTGAGCCTTTTGCGTTTTAGCTTCACTGCTAGGCTAACAACCCCAGCAATACTCACTAGATGACAAAGAGCTACTGTTGTCTTTATCCCAAGCCTTCCTGCCATCACTATAAAAATACACATTGCCATCACCTGCTTGAGAAGTGCCTGTAACAGGAGTAGCCGTTATCATATAGCTACTTCCAGATGCTGAAACAGTTTCAATGGTGAGGTCATACTTTTTATTCGCTGCAGGCTCGGAAGAAGGTGAATAACTGTGGAAGATGGCAGGTTTACCGGTATCAGCCGCTGATTCTGCAGCTCCTTTATAGGTATAAGTGGACGCTTTATGACGCTCCATTGCCGCAGCTAAAGCCATTAAATCAGACTGTGCAGCTCCTCTATTACTGGTTTTTAAATAACCTTGGTAACTTGGGTAGGCAATACTGGTAATAATACCGATTATTGCCACCACTATCATTAATTCAATTAAGGTAAAGCCTTTATTTAAATTACGTTGCATTATCATTCCTCTTGTTACTCCCGCTCAACTTCGGTTTTCCAACTGTTTTTTAGCACCCGTTCAAAACGTCCGTAAATATTTTCCGCTAAACATTCGAATGCGGTACCACATGCTAGAGGTTCTCCATCCTCATCCACATCAATCACCGCTGAAGTACACTCTGTACCCAAGCACACCACTGGGGTAGTGATATCTTCAATAAGTATTTTAGTTTCCGGGGCAATACCGGTTTGCTGTAGTTGTGCATACCTGTCTTCATTGGAGAACTCGTCATCATAATTTAAATCTGTGACAGCATTAGCATTGACTAGGTTAACCAAGTAAGCACGGCTATTTCCGGTAGGCGGTGCACAGGAACTATCGCTGGCAGTGGCTGGCAGATAGGTGGTAAAGAATAATTTATAATCAATGATCAAAGGTGAGGCTAAGACTTTTTCACCGCCAGCTCCAAGGGTCAGGTACCAACCATGTTTACTGGCAAATTCCGAAGTGGCAATTTCCTTGGTCGTTTCATCACTAGAGGTCAACGAGTGTGCTGTCGCATCGTATAAGTCAGAAATCAGGTAAGGCGTCGCGGGCATCGTATAATTACCATCTTCATCAAGGGTAAACACACCTTCATCTTTAATCATATAAAAATGATCTTGAATGACGCTGTTCAGAGGTTTTGCCCGATAGCCAGATCCAAGCGCTACTGCATAATAATGATCTGTCCCAAGATTAATCTCTGATACGTCAGGACCATAAAAGAAGCGCCTATTATCTGCGGCTGAATCGCCGCCAAATTTAGCCATTACCGCGCCAGTTACAAGCTCATTAACACTACTGCCATTATGTATGTCTAATCTAAACAGTTGTCCGCCCATATCAGCAACATACATGTGATCAGCAAAGCCATCCCCTTCCCTATCAATCACTGATACTCGAGCGGGAATACTGTACTGCATATCCGTTAAGACTAAGTCTGCATCAGAGTTACTGGCAGTCCACAACAAGCTCCCTGTGTCTGCGTCTACCATATAGACAGCGTTACCCACAGCATCAGCACTGCGAAGTTCTTTTTCATCTTGTGAGTTATCATAACCACCAGCAAAAATTAGCACATCTTTTGTTGATGAACCGATTTTAACTTTGGTTACAGTCGGTCTTGACCAGCTTTGCCCTAATTTTTCAAATCCAGTGCTACCACCACGTATTTCAAACTTTAAGGAAGGTTGAGTTTTATTTGTGATATCAAATGCGTAATAATTTCTACCACCTCGACGCATGCCAACATAAAGATACATACTGCTGCCCACATTGCGTAAAACCATATCACCATCTAAGCCGTAGATATGATTGTAAGAAGAACCATCTTTGTACAAATCATATTGGTTCGAGAGTAGCTCTTTAGGCATCACCGCAAAGTTTTCACTGCCCGAAGTTGGATCGAAAGAATGCAATAAACCATGGTTGGTAGCCACTAAAATTGCACTGTCTGTTGACGTGTAGTTGACTATTATGGGCTGTGAATGGATCGGGTCCCCCATGGCTAGACGAACATCTGAATAATCACCATCGCCATCTTCATCTCTTACATCTACGCCCCTAACCCATTTCAGAATATCGCTTCGTAACTCTGCAGAATCGGGTAAAGATGAAACCGCGAGATCATCCTCAGTGATATTTGAGTTACTTTCATGGATTTGATTGGCATCAACAGCTATTGCCCCTGCGCCCTCAAAAGCATATATATTCCGCGTGAGGTTCATTCTGCTAGCGGCACCACCTTCTCTAACATCATTTCCATCAGCTAACACAGACCAATAACTATGGGCATTTTCAGAAAAGAATCCGGTACCTTCATCTACTGCTTCTATACCATTTTGATCTAGCACTTTATCGCCGTCTATTCGGTAACGTTTTAAATTTCCTGGCCATATTGCGCCTTCAGAAGGCTTAAAGAGAGCAAAGTACAACTCGTCATTATGGGTCAAACGATTTAATTGATTGACCGCTACACCAGGAGAAACAAAGGTAGTATTAACATCTTTAACCGTTTTTAAAATTGAAGAGAAGGCTGTAACCAAATCAGCGGAGTTATCAGCTTCATAAAATCCACCACCACCATTAATAGCAAGTTGGTTTAAAAAAGCACTGGCATCGCTACTGGTAGCAAAACCAATAGTGTGGGTTATGATCCGCGTATCTATGGCTGAATCACCCAAATCACCAATATTTGCAACTAAATCAACGCCGCATTTTTCACCACCACTACCGGTACAATTTTTACCTAACAATGTTTGAATTTTGGTTACGCTGTGATTGTAATTGGCTTCACCATCAGACAATAAAACAATGTGATTATTAGTTTGGCATTGTTGATCTTGGATTGGAGTATCATAGACAGCGCCGGAAGGTATGTACTCACTAACACAGTAACTTGAACTTAAGTTATCTTCAGTACAACCATAGGGAAGTACTGAATTATCACCGATATAAGATAATCTGTGGCTTACCCTTGTACTTTTTCTTACAGAGGATGACACCGAGCTTGGTCCACGCTGTAATCCATAATCTACAGCGCGGCCACCATAATAGTTAGTTGCCTCAAGTAGAGTATCAACTATAGGCGTATAACCATTTGCTGTTAACTCATCTACCTTTCCAATTAAATGTTCCCTTACTGTAGAGGTACTTCCTGGCGTAGACAGCCCTTCATATTCCACCACCAATATCGGTGCAGCAGAAGGTTTGCCTTTATAAGAATAAGCGCCTCTGTTACCTGTAATATTAGACACCACAAACGACATATCATTACCAGACTCCCAATCCCCGCGGTCCACTAACTCTTGAACAATAGCCGACAAATCAGGCGTTTCGTAAGTGTAGTTTTTGTACCAACTTGGAATGCTACCCCAGGTTACCGACGCAGAGGTTTTAGGATCATTTTTAAGTCGATATCTTGAAAAATATTTGAAGCTACTTGGATCAGCCTCATCAATCCCCCGAATAACAAAAGATGCTCCGCTACCAGTGCGATTTTGATACCCTGTAAAACGAATATAAGCATTAGTGATGACTGCATTTTTTGGCAAAGCCAAATTTCTAAAGCGCATTCCAACATAGGCGTTATAATACGAGTTGAAGGTTAACTCAGTGCCTGTAGATTCATAACCATTGGTGCGCTCCTCCGCGTTGTCATCATTGGAAGCCACTTGATAAGTACTGCTACCTCTTATACAACCTGCAGGCGAAGAATTATCGTAAGCAACAACTAATTGCACACCTGAGCCAGAACCACCCTCAAAAGACTCAACTTTGCGGTTACTCGAGCTATCGACACTTGAACCTTCAATAATCACGTTTAAGTCGTTTTGGCCACACCAACTCGTTTGATCAATAACCTCTTGCAATACATTTGAAATATCAGGTGAAGGTATAGTTTCACCGGCTAAGGGCCAACTATTATCACTGCTCCACTCAACCTCGTTTGCTGTAAGGGTTCGACCAGAGATGTCAAAATTAGTATCAACAAATTCAGTTCCATCAGAAACCAACTCCGCGCGTATTTTGAGTGTTGTGGCTGAGGAGTTCAGTTGTGCCGAAGTAAAGCGTAAATAGGCGCTAGTAATAGTTGCACCTTGGGGGATATTCAACTCTTGAAAACGAAAACCGCTTGTAACCAGTTCAGTTCCATAAGAAAGTCGCACATCAGAACTCGTTAAATTTACACTGCCCGAAACTTCGTGGGCGTCATCATTGCCACTAACAATAGTTTTAGTTATTACTGGCAGTACACTCGAATCTATTTGACTTACCGGATAAAGAACTGGCCCCCCGTAGTCGGAAAAACGCATTAAGCCTGCATTGATGTTAGTAACTGAACCTAAGGTTTCTTTCAACGCATTTTGCACTCGTAACATACGCGTTTCACCGGTACCGTCTTTTGAGTCCATACTGCCTGAAGTATCCATGATAAATAATACATTTGGATAATATTCAACAGCGGCATCAGAGCTACCAAGGTAAATTTCTAAATCATCCGCAAAGGCGGAAAACATAATCATGCAGGAGAAGAGACAAGCAATTCCCGTATGCAGCGTTTTTTTAATAGACATAATACAACCTCGTTATTGTGACGCCGGCGCAAAAACCGATGCACTTAACGTGTTAGCCACGGCAAATTTAGAACCTTCCATTCTCCCGCAACCTTTAATAAGAAAAACATGACAATTAATGTTACTTCCACCTATAACATTACTTGATCCCAAACATGCACGTTCTGCAATAAAGGCCGTTCTAGACCAGCTCTTAATAGCCGGGTTATCATCGTATAACCCCTCGGCCACATGAACAGTATTTGTGCTTAATCCGTTGGCGGCAGTAACGGCACGATTAGTCCAATCATCATCATTGAAACACGTCATATCATCATTGACTAAATCTACGGCATCGCCCATTCGGGCTTGAGATAACGGATCCAGCTTATCTGGATCAGATAGCAATACTTCATCCTCGGATTCAAATACCACCCCTGCAATGGCAGACTCAGCGGCGTCAAAAGCCAAAGATTGTTTTTCCATCGATACGGCCATTTTATTTTGCATTAAACTACTGGATACCGAAGCCACACCAAGCACGGTTAAGCTCATTAACACCAACAGTGCAAACACCATTACTAAACCTTGTTGTTTCATATTTTTCTACTTCGCATTAGATTCTTCGCATTTCGTAAGGTAATTGTGGTTTCAAATAACTTAAATAGACGCTTATCAGAGGGGGAAATGGCCGTTTCATTTAATAGTTTGAAACTGGGTACTGAATTTAACGAGACTTCAGCATCCCCTTTAAGTAAAACCGCAATTCGAATTGCTACCACCTGACCATTATCTGCCAAAATAGCGGGTAATTGATCCGCTGTAACGTAACTAACCGGTCTGCCGGAGTTATCTCCGGTTATCAGATTATTGGTATATCCATATTGAACTTGAAAACTCTCAACTTCATCTAAGATGATTGTTGGCGAATGCCCATCATGTTCTACAGCAACTTTTTGACCGCGTAACACCCGCCCATCAAAACCTCTACATTTAAGGACTTTGCCATCAACAAAATATTCATTAACAACAAAAAACTCCTCGTCAGCGGTGTAACCTAGCTTATAACCGCGGCAGTCGGTTTGTGCTTGTAAAGCAATTGCGACTTTATCATTTGCACCTTCAGCTCCTTGTGCTGAGCCAACATCATTAAATACAGCAAAGTCGCCAGGTAAAATAACCGGGTGGTTGGTAACGAATGCACTTTCTAACACAATATCTTGATCAGTATTTAAAGCAGGATCTAAAACATCATATAAACCCGCCATTAAAAATTCGTTGCGTAAGCGGGTGATAATAAAGCGCCCGCTTTCTTGGGTAGATGCTAAAGAGCGATTAAGTCTTTCAGTTAAACTGTTGCTCACCAATACTTGGATAATCGCTCCTGTGATAAGCAGACCCAATGCCAAGGTAATCATTATCTCAACCAAACTAAAACCACTTTGCGAACGAGTAAATACTTTCATAACAACACGTCCAGTTTGACACAATCACGAGGTTCATCTTCGTCAATTAAGCACTCGGCATTTAGGGTACGATCAATATTCTTCCAATTTTCTATTGGCCAAGATAAAACGATACTCACCCTAGATCCGGTGCTACATTCCTCAGCATCAATGACATTGTTATCGTCACAGCTAACCGAAAGGGTTACCGTAGGATTGGATGAAACCGCCGAACAAGATGCTTCATAACCATCATAAACCGCAAATTCAGCCGCGCTACACTGGCCACCATCACAATCTGGTATATCGGCAGGTTTTGTCAAACAAAAACAATTGTAGTCTGAAGCAGAGGATCCACATGACAGGTTTTTAAAATTGTAAACATCACTATCAAAGTAGTTTTCATCCACTACTAAGCCATCGCCAATTAGAGACATTCTTGCACTGGCACGAAGTCGCTCACTCAATTGCTGTGCAACCATTACAGATTGTGATCGATTTAAGGCATCCGAGTTCGAAAAGGAACTAATAAACTGTAGGGAAGCGACGCCCAATATGCCAATTGACAGAATAAATAGCGTCACTAACACTTCAATCATACCTACGCCTGATTGGTGTAGAGATTTGTGTTGACTAGTTTTGCTATCGATCACACGCATTGCTCAATTCTCATATTGTTTAACGCCTTCCGGTTAACTACGGTAACCAGTTAACATGCTTCCTACTTAAAGATTCTCTTGATGGTAGTAAATTTAGCTTACTTAGGACAGGTTTTGGTTATCTGAAGCGCGGCTTAGGTATGAAAATAAAGTAGTAAGACAAATATAGATACAAATGGCAGGTTTTAAACTTCCTCTTTAAAATACATAAATTGCCTTTAAAAACGAGGAGTTAAATTAGCGATAGGGTGACAACAATCGAAGCTCAACCGCCTTTTATTATGATTTCTTATACTTAAAGGCTGAGGCAAAAGAAAAACCTAGATACATCACCCGCTGAATGAGTAACAACGGGTAATTAACAGTTCAGTTATAATTGGCGGACTCTGAGTTCTTTAGGTACTGCAAACTCGATATTTTCTTCACGACCTGGGCGCTCATGGGCTTGACTGGCTCCCCAACTTAGCAGTTTGTCGATAACTTCTTTTACTAGCACCTCTGGAGCTGAAGCACCCGCGGTTACTCCAATATTCTTTGCGCCATCTAACCATTCTTTTTGAATGCACTCAGCACTATCAATTAGATGAGCTTGAGCGCCAATTTTTTCAGCAAGTTCACGCAAACGGTTTGAGTTAGAGCTATTTTGCGCGCCTACAACAAGCAACACTTCACAGTCAGAAGAAAGCTCTCTCACTGCATCTTGGCGATTCTGGGTGGCATAGCAAATATCGTCCTTGCGAGGACCTTCAATAGCGGGGAATTTCTCCCTGAGGGCATCGATAACATCAGCAGTATCATCGACTGACAATGTTGTTTGACTGCAATAATATAATTTTTCCGGGTTTTTCACCGGCACATTGGCAACATCGTCTACCGACTCAACCAAGTAAATGCCACCCGCATCATTATTATATTGCCCCATAGTACCTTCTACTTCAGGGTGCCCTTGGTGACCGATTAAAATACACTCGGTGCCCTTTTTACTGGCTCGCATCACTTCCATATGAACTTTAGTGACCAACGGACAAGTAGCATCAAACACCTTCAAGCCACGACTATCTGCTTCATTCCTCACGGCTTGAGAAACGCCATGAGCAGAAAAAATCACGATACTATCGTCAGGAACTTCACTTAGCTCATCGACAAATTTAGCCCCCCGTTGTTTCAATCCATCGACCACAAATTTATTGTGCACAACTTCATGGCGCACATAAATGGGTGGCGCAAATATTTCCAGCGCTCTTTCAACTATCGTAATAGCACGGTCAACACCGGCACAGAAACCTCTTGGATTGGCTAAATGAATCTGCATAAGTTACACACTTAGCTTACGCTAAGGATCTCCACATCAAAAATGACCGTTTGACCGGCCAAAGGATGATTAAAATCGACGGTTACTGAGTCTCCAGCTACATCGCGAATAATCCCAGGAATTTCACTACCATCAGGCTGACTAAAGGCAATAATAGCGCCAACTTCAATGGGCGTCTCAGCAGAAAAACGAGACTTATCCATATGATGAATATTATCGGGATTCGGCATGCCAAAGGCTTCTTCTGCTTCTAAGGTAAAAGCTTTCTTGTCACCTTCTTTTAAACCCAATAAACAGGATTCAAAATTAGCGGTTAAACTGCCGTCTCCCATTTGCAGCTTAGCGGGTTTGTTATTCACCCTAGTGCTATCTGCAGCTGAACCGTCAGACAATTTAAGATCAAAGTGCATTAGCACCTCACTGGATTGATTAATTTCCAGCATTATCGGTTTCTCCATCTTTTTCTTTATTCTTAAACATGTCAATAATTAGCAAAAACGCGCCTAAACAGATGGCACTATCAGCAATATTGAATACAGGCCACTCGTACTGTTGATAATAGACGTGTAAAAAGTCGATTACGTAACCATATACAATGCGGTCGTAAACATTACCTATTGCTCCACCTAAAATCAGACAAAACGCCACAGGCAACATTACCTGATGTTTCTTAGCACTTTTTAACCAACGTAAAATCACCACACTAACGGCTACGGCTATTGCGGTAAACATCCAACGTTGCCACCCACTAGCATCATTTAAAAAACTAAATGCCGCACCGTAGTTACGGGTATGGGTAAAATTAAAAAAAGATGTAATTTGGATAGATTGATACAGCTCCATGCCTGCTAATACAGCATGCTTGCTCCACTGATCTAACACCACTGTAAGTACAGCGAGCCATAAGAAGCGTAATCCAGTTTGCGAGAATAAACTAAGCATATTGTCTCGACTCGCCAGCACCTTCTACGTTATCGATGCAACGATGGCACAATTCAGGATGAGTCTCATCACTGCCCACATCTTCACGGTGATGCCAACAGCGAACACATTTAGCTGCCTCTGACTTGGCAATATCTAACCACAATTCAGGAATTTCCGTAGAGATTGCGTTATCTGGCTTGGCGCTCACTTCTACTACCTTAGCGGTAGAAGTAATCAACACAAAACGTAACTCATCTTCTAACTGCAACAATTTATCGGCTAACTCTTTGCTAGCGTAAAGGGTCACTTGCGCTTCAAGGGAAGCACCTAATTTTCCGTCTTTACGTTGTTGCTCTAACGCTCGGTTCACTTGCTCTTTAACGGCAAGAACTTGTAACCAAAATTCGTTGTCGAACTTGCCAGAACTAGCTTGTTTTGGCAATTCATCATACCAAGTGCCGGTGAAAACAAACTCATCACGTTTACCTGGCATTTGTTGCCACAACTCTTGTGCAGTAAAACTAGTAATAGGCGCCATCCAACGCACTAGGGCTTCAACAATCCGATATAAGGCCGTTTGACAAGAGCGTCTAGCGTGACCGTCAGCCTTAGCTGTGTACTGGCGATCTTTGATGATATCGAGGTAAAAACTACCTAGTTCAATGGAGCAGAACTGCATCATTTTCTGACTCACCACCAACAAATCATATTGTTCGTATGCTTGAATAATCTCTTTTTGAACTTCTGCTGCGCGTCCCACAGCCCACTTATCCAATTCAACCAACTCTTCAAAAGGCACCAAGTCGGTTTCTGGATTAAAGCCATTCAAATTCGCTAAAAGAAATCTGGCTGTATTACGTATGCGGCGATAAGAATCCGCCGAGCGTTTCAATATTTCATCAGATACCGCAATTTCACTGCGATAATCTGTAGATGCTACCCAGAGGCGCAAAATATCGGCGCCTAACTTGTTAATCACTTCTTGGGGAGCCACTGTGTTACCAATAGATTTTGACATCTTTTTGCCTTCACCGTCGACGGTAAAGCCATGGGTTAACACTTGTTTATATGGCGCATGCCCTTTTTCAGCGACACTGGTCATCAATGACGACATAAACCATCCACGGTGCTGATCAGAACCTTCAAGATATAAGTCGGCAGACGCAGGGATATCATCACGGCTATCAACCACAAAGTGGTGAGTTACGCCAGAATCGAACCACACATCTAAAGTGTCAGGGACTTTCACGAACTCTGTTGCATCGTCACCCAAAAATTCTTGGGTATCGATATCCCACCACGCTTGGATACCACTTTCTTCAACTAATTTGGCAACTTTTTCCAAAAGCTCGTCAGTATTAGGATGCAAATCACCCGTATCTTTATGAACAAACAAAGCAATAGGCACACCCCAGGTACGTTGGCGTGAAATACACCAATCAGGACGACCTTCCACCATACTTTCTATTCTGTTTTGCCCCCACTCAGGGATCCATTGAGTTTTGGCTATCTCGTCTAATGATTGTTGGCGTAGACCATTTTTATCCATACTAATGAACCACTGAGGGGTAGCACGGAAAATGATAGGCGTTTTGTGACGCCAGCAATGGGGATAGCTATGAGTGTAAGCATGATGATGTACTAGAGCTTTGCGCTCAACTAATACATCGACAATGTGCGAATTGGCTTTTAAAACATGCTCACCTTCAAATAATTCAGTACCAGGTAAATAGACACCATTTGCACCTACAGGGTTGGCCACTTCTAAACCATACTTAGCACCAACGTTAAAATCGTCAACACCGTGACCTGGAGCCGTGTGCACACAACCTGTACCAGACTCAGTGGTAACGTGGTCACCTAAAATAACCGGTACCGTAAAGTCGTAGAATGGATGCCATATTTGCTGATTCTCTAAAGCATCGCCGTGGCAGTAGCCTAGTGCGTGATAATGTTCAAAACCAAATCGATCCATACAAGCACTAACTAGGTCAGAGGCTATCACTAATCGTTCTGGATTCTCGCCTTCAACTTGCACTAAGGTATATTCTAGTTGTGGGCTGACACAGACCGCTCGGTTTGCCGGTAACGTCCAAGGTGTTGTGGTCCAAATAACCACTGACACAGGGCCTTCCCCAACATGATTTTCGGGATGTTTAAACGCTTTCGCTATGGCGCTTTGATCTTTTGCACTAAAGCGCACATCAATGGATGGAGATTGTTTATCTTGATATTCAACTTCTGCTTCAGCTAATGCTGAACCACAATCTGTACACCAATGAACTGGCTTAAAGCCTTTCTCCAAATGGCCTGAACGAACAATACCGCCTAGCGCTCGAATAATGTCAGCTTCAGAGGAGAAATCCATGGTTTTGTAGGGTTTGTCCCATTCTCCTAATACGCCTAAGCGGATAAAATCACTTTTTTGTCCAGCAATTTGACGCTCTGCGTATTCACGGCACTTTTGTCTAAACTCTGCAGCAGTGACTTTCTTGCCGGGTTTGCCGACTTTTTTCTCAACCTGAAGCTCGATAGGAAGTCCATGACAATCCCACCCTGGTACATAAGGTGCATCATAATCAGATAAGGTTTTAGATTTAACAATAACATCTTTAAGAATTTTATTTACCGCATGACCGATGTGAATATTACCATTCGCATAAGGAGGGCCATCATGCAATACGAAAGGTGTCTTACCTTTTTTAGCATCGCGAATAGCGTGATATAGTTTTTTCTGAGTCCACTGCTTCAGCATTTGCGGTTCCCGATTGGCCAAATTTCCGCGCATTGGAAAATCGGTTTCGGGTAAATTCAACGTATGTTTATAATCGCTCATTAAGGCTAAAATCCAATTCTTAAATCTATTTTAATCAGCGCACAAAAGCTCGCGAGCTATTTGTGCATCAAACTCTATTTGTTTCTTCAATAATTCGAATGACTCGAATTTAATTTCGTCTCTTAATTTCTTAATAAATTCTACTTGAATCAACTGTCCATATATTTGCTGTTTAAAGTCAAATATGTGGACTTCAAGTTGAGAGCGTTCTCCATTCACCGTAGGACGCTTCCCCACGTTAGCTACACCATTTAGATAAGCGCCTGCAAACCTGACCTTTACGGCAAAAACACCTTGTATAGGTGTTTGACAACGTTTCAGTAATACATTGGCGGTAGGAAAACCTATAGTTCTTCCCCGTTTTGCACCATGCACCACTTTACCAGCAATAGCAAAAGGTCGACCTAACATGGCTTCTGCTTCTGCAATATCGCCATTTGCCAAAGCCATACGAATTTCAGTAGAGCTAATGCGACAATCTTTACGCAAAAAACTTCGCGTGCTAACAACCTTGTAGCCGTGCTCTTCAGCATTTTGCTGCAATAATGCAAAATCCCCTTGGCGACCCTGCCCAAAACGAAAGTCATCCCCGACAACTAAAAACTCAATACCCAACTTTTCGATCAACAAATGTTTGATGAAATAATTAGCGCTTTGACTGGCAAACTCCCGGTCAAATTTGATGCATAACAGACGGTCGACACCAATTAATCTAAGTTGTTCGAATTTATCCCGTAATCGACTGAGTCGTGCGGGAGCATCATCGGGCGTAAAAACTTCCTCAGGCTGAGGTTCAAAGACCATGACAGTGGAAGGCAGCCCAAGATTTTTAGCCTGTAGGACTAAATTTCGTAAAACGGCTTGATGACCCAAATGAACACCATCAAATTTGCCTATTGTTAACACACATCCTTTATGGCTCTCGCGGATGTTGTGTAAACCTCGGATTAATTCCACTGCTTTCCTCAATTAAAAAACTAAATTTTTTTCACTTCGTTCAAGGGCGGGAATTATAACGAACTGTACACGTAAAGAAAGTCTATAGGTGTTATATACTAGCAAAAGTCTGTATTAGGCGTTAAAACTCTCTAAAAACGAAGAATTTGCCGGTGTAAATAACACTATTTTTACGCGTTATGGTTTTAGCGAACTTTGTGTGTTCCAACAAAACTACTCACTCTGACACCCACTAAAAGTAAAGTGACGACAAATGAAAAGAATCCAAATATTATTAACTTAGCTAGCTCAATAGCTTTAGATAAGGTATCCATGCTTCTCCACATGGCGATATCGGAATTGAAGTACTGAATAACGAATACCATAACAACGCAACCAACTAACACTTTAAGCAAAAACACTAAGGTATTGGCTGTAATTTGAAACACCCCTAAACGGTGTAACTGCACATATAAAAGAGTCGCATTCATCGTTGCTGACATAGCGGTTGCAATGGCAAGACCGACATAACCATAAGGAATTGCTAAGGCAATATTGAAAAATATGTTTGCTACCATGCAATAGATACCAAAGCGAACTGGGGTTTTCAGATCTTGACGAGAATAAAAGCCTGGCGCTAACACTTTTACTAACATAAAGCTTAATAATCCCGTGGAATACGCCATTAGACTATATGACGCCATAGTTGCATCTTCCGATGTAAAAGCCCCACCGTAAAAAATGGTTAACAACATAGGTTCTGCCAAAACAAATAAACCTGCGGCAGCTGGCGCACCAAGTAGGCACACAACTTTTATTCCCCAATCCATACTGTTACTAAACGACTGCCGATCTTTGCTCACATATTGTTTTGATAACGTCGGCAATATCACTGTCGCAATGGCAATACCAAAAAGTCCTAAAGGAAACTCTAACAATCTATCTGAATAATATAGCCAGCTTACTGATCCCGTCATTAAGGTGGTGGCGATCATAGTGTCAATAAGCAAGTTAATCTGACTCACGGATACACCAAATAATGCAGGTATCATTAAGGTTCTAACTTTACGAACTTTAGGATCCGACCAAGCCCATTGGGGTTTTACCAATACCCCCGCACGGTACAAAAAAGGAAGTTGAAATAAAAGCTGCATCATTCCACCGATAAACACCCCCCAAGCCAATGCAAATTCAGGGTTGTCAAAATAAGGTGATAAATACAATGCACAGCTAATGATGGCAACATTGAGTAAAACAGGCGTAAACGCCGCCACGGCAAATTTATTGAGGGTATTTAAAATGGCACCAGATAGACCAGTCAGAGAAACAAAAAATAAATAGGGAAAGGTAATTTTTAACATCAACGCAAAAGGTTCGAATTTATCGGCCTGAGGACCATCATTTAAGTAGTCCACAAACCACCCTGCGCCAAATAGCGCAGCTACCACTGGCGAGCCAATAACGCCTAGAACAGTGACTACGGTTACAATAACACCTAAGGTACCTGAGACCTTTGCGATAAATAGTTTTAGGTGGGCTTCATCCCCTTCACCTTTCACTTCAGATAGCACCGGAATAAATGCTTGAGCAAAAGCGCCTTCAGCGAAGAGTCTACGTAAAAAGTTGGGGATTTTGTTGGCCACTAAGAACACATCGGCGGCCGCACCAGCACCAAGCATATTGGCCACCACCACATCACGAATTAAACCAAGAATCCGCGACAAAAACGTCATAAACGAGACAATTACACCGGATTTAAGCAGCTTTTTTGACAAGAATGATTCCTTTACACCGTATCCGGTAAAAACTCAGGGGACTATATTACTATGTGTGTGATATTATGCGTGATAAAGGTGAACTGAGTCTATACTCAGTCTCGAATCCAAGCTAAATTAACTTAGTTGTTGTAAATATCAATTATTCCATTAAAACTGTTTGACAAAGGCTTATCAAATAGGCACAATCTGCGCCCTTGAATTTTGACTAGATTTTTTTCGGGAGTTTCAAATTGGCTAACATTAAGTCTGCTAAGAAACGCGCAATCCAAGCTGAGAAACGTCGCCAGCATAACGCTAGCCGTCGTTCAATGGTTCGTACTTACCTTAAGAAAGTAATCGCTGCCATTGCTGCTGGTGATAAAGAAGCTGCTACAGCTGCTTACACTACAGCTACTCCTTTGCTTGACCGTATGGCAACCAAAGGTTTGATCCACAAAAACAAAGCTGCTCGTCATAAGAGCCGTCTTGCTTCACAGATCAAAGCTCTGTAATTACGCGTTTTAGGTAATACATTAGAAAAAGCGCTTATGGCGCTTTTTTTATGCCTGTTTTTACCCTTTCCAAAACGACTATTGCACTAACCAATCGCTTATATCCAAAAGCAGTGAATTAGCCTGTCATCATTTATTCAAATAAACGTCACTAATCTGTCAATCCCCTAGGTTAACTTGCAAAACCCATAAACAAACTTAAATTTGTTGTTGCTTTAAATAGTAGCGAGGAACTTACTTTACTTGGTTTTTACTTCACGTTTATGGTGCGCGCATGAAAAAGCAATACAAAACAGTCTGGTTGTCAGATATTCATTTAGGTTGCAAAGATTGTAAAGCTGAGTATTTACTCGACTTCCTAAATAACCACCAATTTGAAACGATTTATTTGGTGGGAGACATTGTTGATATGTGGGCCATGAGTAAACAATTTCGTTGGCCAGACAGCCACAATCAGGTTTTACACAAAATTTGGCAATTATCTCAAACAGATACCACAGTCATATATCTCCCCGGAAACCATGACCAACCACTGCAAAAATACAACGGCATGGAGTTTGGCCATATCAAAGTCCTCCGTGAAACAATTCATGTTACCCAAGACGATAAAAAACTCTTAGTTTTACATGGTGACCAATTCGATGAGGAAGTATGTTTCGGACCATTTCATGCCTGGATTGGAGATAAAGCTTACGATTTATTATTGTTTATAAATCGTTGGTTTAACCGTATTCAAACCTTTCGCGGTAAACCCTATTGGTCCCTCGCAGGTCATATCAAAAAACATATTAAAGGCGCTAATTTAGCCATCGATAGATATAAACAAGCCTGCTGTAACAGAGCAAAAACTCACGGACTTGATGGCGTTATTTGTGGTCATATTCATCACCCAGAAATATGTTCAAAACGAGATGTTATTTATGTCAATGATGGGGATTGGATCGAAAATTGTTCAGCGCTAACTGAAAATGAAGAGGGCCATTTAGAATTAGTGTATTGGACAAATTTGGCTGAAAAAGCCCAAGTAATACCGATTAAACAGGCAGGTAAGTCGAAAAACTCACAAGCCGCTTAAAGCCATTGTCAGAAAACTTAACGTCACAAATTTGCAAGAAATGTGGCGTTAAATTGTCATATTTGCTAGGTAACATCCGCAAAAATGCAGATACATTTAGGTTTGAATATGTTCACTGTTGAAGACGTTATAAAAAAACATTATCCACAAGCAGAAAACAACCCTTGGTTATCAAAACCCCTACAATTCGCTTTGAGACATCTACTTCATGAAAAAGAGATGTTGGAATTTGGACAAACCTACCCAAACATCCAAGGCATAGATTTCATCGAACAAGTCTTAGCGTATTTCAATATCAGTTACTCAGTCAGAGATATTGAAAAAGAGCGTATTCCCAGTTCTGGGCGAGTGGTAGTAATAGCGAACCACCCTATAGGCTCGTTGGATGCCTTGGCGTTATTAAAACTATTATGTGAAATAAGACCAGACGTAAAAGTCGTAGCTAATCAAATGCTGATGACCTTAGATCCCCTGCAAGATATGTTGCTCCCAGTCAATAATATGCAAGGCGGTACGCCCAAAGAACATCTGCAAAATATTCATCAACACCTTAAACAAGAAGGGGCTGTATTAATCTTTCCTGCTGGCGAAGTGTCACGTCTACGCCCCCAAGGTGTCAGAGACACTCGCTGGAATTCAGGATTTTTAAAAATCGCGCGATCAACCAACTCCCCTATCCTGCCGACCTTTATTGATGCTAAAAACTCGCCTCTTTTTTATGGCGTATCCATGTTGTACAAACCATTAGCCACCGCACTATTGGTAAAAGAGATGTTTAAACAAAAGCGTAACCACTTACCCATTAGAATCGGCGAAATCGTGCCCGTAGAGTCATTCAATCACAATACCTTGACGCGCTCACAACATGTCAAACTGTTTAAAAAACACCTGTACAAAATCGCTTCGGGCAAACGTGGGGTATATAAAACCCAAACAGCAATTGCACCTCCTGAGGACCGTAAAGCCTTATCCAAAGCCATAAAAGCTGAATGCGAGTTATTGGGTGAAACCGGTGATGGCAAACTCATTTATTTGTATCAATATAAAAAATCGTCGCCCATTATGCGCGAAATAGGTCGATTGAGAGAAGTTGCCTTTCGAGCTGTGGGAGAAGGCAGCAATCGCCGTAGAGATATTGACAAGTTTGACAATCACTACCTACAACTCATTTTGTGGGATAGAGATGATCTAGAAATAGCTGGAGCTTATCGTATAGGAGATGCAAAAAGAATTGTCGAAAAATATGGTGTAGACGGGCTTTATTCAAGCACCTTGTTTAATTATAGAGACAGTATGCAGCCATATTTTGAGCAAGGTTTAGAGCTAGGCCGCAGTTTTGTACAACCTCGTTATTGGGGTAGACGTAGTTTAGATTATTTGTGGTATGGAATTGGGGCTTTTATTCAGAAAAACCCTCAATATCGCTATTTATTTGGCCCTGTGAGTTTAAGTAACACATACCCAAATGCCGCCAAGAACCTCATTGTGCAGTTTTATCAAATGTATTTCCCTTGCCAAACATGCCTAGCTAGTTCGAAGCTTCCGTTTGAAATGAGCGAACAACTCAACTCACCTTTTAGGGGGAAAGACTACAAAGAAGATTTCACAACCTTAAAGCATTTGTTGGCGAATATCGGCATGCTAGTGCCAACCCTATACAAACAATATTCTGAAACCTATGATGACAATGGCCTACAGTTTTTGGATTTTAATATTGACCCTGACTTTAACGACTGTATTGATGGCTTAGCATTAGGTGATATTTCAAAAATGAAAGCCAAAAAGCAAAAACGGTATTTGCAACAAGAGATCAAAAAAGCCAGCTAATGGATCAACATCAACTTATACACGCAGCAGTCAAGAAAGTGGGCTCTACTGGTACTTCTAAACCTAACAACTAAGCTGCGGATATTAACGATTCAGCATTGACTATTGCAACGGAATCGCTATATCGTTGCTGCTAAGTGAACTACTTAAGTTACTGAGTAGCTCTACGCTGATGTTAGGAGAAATACTTTGCTGCGCTTCTTATTTTTAATACCCATTGCGCTATTTTTGATTTGGATAATTTACCTAAAAACCCATGGCTATAGTTTAGATGATGGCAAAAAAGGATTTATTAAAATTCTGGTGATTTCCTTAGGGATTGCGGCCACCTATCTACTGTTAATGTGGATACTGTGAACATGCCCCTCATCTAAAGAACTTGCTGTTACAGGCTTTAGCGTTTACGTCACCCAAACAATTTATTTGACGCTTGTTACCAGCAACCTTTTGGCAAACGTTGCATTGATTGATTAATGCTTAACCGGCTACAGGCCGAGTCTTTTTTCTGGTTATTTTGCGCTGTCGCAGTTAATACAAAGGTTATTCCTCCTTTGTTTTCTGTCGCAAAAATATAGTGTTCAGAATTTTTTAATCCCAACTCTTCTGCATTTGCGTAACGACCATGAGTCAAGCGAAACTGTCCTTGCAAAAGGGTGCTTTCAAATAACTCATTTTGCGCCTGCTGTCTGCGAGACTTTAAAATATTACTGCTAAAAACGTTACCCGATACCGCGACCAGAATGGCAATGATAGCCAAGGTGATCATTAATTCAATTAAGCTAACTCCCTTGCTCATAAAACTGTACTCCATGTTTTTTAAATTTTCATATACTCAATATCAGTAAAGCACATGGAAAAATTCAAAGGGTATTGAAAGTGCGTATAAATCAAAAACATCAGTTTAAAAGGACTTCCTTTGAGGGGTTTACCATTTTGGAAGTCATGGTAGTGCTATCAATTATTGCGTTGCTTTCGGCAGTTGGAGCTCCGTCAATCATGCAAACCTTGCGTCACCAGCAATTAAAAGGCTCATTACAGACCAGCTACTTTTTATTGCAACAAGCGAAATCAACAGCCATAACTCAGAATAAAAAAGTAACCGTTCAATTTGAAAAAGGAAAAAACTGGTGCATAGCACTTAGTGATAGTGGTCCTTGTGATTGCCAATTGCATGCCACGTGCAAAGTAGATGAAATTGAATATCGGGTTTCCGCTGACGATTATCCAACGGTTTTATTTTCAGATATGACCATGGGAAAGGACCAAGCTATTATCTTCGATGGTGTGAGAGGAACAGCCATTGGCAATGCAGGTTCTGGCGTATTTAGTAATGGCAATGAAGCAGCCAAACTTATCGTCAGTAATTTAGGGCGCGTTAGAATTTGCATGCAACACGGACACTTAGGCGCGTTCCAAGCATGTTAAGTTCATTATCAAAGCAGCTCGGATTTTCACTCATTGAGTTACTCATTGCGATGACAATAGGCTTGGCTGCAGTATCGAGTTTAGCCGCATTTGTGGGTAACAGTGCAGCAACCAATAGCAAATTTTTGATGCTAATGCGCTTACAGGAAGAGCTCAATACAGTTGCAAATCTGATCTCTACGGATATACAAAGAGCAGGTTTTAATGCTGACATTAGCGCTGCAATAAAGAGTCCAGATATCTACCTAAGTCAATATCATCATCCTATTGTAATAGCCATGCACCCGAAAGAACCTGACAGTAGCTGCATTTTATATGCCTATGATAAAGACAAAAGTGGCATTATCAATATCGAAGGAAATAACGAAAACTATGGATTTCGACTCCGCAATAATGCTGTGGAAATGCGACAAGATGGTGCCGACTGTGCAGCCGGTGGTTGGCAGGATCTTACAGATAGCAGTGTAACTCATGTGGATGAGTTACGATTCACTATCATTTTCACCTCCCAATCCACAGTGGCGATTCGCTTGCATTTAGCTGCTTCGGTGAAACAGGACAGCAAGCTCAGTAGGCAGATAGTTCGAGATGTGTTTCTGCAGAGTCAATACGATGTATAAATTTTCTCCTGCAAGGCAAGTGGGCGCAATAATGTTAGCAACAGTCACATTGCTGCTTCTCCTTAGTTCAACCATCTTGGCTTATTCAGCAAAAATCAGCATGGCTAAAAATAGAATTAGCCTAAACACACAAAACCATGTAACTGCGGAAAATTTGGCGGCAATGGGAAGCTTCCAGTTGCTATCCCAAATTAGCGAGCAGCCATTGGAGAAGCTAAGTGAACAAACCCTAATGATAAAAGGCCAGGGACAAATTGTAATTGACATGCAGAACACCCAAACCGAACGCTTTAATCAGCAAATGCATATCATTGAAATTCGCTCCAAAGGGACTTCGGTAGATAACTTAGCCACTGTAAATTTGTCCCAGCTTGTAATCTCTTACCCGTTACTCCGTACTTTACCTAAAGCACCACTAATAGTCGGTAAGTCTTTGTCTATCGAAAGCAAATTAACCTTAGTCGCCGACCCTAACGGTGCAGGAACTGGGTTACCCTTGTCCCTATGGATGGCAAATGAGTTAGATATGGCAACGTTAGAACTGGTGAGCTGTCAGTTGTATGAATATTTAACTAACGACTGTGAAGTATCGCCTTTAAGTGGAGAACATAACAAAAACAGTGACATCATTGATAATCCCGACACTTTTCCCAATGATATTTTTGCTTATCTAACTAACTTACCTGCTAAATACAGAACACAGTTTATGGATGAAGCCGATAAGGTTATTTCTCGTTGTGAGGATCTTAGCCGTGCAAATTCAGGCTTAATATGGGTAAAAGGCAATTGTAAGCTTTTAAAAGACACCACAGTAGGTACAACTGAAGACCCTGTCATGTTGATTGTGGATAAAGGCAGTTTAACTTTCGCTGACAATACAAAAATCGTGGGGATGGTAATGATGTTGACCCCCTTAGACTCTATTTTAGCTGCGCAAATCCATGTTAATGGTGCAGCAGTGATTGATGGAGCCTTGATTGCAACAGAGTCAATTGCCGTTAACAATCAGCCGTTAACAATCAAATACAATGCTGATGTCATAAATAATTTCCATCAAGATCCAAACAATTGGCGAATTGCCCGTGTACCTAGCAGCTGGCGAAACTTCTAATGGCTCAAGATAACCATATACGACTCACTGTAAACTATGGCTTTTCACTTATCGAAGTGATGATAGCCTCTTTAATACTCCTTGTAGGAGTAACCGGCTTCGCCACAATGCAAACTCATATAATGACTTCTAAACAGTCCTTAGACATGCATGCCACTGCGGTGCAAATTGCAAAACAAAAAATGATTGAGCTAAGATATTTTGAGCAAAATAGAAAGTCTGAATTTATACAGAACTTTCAATCTATCGCCGACGATCAAGGCGGAATTTCTCATTCCGGTGAAATGGAAATAGTCGAAAATACTCACACTGAAAATACCCTAAAATTTAAGCAACACTGGCAAGTAAGGGATCAATATTTTGTTGATTCAGATGAAGATGGTAAAGCTGATAAGTGGGTTACCAGTGAGTCTGAGATTGCACCTTCACCATTACCGCTATTGCCTGCTAGAAAGGAAGTTAACATTCAGGTTAGTTGGATGGATGAAAAAGGTGATTCGAAAAAATATGAGTTAACCAGTTTTATTGCTCCAATTCCTACCCATAGGAGTTACCACGCTTTTAATAAGACTGTAGATTCTGAAGTAACCCCTGAACGACAAATACCATTAACGCCTTATAAAGCGCAAATGTTCCATAAAATAGATAAAAGCACACTACAAACCAGTCATCCTATCCAACTCGATAAGCGACAACCAATTAGTCGGCTGGATACATTTAAGCTTGTTTACGATGAAGATCCCAAACTCAGAACAGTGCAACAACAAAGAGAATTAGTTTTTAGCCAATGTCGATGCAAATTATCTGTAAATAGTATCGCTAAGACACCGGCCCAAATTATAATTGATGCAAACCAACTTAACGTTCAGTCTGGCAAATGGATAAGCAAAATGACAGGTATACCAGAGCCTGGGCAATCGCCGTTGTGTTCCTCTTGTTGCCGGGATCACCATGATTCAGAGGCAATGTTAGAAGAACAAAATTACTATAGAGAAGAATCTGGTTCGCCACATAAACATTACAAATTAACAGTTGATGGAAAATACCTTAAGGCAATTAATAGCGGTGACCAATACGATGAGCTATGCCGATTTCAGAGGGTAAATGGAGAGTTCGAAATATTAGCGGATTTGCAGTCTTTGCAAACTATCGCTTTTCTTAAAAATCAAATGACAACAGTATTCAACTCCGAGTATCAAAAACACGTTTCAGACTTGCTTAAAAATTATATTTTAGGCAAAGATCTCCCCGTATCACCATTGGAAAAAACGGTGACGCTTGTGCCTTCTGCTGCGCCATTGGAGTTAAGAAGCCTCTATATAGAAAGGCTTACAGAAGAACACAAAGTAACACTTCAACACATGATCTTAAAAGGCGACTCTGATTGGCTGAAACTCACTCCATTTTTAGATGTCGAATTAACCATGCATGCTGATTGGAACAGCGGTGACGAAGCGGTTGCCCAAATCACGAATCAACCAAGAGAAACTACCTTTTCTCCTAAAGACCAACTATATGCTTCTTATAGCAAAGGGCGATTAGTTGCACTCGCTGCAGGAAACACAAAGCTAACCAATACCCTAAACAGAGGTAACGAGGGACTTACTGGCTCTCCAGCAATTTCTGTGTTTAATCAATCTCAAGCTACTTCAAGTAGCCCCATACAGCTAAAAGTAAAAGAAGTTAACATGCATGGTCTAGTTGTAGACATATATTGTGTATCGTTAGAAGCTGATCTCGAGAAGCCCTGCTCTGGTACTCAAATGCTGGAGTTGAATAAACTAAAAGTTACCCCCGAGAAGGAAGGCTTTAACTGCACTACTGAAATAATAGCTCAACCAAGTACAAGCTTTTTCAATTGCTCAATGGTTCCTAATGGTTGGATAGGCACTATTACTGTAGATAGCAGCCTGTTAGAGGCAAAGGTAAGTCTATTTTGGAAAGATCCCAGCGGTAAGCTCACACCAGGCAATAACTTGGGTCTAGTAAACCCCATAACCGCAACATCACACTCTGAGTATTGGCTGATAGTAGAATTTAGCAGTTAATCTGAATATTGCTTTTTTAGCTTATATTCTAACTCTTGAAAATTCAGCAATTGAATTAAAGACAGAAAAAAGGCCAGTGTCACTGGCCTTTACAAATTAATTTAAAAACAATAATTTATTGTATATAAACTTCAATATCTGCATTTGCTTTCAATGCTTCGATTAGGTTAGTAATTTCTATTTGCGAGTGCATTTGCCCTAATTGACGTTGCATTACTGAAAGTTGCTCTGCTGAATATGCTTCCGAGCTATTTACATGATTCAACTGAACTACACTGATGTCACCGTTAGTTAACTCAACCACCGCTTTGTTTTGCTCTTCGTTGAGGGCCAACTGAAACACCTTGTCAACTACTGCCGCAGGGACGTCACTACCAAAACGAGTAAGGTCAGCTTGCAACTCCCAGCCGATATTTTTTTCTGTGAGTTTATCTGTTATATCAGAGCCGTTTTCTAACTCTGCTAACACCGATTGTGCCCAGACTTTCGCAGCTTCCTGCGCTTTTTGAGCCGTGAGTTGAACAACAATCTCTGGCTTAACTTCCTCTAATGACTTGGTACGCTCTGGTTCATGCTCTTTAACACGAATGATCATCACATTATTTTCACCAATGGAGATCACTTCACTGTTGACTCGATCACCAATTAACTCATCTGAGAAGGCTTGATTAACGACTAACGGACTGGAAACTTCAGTTGGCGGAGCGCTTTTAGTAAACAACGCTGTAGATTTTACTTCAGTGTCTAATGCATCTGCTACTTCGATTAAATCGTTTGGCATTTCAAACGCCAGTTCTGCAGCCGTATTTTGCAATATGAAAAACTCTTCAACTGCTTTTTCACGTCTAACCTGCTCTGCCAATGTGTCTTTGACCTCAGCAAAAGGAGTAACTTGTTGATCTTTAATATCCGTAAGCTTGATAATTTGTAAACCAAAATCTGATTCAACAATATCGGTAATGTCACCAACATTTTCTAAATTAAATGCTGCATCTTCAAACTCTTCGTCCATGTCTCCACGTCCGATATAATCAAGATCACCACCATTTTCGGCTGAAAAGGCATCATCAGAAACTTCAGACGCTACCATCGCAAAATCTTCACCGCTACGTAAGCGTGTTAACGTGGCTTCAGCTTTCTCTCTAGCTGCATCTTCATCTTCACCAAACTCAATAAGAATAAGTGAAAGCCTTCTCTGTTCTTCAGTTTGGAAATCATTTGAAGAACGATTGTATAAGTCTTCTACTTCTTCATCGGTAACGTCAATTCCTGCCATCAAATCATCGGCGTTAAGCTCAATA
Source organism: Aliiglaciecola sp. SL4 (assembly GCF_041538045.1). Lineage (NCBI taxonomy): Bacteria > Pseudomonadati > Pseudomonadota > Gammaproteobacteria > Alteromonadales > Alteromonadaceae > Aliiglaciecola > Aliiglaciecola sp. SL4. Next base: position 76,847 of record NZ_JBGOSE010000001.1, on the reverse strand, counting down.
TATTCTAAGCTTACTTTTTCTTGGGTATCAAACTGAGTCAGGTTTTGTTGATAATAAACTTCAATATCCTGATCACTAATTTCAACGGAATCAGAAAAACCGCTAGATGCAACGGTGAAGTATTGAATATCTCTAGTCTGAAATTGCAAAGCAAGAATTTTAGAGGCTTCAGACTCAAGGCTAAACTCGCTGCCTAACATCGCACTGACAAACTGCTGACGTGTCATTTCGCTGCGTAAATAGTCTTTAAACGTACTAGGTTGAAAACCAATTTGACGCAATGTAGCTTTGAATCGTTCATTATCAAAAGACTGTCCAACCTGAAATTCAGGCATACTCGCAATGCTTTTAAGAACTTGTTCTTCACTAACACGCAAACCAAGTTCTTCGGCTGCTTGCTCCATCAATTTATCGGCAATTAATCTGTCGATAATATTTTTGCGAAACTGACTTAAATAAGCGCTATCGGCAGCTAGTATGCTGAAACTTTCTCCGTATTGCGCTTCCATTCTTGCACGTTCATTTTGATACGCACGATCGAATGTCGTTTGGGAAATTTCACTTCCATTTACTGATGCAGCCGCATTACTAGATGAAGATACATAACCACCAACGCCCGCGAAGACGAAACTTAAAATAACTAAACCTAGGATCACAATAGCCCAAGTGCCTTGGGATCCTTCTCTAATTTTTTCCAACATATGCGTCTTTTATCTCCGACGGACTAATGAATTCAACCGTATTAAATTTTTTCAAACGGTAATAAAGCGGCAGGATTATAACGTGAAAATTGGTTTGATCACCAGTGATATACCCAAGTAAACGGAATTCAGTCAAGGTTTATTTTGATTCCATCACAATTATCTGGATCCGAAGCCCGATTACCTAATATGTAACGAATAAACCATTGGGATTTGTTCGTTGCAGTATTGCTATATTACACATACAAAAAGGGCGATGATTTCTCATCGCCCTTTTTTAAAAAGACTAAAATTCTTAGTTACAAGAATCTTTAAGAGCTTTACCTGCTTTGAAAGAAGGTACTTTCGCTGCAGCAATCTGGATAGTTTCACCAGTTTGCGGGTTACGACCACTTCGAGCTGAGCGCTCACGAACTGAGAATGTACCAAAGCCAACTAGCGCTACTTGATCGCCGTCTTTAAGAGCTGCAGTAACTGCATCGGTAAATGAATCAAGAGCACGACCAGCAGCTGCTTTAGAAATATCTGCACCAGCAGCAATACTATCGATTAGTTGAGACTTGTTCACAATAGATCCCCTTCATTTGTTTTTATTTATTGTTCCGTACATTTTTTATTACGGTGACGTTATAGCAAGCTTAATTTATAATTTCAAGCATTGATTTACAATTTATTTACACTTAATGAATCGTCTCAATCCCTTTTGTGATAAGGCTTCTGACGAATCTGTTCTAAAGGCTACCATATCTTTTAACTTAGTGAAGCCCTAAACTTCAAAAAATATAAAAAAAATAGCCGTTATTGGCTATTTTTTCTTCGATTGTGCTTTTTCAGTGCTAAAACCTTCAGGATTCTCCTGCAATGCCAAGCTTAAAACTTCATCAATCCACTGCACAGCGTGAATATCTAAGTCTTGCTTAACGTTGTCAGGAATCTCTTCTAGGTCACGCTCGTTATCTTTAGGAATGACGACTGTCTTAATTCCACCACGATGAGCAGCAAGTAACTTTTCTTTTAAACCACCAATGGCGAGCACTTCGCCACGAAGCGTAATTTCACCAGTCATTGCCACTTCAGCTTTAACCGGATTACCTGTTAACGATGAAACTAACGCCGTGCACATGGCAATACCAGCACTTGGGCCATCTTTCGGTGTCGCGCCTTCAGGAACGTGAACATGTATGTCCCGTTTTTCATGGAAATCTTCATTTATGCGTAATTTTTCAGCACGACTGCGAACCACTGTCATTGCCGTCTTAATTGACTCAAGCATTACGTCACCCAAAGATCCCGTAAAGGTTGTTTTACCCTTACCAGGTACTGAGGTTGTCTCAATTGTTAGTAAGTCGCCTCCTACTGACGTCCACGCAAGACCAGTGACTTGACCTATTTGATTACTACCCTCAGCTTTTCCGTAGTCAAAACGTTGCACACCTAAGAAGTCTTTGAGATTTTCTTGGTTAGCAACGACTTGTTTTAAAGATTTGTCGAGTAAGATGTTTTTCACTGCTTTACGGCAAATTTTGGAAATCTCTCGCTCTAAACTACGTACACCGGCTTCACGAGTGTAATAACGAATAATACCGATAATGGCAGAGTCTTCGATTACCAACTCACCTTTTTTAAGTCCATTTCGAGACATTTGTTTTTCAACAAGGTGACGGGTCGCAATATTTAGCTTCTCGTCTTCTGTGTAGCCTGATAAGCGAATAACTTCCATACGATCCAATAAAGGGCCAGGAATGTTCATACTGTTTGACGTTGCAACGAACATCACATCTGATAAATCGTAATCCACTTCTAAATAATGATCGCTGAATGTGCCATTTTGCTCAGGATCTAACACCTCAAGTAAAGCTGAGGAGGGATCACCACGCATATCAGACGACATTTTGTCGATTTCATCGAGTAAAAATAGTGGGTTTTTAACCCCTACTTTAGCCATTTTTTGGATTAATTTTCCTGGCATTGAGCCGATATAGGTTCGTCTATGTCCACGAATTTCAGCTTCATCGCGCACACCACCAAGGGCCATTCTCACGTATTTACGGCCAGTTGCTTTAGCAATTGACTGCCCGAGTGAGGTTTTACCTACACCAGGAGGCCCAACTAAACATAAAATAGGTCCTTTAAGCTTTTTCACACGCTGTTGAACGGCTAAATACTCTAGGATTCGTTCCTTCACTTTTTCCAAACCATAATGGTCGGAGTCAAGAATATCGTCTGCTTTGGCTAAATCTTTTTTAACCGCACTACGTTTATGCCAAGGGACATTAGCGAGCCAATCAATATAGCTTCTCACCACAGTAGCTTCAGCCGACATAGGAGACATCATTTTAAGCTTGCGTAGCTCAGCTGTTGCCTTATCCTTCGCCTCTTGAGGCATCTTAGCATCTTCAATTTTTTTGGCTAACGCTTCAAATTCGTCAGGAGTCTCATCAAGCTCGCCCAATTCTTTTTGAATGGCCTTCATTTGCTCGTTTAGATAATATTCACGCTGACTTTTTTCCATTTGCTTCTTAACCCGAGTACGGATTTTTTTCTCTACTTGAAGCAAATCAATTTCATTTTCCATGAGCGCCATCAAATACTCTAAGCGTTCGTTAACGCCTTCCATTTCGAGTACTTTTTGCTTTTCAGACAATTTCAGGGGCATATGCGCGGCCATTGTGTCTGCTAAGCGAGCCGCTTCTTCAATACCACTAAGAGAGGTTAGTACCTCTGGTGGGATCTTTTTGTTGAGTTTAACGTAACCTTCAAACTGAGAAATGGCAGAGCGTATCAATACTTCCTGCTCGTTCTCAGCAACCTCTTGATCTTCTTTACGCACAACCTCTGCCACAAAAAAATCATCAGTTTGTAAAAAGGTTTGAATTTGACCTCTAACATTCCCTTCAACTAACACCTTTACAGTGCCGTCAGGTAGCTTTAGAAGTTGTAATATGGTCGCGATGGTACCAACTTGATACACATCCTCGGTTTCTGGCTCATCTACGCCAGCGTCTTTTTGGGCAACCAAGAAAATCTGCTTATCTTTGTCCATTGCTGCTTCTAAACAACGGATAGATTTTTCTCTGCCAACGAATAATGGAATAACCATGTGGGGATACACCACCACATCACGCAATGCCAATACTGGCATTTCAATGCGATCAACTCGCTCATCTGTCATGCTACATCTCGTTTTAGTTAACTGCTAGAAAGGTATTGATTATGTATATGGGGTTAACACAGTAAAGTTCAATTGAATAACATTACGATACTATGAATTCTTATTCAATTTATATTTTTGTCTTTAAAAATCATAATGTTAAATAAACTCATAATAAAAAAATAATTTACCTACTGATAATCGAATGAGGTTTACTTAGAAGTAATCGATGAAGATTAGGAGGGGCGCACGCTTGATGAAGTGATATACAACAATAAAGGCTCCGAAGAGCCTTTAAATTTCAATATAGATTATTCTGATGCAGCTTTTTTATCGCCACTGTCGTAAATAAGAATCGGTTTAGACTCGCCTTTGATAACCGTTTCATCAATGACGACTTTACTCACACCTGTCATCGACGGTAAATCATACATGGTTTCTAGCAAAACACCTTCCACGATAGAGCGTAGTCCACGGGCACCGGTTTTGCGTTCCATTGCTTTGGCAGCAATTGCATGTAAGGCATCTTCACGGAACTCTAACTCTGTATCTTCCATAGCGAACAACGCACCATATTGCTTAGTAAGGGCGTTTTTAGGCTCTTGCAGAATTTGAATTAATGCTTCTTCGTTTAACTCTTCTAAACTAGTTAGAACTGGTAAACGACCAATAAACTCTGGAATCAATCCATATTTAACCAAGTCTTCAGGTTCTACTTTTTTGAATAATTCGCTGGCAGCTTTTTTGTCATCTTTATTTTTGACCGTAGCGCCAAATCCAATACCTGAACCTACAGCTGCACGCTGCTCAATCACTTTATCTAGACCGGCAAAGGCACCGCCACAGATAAATAAGATCTTAGAGGTATCAACTTGTAAAAACTCTTGTTGTGGATGCTTACGCCCACCTTGAGGGGGAACTGAAGCAATAGTCCCTTCAATCAGTTTCAATAATGCCTGCTGAACACCTTCACCTGAAACATCGCGGGTAATCGAAGGATTATCTGATTTTCGAGATATTTTATCTATTTCATCAATGTAAACGATACCACGTTGTGCTTTTTCCACATCGTAATCACACTTTTGCAGTAACTTTTGAATAATGTTTTCAACATCTTCACCCACGTAACCCGCTTCGGTTAGCGTAGTCGCATCTGCCATGGTAAAAGGTACATCCAATAGTCTTGCAAGTGTTTCAGCAAGCAGAGTTTTACCACTACCGGTTGGCCCGATAAGCAAAATGTTACTCTTACTTAACTCAATTCCGTTGTGCACATCACCGCTTCGTAGTCGCTTATAGTGATTATAAACCGCAACAGACAAGACTTTTTTAGCATGTTCCTGACCAATTACATATTCATCTAGGTGACTATGTATTTCTTTCGGTTTAGGTAATGCATCTTGCTTTTTCTTCGGTGAAATTTCTTTAATTTCTTCGCGAATAATATCGTTACAAAGTTCGACACACTCGTCACAAATGAACACCGAAGGTCCAGCGATAAGTTTACGCACTTCGTGCTGACTCTTACCGCAGAACGAGCAATACAATAGCTTGTTGTCGCCGTCTGTGTTTTGCTTATCACTCATTTAACAATTGCCCCTTCCATTTCGTCATATCGTTTTGTATTTGACTATTTAACTCATATTGACGATATGAGCTATACGATATACTACTTAAATTACTATTTGGTATTTAGCGCATCTGCTCGACTTGTCAACACTTGGTCGATCAAACCGTACTCTTTTGCTTCAGAAGCACTTAAAAAGTTGTCTCGGTCAGTGTCTTGAGAAACTTTCTCATAATCCTGACCGGTATGTTCAGCCAACAAACGATTCAACTTCTCTTTAATAGACAGGATTTCTTTAGCATGTATTTCAAAATCTGATGCTTGTCCTTGAAATCCACCTAATGGTTGGTGAATCATCACCCTAGAGTTAGGTAAACAATAACGCTTACCTTTGGCTCCACCTGATAACAAGAATGCGCCCATGCTGGCGGCTTGCCCTACACATACAGTACTCACATCAGGTTTAATAAAGTTCATAGTATCATATATGGCCATACCGGCAGTAACAGAACCACCTGGAGAATTAATATATAAAAATATATCTTTTTCTGGGTTTTCAGCTTCTAAAAATAGCATCTGCGCTACGATTAAGTTAGCCATATGGTCTTCAACTTGACCAACCAAGAAAATGACATTCTCTTTTAACAGTCTAGAATAGATATCGTAAGAGCGCTCACCCTTTGCAGTTTGTTCTACTACCATGGGGACAAGTGCGTTGAGTGGATCGATTGGATTATTCAACATAAAATTACTTCTTCAAAAATAAAAATGCTCGGTAATTACCGAGCATTTAATCAGGTGCTGACTATTGAAGTCAATTACCAAAGGCTTAAATTACTGTTGTTTGTTCATGATATCGTCAAAAGCGGTGTCAACTTCTTTAACTTTAGATTGACTTAGAACCAACTCAACTGCTTGCTCTTCAAGGGCAACGTTTTGAATTTGCTGTAGTAATTCATTATTTGTTTTGTAGTACTCAATAACTTCTGATGGATCTTCGTATGCAGAAGCAGTAGTTTCAATTAACTGCTCAACTTTTGCGTCATCTACTTTAATTTCATTGGTTTTAATGATTTCGCCTAAAATAAGACCAATTGAAACGCGACGTTTAGCATTTTCTTCGAACAAATCAGCTGGTAATTCAGGCATATTTGCAGTATTGCCACCTGATTGTTGTTGGAAACGTTGCTTCGCTTGTTCACGTAAAGCTTCAATTTCTTGTTCAAGAAGTGCTTTAGGAACTTCAATGCTGTTTTGCTCAAGCAAACCAGAAATCACATCTTCTTTTAATTTAGCTTTAAGAGTTTGATCAAGTTCGCGTTGCATGTTTTTACGGACTTCTGCTTTGAGGTCTTCAATATTGCCGTCTTCGATACCGAACAACTTAGCAAACTCTTCATCGACTTTCGGTAGCTCTAAACCTTCAACCTTAGTAACAGTGATAGCGAACTCTGCATCTTTACCTTTAAGGTTTTCAGCATGGTAATCTTCAGGGAAAGTTACTTTAGAAACAACTTCTTCACCTTTCTTAGCACCAACAAGTGGCTTTTCGAAACCAGGAATCATGCGATCTTTACCAAGCTCTAAGGGAAAGTCTTCAGCTTTTCCACCGTCGAACTCTTCACCATCGATAGTACCAACAAAGTTGATAGTTACTCGATCATCTTTCTTCGCTTTACGCTTAACTTCTTTCCAGTCAGCGTGTTGCTTGCGCAAAGTATCCATCATGTTATCAAGATCTTTGTCGTTAATTTCAACAACAGGCTTTTCGATCTCAATTTTATCGATACCTTGAACTTCTAGTTCAGGATAAATTTCAAAAGAAGCAACGAATTCTAGATCTTCACCGTCTACATCTTTTTTCATTTCGAAGCTAGGCATACCCGCTGGGTTCAATTTTTCTTGTACCACTGCTTCGTAGAAGTTACGTTGCATGGCTTCACCAGCTACTTCTTGACGAACCGCTTGACCAAAGCGTTTTTTAATTACAGTGACTGGCACTTTTCCTGGGCGGAAACCATTAATACGTTGGGTTTTAGCCAACTGCTGTAAGCGTGACTTTACTGCTGAATCAATAGAATCAGCAGGAACAGATATGGTTAAACGGCGCTCTAGGCCTTGTGTCGTCTCGACTGAAACTTGCATTATTATTCCTCAACTATGCGTCACATAACGCGTAATTCGAACTCGCAGCAACTGATAAATAACGTTTTAGTTTGATGTATTTATTTAATGTAAAAACAACAGGCTATTTTAGATACCAATACTGCCGTATGGTGCGGACCTTGTTGGTCCACCTCGGTTAAAAAAGACGCGACAGTATACAGGCTGAGAGTTGTATAGTCGAGGGTAAAAATTAATTTAAATGGTCTGATTTATATGTGTACTAAAATTGTTCGAAAAACAAAGGCGCCACTGCTTAAAGTTTTCGCCTCAGGGGAAACCCTAACCCTGATTGCATAACAGCTTAATATGTGGAATATTAAATTTAGAAAAGTGACTATATCCCCGAGCCCAATTTGAACCCAAGAGATATGCTTTTGCATCATTTACGATGCATATTAACGATTGCTGGTGCGAAACATATTAGTATGTTTCATCCCCAATTTAATTGGAAATCAGATCGCGTATCTGCGAGTTCCGTTGAGCCCATTCCGCAACTCTCAAACACTGAAATCAGTTTATTTAATACTAAACAAACAATACGAGAATCGACAGAAAAAGAATTAATAATCAAACAGATAGATGAAAAAAACATACTAATTCAAGCCTCTGATTTAATTTCCACCAACATAGGCGGTTTAGCTCATAATGACACTGATGCTACTTTGTCAAAACCAACGCTTTCTCGTCGCACCCCGATAAAGCCTTTTAACCGCGATCAGTTTTATTTTATAAAAATAGAATTTAGTCACACTTTACCATCTTGGTTATTACCACCTAACAATAGTTTAGACGGGTCGAACTCAACATATGCGGCATTTGAACAGTTAATTGTCTCTGCTGGTATGCAAAGCAAATTAATCAGTGACTATGTGTTTTTACTGTCCGACCCCCTCACTAATTTATGCTCTAGGTCGGTTCTACAAAGTAAAATTGCTCAACTTAGCCAATCCTATTCCATTGGTTTGGTGATGGTTCACTGTATTGACTTTCATCAAATCAATAAAAAATTTGGGCATCAATTTGGTGATAACGTCATTCAAGAGATCGCCAGTAACCTCAATGATATAACACGCGACGGAGACATTTTATGTCGATTTGGTGGTGCACTTTTCGGGGTTGCATTTCCTGTTAATGAACAAACTGATGTCGCCAGCCTCGCAAAAAAACTACAGCGAAGTTTACAGCAAAAACAATATTTAGATGGTGCAATCAACTTGCTTTTCGATTTAGGTGCAGCAATTGTCGAGCACAATCCACAAGTTGGTAGCGAAAGTGAGAGTGCTAACACGTTAATTAATCGCGCGGATCAAGCGTTAAAAGTTGCCCAACAAGAAAATCAGCCTTCGATAATTACCTGGCACAAAGATGATTTTAATTTGTATCAGCAACAGTTTAATTATTTAGGTGGAATTTTCACCGCCGACACTGTCACTGATTACCGTAACATGTTGTTATTATGGGATATATCCTCACTAATAGCTGACAAGTTTAACTTTTCACAATTGTCCCAAAGTGTGGTGCAACGTTTAGCCCAAACCTTCGATTTTATGTGTGCCGGGATAGTGAGCAATGAAGAGCAAAACCAAAATGAATTTAAATATTCAATAGATTCCAATGATAACGCAATACCCTTAACGAATAAGGACCGTGCATTTTTAGCTGAAATCAAGCAAATGCAAGAAGTAGCGATTGAAAGTCGCAAGCCGTCTGAGCGATACATGGGCAATATACTTCTATTAGTTTTACCCCTTGAAATTGAAACCCAAGATTGCTTTTTCATTTGTGGGAATGCAGAGCGATTTGAAGTGAAACACGATACCAAAGTTCTTCTGTCCGGTTTGACTCGGCAACTTGGTAAAGCGCTGCGCAGAAGTCGTTTAGAAGAAGAGCTGAATAGAAAATTAGAAAGTCAAAACGAACAACTACAAATTGAATTGGCGCAATTAAAAGAAGGTCTACAAGTCAGCAGTATTATTTATCGCTCTCAGGCTATGGAAAACTTGATGCGCCATGCTAAACGTGCGGCGCTAACCGACACAACAGTATTAGTGACAGGTGAAAGTGGCACGGGTAAAGAACGATTAATCAATGCGTTACACCAAATGGGAAATCGCAAAGACAAAGCCTTGGTGATAGTAGATTGCGGATCTATTCCCGAAACATTGATTGAATCTGAGTTATTTGGGCACGTTAAAGGAGCGTTTACCGGAGCGCAAAATACAACTTCAGGAAAAGTGTTAGATGCCAATGGCGGCGTTTTGGTACTAGATGAAATTGGCGAACTGCCCCTTAATATGCAAACTAAACTGTTGCGCTTTGTTCAAGAAAAACACTTTACCCCCGTAGGCGGAAATAAAGTCATCAATGTTGATGTAAAAATTATTGCGGTTACCAATCGAGATTTGGCCCAAGAAGTAGAACTCGGTCGTTTTCGTAAAGATTTATACTACCGATTAAATGTTCTGACCTTACATAATCCGCCTTTACGCGAAAGAGTCGAAGATATTGCATTATTGGCAACTCACTTTTTGAAGAAGTTTGCTGAACAATTTAAAGTTGAAAAACGCACTTTAGCGCCAGAAACACTTGAAAAAATGATGCATTATCCTTGGCCTGGTAATATTCGCGAGCTGGAAAATCGTTTGATGCAAGCGACATTGCTTAGTGAGAACAGTACTATCGATTGGGAGCTATTGAATATTCATGATAATGGTTTCGAAAATTCAACGCCCCATATCGTCCCCCCTCAAACCACACAAATTGACCTCCCCCCAAATACGTCGTTGACTTCTCACCACCAGAGTAAAACATCCATAAAACCAGCAGCGCTGGAAGAGCCTAGTTTTACGGCCGCTCAACCTTCAACAATTGTGCAGCCAAATGAACAATATTCTGTAAAAAAGATCAATCCCGAGCTGTATTTTTCTGAGTTGTTAGAAATATTCAAACACATGTTGGCAACCTCAGGACAACATCCTAAGTTTTTTAATGCTCCCTTTGGCATCTGGATTGAAGATGAATTAATTTTAAAAACGTATTTAGCGACTGACCGCAAGATGCGACTAACCGCTGCTAGATTATCCATATCGCAAAGTACAGCGCGTAGAAAAGTCGACAAAATTCTAAAGGACATAGATGAGGGTTCATTAGAGCGTCCAGCGGACTGGAGTCAATTTAGTGAAGTATTGATGCCTATTGCTACTGGAGGTGTCCACATAGCCAATTGTGTGGCCAAGATAAAACTACTCGTTCTAGAAGCAATTTTACATACGCCGGTTTATAGCATGGCCCAGGCGGCTGAAATGTTAGGGGTGAGTGAACCCACATTTTATAAGCTAAAACGTGAACTAGATAGCGCTGATTAACAGTCTTTAAATCACAAATAATCAGCTAACGATAACCCGTAAAATAAGCATAGAATGTACCATGCAGTTGACGCCTACCTAGTTTGATTTGAAACACGATTTAGCTTCAAATAATCTTATCGACGGCGCGATTTAATATCTAGAATTTTCGAATCTTTAGTTAGATTTGTTTGTACAATTCGCACATAACCCTCATCAATGACGTTATCGATATTCTGGGTCAGAGTGTTCATGATACCTACGGGTGGCATTTCTTTTGATTGAATAATCCCAGTCCATTGATTCCGCCCAGATTCTTTGGACTTGTACAAAGCATTATCTGCCAATAGATGCACCTGCTCCCAACCTAGCGAGTCGGGGTAATGGTGAGAAAACGGATAAATACTATAGCCAATTGAACAAGAAAGGTGCATTTTTTGCTTGAGGTCAATGTCAAAACCGTAACCGGCAATTTTACTTCTTAAACGCTCAGCTAAAAGCTCAATTTCCTTAACTTCTTCAACTCTGCCCATCACTAAAAATTCGTCCCCCCCCCAACGTATTACGGTATCAGACTTACGGCATACCGCTTTTAATAAATCACTTACCTGACAAATGACTTTATCACCAGCATCATGACCATAAGTATCATTAATGGGTTTGAAGCCGTCTAAGTCAAACATAAGGAAAAACAATCTTGGTCCACTGTCTGCATCGAACTTTCCAGAGTTGAGTGATTGTTCAAAATCACGGAAAACACTCGCGCACTGCTGCTCCACAATACTATTTAAATAGCGCCTGTTATGCAGTCCGGTTAATTGATCAGTGACACTTGCGTTGAGTAACTGCTCATTAACTTCGCGTAACTCTGTCGTTCTACTTTTCACTTCTAACTCAAGTTCATGACGATAATTTGCTTCTTTAGCCAATTTGTTAATATAAGAGCGATAGACTAAATACATTACACCTAGAAGCAATAGACCATAAATAGTATAAGCCCACCACGAATACCAAGGTGCGGGCAGTACGGTAAGAGCCACATCAGCACCTTGTTCATTCCAAAGGCCGTCGTTGTTAGACGCTTTCACTCTAAATAAGTAATTTCCTGCCGGCAGGTTGGTGTAGGTAGCCTTTCGAATATCCCCGGCTTCAATCCAGTCATTATCAAATCCTTCTAATTTATATAAATAACGATTATTAGTAGGAGACGCGAAGTCTAATCCAGCAAATTCAAAAGCAATCAAATAATCTTTATGAGAAATTTGAATATGGTTACTTTTTTGTCCAGAAGAGTCCAACGCAAAGACTTCATTCAACTTTTGGAATTTGGTCAAAACAACCGGGGGAACATGTTGATTAGGCGCAATTTGTGAAGGATAAAACGAGGTTGCCCCGTTGGTTCCGCCAAAATAAAGTTTGCCACTTTTTGACTGGTAGTAGGCTCCATTGTTAAACTCATTACCTTGTAAACCGTGAGAACTATCGTAATTTAGAAGTTCAAAAGTTTCGGGATCCAGCTTACTAATGCCTCGATTGGTGCTTAACCATAAGAACCCAGATTCGTCTTCTAGAATGCCAAAAACACTGCTACTCGGTAAACCTTCATAACGAGAAATCCGTTCGAACTCAAATTTTCCTAACTTTCGATTCTCAGCGGAAAGTTTTGCAACACCAGCGCCTCGGGTACCAATCCAAATGTTTTCTTTTGAGTCTTCAAAAATCGTCCAGACTTCTTGACTACCTAAGGAGGTTGGATCATCCATTTCATTTGGGATCCGCATAGCAGTGCCCGTCGTAGGGTTGAATATATTTAAGCCGGCTCCCCAAGTACCAATCCACAATAGACCATTTTTGGCCTTGTAAAGGGTCATTAACCTATTACTGCCTATGGTCTGCAAATCGGTATCATCGGATAAATACCGAGTGAACGTTTGGCTTTTAATATCGAACAGATTCAATCCACCACCAAAAGTAGTAAGCCAAAGTTTGTTATTCCCTGCTGATTTAATCGATGTGACACCAGGAGCGGACAAAGCCTGAGGGTTTGTTTTATCTGCTGCATAATGAGTAAAGGTCATTGTTCGAGTATCAAGCATACTCATTCCTTGGTCTTGATAACCGATATATAGCTGATCACCATTTTCAGAAAACAGGGACATAACAGTATTGCTACGTAATGTATTATTGTCATTTTCATTGGCTACAAAATGTTGGATATCGCCAGTCTCAACATTTAACAGATCTAAACCACCTATAGACCCAATCCATATCTGATTGTCTCGACCATCAAAAAATGTATTAATGTAACTACCGCTTAAGCTTTTCGATTTATCAGCCCCCTCACGAATATGATCAAAGTTAGATGTTGCGGTATTCCACTTGTTCAAACCTTTAATACTACCTACCCAAAACACATTGCCTCGGTCTTGAAATAAATAGGTTAGCTTGCCATCAGAAAGGCTGTAGGGATTTTGCTTTTCAGGCTCAATATGCAAAAAAGTTTGGTTATCATTTTCCAATCTAAACAGGCCGTCAGAGGTTGCGAACCAAACTCGATCACTGCGATCTTGGTAGATATGATTAATTTTTTGTTCAATTAACGCCTCAGGTCTCCACACCCTTGAGACACCCTCCCCTACATCCGAAAACGTAATAGCTGTCACGCCACTGTCACCACCCAACCAAAGCCTTTGCTGGTTATCTATAGTTAGGGTTTTTATTTGTTCAGATTGAACACCAGTGAGGCTATTCATTTCAATTGCATCGACGAGAACCTGATAGTTACTGGTATCAAGTTTGATAACCCCGAGGCCTGAAGCCGCTACCCACAAATTGCCTTGATGATCTTCGGCAATACTTTGAATAATAAATTTCTTTGATTCATCAGAGGTAATCGGCACATTAGTAAAATCATCGGTTGCTGGATTATATATATTTAATCCTTTGTCACTGCCAAGCCAAATTTGGTTTTTCGATGAATGGTACAACACTCTAACCGTATCTGAATTTATACTGTTGCTATCATTCGCCTGAAATCGATAGTGCTTGAAGGTTTGCGTACCTTTATCAAAAACATTAACACCATTGCGTGTACCAATCCAAAGCATGTTTTCTTGGGGTTCGATGATTGAATATATCCAGTCAGAGCTTAAGGATTCTTTATTTCTTGAACTGTAAGTGAAAACTTTAAATTGATAACCATCATATCGATTTAGTCCTTCTTGAGTCCCAAACCACATGTAACCTTCGGAATCTTGAAATGCGGTTAATATATTTTCTTGGGATAGACCCTGATCTAAGGTAATTCGTTGAAATTTAATATTTTCATTGTCTGCTATTGCGTTAAACGCACTAACTATTGCTAACAAAGCAAGAACTATTTGCAAAGTTAAATGTTTAACTGGCATCAATGACTTCATGTATCCATTTTATCCTAATTGTTGAACATCTGAGCATCATAGGTGCCCTACACAGCTTGAGCAACTAAAATTAACACGCCTTTATCTAAAACAGCCAAGCTGCACTTTATAAATGCAGCTTGGTTTCTTAGTTACTCGTTGTTGATTAATCTAAATCAATATCTAGCAATTTATCAGATACTTGGTTATCGTATACAGTGGACTCGTCTATCAGAGTTTGCTCAACAGACTTAACCGAATAGCTACTATCCCAAATTGAACCTTCGATTGCAGATGAATTATCCCAGATTGAACCTTCAAGTCTATTGGTGCCATCCCATATAGAGCCTTCAAGACTTGATAAACCGTCCCAAAGTGATCCTTCAAGTTCTATAGAGCCATCCCAAATTGACCCTTCTAGTACAGAAAAACCATCCCAAAGCGAACCTTCAAGTATTGTAGAGCCATCCCAGATTGAACCTTCAATTGCAGTAGAACCGTCCCAAATAGATCCTTGAATTGTTGTAGAGCCATCCCAGATTGAACCTTCAATGGCAGTAGAACCGTCCCAAAGTGAACCTTCAATAGCAGTAAAACCGTCCCAAATTGATCCCTGAGTCGTTATAGTATTACTCCCGCTTGAACTTGATAGAGAAACAGTGCTTGAGCTGTAGCTGGAGCCTGAGCCAGAGCTGTAACTTGAGCTTGAACCTGAGCTGTAGCTTGAGCTTGAACTTGAGCTGTAGCTTGAGCTTGAACCTGAGCTGTAGCTTGAGCTTGAACTTGAGCTGTAGCTTACACCTTGTAGAGAAGTACTAATTCCCCAAATAGAGCCTCCAATTGAACTTAAACTATCCTGAATAGAACTTTCAGCTACGAAACCGCCATTGCCAAGTGCTACCAATAATTGACCTTGCTCAGTTACGCGAGCTGGACCTTTAAAGTGAGCAACACCGTTCAAGTCAGCCTCAATATCTAACCCTACGTTTGCGCAACCGTAGGCATCGCTTGTTACCGCTGCATAGGCGTTGATTAGACCTGCACCTTGAGTGAAAGGACCATAATACTCACCTGTTGTAGGATCTTTTACTGCCGATGCAGAATCAATTAAGCGACATTTCACATCATCTGGAGACAAGCTAGAGTCGTACTGCAACATAAGTGCTATTGTACCAGTTACCACAGCTGCGGCCTGCGATGTACCTGAAACTAAGTGGTAATCTTCACCTGTATCAGATTCAACAAAATTCTTATTTTGAAGTAAGCTTTTGTTCATTTTAGAAGCGATGTGACCACCAAAAGCAACGATTTCAGGTTTAACAAATCCTTCTACCGAGGGGCCTTTCGACGAGAAAGTAGTCATACGATCATCGCTAGTGTCGTATGGTGTATAACTATCAGTTAATGCGCCAACACTAATAATGTAAGGGTTGTTTCCAGGTACCGTCACAGTAGCATAATCAGAACCTGAATTACCGACAGAGGTTACAACTACAATACCTGCATCCCACAACCGCATGACAGCTTGGTTAATCGGGTCGCTCCAATAATTTGATTGTACACTAGCGCCCAAAGACAAGTTCAACACACGAATACGATAACGATTACGGTTTTGATAGATATAATTTAATCCATCTAATATATCGGTGTAGCTACCATTACCTGATGCATCAAACGCCTTAACTGAAAGTAAATAAACATCCGGAGCAATACCGTTGAATTTACCTTCATCTGTTTTAAGGCTACTAGCAATAATGCCGGCAACGTGGCTACCATGACCATTCTGATCATCGTTTAAAACTCTATTTTTCCTACTTTGGATTGCGTCATATTTATAAAACGCACGTGAGCGCTCATATTGATTTTGCAATAAGTATTTACCCTGGCTTCCGCCCATTAATGTGCCGCTGTCTAATATGGCTACAGTCACACCAGCTCCAGTAATGCCCATTTCATGCAACAAATCTGCTTGGGTTTGAGTAGCAATATTATTATCGATAGCGAACTTTTTAAGTTGGCCTGCAGTATTTGCTAAATTACCTTTGCCATTCCCCATGGTCATCACATTTCTATCTTCAGTGACGTTCAATCCGGAAATATTAGCCAATTCATCTACTTGTGAAATAGTTAAGTAAGCACTGATTGCGTTAATAATGGGGAATTCTCTAGCGACCGCTCCGCCAACTCGCTCAACCGCAGAAACCAAAGCATCACGACCTAAACCTTGCAGTATGTAAGATTGCTCTTTTGCTACGTTATGATTTACCACCATTTGAGGGGTATTGCCCGACTCAGTGAAGAAAGGTACGCTGCTACTGTTGGCTTGAGTTGTCAGCATCACTGTAGAAACACTGCTGAAGAAGGAAAGGGCTCCGACTATCAATGTTCTCTTATCTGTAAAAAAACTCATTTTATGACTCCACTTCGGATAAATTTTAATCTCTACATCCGTTAATGCACAACGTATGCCAACTTAAAATAAATTTATAAGCTGTTGTTATTAAAGTATATTTAAATTATCCATTTATTTACAACTTAAAATATGAATCAATAAGTTAAAATATGAATTAAAATAAAAACCAAAATTCATTTTTTAAGTCACATATATCAGTCTAATTAAATTACCATCTGATTAGGTGTACAGCCGCCTAGCTAAATGATTTTTAAGTAAACATACAGACATGATCTGTAGCTGATGAAATGGAGTTTTAAATTAAGTATTGAGAACCAAGCCAGTGATGGGTATCCTGCTGATACGACAATAACATCACACTCACGAGTCGTTTCCATGAGTAATAGCAAATTCATTCTCTCTTTCTTGTTTATCGCTATAGCCGCGTTGTGCTATATCATGTTTGGATCGTCCAATCACCAACCTGTTGAGCTTTCGGATGAGGTCAAAGGTGAGCTGTTAAAGACCTCTGAGCAATTAGCAGAACAGCAACCTAATACCCCTAATGATCAAGACGGAGTTAGCGAAGTAGATCTGGAAGGGTTGCCGCCTAGCTCGTTAAATATTTCATTAATAGGTGTGGTGGCAAGTGATGTGGATATGGAGGCCTCAGCAACTATTGAATCTCGCTTACAAGTTCGCACTTACTTTATTGATGATCAAATCGCTTACACCAACGCGGTTATTCAAGAAATCAAAAATGATAGAGTGATATTGTTAAATGAAGGTCAACGGCAAGTTTTATTACTCAGAGGGACAACGTCAGGGGATAACAATTCAGCAACAGCAAACGCTACTAATAATCTAACCGAAGATTATGATAACAATACCAATAACCTAGACACAGCCAGATCAATTGGTAACCGTCCTAAGCGATTAGAGCACATTATCACTATTTCACCTTTCGACAACAATGACATATCTGCAGGTTTCAATGTGCTTCCAGGGATGAACCCCAAACTCTATCGTAGCGCAAAATTCAAACCAGGAGATGTTTTACAAAAAATTAATGGTAACGATATTACCACTGAAGAGGGTCTTGAAGCCGTTCAAACATTACTTCCCACAGCACAAACTTTGATGTTCAGCGTATTGCGAGGTGGTCAGGTAATTAGTTTGTATTTGGATATTCCGTCTGAAAACCTAAGTATTCAAAGAAATTAGAATTTGGATGATAAACAAGGATGTTTAACAATTAACATTGTTAAAATACAGAAGATGAAAAAGGGAATAATTACGATTTAACTAGTATTTGAATAATACTAAAAGATAGAAACTAACAATGGTGCGGAAGGAGAGACTTGAACTCTCACGCCGTGAAGCACTGGAACCTAAATCCAGCGTGTCTACCAATTCCACCACTTCCGCAAGTGGGGTGGACGATGGGGTTTGAACCCACGACCACCGGAATCACAATCCGGGGCTCTACCAACTGAGCTACGTCCACCACTGTGTTACTCTTTTTACACTACTTTATTTTTACTTGCCAGATAAATAA
The DNA here is from genome assembly GCF_041538045.1 of Aliiglaciecola sp. SL4. NCBI lineage: Bacteria > Pseudomonadati > Pseudomonadota > Gammaproteobacteria > Alteromonadales > Alteromonadaceae > Aliiglaciecola > Aliiglaciecola sp. SL4. Next base: position 58,570 of record NZ_JBGOSE010000001.1, on the reverse strand, counting down.
CTATCTGTTCACTCTTTTCACTTCGTCAAAAATAAATTATCAAAAAGTGTCACTAGATATCAAATTCATATCCAACCGTTCCGCTGGCGCGTCCGGCAGGATTCGAACCTGCGACCACCCGCTTAGAAGGCGGGTGCTCTATCCAGCTGAGCTACGGACGCTCTACGAATCTGAACAAGCAAAAAAATGGTCGGTGAGACAGGATTCGAACCTGCGACCCCTTGGACCCAAACCAAGTGCGCTACCAAGCTGCGCTACTCACCGAACAATCGTTGCGATAAAAACCTCATCGCTTCGAGGGGGCGCATATTACCCACTTGCCCTAACCTCGTCAAATACTTTTTTAGAGATTTTTTCCAACTGGCTAATTATAAAACAATTAGTCTATAAAATATGCGTTTTATATACTCGCTTTCTAGAAAAATGACGATTTAGCATAAAACCGAGAAAATCATTTTAACAAAGCATGATCAGCGGGTAGTTTATTTTTTATCCATATCGCTAATCTATGTTTCATACTGAGCAAATCTTCAGAATCCTCCCCCAAGGACGCTATTAATTTATCGTTCACTAATAATCGATAGATAATTTCAACTTTCTCTTTTTGTCCCATGGTGTCACTGAAACCGTCAAACCCACGATTCTTCGCATAGGTTTCGCCGACACTAATCGCCATTTTTAGTAATTGCTGCTCATTTTTTATTTTCTTCAAAGTAATTCCTTACACCAGAAATAGACACTGTGTTTATTTGGGTTAGTAAATTTAAACACTTTTATTTGAATCAGGATAAAACCATATACCATTCTTCTTTGGGGAAAAACCCAACTGCACCAAATAGTTTTCATGTTTCAAGCTGTCTGCCTTTGCATAAACATCAGCATAGTCAAACTGAGTCTTTAAACGCTGTCCTTGTCCCAGCACAAAGTGCCCTATTCGACAATCTCGATAGGCTGGAATAACAAAGTCAAAATCAACAATAAAATGATTATTTTCGTCTGGGTAACCAGAAAGTAACCCTGCCACTTCTGTATTTTCCATCATAAAGTAAAAGCGACGATTCTCTTGCTGCATTTTTTTAAAAAAACGAGGAAAGTGAAATTCAATGTCTTGACGATGATAATCAAGGAAAAAGTCCACATAGTTAGAGGGCATACTCACTTCTAAGACAGAGAAATGTTGCTCGGCTTGCATTAACATTTTTCGTAAATAAACAATATTGGTGATTGCAATAAAACCATTCAAAAAAGCCACAGGCGAAGCGCCAATAATTATTCCATAAATGCAAAATGAAGATGCGCCAAATAGGTTATACCAACGAAGCCGCACAATTGAGTTTCGAGTTAACGAAAATGCGATTAAAGCAGATGCACAATAGCCAAAAATTTCTACACCAGTAAGTTGCAAATGAAATATCCTATTCTAATGCTGGTTAATTAAACCATTTCAGTTAAACATAATTGGATTATACGCGAGTTCTATGGCAAATCCTGCTTATCCAAAGAATAATTACTGCCCACCTAACAACTAGGCATAATTAATATCAACTCACGATTGCTTGGCCAAGCAAGGTTATGGGACAATAACCGCATCTGAAGATTTAAAAGCTAAACATATGACAGCACAACTGATAAACGGAAAATCGATTGCCAAGCAGGTAAGAGAAAACGTCGCTTCTCAAGTAGAAGCCATTACGGCCGCAGGAAAAAGACCACCCGGCCTTGCAGTTATCAAGGTGGGGCACGATCCAGCCTCGGGCGTGTATGTTGCAAATAAGCGTAAAGCCTGTGATGAAGTTGGTTTTGTTGATAAAGCCCATGATTTACCAGCGGATATTACTCAGCAACAGCTGTTGGAATTAGTTGATACTCTCAATCAGGATGCTGAAGTCGACGGTATCCTAGTGCAATTACCTTTACCTGCTGGTTTAAATGCTGAAGAGGTATTAGAACGCATTCGTCCTGATAAAGACGTAGATGGTTTCCACCCCTACAATATCGGACGTTTAGTGCAACGTATGCCAGCTCTACGCCCTTGCACACCAAAAGGTATAATGACCCTAATTGAATCAACAAAACGGCCAGAAAAAGGCTTAGACGCAGTTATTGTTGGTGCTTCGAATATCGTCGGTCGTCCCATGTCCCTTGAGTTACTGTTAGCCGGATGTACCGTCACCACTTGTCATAAGTTTACCCAAGATTTAAAAAGTCACGTGCAAAGAGCCGATATTTTGGTGGTCGCCGTTGGCAAAGCCGAATTCATTCCTGGCGATTGGATTAAGCCCGGTGCAATTGTCATTGATGTGGGTATAAACCGTCAAGCAGACGGCTCCCTAGTTGGCGATGTAGAATTTGACGTTGCGAAGGAACGTGCTGGATGGATCACTCCGGTTCCTGGCGGTGTAGGTCCAATGACTGTGGCCAGTTTGATTGAAAACACCTTAGAAGCCTATGTGAAGTACCGCAGCTAGTGTCGGGCGCAAGTGAACAACTGGGTTACCAAGCTATTGAAGAGACAAAAGCTTGGTTAGATCAAGTAGTTATTGGCTTGAACTTTTGTCCATTTGCCAAACGAGAAGTGCAACGCAACGCCATTCGTTACGCCTATAGCGATTCGAAAAAAAGCAAAGATGTGCTCAAGCTATTTGCTCAAGAAGTCCAGATATTAGATAAAAATGCGGAGATTGAAACCTCACTCATTTTGCTCACCAACGGCTTTAAATCGTTTTTTGGTTATTTAGACGTGCTTGATTTAGCCCAATATTGGTTAGAAGAAAATGGCTATTCAGGGGTTTACCAGTTGGCGAGTTTCCACCCTGAATATGTATTTGATGGAGAACCGGAAGATTCTGCAGAAAACTATACCAATAGATCACCCTACCCGACCATCCACTTGCTACGAGAAGCCAGTTTAGAAAAAGCAATTAAGGCTTATAAACACCCTGAAAAAATTCCTCAAAACAATATTCATAAGGCGCAAAGTATGGGAGCAAGTGCCCTTAACGCCCTACTGCTATCCTGCATGAAAAATTAAAGGTGTGAAAACCCAAGTAAAGTAACGAAAGTGGTGGAGCTCCGAAAAAGAACTTTAAGACATGTTAGGTGGTGTGTTCACTCACCTAACATCTAAATTGAAGTGCAACGTAAATTCCTTATTGTGGTGATTCACCTTCATCAATTGGATATTCTTGCGGTAGCTGAGTTTGCGACCTCTTATCTTGAATAAAATCAGAGTAAGTTTTATCTATTTGCCCTGCAGAAAAGCTAGATAACTGATAATTAACATCATACCAATACTTACCGAAATCACCTCCAAAGCGAACATACGCAGCATCTGCGTGTTCCCACAGCCACATATTTAGAATACGGCCATCTTCTAGACCCACTTCAAAAGTGGCCGTCACTGATTGCGGATCAAATCCGGATTCTCCAGCATCTACAATTTTCTCAAATTTCAGATTAACTAGATTATCGACAAAAGCACTTAAAATACTTTGGTATTTGAGCTCTTCACTTTCGCCTAAGCCTTTTAACGTAAATCCATCTTCTTGTTCAAAATCCTTTTGAATTTCAAAACCTGCATTGCCTTCACGGCGCAGGTAACTCACTTGCTCTTTTAAGACATCCAAAATAGGTTGTTTTAACCACGCGTATTGATCCGTTGGTAAGTTAATGATGCGGTCCAACAGCCAGGTTTGTTTCTCGCCAATTAAGCGTGCAAATGATCCTTGGCCTAGGCTCGCACGCGCCCCAACTAACACCTGATAATCTTTAGTGCCAATGCGTATTTTTATGAGTGTGCCTTGACTGTCTACCTGGTCAATATCCTGCAAACCTAAACGCCCAAAGTTTTCGCTTTTGGCCGTTTTAGCTTCGAATAAGACCGCTTTTGATAAACCATCCACCAGCTCCGACAATGCTTTTTGCTGCAGCGGATACTCACGCTCACTCACGGGTAATACAGTTATCCATTGACCTTGCGATTGACGAGCATCAATTAAGCTTCCATTTGCATTGGAAACCTGTATTTGTTGAATCTTTTGAGCTTGTTCAGCAAGTTCAGGAAATAATTTCAGTTTTTCAGCAGACGCCTGATTAGCGCCTATAGTTAGAAAGTAAATAGCTGCCGCTAACGCCGCTATGATAACGACTAACGAAACCAATTGTTTATTCATAGGGTAGCCCCTCATCACCTTTAGAGCGTGTTCTCAATAGTCTTGCAAGTAGCATCAGAACAAGCATTAATACGATAGGGGCGATGGCAATATTAATAAACTTCAACCAATTTCCCAGTTCTTCAATATCCTTATCCAATTGATGCCTTACTTCACGCAAGGCTTTGCGAATTTCTGTGCGCTTTTCAACAAACTCATCTAATGCTTGCTGCTGTTCCGGCGTCATAACTAAGCCAGCGCCTTCCACTTGCTGGTTTTGCAATTGCGCAAGTTGCTGTTCTGTTTCATCTAATTGCTGCTGTAAAAGCTGTTCTTGCTCACGAAACTTGCGCTCTGCTTCAACTTTTAATGCATCTACGGTATTAAATGGACGCGCGAATGTACCGCGACTACGAATACTAATCAGCGCATCACTACCGCTTAAATTCTCTACCGCATTGGTAACAAAATCGCCATTATTGGCAAAAGGAGTGTAAACAGTATCACCAAAGAAATTCGCCTGCTGCACCCAAAATCGGTTAGCCAACAGATCTGTATCACCCACCACAATAACGTTTAATTGATCAGTGGAGGACATATGAGCACTTTCAACTACGCTATCATCTGGGGCTTGTTTATAAGCTGAAGAAGCCCTCCCTTGTAATCTAGCGGCCAGTACATGTTGCCGATTTTGGTTTGTGAATTCCCGAGCCAGCGCATTGGGATCTTGTAAAGAGGAGTAAGTGAACACGTCCATAAATCCCGAGTTAGCCGAAGATCGCATCAACGGAGTCCATTGTAAGTTGCTGCTATTAGACTTACTAAAGGCCCCAAACGAAGCACCATTAATAATCTCTAAATTGGCAGTGGTAACGTCGTCACGGTCGAGCTGTTGAGACTGAATCCCGACAAAACCAAAGTGTCTAGCCACACCACCATCAGCAGTGCGTATGTCTAAGCCAAGCTCAGCATCAAGCAATACCTGACTATCATCAAACTGCAATCCCCAGGCATCGAATAAAGGAGTTAGGTTAGAATTATTGTCACCCGAAGCAGCCATACCGGCCATCATTGCCATTGGATCGGATTCATTTTTTGGGTCCACAAACACAATCAACTTTCCACCTTGCATAACGTATTGATCTACTGCGTATAACAGCTTTTCATTTAACGATTGAGGATGGATTAACATCAGCACATCTGTATTGTCCGGTATAGTTTCAGCACTATTTGAAACCTGCTCCACTTCATACAGTTGTTGTAACTGAGTGTAAAACGTCCAAGCTGGGTCAAATTGACCTGTCATTGGATTTTGTCCACCTGCTAGAGGCAAGTCAGTTACCAAGGTTATTTTGACCGATTCAGGTTGTGATAGTTTGTGGATTAATTTACTGATTTCATATTCAAGAAACTTTTCTTTTTGAGGGTCAAAGAAACCAATGATTTCTTGGTCATCCAAAGCGTTAGTCGCGGCTAACCCCAAATATATGGCGTCTCCCATATTACCGAGCGTTGCAGCGGTAAGTCCAAACTCGTTTGCTTGGTCTTCAGCTTCTGAAAACGGCTCCGGATCAACAACATGCAAATTAATTTTACCATCAGCTGCTTTAGCGTATTCACGGAACATGGTTTCTACACGAGTGGCATAATTGCGCAGTGAAGTCATGCTTTTAGATGACTTATCCGAAAAAAAGAAATATAAATTAATGGGTTCATCAATATTAGAGACAATTTCCTTACTGCCATCCGATAGAGAATAAACTTGGTTTTGGGTTAAATCGAGACGAAGTGGACTCAACAACTGATTGTTCAGCACCGTTAAAGCAAAAAATAAAACCGCTAATAAAATTAAAATGATAGAGGTGGAAAATTTACTCATCTTATTAATCCGCCTTTTTACGTTCAATAATCAATAAACTGGCGTACAACCAAATTACAATTGAAATGCAGAAGTAGCCCACGTCATTGAGGGCAATAACACCTTTGGCAAGTGACTCATAGTGAGTTAAAAAGCTGAATGAAGCCACCGTATCAATTAACATTGATGGAGCCCAATTTTTAAATGCATCCAATACAATATTGCTACCACTGACCACAAACAAAAAGCACACAACCACCGCTAGAATAAAGGCCACCACCTGATTTTTAGTCATCGCTGACATACACATTCCAATTGCTAAAAATGCTCCGGCCATTAACCAACTTCCTAAATAAGCCGCAACCACAACACCATTATCAGGTTCACCTAAGTAATTGATGGTTAGCCACAATGGGAAGGTTAACAAGAGTGATAAGCCAAGCACCGCCCAAGACGCTAGAAATTTGGCAATAACCGCCTGCAAGCTACTAATTGGTAAGGTCATCAATAGCTCGATACTTCCGCTTTTACGCTCTTCAGACCAAGTACGCATAGCGATTGCTGGCACTAAAAATAAATATAACCAAGGGTGGAAATTGAAAAAGGGTAACAAGTCTGCTTGCTCACGCTCGTACAAATTACCAATAAAAAATGCAAAAACTGCAGATAGAATCAAAAATATAGTAATAAAAACGTACGCGACTGGAGTAGCAAAAAAGCTCGCTATTTCACGTTTAAATAGTGTCGAAATCATCCCCATTATTGCTTCGCTCCCTGTGTCAGTTCTCTAAACACTTGGTCAAGGCGGCCCCGCTCAACATACAAAGTATCTACGGGTAGCCGACGTTCATGAATATGTTGGTTTACGTCATGCAATACATCACTGCCTGGTTCTGTTAACAAGGTCACTTTACCTGTGGCGTGATCCGGCAGAATATCAACTATCCCTGGCACATCTAAAAAACCAGAGGTATCGGATGGATAGCTCAAATGCAGCGTAATGGCATTATGGTATTTGGATTTCTGGATGAGTTCTTGGGGTGTGCCATTAAATTTCATCTGGCCCGTAGCGATAATCATCACCCGGTTACACAGCGCCGAAACCTCTTCGAGAATATGGGTAGAAATAATCACGATTTTGTCTTTCGCTAGATTTTGAATGAGTTCGCGAACCTGATGTTTCTGATTTGGGTCAAGTCCGTCTGTGGGTTCATCTAAAATCAATATCTGTGGATCATGCAATAGTGCTTGGGCTAATCCGACGCGACGTTTAAATCCCTTAGATAAATTATCAATGGGTTTATCTAACACCGATTGTAAATCAATCTTATTAATCACATGACTAATTCGTTGCCGTTTTAAGTCTCCTTTTAAGCCTCGAATCGCAGCAATAAAATTCAAAAACTGCAAGGGTGTCATATCGCCATATGCGGGCGCCCCTTCAGGCAAGTAACCTATTTTTTGCTTTATTTTTTTCGCGTCTTCGTAAATTGATAAGTCATCTATTAATATTTCACCATCATCCGGTGTAATAAAACCTGTGAGCATTTTCATAGTTGTAGACTTACCCGCACCATTTGGCCCTAGGAAGCCAACAACATCACCAGGTTGGATATCGAAGCTAAGATGATTAACGGCGACAAAATCGCCAAAAATCTTCGTCAAATTTTTTACATAGATCATGTTATTCCCATTATGATCAGTGAGTTGTCCAAATTCATAGTGAATATGGTACTCAGAAAAAAGAAATCAAGAATTTACGCGAACAATTAAGAAAATTTTTATTTTTAGTAAGACGTCAGAATGTCGCACTTTTAATGCAAAAAGTGTATTAAAAATGCGACCTGATGCCAATATCTTTTAGAGTATCAAAAAAAGAGACCTAAACTCGGTAAAATGTTAATTTGTTCCAAGTTTAAGCCTAAGGTTGGTTCGGGAAGTGAACAATGAAATTGTAACAGATAAGCTTTTATATAAAGGTTTCAATTTAATGTCATTGTGTAGCAAAATGTGTCTTCTCATTCTCAATCATAAATTAAAATAAAACATAAATTTTACAAAGGCCTACATGCCCATTGAAATAAGCCCCATCGGGCATATCAACACCCCATACAAAGAGAAATTTGCCATTCCTAGGCAGCCAGGTTTAGTAACAGCTGCTATGGGTCAGATAATCTTTGCCCAAGGATTTAATTCTGCAGATTTTATTCGAGGTATCGAACAATTCAGTCATTTATGGTTGGTTTTTCAATTTCATCAAACTGCCAATAAATCCACTTCGCCATTGGTGCGTCCACCTCGTCTAGGCGGCAATGAAAAAGTAGGTGTGTTTGCATCACGCAGCACACATCGCCCTAATAACATAGGTATCAGTGCAGTTAAGTTTGAAGAGGTTATATTAGTCAATTCTCAAACCCGTATTGTGGTTTCGGGAATGGATTTACTCGACAACACGCCGATTATCGATATTAAACCTTATATTCCCTATTCAGACAGTATTCCCCATGCAGAAGCGGGATATGGACAAACTAAGCCACAAGAGACGCTCGCGGTAATATTCTCCCAAAATGCACGTGAGCAATTGGCTATTTACCAACAACAGCACCCACGTTTAGACACTTTGATTGAGCAAATATTAAGTCAAGATCCCCGTCCGGCGTACCACAAAACCAAAACCACTGATCGCCTATATGGGGTCGCCTTATATGATCTGAATATTCAATGGCGAGTGCTACAAAATACCTGTGTTGTAGAGCAAATAAGTCGGTTACAAGACTAGAACCTGTCATTTCTGTTGAATCTGCTATTCATCCCTCGGGTTAGCTAGCCTTTTGTCGCTCAACTAAACCTTTTTCGGCAACTAGAAGAATATCTCTTTTGCCTTTTAAAGGGTGCTGGTAGAATGTCGTCCGTTTACGATTTAAGAGCAAAATAAGGACCTACTAAGCTGATGCGTACCAGCCAATATCTATTATCTACCCAAAAAGAAACTCCTGCTGATGCGGAAGTAATTAGTCACAAATTAATGTTACGGGCAGGTATGGTTCGTAAACTTGCTTCTGGTTTGTATACTTGGCTGCCCAGTGGTTTGCGCGTGCTGAATAAAGTGGCTGATATTGTTCGTCAAGAAATGAACAAAGCCGGGGCAATAGAAATGTTAATGCCTGTAGTGCAACCTGCAGATCTTTGGCAAGAAAGTGGGCGTTGGGATGAGTATGGTCCGGAATTATTGCGCATTAAAGATCGACATAACCGCGATTTTGTTTTAGGTCCAACTCACGAAGAAGTTGTTACTGCATTGGTTAAAAATGAAATTAGCAGTTACAAACAATTACCCATAAACCTTTATCAAATTCAAACTAAATTTCGTGATGAAGTTCGTCCTCGCTTTGGCATAATGCGCGGTCGCGAATTTACCATGAAAGATGCCTACTCATTCCATACCTCAGAACAGTCATTGCAACAGACTTACGACGGAATGTTTCAGGCCTACTGCAATATTTTTGAACGACTGGGACTAGAATATCGACCGGTAATAGCAGATTCAGGTTCAATTGGTGGTGCAGTTTCCCATGAATTCCATGTTCTAGCAGAGTCTGGTGAAGATGCTATTGCCTTCAGCAATGGGTCTGATTATGCGGCTAATATTGAAATGGCTGAAGCTATTTCACCCGTTACCGAAAAAGCACCTATCATGGCGGTTAAAACAGAAGTCGCTACACCTAATGTGAAAACCATTGAACAAGTATGCGAGCATTTTAATATCAGTGCCGACAAAACTGTCAAAACGATTATCGTATTAGGTGAACAAGATGATAAAGGTCAACCAGGATTAGTAGCACTTGTATTGCGCGGTGATCACACTCTAAATGATATCAAAGCCGAAAAGCTAGATTCAGTATATGCCCCCCTAACAATGGCAAGTGAGCAACAAATTTTCCAATCTCTAAATTGTGAAATTGGTTCAATCGGGCCAATGGAGCTATCTATTCCTGTGGTTGTGGATCGAAGTGCCGCTCACTTAACTGATTTTGTTTGCGGTGCGAATAAAACTGGATTCCATTTTACAGGTGCAAATTGGGAAAAAGACATTGTCGATTATCAAGTTGCCGATTTACGCAATGTAGAAGCTGGTGATCCTTCTCCTGATGGACAAGGCTCATTGGAAATTAAACGAGGCATTGAAGTTGGGCACATCTTCCAGTTAGGCGATAAATATTCCGAAGCCATGGGCTGTGGTGTGCTTAATGAACAAGGCAAGCATCAAGTACTAACTATGGGTTGTTATGGAATTGGAGTGTCACGAATTGTGGCGGCTGCCATTGAACAAAATCATGATAAGTACGGCATTATTTGGCCTGAAGCAATCGCTCCTTTCAAAGTTGCTTTGATCCCAATGAACATGCACAAATCTCACCGCATTCAACAGGTTGCAGAATCACTTTACGAACAATTAGTGGCAGCGGGAGTAGATGTGTTGTTTGATGATCGTAAAGAGCGCCCTGGTGTCATGTTCAACGATATGGAATTAATTGGTATTCCTCACACCATTGTGATCGGTGAACGCAACCTAGATGAAAACAACGTTGAATATAAAAATAGACGGACTGGTGAAAAGCAGACAGTTAGCATCGAAGATGTCTTATCCCTTATACAAAATCAATAATCTGTAAGTTACAATGCCAACTCTTTGGTTGGTATTGTGTCTCCTACATCCTATATCCATATGCTTTTCAATAACTTTGAATAACTTTACATCTTATTTGTTGAATTGCTCGGTGATACGCTATGCTAATATCTGCGAATAACAGGTTCGTGCGGACAAACTGAAACTAAGAGATGGATTATGCAATTAACGTTTTACGGTGTAAGAGGTTCAATACCAGCACCGGGTCCGGAATATGTAAAATATGGTGGTAATACAGCCTGTGTGCACATTGAATTAGATGATGGCACAGACATTATTCTAGATGCAGGTACAGGAATTAAAAACCTCGGTCAGAAATTAATTTCCAAACAAAACGATTTACATTTGTTGCTTACCCATAATCATTGGGATCACATACAAGGTTTCCCGTTCTTCGCACCTATATACCAGCCAGGCAGAAACATATTCATTACCCCTGGTATGACGACACTAGAAGAAAATAACGCTATTTTAAACCAGATGTCCGGTAGTTACTTTCCTGTTCATCACGATACGTTACAATCCAATATCGAACTCAAGCCGATTCCTGAGGGGGTAAATAGTTGGCAAATTGGCAGTGCTAAAATTCATCGCCATCCAATGAATCACCCCGGCAGCGGGAGCTCTTATGTGATAGAAGCCGATGGCGCTAAAGTTGCCTATATCACCGACAATGAGCTTTATCCTCCCTACCGCAAAGAAACAGACTTTTTACAATGGGTAGAATTCGCGATGAATGCGGATATTATTGTCCATGACGCTCAGTATATGTTGTCTGATATGCCAGGAAAATCAGGATGGGGACATTCAGTAGCAGAAGAAGCGGTAAAGTTGGCCTTAGGATGCAGAGCTAAACGTTTAGCTCTTTACAGCCATGACCATATTAGAACCGATGATGATATTGCCGCCATTGAATCCCATTGTCAGGAAGTCATTGCAATTGCAGAAGATGATCTTCAAGTGTTTGCCGCTGCAGAAGGTCTGGCAATTAAGTTTTAACGATTACCCCTGCAAGTTATGGTCGACAACACAGTTGCGCCCTTTTTCTTTAGCAAGGTATAAACGTTCATCAGCTTTGACAAGTAAATCGTCTAGGTTGATTCCATCAGCGCCGTAATGGGAAATGCCAGCACTGAAAGTTATATTGACAGTTTGTTTATTGTATATAAACGGAGTTTCTAATAGTTTCTTACGCAAAGAATCGACTTGATGAAAACTGTCATTTGGTTTAGAGCCTTGCATCACTAACGCGAACTCTTCTCCTCCAAAGCGAGCGAGTAGATCACTTTTTCGGGTATGCTTTTGCAGAAAATTAGCCACAAAACACAGCGCAGCATCGCCACCATGATGACCGTGCAAGTCATTTATATTTTTAAAAAAGTCCAAATCAAAAAGCACGACAGACATATCAAGATTATGCCGTTTAGCATACTCACTAGTTGCAACAAACGAATCAACAAGCCTCATTCTATTGGCTAGCCCAGTCAATTTATCGGTACCGGCCAATTCCATTAATCGCTCTTCGTTAGTCTCACGATTACACTCGTAAACATGGGCTAAGGCTATCATTAGCACGCTGCTCAATACTACATTCAAAGACACAGTAACATTTAATGGAATATCGTCCGTTAGAAATTTTAAATGAAATATACAAATTCCGAGAGTCATAAAAACAATGGAAAAATAAAATCCAGGTTTTCTTCCCATTAATAGATAAGAAATCACAGGAATAGTCAAAATCCAAACATAGATCGACTGAGAAGAGTTAGGCACTGACAAGGCGAACATCATTATAGAGAAAAAGGGTAAAAGGTAGGCCATTACCCAGAATTGAAAACGTGTTGTATTCATTATTCGCCGCCACACTAAAAAGGAAAAAATTCCGTATCCCATCTCTAATCCGGCTAAAAGGTACAATCCTCGATAATTATTGATCAAACCAAAAACAAAACCTCCTATAAAGGTGATCATTAACAATACTTGCAAAACCTTGCGTCGGTATTGAGTGTTGTGGTCAAAATCACTATGCATAAATAGTCTCGTACGACATAAATAAGCCTACAGATTTACCCGTACAAGGGCAGCTAATCTATTCGCCATTTATTACTAAAAGAAACAAAAAACAATCTTGTTATAAGTGACAGTCTAATATTTTTGAAGGTAAAAGGGTATGTAATCCTTAAAGTTTAAGAATTAATCTTGACACAATCTAGGATCAGACTGCAGATTTTTGCCGCTAAGCGACTAAGTTAGGCCGCTTTATAGCAATTTTTTCCATTTTGTTTTGCTGCGTATAAGGCTTTATCCGCTCGATTAAACAATATCTCTTGATTATCGCCGAATTGATACATAGTACTGCCAATACTGCAGGAAATATTGTACTTAGATAAAACTACATTTTTACTCATAAGCCTCTGAATACGTTCAGCTATCTTACTGTTTACAAGTGCATCACTACCAGGTAAAAGACAGCAAAACTCATCACCACCAAAACGAAAAGCGTAATCACTATTTCGTAATGATTGATTTAGTACAGTTGCTACAGCAATCAAAACTTGATCGCCTTCATGATGACCAAAGGTATCGTTTACTGATTTAAATTTATCTAAATCGATGACAAGTAAACCAAAGCTTTCGCTGGCGCGTTTAGCGTGGCTAAGCAGCCTTATTAACGAATCTTGATAATGTACTCTATTACCTAAAGCCGTAAGATGATCTTTAAGAGCAAGTTGTTTAATTCTCTGAAAATCTAGGGCATTTTTTAAAGGAAACTTAAATAAACGATGCAAATCGCTGAGCATCGCGCTTTCTCGCAAGCTTAATACGTTAGAGAAAGAGTAGATTAGAGTCGCAAAAATAGTATGGCGACTTACCTGATCTAATGTTTTGTTATGTATGGATTTTTCTGTATTACCAAAGGTTAAAAAACTATCAGGATAATTAATTGTTAAGCCTTTTAGATTGATTTTTGCTTTCAACAGATGATAGAAAAGTTGAGAGAGCTCCTGTAAATCAATACTCGTAGACAGTTTCAACATGACTTGATGGGACTCAGTATGACTCAAGCCACTTTTATGAGAATCTGCGCCAAACAAATTATTGTCAGTCAATCCAGCGTCAAAAACCTGTGTCATATGCTCCAAAACGAGTGCTCCTGCCAATTTTTTGGCGAATTCGTGGCTAAATTGCCAATGAGTTAAATAGAAATGTCTTATATTTGATTATTTAGCAATCACTGTGCCATTGATCGCTGCTAAGATTAAAGTAGTTGTGTTGCTATAGTTGAGCACTGAAGTTAATCATCTTGACTTAAACCAATACAACAACAAAATTAGCGAAATAAAGAGAATAGATTTATGCATGTGGGTTTCGCAAACATATTAATATTGATGACCGTAGCCGTTTTAATTGTATGGGGTTTTAGGCGCATAAACTTGCCGCCGATACTCGCTTATTTAGCCTGCGGCGTGGCCGCGGGACCACACATGTTAGCCATCATCGATCACCCAGAAGAAATCCACTTTTTTGCCGAATTAGGCATTGTCTTTCTGCTATTTTCCTTGGGGTTGGAGTTTTCTCTTCCTAAAGTTATGGCGATGCGACACTTGGTATTCGGCATTGGTTTAGCACAAATGATAATCACAACGCTGTTTTTTATGGGCGTAGCCAGTGTATTCGGGTTTGACTTAAAAGCTGGATTAATAATTGGAGGAATGCTCGCCCTTTCTTCGACTGCCATTGTCATTAAACAAATGAGTGAAAGGGGAACCCTAAATACCACGCGAGCGCAAATGGTCGTCAGTATTTTGCTATTTCAAGATTTAGCTGTGGTTCCCTTACTTATTTTAGTGCCACTGCTATCAGATCAATCTCATACCAGCCTATGGTTTGCCATAGTAATGGCGTTATTAAAAGGCACAGTGGTAGTCGCTATTTTAATGTCCGTGGGTAAATGGCTGTTACCCAAAATATTCAATGAAGTGGCTCGGACTCGCACCGATGAACTCTTTGTACTTACCACAATTTTAGTTGCCCTTGCCGCTGCAGGTCTAACCTATTCCTTTGGATTATCCATGGCCCTAGGAGCATTCTTAGCAGGCATGATGCTAAGTGAAAGTCAGTACAGGCATCAACTAGAGGCTGATATTCGACCCTTTAGAGATATTCTCATGGGGTTGTTTTTCATCACCGTTGGCATGCGTTTGGAAATGCAAACATTGGCATCACAACTACATTGGGTGCTGCTTGGCCTAGTCATTATCATGCTATTTAAAACCTTAATCATTGCTGTTTGTGGAAAGCTATTTAAGGCAGATAAGCTCGATGCTTGGTCAACGGCCTTAAAGCTTTGTCAGATTGGCGAATTTAGCTTCATCATTGCCGCGCTGGCAGTCAACCATCAAATACTCAGTGCTGAGCAAGGCTCCCTTCTTATGGCTATCGGGGTGTTGAGCATGGCAATGACCCCGTGGCTCATTGAAAATAGCCTTTTGATGGCAAAATATATTATCGGAAAACCCCACTTACAATTAGCGCCTGAGGATGAAGATAATTACCATCCAAATATGCAAGATCACGTTCTTATTCTGGGTTTTGGCCGTGTAGGCCAATCTGTCAGCCGATTATTAACAATCGAAAAAATTCCCTATTTGGTGGTGGATTTTGACCCTGTTCGTGTCAATGAAAGCCGCAGTGCTGGACAAACCGTGGTATTTGGAGATGTCTGCCAACCAGATATTCTAAAGGCCGCAGGAATAGATACGGCTAAGCTGGTATTGATCACCTTCGATGAACATCAAAAAGCCTTGGATGTGATCAAAATTATAGCTGAAATGCATCCCCAATTACCTATAGTGGTAAGAACCAGAAAAGACTATCACTTAGAAGAACTATATGCCGCAGGTGCTAGCCAAGTTGTACCTGAAATTCTCGAAGGGAGTTTAATGTTGGTATCACAGATCCTACATTTATCCGGCATCCCCATGGCTCGGATATTAAAACGGGTGCGCTCTGAACGAAAAGACCATTATCGGCATATGCACGGTTTCTTTCCCGGAGAAACCACTGAAATTAGTCAAGGTACTAAGGATAAGCTCGAATTTATGCACGCGGTACAACTAACCGATGGAGCTTTTGCCGTTGGTAAATCAATTGCTCAACTCGAACTGAGTAAACGTAAAATTAGCATTCATGGGTTACGTCGTAACCACCATGAAATCACCAAACCAGACCTGACTCAGCCACTGCAAGCAAACGACGTTATTGTTATTTCTGGCAAACCACGGCGAGTAGAGCGTACAGAACATTTTTTATTAGAGGGAAGTTAAACGTCTATTTAATCCCGCTCCCTAAAGCGCTGACTGACCAACCTATACACCTTTAGAAAGCCAGGTTTTATAGTTACAAATAAAAATGCAGCCATGTAGGCTGCATTTGGGGATTGGCTATTAGTTGAGGGAATCAGACTAATTGCATCATCTGCATTAGCTTAGACTTTAGTTAACCAATTATGGATATCAGGTGCTTCGCCCCATTGGATTTGATTAAGCGCCTGACGCAACTTATTAGCCTTAGGACCAGCTTCCCCACTGCCCACTTGAATATCTTTACCATTATGGATTAAAGTGCCAACCGAAGTCAGAACCGCAGCGGTACCAGAAAGTGCAGCTTCAGTGCCCGGCTTGGCTACGCGCTCCAATAATTCATCAACTGAAAGGTTACGCTCACTCACTTTCATCCCTAAGTCGGCTGCTAAGGTCAGTAGAGTCGCCCGAGTAATACCATGTAAAAATGAACTATCTAAGGCTTTAGTGATGATTTCATCGCCATCTATCAAGATAAAGTTGGCAGCACCGGTTTCTTGTACATCACCATCAGGACAAAACAAAATTTGGTCAGCATTAAATTTCGCTTTGCCTTCCAATATTGGCCCTAGCGCACTAGCATAATTTCCACCACTTTTAATCATGCCCATATGAGGCGCACAACGCATACCGTCTTCGGCTAGAAGTAATCGTAATGGACGAGCGCCACCAGCAAAGTAATCCCCCACTGGTGATAACAAAACATACAGCATTGAGGTCGCTGACGGTGCAGCGGCTTTACCAATAGATGGCTCAGTACCAATATGGGTGGGTCTGATATACATTGAACCTGGAGGCTGAGGTACTTCGTCAGCGTATTTTTTTACCATATCAATAATCATTTTCGACAATTGGTTTTCATCAAAGTCGGGTAAAAACAATAATTTAGAGCTTTGCGCCATACGTTTAATATTTTCTTCCATACGAAAAATATTAACGCTACCATCTTTATGTCGAAATGCTTTCAGTCCTTCGAAACAGGTACTGGAGTAATGCAAGACATGGGCTCCGGGATGCATCTGTATACTTTCAGCGCTGACGTATTCAGCCTTACTCCAGTGATTATTTTCAAAGGTAGCAAGTGCCATTTCAGGCATAAAAACAGTTCCAAATGCAGCCATAACAGTCTCAATTCTCCAATATTTGAATAAGGTCAATTAACCGACAGAATTTAAAATTAAACCCAGCATGTAATATCTTACTGATTTTACGCTAGAAGCAGGGGCAAACACTAGCGTTGAAGAGATAAAAATGTATTTTAGTGCTCATGATTAGCTACGAGTGAGCGTGAAAACCCAAAATCGTCGAAAATTGAATCAAAGTTGCGGTGGGTTTGGTCGAAAGTGAAGCATTGTTCTAAGTTCACAGGGAATTTCGCTGGCAAAAATAATGTGTTGTTCACATAACACGGCAATGACCTTGTCTTGCCAAAATAACATCAAGCTCCGCTCTCTTTCCCAAACGGGCACATCCCATTGTTTAAACCATTGTTTTAATAACTTCGAATGAGGCGAGCCAAGTGGTTTGAATTTCAGGTTGTTGGCGCGAGAACCGATGAGTAGTTGGTCAATGTATTTTTCGTCAATATGTAAATGCCCCAAGTCATTAGGCAAGCGGGTGTTACTGGCAGTTAAGGTAAGTTTGACATCAAGCTCTGGTTTTCGTTTTTTTATACAATACAGATGTTCTCTAAAGCGTCGCAACTGGTAAAGACCTATATCAATGATGGGATTGCCATCTGGTTTGGCACCAAGAAGCTTAGGTAATTCGCCTAACACCGTTTGAGAGGGCATTTCAACTTTCTGTTCAGCCAACCAGAACCGTACTATTTGGTTTTGCCAAGCCTCAGAAAGTCTTTGTAATTTTCCGATATGGATGGCAAATCGTTGATTAACCATGGCTTGTAAATGTTTGGCATTAACCTCATCAAGCAATTGTTGTTGCTCTGCACACAACTGAGCAGACCGATTGGCGGCAGATGCTAGGTTTGGCCAGCGTCCCAATAAAGGTGGAATTATTTGGCTACGCAAAAAGTTGCGATCGAATCGGGTATCTTGATTCGACTCATCTTCTATCCATTGCAAGCCTTTTTGCTGGGCTAATTGCACAATATCCTGTTTTTCTAATTCTAAAAAAGGTCGAGCAAGGGTAATACTATTTTCATTTACTGTTGATTGCGCCATGGCAGATAAGCCTTTGGGACCAGCACCACGTTTTAATTGCAGTAAAATCGTTTCCAATTGATCTTGTACATGCTGCCCTAACAAAATCACACCATGGTGTTCAGTCATGGCTTCTAGAGCCTGATAGCGAACTTTCCTAGCAGCGGCTTCAAGCCCGCCGTTAGCACTAGCATCTACTTTCACCTGTTGAGCTTTAAACTGA
This sequence comes from Aliiglaciecola sp. SL4, assembly GCF_041538045.1. Classification (NCBI taxonomy): domain Bacteria; kingdom Pseudomonadati; phylum Pseudomonadota; class Gammaproteobacteria; order Alteromonadales; family Alteromonadaceae; genus Aliiglaciecola; species Aliiglaciecola sp. SL4. Next base: position 40,126 of record NZ_JBGOSE010000001.1, on the reverse strand, counting down.
ATATTAAGTTCGTCACACACTTGTTGGCAGTGCTTTTGCCACTGATCAGCATTGGGACTTAAGCCGTGATTAACATGCACTGCAAGATAATGATGTGCAGGATAGATGCTTACCAATTCGGCAACTGTGACCAATAACAAGTGGGAGTCAACGCCACCGCTATAGGCAATAACAATTTGTTTGGGGGAGCCTTCTAGAAATTGAGAAACTAGCTCAGTAGTGTGGTTTTGCAGGTTCATAAGGCAAAAACCGCCTTGTAAACACAAGACGGTTTGCGAATCGCTGTAGTATTTAGGTTAACAATAACCAAAAGACATAATTCGCTCATAACGTTGTTCGAGCAATTCATCTTTGGACAAGCTCAACAATTGTGACAATTGTTGTTTAAGCGTCGCTTTAAGGTTCGCAGCCATGGCATCATGATTACGATGAGCACCACCTAAGGGTTCCTCAACGATATTGTTAATCAGACCTAAGTCTTTAATTTGTCCTGCGCTAACTCCCATAGCTTCAGCAGCTAGTGGCGCTTTTTCTGCACTTTTCCATAAAATAGACGCACAACCTTCAGGAGAAATCACCGAGTAAGTACTGTATTGCAGCATGTTGACTCTGTCACCAACACCAATGGCAAGTGCCCCACCTGAACCGCCTTCACCAATTACCGTACAGATAATAGGTACACTTAAATCGGCCATTTCTTTCAGGTTACGAGCTATTGCTTCACTTTGACCACGCTCTTCAGCGCCTACCCCTGGATAGGCTCCTGGCGTATCAATGAAGGTAACAATAGGTAAGTTGAAGCGTTCGGCCATGTGCATTAAACGCAAGGCTTTACGGTAGCCTTCTGGTTTAGGCATACCGAAGTTACGACGAATTTTTTCGTGGGTATCACGCCCTTTTTGATGTCCAATAACCATCACTGGTTGACCGTCAAAATCGGCTAGTCCACCTACTATTGCCTTATCGTCAGCAAAGGCACGATCACCGGCTAATTCGTCAAACTCTTCAAACAAACGCGGAATATAATCCAATGTATAAGGTCGCATTGGGTGTCTAGCAATTTGTGAAACTTGCCACGCTCCCAAATCGGAAAATATTTTGGCAGTCAATTCTGCGCTTTTTTCCCGCAACTTCGTGATCGACTCTTCAATACCGACATCAAACTCACCGCCCTGATTGACTAACCGTAGTTCTTCAATTTTTGCTTCTAGATCAGCGATAGGTTTTTCGAAATCAAGATAATTCAAACTCATTCCAAACCTTATATTTGTTTACAAACACACTATTGGTGTTAACTAAATTGCAGCTCTACCGCCTGTTTTGGTAGCATTTGCTGCAATTCATAAATTAATTGGTCTTCTGGTGTCACATACCACTGTGCGCCAAACGCTAAAACCATTTCAGCATCGGGATGAACAACCCGCATATTAACTGGGCAGCTCCCACCTTGATAATTCTGCAGAATTGCTTGCAGTTTAGCCACTCTTTCATCGTTACACCAGTCAGATTCTACTTCTAACCCTAAGCATTTTACATTTTTCTCTCGAGCCTGAACGATATCCATAGCGTCACGACCCGATATTGTATTGCCACCTGAGAAATCATCAAAGCTGACCTGTCCGGAAATCAGCAGAATTCGATCAGGTTGTAACAATTCTTCGTACTTCTCAAACATATCAGGGAAAAAGCGCGCATCCATTCGAGCACTTTTATCATCTAAAGTAACAATCGCCCAACGACGCCCTTTTTTGTTAGTCATCACACGCACACCGATAACTAAACCAACAGCAACAGAAGTTGTATCTTTGTTAGTGGGTTTTAAGTCCACCAAACGAGCTGAACTGTAATGTTTTAACTCTTTTTCATACTGATTTATTGGATGACCTGTCAAGTATAGGCCAAGAGTTTCTTTTTCTCCGTCTAACCATATTTTTTCTGGCCATTCAGGGACATTTGCAAACGCTTGCTCCACTTGATCCGGTTCGGTGGTTAATAAACCAAACATATCAGATTGACCATGGGATTCCGCTTTAGCATGTTGATCGGCAGCAGCTATGGCTTCAGGAAGCGTCGCCATGATACAGGCTCGATGTGGTCCTAAATTATCCATAGCACCCGCCATTACGAGCTTTTCAAGAACCCGTTTATTGATTTTTTTCAAATCCACTTTAGCACAAAAATCAAACAGGTCAGAAAACTTAGTATGTTCTTTACGGGCAGCAATGATAGCTTCGATAGGACCTTCCCCTACCCCTTTTATCGCTCCAATCCCATAAACAATACGACCTTGTTCATCTACCGTAAACTTATATTGTCCGGCATTCAAGTCAGGTGGCAATATGGTTAAGCCCATACGGTTACATTCATCTACCAAGGTGACGATTTTATCGGTATTGTCCATATCCGCTGACATTACCGCGGCCATAAACTCAGCTGGATAATGGGCTTTTAACCACAAGGTTTGATAAGACACCAATGCATAAGCTGCTGAGTGTGATTTGTTAAAACCATATCCGGCGAATTTTTCCACTAGATCGAATATTTTCATCGCGAGATCAGGGTCGATATTATTGCCTTTCGAGCCTTCAGCAAACACACTACGTTGTTTGGCCATCTCTTCTGGTTTTTTCTTACCCATCGCCCGACGCAGCATATCTGCTCCACCAAGGCTGTAACCCGCCATAGCTTGCGCTATTTGCATTACTTGTTCTTGATACAAAATAATGCCGTATGTGGGCTCTAATATTTCTTTTAAACACTCGTGTTGATATTCAGCATCCGGATAAGAAATCTCTTCTCGACCGTGCTTTCTATCAATGAAGTTATCTACCATCCCCGACTGCAATGGACCCGGTCTAAAGAGTGCTACTAAAGCGATAATATCTTCAAAGCAGTCAGGTTTAAGACGCTTAATCAAATCCTTCATACCGCGGGATTCCAACTGGAATACCGCCGTGGTCTCTGAATTGAGCAGAGTTCTAAAACTCTTAGGATCTTCTAAAGGAATGGCCGTGATGTCAATTTGTTTGCCACGACCTTCGGCAATCATATCTATGGCCCATTGAATAATCGTTAGCGTACGTAACCCTAAGAAATCGAACTTCACCAATCCCGCAGTTTCAACATCATTTTTATCGAATTGGGTAACCGGGTTTTTACCTTCATCGTCGCAATATAATGGCGCAAAGTCGGTAATCTCAGTTGGAGAGATAACCACCCCTCCAGCATGTTTACCGGCATTACGGGTAACGCCTTCTAAGATCCGTGCCATATCGATGAGGTCTTTAACCTCTTCGTCTTCTTGATAAAGCTCAGGCAATCTGGGTTCAACGGCAAAGGCTTTTTCTAAGGTCATGCCTGGATCAGACGGAATTAATTTAGAAATGCGATCCACAAAACCATAAGGATGTCCTAACACTCGGCCCACATCACGGACAACGGCTTTAGCTGCCATGGTACCGAAAGTAATAATTTGTGACACCGCCTGACGCCCATACATCTCGGCGACGTGGTCAATTACCTCATCCCGTCGGTCCATACAAAAGTCGACGTCGAAATCAGGCATGGAAACCCGCTCGGGGTTAAGAAAACGTTCGAATAACAAATCGAATTCCAAGGGATCCAAATCGGTAATATCCAAGGCATAGGCCACCAATGAACCTGCACCTGACCCTCGGCCGGGGCCCACTGGAATACCGTGATCTTTACTCCATTGAATAAATTCCATTACGATCAAGAAATAACCGGGAAAACCCATTTGGTTAATAACGGTTAACTCAATTTCCAAACGTTCGTCGTATTCGGGTCTTTTTTCAGCCCGTTCTTGTTCATCTGGGAACAAAAATTTTAAGCGTCGTTCTAACCCTTCCCAAGACACTTTCACCAAATAATCTGCATCTGACATGCCGCCGGTGGGGAATTTAGGCAAAAAGTATTTACCCAAAGTTACTGTCACGTTGCAACGCTTGGCTATTTCAACGGTATTTTGCAATGCTTCTGGAATATCTGAAAACAGCTCACACATTTCCTCGGGACTGCGCAGATACTGTTGTTCACTATAAAGTTTAGGACGACGTTTATCGTCTAGGGTATAACCATCGTGAATACACACTCTAATTTCATGAGCGGCAAAACCTTCTTTAGCGATAAAACACACTTCGTTGGTGGCCACTACTGGCAGGTCATGCTCCAACGCCCAATCAGTCGCTCGTTGAATATATTCTTGTTCACCAGGACGGCCAGTACGAGTTAATTCTAGGTAATAACAATCTTCAAAGTGGGTTTCATAAAACTGGGAAATTTGCGCAGCTAAGGGCATATTACCTTTGGTTAAAACTTGCCCCAAATCACCGGACAACCCACCAGATAAAATAATCACCCCTTCTTTATGCTCAACCAACCACTGTTTATCAATAACGGCTCTGTTTTGCACGTGACCACGTTGATAAGCTTTGGAGATCAACAGGGTAATATTTTTATAGCCTTGATTATTGCTTGCCAATAAGGTCAGTCTAAATAACTCGTCACCTAACTCTTCGCTTTGCACCCAAAAGTCAGCACCGATTATGGGTTTGATCCCATTTGCATGGGCGGCATCATAATACTTTACCAACCCGCACATATTCATTTGGTCGGTAATTGCCACAGCGGGCATGCCCATTTCTTTTACTTTTCCAAGGATAGGCTTGATCTTATTCAGCCCATCCATCATCGAGTAATCAGAATGAACCCGCAAATGTATAAAATTCACAGCGTCTTGAGAAACTTCAGACTGCATGGATAACTCCATTTTTTTGTATCAAAACCTGTTGTACAGGTTTAAAACTCATACGGTATTCTTTGGTGGGTCCAAGTTCAGCCAAGCGCAGCAAATGTGCTTTGGTTGGATAACCTTTATGTTGATTAAAGCCATACTCTGGATATTGTAAATGTAATTCTGCCATTTCCCTATCCCGGGTCACTTTGGCAATAATAGATGCAGCTGAAATCTCAGCAACACTACCATCACCTTTAACAATAGCTTCACTCGCGTATTGCCAATCTGGACATCGATTTCCATCTACTTTGACGAAATCAGGTTGAATTGACAAGCCTTCTACTGCGCGTTTCATTGCTAACATGGTGGCATGTAAAATATTGAGTTGATCAATTTCTTGCGGATTTGCCCGTCCTATCGACCAAGACGATGCATTTTCAATAATTTCATCAAAGAGTAAATTGCGTTTTTTTTCACTTAACTTTTTAGAATCATTTAATCCTAGAATAGGCTTGTTAGGATCCAATATTACTGCAGCGGTGACAACATCGCCCACTAAAGGACCGCGGCCAACTTCATCAACTCCGGCAATCAAATAGTTATCACTCATATTGAGCACCGATTAATTTTAAGACTGCCGTAGCGGCTTGTTTATCCGCATCTTGTTTTAACATTTTATGTAAACCCACAAATTCCTCGGGTATTTTTAGGCTATCACCTGCAAACATTGGGATAAGGTATTCGGAGATGGTCTCTGGATTAACGTCTTCTTGCAACAGTTCAGGGACTATGGGTTTATCAGCTAATACATTTGGTAGCGAAAAATAATTGGGTTTATACATGACTTTCATTATTTGATGGGTAAGCCATTTTAAACGATAGGCAACCACCATAGGGCGCTTACATAACATTGCTTCAAGGGACGCAGTCCCTGAGGCGAGTAAAATGCCATCGGCAGCAATCATAACGTTTCGAGATTGCCTCATAAGCACAGAAATATGCATGTTCTTGGGATAGTCAGACGAGTTCTTAAATGCAGATACGATGTCTTCTATTTGATTTTTCCGAAGTTCGTTAACCGCTGGAATAACCACATGTAAATCTTCTACTGTCGCGCACACTTTACTGGCACTTCGCAAAAAAACCTCAAGCAACATGTTCACTTCACCCGCGCGACTGCCCGGCAACAACGCCAGTACTTTCGCGTCTTTACTCAAGACTACGCCATCTAATTGCTGGCGAGCGAGAGTTTGACTAGGATAAATGTCAATGTCGTCAGCCATAGTGTGACCAACATATTGGCAGGGAAAGCCATGTTTGTCATAAACGGCTTTCTCAAATGGGAAAATACTGAGCACCAAATTGGTGGCCTCAGCGATGCCGTAAATTCTGTTTTCACGCCAAGCCCAAACCGTTGGGCTCACATAATGAACTGTTTTCACGCCTAACTTTTTGAGTTTCTTTTCTAAGGGAAGGTTAAAATCTGGCGCATCAACACCGATAAAAACATCAGGTGGATTATCTGTAAAATGTTGCAGTACCGTTTTTCGAATAAATAATAGGCGACGAATGCGAGACAGTACTTCCACTATCCCCATCACAGAAAGCTCTTCCATTTCAAACAAAGTAGAACAACCTTGCTCGAGCATATTCGGCCCAGCAATTCCTTCAAACTGTGCATCTGAGTGAATAGCTAGTATCTGTTTTATCATACCAGCAGCTAATACATCACCAGAGGCTTCCCCGGCAACGATAGCAATTTTTAATGGACGCTTAGACATATCAGATTGGCTCGCAGTTAGCGATAAAACTAAACACTAGAATGTAAACTAGGATTAGCGGATGATTCCTCGACTGGAGTTTGCAACGAACTCTGCCATTAATCCCACTTCTTTTGTGGTTTCGGCCATTTTGCGTAACTCTTGCACGGCTTCTTCGGCGCGGTTGCCACTGCGGTAAAGCACTTTATAAGCACGTTTAATACTCATTATTACCTCTTTATCAAACCCTCGGCGACGTAAGCCTTCAGAGTTAATCCCTGCCGGTGTATTGTCGATTCCGTTGATCATTACATAAGGAGGAATATCGCGCAATATAATCCCACCGCCTCCGGTAAAACTATTAGAACCAATTTTGCAGAACTGATGTACAGCCGTGTTACCACCTAAGATAACAGAACTGCCAACATGCACATGTCCAGCTAGAGTTGCATTATTAGCAAAGATATTATCATCGCCAATAACACAATCATGGGCGACATGAGCATAAGCCATAAATAGATTATTGGAACCTATTTTGGTTAGGGATTTGTCTTGAACAGTACCTCGATGAATAGTAACTGATTCTCGAAAAACATTATTATCACCGATTTCTAGTCGTGTTTTCTCGCCAGCATATTTTTTATCCTGGCATTCTTCACCTATGGAACCGAATTGGAAAAAACGATTGTTTTTACCAATTATACATGGGCCTTTAATAACCACATGTGACTCAACAACCGTTCCACTTCCTATCTCGACATCTTCACCAATAAGGGAATAGGGACCAATTTCAACGTCTGATGCCAATTTAACAGACGGATGCACAATAGCTGTATCATGGATCACAGGTTACATCTTCCTCATTGCACACATAAATTCAGCTACGCATGCTTCTTGACCATCTACGCTGGCTACGCCTTTGAATTTCCAAATACCGCGCTTTTCTTTGACCACACATACATCGAAATCTAATCTGTCACCGGGAACAACCGGGCGTTTAAAGCGAGCGTTATCTATACCGGCGTAGAGGTATAACTCATCACTATTACCTGCAGTTTTAAACCCTAATATGCCAGCAGCTTGCGCCATGGCTTCAAGAATTAACACACCAGGGAATATGGGTTTTCCGGGGAAATGACCGGTGAAACAAGGCTCATTAAAGGTAACATTTTTATAGGCTTTAATGGTTTCACCTAAAACGTACTCAGTCACCCTATCAATCAACAGAAAAGGATACCTATGGGGTAAAAGTTCCATGATTTCTTCGATTTCGATAGCGTTCAAATTGTCGGCCAAAGGCTGATCTCCTTTAAGAAGTAATGGGTGTCAACCCAATCACTTTGTAGTTTGTTGTTTTTCTAAAACTTTGACACGTTGAGCAATAGACGAAATTTTCTTGAGTTGAACCGCATTTTTACGCCACTCTAGATTTGGCACCGCTGGTATACCAGAGGAATACAAGCCAGGTTCAGTTACACTTTTCGTAACCATACTCATTCCAGTAAAGTGTGAGTTATCACAGATTTCAATATGTCCGTTAAAGCCACATAAACCTGCAACACTACAATTCTTGCCCACTTTTGTACTACCGGCGATAACTGAACATGCTGCCATAGCCGTGTTTTCGCCTATTTCTACGTTGTGTGCAATTTGTATTTGATTATCAATTATCACACCATCTGCGATAATCGTGTCTTCTAGAGCACCGCGATCGATTGTAGTACTTGCCCCAATCTCTACACGATCCCCAATAACTACACGTCCCAACTGAGGGATTTTAATCCATTTACCCTTTTCATTGGCATAACCAAAACCATCACTACCAATAACAGTAGCAGATTGCACTAAACAGTTTTCGCCCATAATCGTGTTGTGATAAAGGGTGACATTAGCCCAAATTTTGGTTTGGCTACCTAAACGGCAATTTTTACCAACAAAGCTACCCGCGCCTATTTGAACATTGTCGCCTAGCACAACCCCTGTTTCGATGACGGCTTGGGCTCCCACGCTCACATTATCACCCATTATGACGTCATCTGCGATAACGGCTGATGGGTGAATACCTGATGCGGCATCGGGAGTCGAATCAAGTGCCTGTGCAATTAACGCGAATCCTACATATGGATTTGCATGAACCAGCGCTGTACATGGGCAATTGGATAACTCATCTGGATGTAAAATAACAGCCTGTGCTCTGGTGTCAGCCAGATCACTACGATACTTGCTATTCGACAAAAAGGAAATCTGACCAATGCCCGCATTTGCCAATGTACTCAAACTATTAATCTGGGTATCTTCAGTATCATTGCCAGATAAATGGATGGTAGCACCAATAAGATCTGCCAATTGTTTTAAACTGAGTGACTGCATACAGGCTCCGGTAGTTACTTCATTTGACTAACTTTTTTCAATACTTTTTCAGAAATATCATATTGAGGAGTTGCAAAAACTACGGCTTGTCTATCTAAAACCATATCAATTTTTTCTTCTGTAACAACGGCTTGGATAGCTTGTTGAAGAATAGTCACAATTTTAGTGTTTTCTTCTTGTCTACGTTGTTGAAGTTTTTCTTGTAAAGGTTTTGCAAGTGCTTCAAATTCAGCGTTAGCAGCTTGTAAACGCTCTTGTTCTGCTTTGATTTGCGCTTCACTCATAGTGGGTGCGTTTTTCTTAAGTGATTCAAGATCTGTAGCGATCTTCTGACGCATAGCATCCACTTTTGAACCTTCGTCTTTAAATTCAATTTGTAACGCTTGTTGGCTAGCAATTGCTTGCGGCATTTGCTGAATCACAGCTTCACGGCTTACAACAGCAATCTTCTGCTCTGCGAAAGCAGCTGAACTTAATAAAGCACTACTTAAAAGTGCAGTAACAACTAAGGTTTTAAATATTTGTTTCAAGGGAAACTCCTTTCTGGTTTAAATTACGTTCTTAGCTCAAGCTAAGTATTTGATTAAGAATCTTTGTTTAAAATAGCGTTTAAAACGTTTGTCCAATGTTGAAAGAGAAGAATTTTACGTCGTCTCCAACACGTTCTTGTAAAGCTCTAGAGAAACTAAACACCATTGGTCCCATTGGCGAAAGCCATTGTACAGAAACTCCGTAAGAAGCTCTATAGCGAGTCCAATCACCATAATCGGCTACTGGATCTTCGCTTATCTGAGTTAAATCACGATATAAACTATAGTCAAATTCAGTATCCCACACATTACCGGCATCAAGGAATAAACTAGAGCGCACTGAATTATCAAACTCTTCACCTACAAAGGGGGTAGGCACAATTAACTCTACGCCACCAAGTAACATCGCGTTTCCACCTAAGGAACGAGAAGATACGGCAACTTGATCAGATTCGGGACCTAACAAGATAATGTCGCCGTCAGGACCAATAATACTGGTTGGCGCTAACTGCACTCCGCGGGGTCCAACGGTATTATTTTCGAAGCCACGTAAGGTATCGCTACCACCTGCAGTAAAGTTTTGAGTGAATGGTAATATCTGTTCGATCCCATTTGTTTCACCATAACCGTTACCGTAACCTGCACGTAATCGAGTTAGTACAGACCAGCGCTGATCGCGCGTTAGAGGGAAGTAGAATTTCGTATCAAAAATAGATTTGAAATAATTTACATCCGAATTCGGGGTCGTAATACTAAATGAAGCACTTTGTGACGAACCAGCCGTGGGGAAAATCCCTCGGTTTAAGGTACTACGAGTCCATGACACTGAAGCTAAGAAACTAGAATAATCAATAGGCGCATCTGGATCTTCTTCGTTGACAAATTGGTTATAGAAACGATCGGTTTGCTCGTAGTTGCTACGTCGAGATAGCTCAACATCACTGAAGCTCAGGCCAAAGTTAATACGGTTAAATTCGTTAATTGGATAACCCGCATTAATACCAATAGAATATTGTTTACTGTTGTATTGAACGAGGTTTGCACTACCAGCATCAAACTCACTGTATGAGATATTGCCACCCAAACTGATGCCATCAATGGTGAAATAGGGGTCTGTGTAAGATAACTGTATACTTTTTTGATAGGAAACCGTACTCACATTAAATGCTAAGCGCTTACCCGTTCCTAAGAAGTTATCCTGCTGAATACCCGCTTGTAAGCTTAGTTTTGTCCTATCACCGTAACCCACACCGGCATTAAATGAACCTGACGCTTGTTCTTTCACTTTATACACCACGTCAACTTTGTCATCTTCACCTGGTAAACGAATGGTTTCGAAATCCACTTCTTCCATATAGGTCAAACGTGACAAGTTATTTTTAGATGACTCCAAAGAGCTATTTGATAACCAAGTACCTTCCATCTGACTCACAGACTGACGTAGTACTTCATCAGCGGTAACGGTATTCCCTTCAAAGGTGATGCGGTTCACGTAAATACGCTTACCAGGGTCCACCGATAAGGTTAATTTAACGGTTTTATCTTCATCGTTTATTTCTGGAATGGTAGTAACAGTAGGATAAGCATAACCAAAACGACCCAGGTATTTACTGAAGAACTCTTCAGTGTATGTTACCTCAGCTTGGTTATACAACTCGCCAGCGGTAAGAGGTAATACTGCTCGCATATACTCTTCATTACCCAGCAAATCACCAATCAAATCCACTTCGGAGATGGTGTATTGTTCACCTTCAGAGATATTCATTGTGACATAAATACCGTCTTTTTCTGGTGTCATGGAAACCTGTGTTGAGTCTACTTGATAACGTAAATATCCGCGATCCAGATAGTAACTTCTTAAGGTTTCCATATCACCAGATAAGGTTTGCTTTTGGTACCGCGTTTCAGACAAAAAGTCCCACCATGGTGTATCGAATTTTAATTCCATTTGTCTAAGTAACTCAGCATCAGAGAACACTTCATTACCCACAATATTAATTTGTTGAATTTTGGCAGAGTCGCCTTCTTCAAACAGTAACTTCAAATCGACTCGATTACGAGGCAGTGGGGTTACAATGGCACTTACGTCAGCATTGTATTTACCAATGCTGTAAAAAAAGTCCTTTAAGCCGTTTTCTATTCCAGTTAAAACGGTTTTATCTAATGGCTCACCGACGCGGATATTATTGCCGTCCAAACTTTCTTGTAATTGTTCATCTTTTATATCGTCATTGCCGTCAAAGATAATATTACTGATGGTAGGTCGCTCTTTTACCTTAACCACCAAAGTGTTGCCATCACGAAGAATTTCGATACTTTCAAAGTGAGTAGATGAATACAGGCTGCGAATCAACTGAGCCGAGCGGAAGCTATTCATGGTATCACCTACTTGCACAGGCAAATAGGTCAGTGCGGCTCCCAAAGCAACCCTTTGTAAACCTTCAACTTTGATGTCGGATACGACAAACTCTTGGTCTGTAGCAGCTAATGCAAAGCTAGCACTGGACCATATTAATCCGGCTACAACTAACTGTTTAAACTTCATTTATTAATATTCTTCCTAAGCACTCATAGCCTACTTCGGCAATGTAGTTTGTGTCATCCACACTATAAACGCGCAATGTCATTATAAAAAGCTACTGTCATTAACAGTAACAAGATGATCCCGCCAATTTTAAATCCAACTTCCTGCACGGATTCCGGAACCGGTCGCCCAGTTAAAAGCTCTATAAAATAATAGAGTAAGTGCCCACCATCAAGCACTGGAAGAGGGAAAAGGTTAATAATTCCCAAATTCACACTAATTAGCGCTAAAAAGCTCAAAAATGCAACAATCCCAGCGCTAGCAGTCATACCCGCCCCCTGAGCTATCGATATGGGCCCACTTAGGCTTTTAACCGAAACATCACCGGTAAAAAGCTTACCAATCATGTTAAAACTCAATGTTACGAGTCGCCAAGTTTCACTTATTCCTTCAGATAGACCTTCAATTGGACCGTATTGTTTGTGAAATAAATATTCTTCAGGATAAGGTTCTAAATAGGTTATTACCCCTAATAAACCTGTATCAGGATCATCTGGTTTCACACCAATAGTCGCTGCTACCTGCTGCTCAACTCCATTTCTATCTATGGTGATAGTAACATTTTGTTTTGGGTGCTGCTCTATCAGCTCAACTATTTGTTCCCAATTTGCCACAGTAGTTCCATTAAACTTGAGAATAATGTCATTCACTTGCAATCCAGCTTGGGCTGCTGGCGAAGATTCGCTGACTAAAGCCAGCTGTTTTGTGGGATTGGTTCGAAATGGAGCAAACCCTAAGCTCGCCATTGGAGAAGTGGTTTCTGGGTCAAATTGCCAGTTTGTTAAGTCTAAATCTAATACTTTACTGTAACCACCTTTGCTTATTACTTGCACTTGAGTGTCAGAATTACCAATAAGCCGCATAACTTCATAGTTTACTGCTTGCCAATCGTTGGTTTCATGCCCAGAAATATGAGTAATTTGATCTCGCTCTTCGAAGCCTGCTTGAGCAGCAATAGAATTAGGCTCAATATTGCCAACAATGGGCTTAACGGATTGTTCGCCAATCAACAACATCAAATAGAGCGCAAAAATCGCAAAGATAAAGTTGACCATTGGACCGGCGGCAACAATGGCAATGCGTTTGAGTACATGTTGTCGGTTAAATGCGTAGGGTAAATCGGCTTCACTGACCTGCTCTACCCGCTCATCGACCATTTTAACGTAACCACCTAAGGGAATAGCGGCAATAACATACTCAGTCCCAAGTTTATCGGTACGTGACCATAACGCTTTACCAAAACCAATGGAAAACCGTTCCACTTTCACGCCACATCGACGCGCAACCCAAAAATGTCCCCATTCATGGACGGCAACAAGTATCCCAAGGGCAACAACAAATGCGGAAAGGTTACGAATAAACTCAAAAATCAAACTATGCTTCCTATAAATTGTTTTGCAAGGATCCTAACCTCTTTATCTACAGCCAAAATCCCCTCTATGTCGTGCAATTGTTGCTGTTCGATGCGCTGCAGCATTTCTTCATTTACTTGCGCAATTTGAGTAAAGCCTATTTGCTGCGACAAAAATGCCTCTACAGCCACTTCATTGGCAGCATTTAATGCGGTTGTTGCATGTTGTCCTGCATCACAGGCATCAATTGCCAGTTTCAAGTTTGGGTAACGCTGAAAGTCAGGAACCTGAAAACTAAAATCGGCTAACGTGGAAAAATCTAACGGCTTGACCCCTGCAGAAATACGATTAGGAAAGGCTAAGCAGTGAGCAATTGGTGTTTTCATATCCGGGTTGCCCATTTGTGCCAGCACTGAGCCATCAGCATATTGCACCATGGAATGAATTATACTTTGCGGATGCAATACTATTTGAATATCTGACGATTTTAAGCCAAATAGCCATTTTGCTTCGATAAACTCTAACCCCTTATTCATCATAGTGGCCGAGTCTACAGATATTTTTCGCCCCATATCCCAATTAGGATGGGCACAAGCCTGGTCTGGGGTAATATCTTGAAAGCGATCTAAAGCACGATTTAAGAATGGGCCACCAGAACCGGTTAACAATATTTTGGCGATACCTGATGTAGCTAAATCTCCATGTTCGAAATCTCTGGGGAGACATTGGAAGATAGCATTGTGTTCGCTGTCGATTGGCAACAATTGCGCGCCGCTTTTATTCACTTCTTGAATAAAAATATCGCCACACATTACCAATGCTTCTTTGTTCGCCAACATAACTTTTTTACCCGACTTAACTGCCGCTAATGTGGGTAATAAACCTGCTGCACCAACAATTGCAGCCATGACACTATCGACATTAGAAGCAGACGCAACTTGACACAAGCCTTCTTCACCTACTAATAACTCACAATTTAACTGAGCGCTTTTCACTGCCTGTTGAGCAGTCCCGTAAGATTTCGCATCTGAAATGACGAGATAATCGGGCTGAAACTGAGATGCTTGAGAGATGAGTTTGTCAACATTGGAGTGGGCAGTTAATGCAACCACATTGTACTTTTCAGGGTGAAGTTGAACAACATCTAATGTGCTTTGACCGATAGAGCCTGTAGCCCCCAAAATCGCGATATTCTGCATTATGCCATCCACAAAACATAGCAGTACGCAAACACTGGAAATGCAGCAGTGAGACTATCAATGCGGTCCAAAATTCCACCATGACCTGGCAGTATTTTACCGCTATCTTTTATTCCTGCGCAGCGTTTAAACATACTTTCATTTAAATCACCTAATGCGGAAACGCCTACCGTCAAGCCACCAATTAAAACATGCATCCAAATTCTCCCTGGATCTACTTGGTAGTGCAGAGCAGCAAAAGCAATGATTGCCGTAGAAGCTGCGATGCCGCCAGCTAAACCTTCAAGGGTTTTTCCCGGAGAAACATTAGGACGCAATTTGTGACGTCCAAATTTAACGCCCACAAAAAAGGCTCCAATATCTGCGGCCCAAACAATTCCTAATACATAAAAGATGAGTGACACGCCATACAATGGGTCGATGTCGTACATGTGTGAGCGTAGGGAAACGATGGCAACAAAGGTAGGAATTAGTGTAAATACGCCGAATAAGCAGCGTATGGCCTTACTGGTTCGCCATATTGATGAAAAGCGCGGATACGCAATTATCATGAGTAAGGAAACAAACCACCAAATTGCTGCTACACCTAGAATATATACGTACAGGCTATTTAGTGCACCTTGATACCAAATATTTTGTGTTGGTACCCAGTAAACTAAGAAAAGGCAACAAGAAAGAATGAAAAACGCATAAATTGCTTTTTGCGGTCTAGGCTTAATACTCGACATATTAGCCCATTCATATCCACCTAAACCGACCACTAGGGCTATAAATAATTCAAAGCCCAGTAATGGTAGAAATAAAATACAAATTAACGCTAGAGGAGCTAAAATAACTGCTGTAATTATTCGCTGTTTTAACATAATTAGCCTTTGAGCTTGGGGAAAAACACGATCATTTCGTTTCCACCTGCTCTCCTGTCATACCAAAACGCCTTTGACGTTCGGAATAATCATTTACAGCAAGCTGAAATGCCTGCTCATCAAAATCTGGCCAAAGGGTATCAGTAAAATAAAGTTCAGCATAAGCACATTGCCACATTAAAAAATTACTGATCCTGTGTTCACCACCAGTACGAATGAGCAAATCAAGTTCAGGTTGATCAGCTAAAGACATAAACTGGTTAAAATCAGCTTCTTCAGCATTGTTTACATTCAAACCTTGATCTGCGGCTTGTTTAGCAAATGCTTTAGCGGCATTTAAAATATCCCAACGGCCACCGTAATTGGCTGCAATATTGAGAGTTAATGCACTATTATGCTCTGTGAGTTTTTCGGCCTTTCTAATTTTTTCAACAAGTTTGTTATCGAAGCGTGATGTGTCACCGATCACTTTTAATCGAACATCGTTTTTATTTAGCTTTTTGGCTTCGCTATTTAGCACAAAATTGAATAAATCCATTAATACACCCACCTCTTCTGCGGGCCGATTCCAATTTTCACTGCTAAATGCAAACAAGGTAAGTGACTCTATGTCATTTTGACGGGCAAAACGAACGGCAGATCGCACAGACTCAACACCGGCTTTGTGGCCGAAAGTGCGGATCTTACCTTTCTTTTTTGCCCAACGGCCGTTGCCATCCATAATAATGGCAACGTGTTTTGGGGTATTTAGATTACTCATAAGGGAATAGGAATTAACCTTAAAGGTTATATTTCCATCAACTCTTTTTCTTTATCTTGCAAAGCGCCGTCGATGGTTTTTACAAATTCGTCGGTTAATTTTTGAATTAACTCTTCACCTCTGCGGCCGTCATCTTCACTTAATTCTTTTTCTTTCACCAACTCTTTAAGATCAGCGTTAGCATCGCGGCGAATATTACGTAAAGCAATACGCCCCTGCTCAGCTTCGTTTCTAACTACTTTGATTAGGTCTTTACGACGCTCTTCTGTTAACGGTGGTAAAGGAATTCGAATAGCAGCTCCTGAACTCATTGGATTTAATCCAAGGTCAGATTGCATAATCGCTTTTTCCACAGCCGCAGCTGCACTTTTATCAAATACCGTTAAGGCTAGTGTTCTTGCATCTTCGGCAAAAATATTAGCTAATTGTTTAAGTGGTGTATCGGCACCGTAATATGGCACCATAATGCTATCTAAGAGCGCTGGATGAGCGCGACCAGTTCTAATTTTACTTAACTGGCTTTTCAGTGCACTGATGCTTTTTTCCATGCGTTGTTTTGCATCATCATGAATTTCATTTATCACTGCAATCTCCCTAATTCTTATAATTCTAATCGTTTTTTTAGATCGTTGTTATTGATTATCTGTGCCTTGATGGGAAATTGTTGTCCCTTCATCTTCACCTAAAACAACACGACGTAAAACGCCTGGTTTGTTCATATTGTAGACGCGAATAGGCAAGCTATGGTCGCGAGCCAAGGTAAAGGCAGCTAAGTCCATGACTTTTAATTCTTTTTCTAAAACTTCTTGATAACTTACGTTTTTAAGTAATACGGCTTCTGGATTCGTCACTGGGTCATCATTGTATACCCCGTCGACCTTAGTACCTTTAAGTACAGCATCCGCCTCTATTTCTATTCCTCGTAAGCAGGCCGCTGAATCAGTGGTAAAAAATGGATTACCTGTGCCAGCAGAAAAAATTACTACACGCCCAGATTTTAAAAGGCTAATGGCCTCAGTCCAGTTGTATGCATCACACACACCGTTAAGTGGAATGGCTGACATTAAACGGGCATTTACAAATGCTCGATGGAGAGCATCACGCATGGCTAAACCGTTCATTACTGTGGCCAACATACCCATGTGGTCACCTACGACTCGATTCATCCCAGCTTTCGCTAACCCTTCACCGCGAAATAAATTTCCACCGCCAATTACTAATCCTACTTGCACACCCATTTCAACTAATTCTTTGATTTCTTGGGCCATTCTATCTAGAACTTTGGCGTCGATACCGAATCCTTCGTCACCCATAAGGGCTTCACCACTTAACTTTAGCAGAATTCTTCGATATGCAGATTTTGGTGCGATACTCATTTATTGGCAATTCCTTAGTCAATTGGATAAGGGGTGCAAACCCGCTAAATTTATCCGCGTAAATAGTACATATAAAAAGGCACCTCATATTGAGGTGCCGATAGTTTATATGACATTGGCTTTTCGCAAAAGCGAAAGGCTCAATTATTTCTTCGCCGCTTCCATTTGCGCTGCTACTTCAGCTGCAAAATCTTCTTCTTTCTTCTCGATACCTTCACCAACTTCGAAGCGTACGAAGTTGATAACGTCAGCACCTTTAGATTTCAAAAGTTGGCCAACAGTGTTTGAAGGATCTTTAACGAAAGGCTGACCAGTCAAGCTAACTTCGCCAGTGAATTTCTTCATGCGACCGATAACCATTTTTTCAGCGATTTCAGCAGGCTTGCCAGATTGCATAGCGATTTCAAGCTGAATTTCTTTTTCTTTCGCTACAACTTCAGCTGGAACATCTTCAGGTTTAACAAACTGAGGACTAGCCGCTGCAATGTGCATCGCGATGTCTTTTGCCAAATCTTCGTCACCGCCATTTAAAATAGCGATTACGCCGATACGACCACCGTGCACGTATGCACCAAGGTTGTCGCCTTCAACAGAAATAACACGACGAGGAGAAATATTTTCGCCAATTTTTGCTACTAGAGTGTCACGTGTATCAGAAACAGTAACGCCATCGATTTCGCTGTTATTAAGCGTATCCATGTCGTTGATTTTATTTGCAGAAGCAACATCAACTAATTTGTTAGCAAAGGCTAAGAAACCATCATCGCGAGCAACGAAGTCAGTTTCACTGTTGATTTCCATCATAGTTGCTACACCATTAGCAACTTTAGTCATGATCACGCCTTCGGCTGCAATACGGCCAGCTTTTTTAGCGGCTTTTGCTTGACCAGATTTACGCATATTTTCAATTGCTAGCTCGACATCACCGTCGGTTTCTACCAATGCTTTTTTACAATCCAACATGCCTGCGCCGGTGCGCTCGCGAAGTTCTTTTACTAGGGCTGCTGTCACTGCCATTTTGGTTTCCTCAGCATTTATAAATGGTTCTTAACTTAAGAAACAGGGGCCGTAAATAATTACCGCCCCTGATGAGATGTTTGTCATTTTACTGCACTTACGTCACAGAAAGATGACACGTTCACGACAAGCAAGTCGTGACGTTTTAATTACTCAGCTGCTTCAACGAAATCGTCTTTCTCAGCTTGTACTTCAAGGTTTTGTTCGCGACCTTGGCTTACAGCGTCAGCTGCAGCGTTCAAGTACAATTGAACAGCACGAATTGCATCGTCGTTACCAGGAATGATGTAATCAACACCATCTGGGTTAGAGTTAGTATCAACTACTGAAATAACAGGGATACCCAAGTTACGTGCTTCAGTGATTGCAATGTGCTCATGATCAGCATCAACAACGAACAAACAGTCAGGAAGACCACCCATGTCTTTGATACCACCTAAGCTGCTTTCTAGCTTAGTCATTTCGCGTTGAAGCATTAATACTTCTTTTTTGGTCAACTTTTCGAAAGTGCCGTCTTGAGACTGTTGCTCTAGCTCTTTCAAACGCTTGATTGATTGACGTACTGTTTTCCAGTTAGTCAACATTCCACCTAACCAACGCTTGTTAACGTAGAATTGGTCACATTTCTGTGCTGCTTCTTTAACTGCATCGCTAGCTGCGCGTTTAGTACCTACAAAAAGAACTTTACCTTTTTTAGCAGAAACACCGCTAATGTAGTTCAATGCTTCATTGAACAAAGGTACTGTTTTTTCAAGGTTGATGATATGAACTTTGTTACGAGCACCAAAGATGAAAGGTTTCATTTTTGGGTTCCAGTAACGAGTCTGGTGACCGAAGTGCACGCCCGCCTGGAGCATGTCACGCATAGATACGTTTGCCATTATTAATTTCCTCAAATTGGGGTTAGGCCTCCATACATCCCATCTATCGATCCGTTCAGGCGGCAAACCCGAAACAGACACCCCGACAAATGTGTCGATGTATGTGTGTTATTAGTTAATTTCGCATTAATTCATAGCCTAAAATCACGCTATTGAATTTGCGGTGCGCTTTATACCATGCTACACCCTGTCACGCAAGTAAAAAGCGATAGGCGGGCCATGGAAAACAACATAAATAAACTAAACCTGCATTTCCTCTACTCATCTATACATTTTTGAGCTGAAAAGATACAATTCAACCCATTATTGCAATGAGTTATTTTTTTAGGACGCAAAATTGACAATCACGATTAAAACACCAGATGAAATTGAAAAGATGCGTGTGGCAGGCAGATTGGCCGCTGACGTATTACAGATGATTGGCCCCTATGTTAAAAAGGGCGTAACAACTAATGAACTCAATCAAATCTGTCATGATTATATTGTCAATGAACAGCAATGTATTCCTGCACCTTTAAATTATGGGCATCCCCCTTTCCCTAAATCTATTTGTACGTCAGTTAACCATGTTATTTGTCACGGCATTCCTTCGGACAAAAAACTAAAAGACGGCGATTCCATCAATATTGATGTCACCGTTATTAAAGATGGTTACCACGGCGATACTTCAAAAATGTTTGTTGTAGGTAAGCCTAGTATTTTGGCTGAGCGATTAATTAGAGTGACTCAAGAGTGCTTATATAAAGGTATTGAACTGGTCAAACCCGGCGCTCGTTTAGGCGATATTGGCCACGTAATTCAGCAATATGCCGAGAAACATAATTACTCCATCGTGCGCGAATATTGTGGTCATGGTATTGGAGCTAACTTCCATGAGGAACCACAAGTGGTTCATTATGGACGACCGAATACGGGTGTTGAGTTGCAAGAAGGCATGTGCTTAACCATTGAACCTATGGTAAATGCAGGCAAACGTTATTCAAAAATATTACCCGATCAATGGACTGTGGTAACGAAAGATCGCAGTTTAAGTGCCCAGTGGGAACATACCTTATTGGTTACTAAAAACGGGGTAGAAATTCTGACTCTTAGAGACGACGAGACCATTGAACGAGTGATAAGTCATTAATTCAGAGTATTTTTTACTTATTATTAATGATTATGACTAACGTAAATTAGTTATTTGCTATACAACTTAGGTTAATGGACACTTTGTTTTACAGATTGAAATTTTTTAGTCTGTTTATATTTGGCGTACAGTCGTCTTATCCAGCTTTTTGAGGTACTAACATTGTCATTAGATCAGCTTATTGAAAACATTCAGAAAATCACTGATATTAATGACATTAGCAGCTTCAAAAAGTGCGTTACAGATAGCGTAGAATGGTTGACTCAGGAATTCACTAAAGTTCCTGTGGATCAGTTAGTTCATGAGAGAGCTGTTTTCATCGATGCATTACTGTTGCGAGCGTGGAGATTAGTAGATTTAGATCATCAAAAAGGATTAGCCCTAGTTGCCGTTGGCGGATATGGTCGAGGCCAACTACAGCCTCATTCTGATGTAGATCTGTTAATTTTAAGCGATAAAACCATCAATGCTAAACTCCAGGAAAAGATCAGTATCTTCATCACCTTCTTGTGGGATATCAAATTAGATGTAGGTCAGTCCGTTCGCACAATCAAAGAAACCTTCAATTTAGCCAAAGCAGACACCACCATCGCTACAAATTTAGTGGAATCAAGATTATTAATAGGTAGTGAATCTAGCTTTGACGAACTGCAAAAAAAGATAAAAGGCAAAGGGTATTGGTCCAGCAAAGACTTTTTCACGGCTAAATATGAAGAACAAATAGAACGCCACAGAAAATTCAACGATACCTCTTATAACCTTGAACCAAACGTCAAAGAAAACCCAGGCTGTTTGCGGGACATCCAGTCCATTGGTTGGGTAGCTAAACAACATTTTAACGTTTGGAATGGCCATGAATTGGTTGAACACGGTTATTTCACTGAAAGAGAATGGGCAGAGTTAATAGAGTCTCGCTCTCACCTTTGGCAAATACGCTTTGCATTGCATTTAATTTCCGGCCGCAGCGAAAACCGCTTATTGTTCGATTATCAGACTGATGTAGCTGAACGACTTGGATATGGTGAAGGAAAACAAGCAGTAGAGAGAATGATGAAATCCTTCTTTCGAACCGTACGCCGCGTGTCTGAACTTAATGGTATGTTACTGCAATATTTTAAGCAGGATATTCTAGAATTAAAAGTTAAAAACCATCGCATTATCGATGATAACTTTGAATTATTAGATGGATTAATTAGCCCCCTTCAAGACGATGTTTTTACCGCTCCTGAAGATATTCTTTCATTCTTATTACTCATTGCTAACACCCCAGATTGCACAGGTCTACACTCAAGTTGTTTACGCCAACTTCGTAATGCACGTAGAAAATTAAATGGTCAATACTACTGTGAAATCCCTAAATGTCGTGAGTTGTTTATGCAGCTTATGCGACACCCTAACTTTTTTGGTTTAGGCTGGGATTTAATGCATAAACACGGCATCCTGCAAGCATATTTGCCCCAATGGGACAACATCGTGGGCATGATGCAATTTGACCTATTCCATGCTTACACGGTAGATGAACATACCCATAGATTAGTTAAACATGTTTACAGCTATCACAGTGACGAAAACCGAGATTTTCCCCGCTGTAAAAAGATTGTTAGAGAAACAGATAAACCAGAATTATTATATTTAGCTGCTATTTTCCATGATATTGGAAAAGGTAGAAATGGCGATCATTCAGTTTTAGGTGCGGCAGATGTAGTCACCTTTTGCCAATCCCACGGCATCGATGGCGATGATGCTGAACTAATTAGATGGTTAGTAGAAAATCACTTGCTGATGTCTGTGGTTGCCCAACGCAGAGATATATATGACCCAGAAATTATTGGTGATTTTGCCCGAGCCGTTAAGAGCCAAAATCATTTAGAACACTTATACGCCTTAACTCTAGCGGATATACGAGCTACTAATAATAATCTTTGGAATGATTGGAAAGCATCATTAATCAGAGAATTGTATTTGTTAACCCAAAAAGCCTTAGATAACGGCCTTCAGTGCGGCATAACCTTACTTGAAAGAGTTAATAAACATCAAGTAGAAGCCAGAGAGATGTTGAACAAACAAGGGGTGACTGGCACACAAATAGACCAATTTTGGCATCGCTTAAGTAATGACTATTTTGCGAGATTCAGCCCGATCCAATTGGCATGGCATGCAACAGAAGTAGCAAAAGCGGAAAGCAAAGACGAGAATAACCTCACTATAGCGCTAAATGATTCCACAGCAAAAGCTGGCACTGAGCTATTAGTTTATGGTAAAAACCGTCCCGCACTTTTTGCACAAATTGCCTCGGTGTTAGATAGCCGAAATTGTTCGATACACGATGCACAAATTACCATTACCGACGATGATTATGTTTTCGATAGCTTTATTTTGTTAGAACAAGATGGCTCTCGCATATCCTCCCCTAGCCGTTTGAAAAGCTTAGTGGAAGCGATAGAAGACCAACTTGCTAAACCTGGCAGAGAACATAACAACAGGCGTAAAATGTCGCGTCGGATGAAACAATTGGACGTTGCTACTAAAGTTCGCTTTTACCAAAGTAACAGCGACGTCACTATGGTGGAGTTAGAAGCATTAGATGCGCCTGGCTTACTCGCCAAAGTAGGCCACTTATTTGTCGAGCTAAACTTAACCTTACACGTGGCAAAAATTTCGACCATTGGTGAGCGGGCAGAAGATTTGTTTATTATTGCCAATGAACAAGAGCAAGCCCTCACCACTGAGCAACAAGTTCAACTTAAAAAACGATTAACCCATTTATTAGATCAACCCTCAACTAGCGGTGAAGCATGTCAGAGTTAAAAAACCAAATAGAAGCAGCGTTTGAAAATAGAGCTTCGATTACAGCAGCGTCTGTAGATGACGCAACCAAGCAAGCGGTCATTAGTGCCATAGATTTATTGAATTCTGGTGAAGCCAGAGTTGCAGAAAAGATAGGCGGAGAATGGGTTGTTCACCAGTGGCTGAAAAAAGCGGTGCTATTATATTTTCGCATCAATGATAACGATGTTATGGAAGGCGCAGAAAGTCGCTTCTTCGATAAAGTACCATTGAAATATACCGACTATACAAAAGCACAATTTGAAGCCGAAGGTGTACGTATTGTTCCACCAGCAGCGGTAAGAACCGGTTCTTTCGTAGGCAAAAACGTAGTTGTTATGCCTTCATATGTAAACATAGGCGCTTTTGTTGACGAAGGCACTATGGTTGACACTTGGGCTACTGTTGGTTCTTGTGCACAAATCGGTAAAAACGTGCATTTGTCGGGCGGCGTTGGAATCGGCGGTGTTTTAGAGCCGTTACAAGCCAACCCAACCATCATTGAAGACAATTGTTTTATCGGCGCACGTTCAGAAATTGTTGAAGGTGTGGTGGTTGAAGAAGGCAGTGTTATTTCCATGGGTGTATACATCGGCCAAAGCACGCGTATCTATGATCGCGAAACTGGCGAAGTCCACTATGGCCGCGTTCCAGCAGGTTCAGTTGTAGTATCGGGTAGCCTACCAAGCAAAGATGGCAAATATAGCCTCTACGCTGCCGTAATCGTCAAAAAAGTTGATGCACAAACACGCTCAAAAGTCGGCATCAACGCACTTCTACGCGCGGCAGAATAGCCTACTCACAACCCATAACGGGTTGTAAAAAAACACAAACCAACCCTGTAAATTAATTCTTTTTTACAGGGTTTTTTATATTCCCCAACACAGCTGTGTTCAGCAGATTCCTTAACTAGACACCCATGTTTAATTACATGGACACCCACCATAAACTACTTAAACCCAATATCGTGGACAGGCATGTTTTAACTACGTGGACAGGCTCACTTTTCTTAACTAGACACCCATGATAATTACATGGACACCCACCATATATTGCTTGAACCCAATAACGTGGACAGGCAATAACGTGGACAGGCATGTTTTAACTACGTGGACAGGCACACTTTTCTTAACTAGACACCCATGTTTAATTCCATGGACACCCATGAAAAGGGGGCGATGAAATTTGCGTTGAGGAAATTAGTTTTGCTTAGAGGTTGCGATGAGTTTGTCTAGCTCTTGCCACAATTCATCACACAAACCTTGGCGGTAAGCAGATGTGCGAAATACATCGTGTTCGCGGCAATACATACTAAACATTTTCGAATTTTGGTCTTTCACACTGGTTTTTACATTTGACAGGCGGTCACACACTTTTACGATTAGCGCCAACTCTGTTTCGCCAGTCACTTTTGCCATTTTTTGGTAGGTTTTCTTTTTGCGCTCTTGTCGAGTTGCGCCTTTTTCGTCGGTTACAACGGCCACACAATCAGCAACTAATTTGCCAAACTGATATTCAATATCCTCAATCGTAGCAGAGGTATCTTCCACAACATCGTGGAGGTAAGCGATCACTTCGGCATCTTTTCCAAATGCCTTTGCTTTAGCGGCTACATCATCCAAATGATAGGAATAAGGATGTTTTCCATACTTTTGGTCAGCATGTAATTTTACTGCAAACTCCCTGGCTTTCACTTGCTCCTTGGCCATTAAAACGTTCTCCCGTTAAAGGTTAGGAATGTAACAGCGATGGATTTAGGAATGCCCCTAAAGCCCGTTAAAAATTAGTATAAAGCTATTTTCCGTCAAAAAGATAGCCCTGATAAAAAGGGCTACTTTTTGTAGGACAGAGTGGTTTTGCTAGATGGAAAAGTAAGGATACGACTGCAAGAAGTCATTTAACCTTGCCGTTATCCTTGTTGAGCTTTTCAACAGATAGATGTTGATTGAATTTTTAAGCCGTTAGTTTAGGCAAAAGACTTTCAACCCAAGGCACCACTTCTAATTCCGGTTCTAAGGTTTCAATGGCATCAACAATAAAAAGATCGGCAACGGGTTGTCCTTGAAGCTCAAGAAGTACTTCAAATATTTGTTTGCCAGCACCACAAAAACTATCGCTGTAACTACTATCGCCAAGGCCTACTACTGCAAAAGGTTTTTGGTCCATCAATGGCATAGTGTCTTTCATGTCCATGATTAAAAATTCTAAATTCGGAGGTACGTCCCCTTGTCCCGTTGTTGAGCTAATAAAAAGAACCGATTTGGTTTGTTTAAAGTTATCCAAGGTACCATCAATAAAGAGTTCTACACTGTGTCCCTTTTCGGCAATCATTTCCTCAACTTGCTCTGCAACATGTTGAGCGTTACCGTATACAGAGCCCACAAAAATTCCCACATCTACCATCGTAAAACGTTCCTTAGATTGTTTAACTAGCGGTTGGGCCAGTTAGTTGTTTTAGTTCATCGAGGCCAAGGCCCCATTGTTCAATTAACGCTGACATTCTTATATCAAATTGACAACGAATTTTCAGCGTATTTTGTGTGATTGGATGACTAAAAGTCATTTCACTGCAGGTTAGCCCTAATCCAACAAGGCCACAATGATCCCGTATAAATGCATTTTGTTTGCCGTCTCCATGTGTGGTATCCCCTACGATTGGATGCCGGATATGCGCCATGTGTCTTCGCAACTGATGTTTACGACCGGTCAATGGATGCAATTTAACAAGTGAGTAGCGAGCGGTCTGATAACGACCTACAGCAAAAGGTAACTCAAATTGCTGCAAACATTCGTAGTCAGTCACCGCGTCTTGAGCGGGTTTATCTTGACGTGCCTTTTTATCAGCAATTTTATCCAGTTTCTCTTTCAAGGGATAATCAATTCTGCCGCTATCAGGGCAATAACCACGAACAATTGCGAAGTAAGTTTTAGCAATATGTTTGTTAGTGAATTGCTCGGTTAAGGCTCTAGCCACCTCAGACGATAAAGCAAATATCAATACACCTGAGGTGGGTTTATCGAGGCGGTGAACAGGAAAAACATGCTGTCCCAACTGATCACGCAGAATTTGCATTGCAAACTGGGTTTCATGACGATCGATCATACTGCGATGAACTAATAAACCAGCGGGTTTATCGATTGCGACTACATATTCATCTTGATATAAAATGGTTAACGTCATGACTTGGGGTTACCTGCATTAAATAATAAATCGATTTCATTGATAGCTTTATATACCAACGGATAATCCTCTTCCCGCAACGAGTTTTGTACCGCGGGTAAAATCACCATTGAGTTAGGCAACGCCAAACCCAGGTTAGTTAATTCTGTCATCTTGGGAATAAACACAAACTGTAGCCATTGTTCAATGCTCAGAGTGTCAAAGGCAAAAGGGAGTTCACTTTTTAATGCATCTTGCGAAGGAGCTTGAGCCGCCCACAATTTTTCCTTTCGCATTACAACTTCCAAATTGTTTAGCCGGTTTAGTATTTCAGTACGGGAGATTGTCATGACACTTTATTTATTTTTACCTTAGACGGGTGTTCATTTTGAGATGGTTATTTATCTGTGATTTCTTTTTAATCACCACACAAAAAGATATACTCTGCCACTTCACATTTAGCACACTCAACATATTACCCTAAACTGATTATGAGCAAGCACGAAATTTCTTCTATTAGTGAATTTTTACTCCACGCAGGTACTGATTATCGCGTGTTCGATATGGGTCGTACCATTCGAGAAATTCCAAGCCAAGAATTCTTAGAACAAGAAAATGGCCAAATTAAACCCGCTTTCACCAGAGCACAACATGGGTGGTTTGGCATTGTCTTTTGGGATAAAACTCGCTCCGAACAACAATATATTTGGTTTGTGAAGCTTCCTACTGATGAAAATGGTTTTATCGTCTCTGCCTGCCGCAATCACTTTTTACAGATCATTGTTGATGCTTTAGGTGCGGAATTAGAAAACGCAGATAAAAAGAATGGGCAACTTCCTGAAAACCCTTACTCTTTTGTGCCAAATCAAAATCAAATTGCTGATTTTAACAGCAAAAGTAAAAAGGTTTTAAGCTTAGGGCAATCCCAATACTTTGACGCAGCCAAAGCTTATATTCAATCACCCATGGTAATTGATTGGCAGAGTATTGCACTACAAGGGTTAAGCGATTTAGTGGCAGAGATAGACTCAGCGGAAATACACAACGCCATTTGCCGCCACTTTTCACAGTTTCCAGAACAAGTGCAGTATCAGCTACTTATTAGCATGGAAAATTACCCTTTACCGGATGCCTGCGTGCAAACCATAGTGACTTGGTTAAACCAACATCCAGAAGATGAAGTGAAATGGCAGCATGGTTTACGAGCCTTGTCCCAAACCAGTGACTCAGAAAAGGTAATAGCGATCCTGAATCAAACCTTACAAAGCCAGTTGTCGAATAAACACAATATATTAGTGATTATTTCAGGTCGCCTTTGGCATCACCTAGCCACACCAGAGTTATTACTTAACTTTTTCGAAAAAGTGGCTGAAGCTGATGCTAATTTCGATTTATTTATGGGGATTTTCCAAGACTTAGTGCAGTTGCCAGATTTACGTGAGCAAGTATTATCGATGTTGCGCAACCCCAATAAATCGAACAATTTATCTGCCGCCGTTGGCCATTTATTTTCAGCTCATCAACGCCAGGACTCGTGAATGAATTTTAACCTTACCGATATACTGGTTCTTTTTATTATTGCCGCAATTGTATTTCAGTTTTGGCGAATTCGTGGCATATCAGAACAAGCGAAAGTGTATTTGGAAAAGTATTCTGAAGCTAACGGCCTGCAATTAATCAGTATTGCCCGCAGCAAAACCAAAGTGATTTTTCACAAAGCCAAACTAGATTGGTACACAGAATTTTCCTTTGAATTTTCCAGCACCGGCGAAGAGCGTTATTTAGGGTTACTTAAAATGCGCGGGAATAGCATCCAAGGTGTCGATTTACCTGCCTATAGAATAAATTGAATATCCAAACTTCTATTCTACATTCATTTTTAGCTCAAAGCTTTTTAGGCCAACACTCACCCCGTTAATGAGCACCTCTAACTTATGAACGCCTGGGTAATAGCGCCGAGTAGTGATTGCTTTAAAAGGATGCGATTTGGTGAGTAGCAATGGCTGTCCATGTTCTAGGGTGATAGTTTTCCACTTGAAGACTTTTGCTGTTAACTCGCCATTGGCTTTCAAATGATGGATAGCAAAGTCCACCATTAACAGCTGTTTTTTCTTAGAACTTGCTTCTATCTGTAACGAAAATGGCAGTTTTGAACCAAAATCAACCACTTCTTCTTCAATATTTAATATCACATTCTTTAATTGCGCAGGAAAGTAGCCAAAAATCTGCAACGCTTTAGGGTTCCCCTGTTTGAGTAAGGTTCTGCCTGCATGACGTAACAATTTTTTGCGCTCAGGACTCGCCCCTTTTCCCCATAGTTGTAGCGTATCGGCCACTAAGTCTGGGTGATCCTTGGCGATATCATTTAAATTATTCGCCACAGAACGACGCACATACTCTTCGTTGTCGTCTTTTAACTTTTCTAGCAGTTCAATAATGGGCTGCGGGTTCTGAATATAAATTGGTAACTGCATGCCCCATGGCAAACGTGGGCGGCAACCTTCAGATGCTAAGCGTCTTACATGGTGGTTGTCATCGTCACACCACTTGAGCATGGTACTGAGGGTCTTTTGTGGGTTGCTTAACAAGAAGTGACGTATGCCAAACTCTGCAGTAAATCGTTGAGTAAAGGCGTGGAACAAGTTCATTGCAGTATTAAAGTCATCTTGCCCATACACCCCAACATATTCAGCCATGGGCATAATTGCCCAGCCGTTTAAACCTAATGACAGGTCAGCATGTTGCGATAAATCACTGTTGTGCTCAGCGGCCAGGCTTTTTAACATGATGTCTGCGGCAAGGTTAAAATTATCAGGTAAGCAATGTTTCATTGCCTGCATAATTTGCGCTGAACGTTGTTTCAGCTCCAAGTTCTCTAAATTTTTTGACGCAATCTCGATAAAAATCTCAATATCAAAACCCTCACCACAACTGGCATTAGCATGGCTGGAAAAATGCTTGGCCATATGGCTAATAACATCATGGTTAAAAAGATTTTTAAGAGGTTCAGGCATGATTATTCCAAGCTAAATAGTTAAATTAGCGGTTGATGATTATCCACCATTATTTTATGTAAGGCTTCTCTAAACCAACTCAGGGCCGAGTCTTCTTCGGTGTTTTGATGCCAATACATATGCGTTGAAATAAGCGGCATATCGAAAGGCACCGCCACCGAGATTAATTTTTTATCTAATAAATGAGCGCCTAATGAACTGGGTAAGGTCAATAAAAACGGCGACCCTTTCAAAACTTCTTTTGCTGCATAGTAGTTTTGACAGCGCACCGACACCTTGCGGGTAAAGCCCTGCTCTTGCAGCATAAAATCTTCTAACACCGCCCCAGTTGGACGATGGGAAACACTAATATGTTCTGCTGCAAAATACTGCTCTTGGGTGATTGGCTGTTTTGATGAATTGGCGTTTTTCAGCAACGGATGTTGCCTGTCCATTAAAATCATAAATTTATCATTGCGCACGTTTTCATGACGAATAGGCGGTTTAAGAGGCATGGCAATATCAAATGCCAAATCAAACTGCCCTGAGGTTAATCCCTTAGCAAGTTGATTTCGCTCTACTTTCACACTTGCAAAGGTGATATTCGGCGCTTTCTCAAACAGTATCTTAGCAATGCTTGGCAAAATGGTGGGCTCAAGGGCATCGTGCATAGCAATGCGAAAGTGGTTTTTGCTAGTTAGGGGATCAAACTCGCCCCACTGTTGTAAAATTTGTCGAAGGCGACTCAGATTATCGATAATCAGAGGTGCCATGCGTTTACAAGCTGGGGTTGGCACCATCTTATTTTTGCTGCGCTCAAACAATGGATCTTGTAGACAATCCCTTAGTCGTTTTACCGCATGGCTCACCGCAGAAGGGGTGATATTCAGCCGCTCAGCGGTTCTTGTCATATTTTGTTCCAGATATAGACTCTCAAATACTTTTAATAAATTTAAATCTAATCTTTGAATTTGTTTTATTTCCGCCACAACTCACCATGAATTAAATTCACACAACTAATTAAGTATATTTCATTTCATTCAAATGGCAACAGTGTTTATGCTAGTCAGCAAGTTAATTATTCGGAGACGATTATGCATTTCGAGCACAGTCAAAAAGCACAAGATTACCTTTCTCGCCTAAAAACCTTTATGCAAGAAAATGTTTACCCCATTGAAAGTAAAATCTACGCTGAAATGGAAGAAATGAATCCCGGTGGTGACTGGAATAACTGGACACTGCATCCTGATGTAGAACGCTTGAAAGTAAAAGCCCGCGAACAGGGACTGTGGAATTTATTTTTGCCCGACGACAAGCTCGGCAAAGGGCTAAGTTGTTTAGAATACGCACCTTTGGCCGAAGAAATGGGTCGCGTTCCTTTCTCCCCTGAAATTTTTAACTGTAATGCGCCAGACACAGGCAATATGGAAGTGCTTTACCACTTTGGTTCAGAAGCGCAAAAACAACAATGGTTAACGCCCTTATTAGCTGGCGAAATCCGCTCTGTTTTTGGCATGACCGAACCCGAAGTCGCCTCCTCAGATGCAACTAATATGGCAGCCACAATAGAACTAGATGGTGACGAAGTCGTAATCAATGGCAAAAAGTGGTGGAGTACAGGGCTAGGCCACCCTAACGCCAAAGTTACCGTTTTTATGGGATTATCTAACCCCGAAAATGACCGACATGCACAACATAGCATGGTGCTAGTCCCCCTCGACAGCGAAGGTATTGAAATTAAACGTATGTTAACCGCCTATGGTGATTATGATGCCCCTTACGGCCATGGTGAAATGCACTTTACTAATGTACGTGTGCCTAAAGAAAACATCATTATGGGTCTGGGTAAAGGCTTTGCTATTGCTCAAGGACGACTTGGCCCAGGCCGTATTCACCACTGTATGCGCGCTATCGGTATGGCAGAAAAAGCCCTTGAATTAGCTATTTTACGTGGACAGGCACGTGAAGCATTCGGCAAACCAATCATAAAATTGGGAGGTAATCAGGAACGTGTTGCTGAAGCTCGCATGGCGATAGATCAAGCTCGACTACTGACCTTAAGTGCCGCCTGGAAAATTGATGCTGTCGGTGTTAAAAATGCCATGACAGAAATTTCGGCGATCAAAGTGGTTGTGCCAAGAATGTTGCAAAATGTGGTAGACATGGCTATCCAGTTCCATGGTGGAGCTGGAATGTGTAGTGACTTCCCTCTTGCACGATTTGCCGCAGCAGCTCGCTCTTTGCGACTAGCCGATGGTCCAGATGAAGTTCATCAGGGTATGGTCACCCGTATTGAGCTGAAAAAGTATTTAAATAAATAAGTGCAATTGCCGTAACGCGGTTAATACGCTAAGCCAATACAATCAATAATAAGCTTGATGAGCCCCATCAAGCTTATTTAACGACGATAACAACAACTGAATAGGAAAAACTTTGACGGCTATTTATTTGATTCGGCATGGCCAAGCATCTTTTGGCCAACAAAATTACGATAAACTGTCCGATATAGGGCACCAGCAAGCTAAGGTATTAGGCGGTGCGTTGCAAAGTCGGATAGGTAGTTTCGATAAAGTATTTTTAGGCAGTATGCTACGGCATAAACAGACCTTACAAAATTGTTTATCTGGTATGGATTCACAGCTAGACGAGGCGCACTGGAATATTGATGCCAGTTGGAATGAATACGATCATAACGACATCATTGCCCAAATGGGGCCAGAGTTCGCTGATGCCCCCTCGGTTAAAGGGTGGATATTAAAACATGATCACCCCAAACAGGCTTTTGAAAAATTGTTTAACGATGCCATGGATCGCTGGATGTCTGGTCAGCACTGTGAGCAATATGTGGAATCTTGGGATTGCTACCAGAAACGTGTCATCAGAGCCTTAAACAATGTGTCTAAAAACGCAAATGGCGCGAAAAAAGTAGCGGTTTTTACCTCTGGTGGGCCTATATCTGTGGTCAGCCAGTATTTGTTAGGGGTGCCGGCAGAAAAAGTTATGCAGGTAAATTGGACCCTAGTTAATTGCGGTATAACCAAATTAGTGAATACTCCCTCTAGAGTATTTTTATCTACCTTGAACGAACACAGCCATTTCGAAGGTGAAAATAGAGCATTGATCACCTATAAGTAACCCTTAAACCTAAACAAGTGTAGTCTAACAATGAACAGAAAAAACATATTAATTACCGGTGCCAGCTCTGGTCTAGGTAAAGGCATGGCCATCGAGTTTGCCAAAATGAACAGAAACCTAGCCTTGTGTGCTCGCCGTATTGAGCGCTTGGAAGAGTTAAAACAAGAACTACTCAGCATCAATCCGAATATTAAGGTGTCAATTAAATCTTTAGACGTGGACAACCATGATCAAGTATTCGAAGTATTTGACCAATTCCATCAAGAATTTGGCCAGATCGACAGAGTAATTGTAAATGCGGGCATGGGAAAAGGTGCGCCTATTGGTACAGGATATTTTTACGCCAATAAGCAGACAGCCATCACCAACTTTGTTTCAGCAATTGCCCAGTGTGAAGCCGCTATGGCCATATTCCGACAACAAAATGCTGGACACTTAGTCACAATTTCGTCTATCAGTGCCATTCGTGGCGCACGCAGAGCCATGAATGTTTATGCTGCCACAAAAGCAGGCTTAAGCTCCCTCACGGAAGGCATGAGAATTGATGTATTAGACACACCCATTAAAGTATCCACAGTGCATCCTGGTTTTATCAAAAGTGAAATTAACGAAAAAGTTAAAAAAGTTCCCTTTATTGTAGATACAGAAACAGGCTGTAAAGCCATGGTTAAGGCCATCGAAAAAGAAGGCGCAAACAGCTACGTGCCGGCATGGCCTTGGGTGGTCTTTCGACCCATTTTGAGCATAGTCCCCCTGAGCTGGCTAAAGAAAATGAGTTAAACAGCATATAAACAGAGCAAGTTAAGGCTTGCTCTGCTATCTACCTTTCGCAAACATTTCCCCTATGCGGCTCTAATACTCACATTAAATATCGCGCCACTAGCCTAAAAAAAAGATGCACTAGCCACTTTGCTTTGTGCATCCTCCTAAAACCACTCGAACTAAGCAAATTTCATTGATCAAGGTCATTATTTGCTCGTTTAGCAGTATTAACCTTATTTATTTTATGGTTATATTATCTACCTAAAGCTAACACCTGTTTACAAAGGCGGGATTTAAATTGAGCTAAGTTGGATAACACACCGTTAGGGAAATAGGACGAAATGAAATACAAAGATTATGACGTACTTATTGTTGGAGGTGGTGGAGCGGGATTACGAGCCAGCATTGCAGCTGCCGAGCAGGCACAAAAAAACGGCTGTGATTTACGTATTGGTTTAGTATCCAAAGTGTATCCTATGCGCTCCCACACAGTGGCGGCAGAAGGCGGTGCAGCAGCAGTAACCCGTGACGACGATAGTTTTGACGCCCACATTGAAGACACAGTTGCAGGGGGTGACTGGTTAGCCGAGCAAGCGGTCGTCGATTATTTTGTGCGCCACGCCCATCAAGAATTAGTGCAAATGGAACATTGGGGCTGCCCTTGGAGCCGCAAAAAAGATGGTTCCGTGCAAGTCCGTCGGTTTGGCGGCATGAAAATAGAACGCACTTGGTTTGCCGCAGATAAAACCGGTTTTCATTTGTTACATACGCTGTTTCAAACCTCCTTGCGTTATGGTCAGATCCAGCGTCTTGATGAATTTTTTGTACTCGACTTAGTGGTAAACGAAGAGCGAATCGCAGGCATTGTCGCCTTAGAAATTGCCACCGGTGAGTTACATCTCATTCGCGCCAAATCGGTTATTTTAGCCACAGGTGGTGCAGGCAGACTATTTCGCTTCAACACCAACGGTGGCATTGTTACCGGTGATGGTATGGCGCTAGCTTATCGACACGGCGTAGCGCTGCGAGACATGGAATTTGTGCAGTATCATCCCACTGGCCTACCGGGTTCTGGCATTTTAATCACCGAAGCCTCTCGAGGGGAAGGTGGTTTAATGCTAAATAAACAGGGCTATCGTTACCTGCAAGATTACGGCTTAGGCCCAGAAACGCCCATTGGCGAGCCGAAAAACAAATACATGGAGTTGGGCCCTAGAGATAAATTGTCTCAAGCGTTTTGGCACGAACAGCAAGCAGGACGGACAGGCCGTTATGGCGACAGTGATGTTGTCTATTTAGATTTACGCCATTTAGGAAAAGCCTATTTAAATGAACGTCTTCCCTTTATTTGTGAGTTAGCCAAATCCTATGTCAACGTGGATCCAGTTAAACAGCCTATTCCAGTGCGTCCGGCGGTGCATTACACCATGGGCGGGATCACCACCAATACCCAGTGTGAAACGACCATTAAAGGCCTGTTTGCCGTTGGTGAATGTGCTTCAGTGGGTTTACATGGCGCCAACCGATTGGGGTCCAATTCACTCAGTGAGTTGTTGGTATTTGGTCGTTTAGCCGGTGTACAAGCGGCAGATTTTAGTCAACAACAAGCACTCACCCCAGCGGCGACCTTAGAAGCTCAATTTCATCTTCAACAACAACGCATCAACGACTTACGTAACCAGCAAGGTTCAGAAAGCTGGGTAGCCATTAAACGAGAGTTAGTGAAAAGCATGGAAGAAGGCTGCGGAATATATCGCGATCAAGCAGGCATGCAGCAAACCCTCACTACCCTGCGGGCGCTAAAAGCTCGCTACCAACAAATAGGCATTAGTGATAAAAGCCTCGGCTATAACACGGAATTATTACAATGCATTGAAGTGGGTTTTGGCATAGATGTGGCCGAAGCAACCTGCTTGGCCGCACTACAACGCCGTGAATCCAGAGGTGCCCACCAGCGCCTTGAATCCAGAGGTGCCCACCAGCGCCTTGATGAAGGCTGCACCACCCGTGACGATGAGCACTTTTTACAACATAGTTTGGTGCACTACCAAGCCAATAATGATGCACAGCTAGCTTGGCAACCAGTTGACACTTCACTGTTGCCACCAGCAACACGGGCATACGGTGACGCAGGTAAGGAGGTCAAAAATGAAAACCATTAATATCAGTCGTTATTTGCCAGAAACCTCAGAAACGCCTTTTGTGCAGCAATTTGATATTCCCTGTGATGACAGCACCTCGGTACTCGGCGCACTGAATTATATTAAAGAAGAGTTAGATCCCTCTTTGAGTTATCGCTGGTCTTGCAGAATGGCAATTTGTGGTTCATGCGGCCTTATGGTCAATGGTATCCCGAAACTAGGCTGTAAAACCTTTTTGCGTAACTACCCCGACACTATATTCCTCGAACCTTTAGCCCACTTCCCCGTAGAGCGGGATTTAATTGTGGATATGGATGCGTTTTTAACTCATCTTGAAGCGGTAAAACCCTATTTGATCAGTGATGAGAAAAACATCACAGAAACACATAAACAAACCCCTGCACAAATGGCGAAATACCAACAATTTTCCGACTGTATAAACTGCGGACTTTGTTATTCTGCTTGCCCGCAGTTTGGCTTAAACCCTGAATTTTTAGGCCCGGCAGCTATCACCCTAGCCCATCGTTACAACTTGGATAACCGTGATCACGGCAAAGCCCAACGCATGCCGTTGTTGAATACCGAAGAAGGCGCGTGGAGCTGCACTTTTGTGGGATTTTGCTCAAAAGTCTGCCCGAAGAATGTAGATCCCGCTGCGGCAGTTAATCAATCTAAAGTTGAATCCGCTAAAGACATGATTATCGAATTATTTAAGGGGAATTTATGACTTATCACACAAGCCTGTCTCGCACCTGGTGGTTAAAACACAATGCCTTTAAAGCCTATATGTTGCGAGAAGCGACGGTATTGCCCCTCACATTTTTTATCTTGTGTTTAGTCTCTGGCATTTTCAGTTTATGGCAAGGTGAAAGTCATTGGCTCAACTGGCAAGCCGCCATGGCTCAACCTTGGGTGTTGGTCATCAACCTAATCGCCCTAATGGCCAGTCTATTTCACGCATGGACCTTTTTTGTGTTGTTTCCCAGAGTGATGCCAATTCGAATTGGGGAAATTACAGTGCCAGCCAATCTGCTCGTAGCAGGACAATGGGCCGGCGTATTCTCAGTGATCATCTTATTTTTCTGGTTATTTTGGGGGAACTTATGAATTCGCTAACAACACAAAACAGCGATAAGACTGCTACGAAACCCCAGCGCAGTATTGAACCGGTTTGGTGGGCATTATTCAGCGCTGGCGGCGTGTGTTTTGCGGTTTTTATTCCCGCCGCCGTGTTATTTTTAGGTTTACTGCAACCCTTGGGATTGATGGAGTTTAGCTATGCCCAAGCCCACAATTGGTTTTTTAGTTTTTGGGGGCTGATGTTCAGTGGCGCTTTTATTATTCTGCCCACATTTCATGCTGCCCACCGTATTCGCCATGGTTTACACGACTTAAAGGTACAACACCATGGGCTAGTCAAACTGATATGTTATGGACTCGCCGCAGTGATCAGTTTGCTAACCTTAGGCATTTGGTTAGCGGGTATTATCAGCTAAGCAAATGGCTTTTATCCTAGGGTTATACGCCTATGCCAGAGATAATATTTTCTAAGATTAACATCAGCAAAAACAGCAAACTGAAACGCCGAGTATATTGAAAAGCATTGGGCGCAAACCACAACGGCCAAACTTCTTTACGAAAGCCCTCTGGCATCTCTGTGGGCCGTTCCTTATTGAACACTTTAAGTGTTTGAATAAGCGTGGGTAAGGTGACTAATAAAATTAAAATACTAAAACCAATGTAGCCGTTTACATAAATGTAGGCGGCCAAAACATACTGAGATAACAGCATAACTTGTACCGCTTTTCGCGAATTACTGGCACCAAGCAACACCGGTAGGGAATAAATCCCTTTGCTCTTATCCATCTCAATTTTATCGATATGTTTACCAAAAATAACCGCTGTGGGTGCCAAAGCGTATAAAGTACCAATTAACATAGCAGCGTTACTCCATTGTCCGCTGCTAACATAATAAGCTCCGCCGACCATTAATGGCCCCCACACAACTAAAACTGACACCTCGCCTAGGGCAAGTTTCTTCAACGGCCAGGTGTAAAACAACACAAAAAATGCCCCAGCTAACATTAACCACAACACTTCAATACCGCGGATGTAAATGATACTGGCGCCACATATAATCGCTAAGCCCCCTGTTGCGACTATATACTTCATCAACTGTGATTTAGTGAGCAATCCGCTTTCCAGAACATGGGTACCGTATTGGGTGCGGAAGTAATTTCCTTTATCTACCCCTCTTGCCGAGTCGGTATAATCATTCAGCAAGTTATTGGTGGCATGGGCTAACACCAAACCGATGATGCACAAAGCCGCAAGGCTTAAATCGACACTAGCGGTACTTAACGCCAGTAATATGCCAATAATAGCCGAGGTAAAACTCATGATCGTGACTGAAAAGCGACTCGCCACCAGCCATTTAGTCAAAATATTTAAACTATCCCAAGATGCTTTATCGATCTGGGGCACAGTCTTAAGTGCATGAATCCATATGGCCTGTGACATTGTCACCTCTTCTATGTTGTGAGCTCAAAAAATTGACGTAGTGCAGTGAATGTATAATTAAAAACCGAAAAGCACGCGTACTCCACGGCCCTTAAAACTTCTCTTTGAGTATCTAAAGTTTACGCCCAAAAAACAACTCTAAAAATTGATCAACGCAGCACTCGCTGAAATAAAGCGACCGCCTGTTGATACATTTGCAAGGCTAAAGCACCGTCGTAACGCTCTCCTTCATCTCGCATAAATGCATGTACACCATTCACTTCACACCATTGATAATTAATGCCCGTTGCCAGGCATTGCTGATAAACAGTTAATCTACCCTCTTTAGGCACATGGGGATCTTGTTTACCCCACACAAAATGAATCTCCCCTTGAATATCGGCCATTCTGGCTAAGCTTTGTTGCTCTGGCGCTGCACTCAAAGCGTTATTGTGGATATCTGTTGCATATAAACAAAAAGCACCTTTAATGGCAGGGTTAAGGGCCGCCCGGTAAGCCAAGTGCCCACCAATACAGACCCCCATAGCTCCCACTTCACCTGAACAATAAGAAGCAGAATTCACAAAATCCAGCATGGCCACAGTATCGGTGTCATGGTCAATTAAGGGCTTTTGGCTCTTATCTGCATTACCTTTATCTTTGCCAACATCGTCGTAGGCTAAAACGGTGCCAAGGGCATTAAGCTCATGAAAAATTTCAGGAACAATCACCACAAAACCATGGCAAGCCATGATGGCGGCAGAGCGACTAATGGGCGCAGTTTGCTGAAAAATTTCAGAATAAAAAATAATGGACGGATAAACGCCCTCATCCACAGGGCGATAAATATAACAACGCATTGGTCCTGTGGCGGTATTTAAATCGATGGTGTCTTTTTGAATTTGCATGAATGATTACAACCTTATTTTTAGCCCAATTGGTTTAGTTGCCTTGATGGCCAGTTTGTTTACATAGCCTATATAAGCGGCTTTTAATTTTACTGCCAACTAACCAAAGCTGAGCCCTTAAATACATCAAGAAAGAATGGATTTAGCTCTCTAAAATCTGTATCAGATTTATGTTGCTCTTGTGCCTTACCTTTAAATCATTCTAACTCTGAACTTCTGCAATATACAGTTCTTCGCTTAATAATCAGGACAGGTTTGATAGTAACCTGCGGGGTTAGATCCCTTGAAATATCGTAAGCCAGACTTGAATGAATAAGCCATACCTTGATCAGCCCAATTCGATTAACAGAACTAAATCAATTCTGGTCGTCGCAAGTTTGCCATTTATAGTCTTTCAACCATATAGAAAATCAACGTCGCCTCTCCATCGAATAATGTCATTGTACACAGACTTAACTTCAACACCGTAACCATGCAAGATTACGGATAATTGCCGTATTTTCAAAGGAGGGAGGACGGATATCCGAAAAAACCTATATGTTGTAATAAGTTACACTCTGTGATTAGAATAGGTTAATTTGTATACGGTAAAAGTCCGTGTTTAAACACGGGCTTTTGCGACTTATTAATACTGTTAGCTGCCCTGAGGAAGATTGTGCATTTAGATAAAATGGAAGTTAAGGAGCTTTTACAACTACAAGCATCAATTACAAATGAGCTTAAAGGTCGCGGAGTTGTAAGAACTCAAAATAATCCTCTAGGTGATTATACTGAATGGCTTGTTGCAAAAGCTCTAGGTTTAGAGCTTGAGGCAAATTCCAAGGCCGGATATGACGGGATCAGTGAAACTGGAGTCAAGATCCAAATAAAAGGGCGTAGAGTCACTCCCAAAAATAATTCCAGACAACTTAGCGCAATTCGCAAATACAAAGAAAAAGACTTCGACGAATTGGCAGCGGTAATATATGACGAAAAATTTGATGTTCTCGAGGCATGGCTAATCCCTCATGGTGTAGTAGGTGAGTACGCTTCATATAGGGAGCATGTAAATGCACATATTTTAGTGCTAAAGGGGGCAATTCTTACTGACCCAAGAATTAGGTGTCTAAAACATGCCTTATGCAG